>JAQCIK010000005.1:0-110943 GCA_027592035.1 Actinomycetota bacterium | reverse complement strand
CCCCGACGACGGTACCCCGATCGATATTCAGTGACACCGCGAGCAGATTTCAGTGACATCACGGTCGTCGCCCTGCTCGAGTGCCCGGGGTGGGGCTCGAACCCACACTCCCCGTGAGGGGAAGGGGGGTTTAAGCCCCCCGCGTCTGCCAATTCCGCCACCCGGGCCTCGGCATCAGGCTACGGACAACGGTTGGTGACTCGTTCAGAGTTCGAAAGTCTCGCCTTCGTCAGCCACCGACATTCCAGCCGAGATGACCAACTCCCGTTGCGGCGACGAATCGAGCAGAACCGGATTCGTGTGATTCAGGTGAATGAAACGAACCCGATCAGCGAGATGAGGCGCTTCGGTGGAAATGCGCTGCACCGTGTCGAGGACGCGTGGATGCGGAATCTTCGACATATCCCGCTCGAGTTCACCGTCGTCGAAGAAGGTGCCATCCACGTACGCAACGTCGACCGAGTTCACGACATCCACTAGCGAACGATCCCATGCGCCCCAACCATCAATGTCGGGAAGCCACAGGACGCGCCGGTCGGGTCCGGAGATGATGAAACCCACGGTGTCGGAGAGCTCGTCACGATGTGGAACCGCCAGAGCCATCACCGACACGGAAGCCGACAATTCGACCGTCTCGTCGAATGGAACGACCTCGACGTGACCGTGCTCGGACAATTCGCGCCACGGAGAATTCGAACGCAGGAAGTCGGCCATGGACGGACGAGCGAACACCGGAATGCGAGGCGTGGCGAGAGCCTCTCGACCCAGATGCACGAGGCCGGCGTAATGACCCATGTGCGCGTGAGTGAGGAGAACACCGTCGAGTACCGAGTACGACTCGGCGTGATCAGTCAGTTGATCGAACAATGTGAGTTGAAGGGTGATGTCGGGGGTTGCGTCGATGATCCATCGCTGGCGCGTCAGGGGATCGACGATCCCGAGGCACGAGGCAGTCAAACGTGGCCGGTCGACACAGCACGATCGGCGACAACCCGCCTGAGGCCGTCCCCCGTCCTGAGCGATTCCGAGGACCGCCACGAAAGGAGTGGTGCCGCTCATGCGCTCGAGCGTAATCAGGCCGCGTTTTCTCGCGAGACCGAAACATGAATCGGTGAGGACAATTCGATGTGAGAGGACGACATCACGTCCCACATTTCACGACGAAGTCGATCGGCCACCGGCGGCACCAAACGGTTCGCCACCACGACCCCTTCGATCATGTCGGCCACGACCGCCACCAGCGGCCGCCCCTTCACCCGCACCGCTACGGTGACGTGCTCACCACTTCGACGCAACGAACGATCGACGCCCACGATGCGCGGCGGGCAGCGAAAGCCCGGAGCATGCAGGCCCCGTGCTCGGGCCTCATGGCCGAGCACCCGCGCCACCTGCGCGAAGTCGAGGGTGCTGGCCCCGGGGCGTTCGATGTGCTCTTTCATGGAAGAACGACCTTGCCATGGGGGTGTGACACGGCCCCGGCCGGCATCGTCTGCCCGCGCAACACCCTCGTCCTAGTCTCGTGACATGAGCGACGACCCCGTGTACACGCCGGCGCAAGAGCGGGTCATCGCCACCATCGGCAAGGATCCAGCCCCGCAGGGCGCCCCACTCCCCTCCGATCTCGCCGACGAACTGAAAGCCGACCTCGAGGCGGCACTCGTCCCCTTCCACGACCTTCTTCCCGACGGCAAGAGTTACGAGAATCGTTTCTTCATCAGCAAACAAGCTCTCACCGACGTGCATTCGTGCGAGGCGTACTTTCTCGATGGCAAAGGTGACTTCGAATGGAACCTCGCCAACTCACGCGGCACCATCGTTCACAAGGCCATCGAAGTGTCCATTCACACTCGTGGCACGATCAACCCCACGGATCTCGTCGAAGAATCCATCTCGCGTCTGGCCAACGACGCCAACAAGTCGATCGCCGACTTCCTCGTCACGCTCGACGAATTCAGCCGAGCCGAACTCGTGGGTGACTGCTCCTCACTACTCACCCGTTTTCTCGAAGGTTTCCCGAGCATCAAGAAGCAGTGGTACCCCCAGGTCGAAAGTGCGCTCACCGTCAATCTGGCCAAAGGGCGCGTTCGGGTGTCGGGCAAGGTCGACCTCGCTCTCGGACGCCCTCCCGACAAGGTCATCATCGACCTGAAGACCGGAAGTGCCTTCGGCGCCCATCGTGACGACCTTCGTCTCTACGCACTGCTCGACCTCCTCACGATCGGGCAGGCGCCACGAAAGGTCGCCAGCTTCTACATCGACTCGGCCGAGATTCATCCCGAAGACATCACCGAGGGCACGTTGCGTTCAGCCGCCAAACGCCTCGAGTCGGGTCTCGTGCGCGCTATCGAACTGAAATTGCAGAAAGCCGCCGCCGAACGGCGTCCCGGATCCAACTGTCGGTGGTGCGTTCATCTCGACACGTGCGACGCCGGTCAGGCCTACATGACCCAGCGCGAAGAGGAAGAAGGTTGGTGAGCGCTGACGTGACGGTTCATACCGTCATGAAGGCGAGGGGGACCACGAGCCCGGCATCCCGCTTCACGGTTGCGATACGTCGTCCCGCCTGAACCGCCTCTTTCGGAGCACCGATCTTGTCGGGCCCGATCTCGTTCACCAGTGCATCGAGGTCGTCGACCACGAACACCAGACCCCACAGTCGAGCCGGTTCATCGTCTGCGATGTCGGGACGTTCCACGACCTCGAGGATGACTGGTCCGGCCCGGTGGAAACCCTGACGCACCCCACCACCGACCTCGCGGATCCGCTTCAGCGGAAGTCCGAGAACCGACTCGATGGCCCCACAGGTGCGATCGAGAGAGGGAGTCATCACCACCACGTGATCGATCGACACCACCTCGATGCGGTGCGAGAAGACATCGGTCGGGACCGAGGTGATCGCCGTCGGAATCCCGTCGACGGCACCCACGTCGTGCATGGCCCCCGACTCGGCGTCGAACGACCAGCCGGCGAGCCCTCCGGACTCGGCCCCAGAAAAAACGAACCGCACTCCGGCGATCACTGCGTGATGGTGATCCGAGTGCGGTGCAGTGACGAAACCGAGGTCACGCCAAGGCGCAACGGGTACGTCGAGAACGAGTTCGCTGAGCAACGACCTCAGCCGCGACCCATGTTGGGACGCTTGCCGTGGTTGGCCTTCGAGCGGCGGAGCCGGGCCTTGCGCTTCTTGGTCTTCTTCGACATAGGTCTCGCAGGCTAGCGGGCGATCACCCGAGGTTCCTCGGTCGAATCCCCAAGGTCACGGTTCCGACTCCGAGCGCCAACATCAGGACGGCCATCAGGGCCAGATCGAGGGCTCGGCCCGTGGTGGGCAGTGCACCCGGCGGCTCGGCCTCGCCCTCGCCCCCCGGATCCGTTGGCAAGTCGACCGGAACGTCGACGAAGACGACGGGCGTATCCCCGGGGGCCAGATCGGGGCAGTCACCGGTGGAGGCGCTCTCGGCCCGGAACGACACTCCGATCGCCCCGACCGGAAGCACGATCGAGACTCGCCCATCGCCATCGGTGACGGCTTCGACGGGCGAGAGCGGCGGCACTCCATCGGCCATCTCGAAGACTGCGATCACGCGGTGTCCAGCCAACGGGAGATCACCCTCGTGCAGATACGCCGTGGCCGACACCTCGAGATTGGCCGCCATCGGATCGATCTCCGAGACACGAGGCATCGAGTCGAGTGAGCCTTCGATGCTGTACGACGCACACGAGGCTCCGGAGTCGGTGATTCCGCTGTCGACGAATCCGGTGTCGGCGAATCCGGTGTCGGCGAATCCGGTGTCGACCGGAACGGGAACGAGTGGAACGACCGAGACGAGAAGAGGAAGAAGAATCACGAGCGCGATGTGGGAGTCGGCCTCGTGCACAGAGCGACGGGTAGCCTCGACATCTTCATGGAACGTTTCGGTCTGGTCGGCCTTCCCAACGCAGGTAAGAGCTCTCTTTACAACGCCCTCACCGGCGGCGGCGCCCTCGCTGCCCCCTACGCCTTCGCCACCAAGGATCCCAACATCGGTGTGGCCAAGGTCCCCGATGATCGCCTCGATCGACTGGCCGAGATGTCGAAGAGCAAGAACGTCGTCCACGCGTCGGTCCAGGTGGTCGACATCGGTGGACTCGTCGAAGGAGCGAGCAAAGGCGAGGGCCTCGGCAACAAGTTCCTGGCCAACATTCGCGAGGTCGACGCCATCGTGCTCGTGCTGCGTGCCTTCGTCGACGACGACGTTCCCGGACCGTCCGACCCGCTCGAACATCTCCGCGTGGTCGAGATCGAACTGGCCCTCGCCGATCTCGAGACCGTCGAGAAGCGTCTGGCGCAGGCTCAGCGTCAGTCGAAGCTCGACCGCAATCTCCTGCCCGAAGTTGAGGCTCTCGAGCGCGCCCAGGCTGCGTTGTCGGAAGGTCGCCCCCTTTACCGCGCCGGCCTCACGGCCGACCAGCGCGAAATTCTCGCTCCGCATTTCCTTCTCACCAATCGACGAGTCCTGGTGGTCGCCAACGTCGGCGAGAACGAACTCGACGCCATCCCGGCGGTGGAGGCTCGAATCGCCGCCGAGTTCAACGATGCCGGCGACAACGTCGAAATCATCGGCATGTGCGTTCAACTCGAAGCCGAAGCAGCCACGATCGAGGATCCGACCGAACGCGCCGAAATGCTCGAGGGATTCGGACTCGGCGAAGGAGCTCTCTTTCGCATGGTCCGCAGCGCCTATCACCTCCTCGGTCTCCGAACCTTCTTCACGACCGGGGAGAAGGAATCCCGAGCCTGGACGTTCCGAGCCGACTCCAGTGCTCCCGAATGCGCGGGACGCATTCACACCGACTTCCAACGTGGGTTCATCAAGGCCGAGGTCATCCACTGGGACGAACTTCTCGATCTCGGCTCGTGGGTCAAGGCCAAGGAGGTCGGCAAGATCCGCGTCGAGGGCAAGGAGTACCACCCTGTCGACGGAGACGTGATGGAGTTCCGCTTCAACGTGTAGAACTGTCTCGTATGACCGCGAGCGAGACAACGACAATTGTCTGGTTGGTCAGCGAGGGACGGGTTCTGGCGAGTGCCGAGCTGGCCACTGACCGTGCCACGCGCCGCAAAGGACTGCTCGGTCGAGTCGGTATCGAAGGCGCATTCGTGATCTCACCCTGCCGGTGGGTACACACCGTCGGCATGAAGTTCGCCATCGACGTCGCGTACCTCGACGGTGACGGCGTGGTGGTCAAGACCGTGCACATGCCCCGCCATCGAATCGGCGCGCCGGTGTGGCGGGCCCGAACCGTCGTCGAGGCAACAGCCGGAGCTTTCGGTCGTTGGGGCGTTCGAGTCGGTGACCGCCTCGAAATCAGGTCGAGTTCGTGAGCACTCTCTTCCTCGTCGGAACTCCGATCGGGAACATGGGCGACCTGTCCCCGCGGGCGACCGAGATTCTTGGCGCGGTTGGGCTGGTCTGCTGTGAGGACACCCGTCGAACCGGCTTGATGCTCAGCAACCTCGGTATCGAAGCAACCCTCATGCGGCTCGACGAACACACCGAAGTGGCATCCATCCCACGAGTTCTCGATGCGCTGAACGATGGACGTGACGTGGCGTTGGTTTCCGATGCCGGAACTCCGGGGGTCAGCGATCCGGGCCAGCGATTGGTGGCCGCGGTCGCGCAAACTGCGCATGTCGTCACCTCCGTTCCCGGCGCATCGGCAGCTCTCGCCGCCGTCACCATCAGCGGACTTCCCACCGATCGATTCGTGTTCGAGGGTTTCGTGCCACGGTCAGGACGCGAACGCATCGAGCGTCTCGCCGAGGTCGCACGCGAGACGAGAACTTCGATCTTGTTCGAGGCTCCGCATCGCATCGAACGAACCCTCGACGATCTGATCGCTGCCTGTGGCGACGAACGTCAGGTCGTCGTGTGTCGTGAACTCACCAAGATCCACGAGGAGGTCGTACGTGGTCCCTTGGTCGACGTCCGAGCCACTCTCGGAGAGCCGCGCGGCGAATACGTGATCGTGTTGGCCGGTGCGAACGAATCGACGACTGTGTCACCGGAGGACATCGACCGCCTACTCCGTCACGAATTGTCACAGGGTTCGTCGACACGAGACGCGGCGGCGACCGTGGCGGAGTTGACCGGGCTTGGACGCAAAGCCCTCTACGAGAGAGCTCTGCAACTCGGCCGCGACTGATCAATCGACGTTCGGTCGAGAAATCCCACTCTGAAATTCACGCCCGGGGGGCGAGGGCGAGCTGGCGGGACTGTGCAACCAAGGTGCCGGCAGCGTCCCACAACTCTCCATCGGCTTCGAGCAAGCCGTTCTGAACGAATCGGGTCCGGAAGAAACATGCCACTGGTCCCGGCTGAGGAATGGCCCGCACGTGAACGGTGAGCTCGACGGTGGGAACCCAATTGGTGGGCATGTCGAGGTTGAAGGCGGCCGGCGGAAACGCATCACAAGCCAGCAACAGGGCGAGAGAATCGATCGGACGATCATCGCGGAAGGCGAACCACCCGCGCATCAGTCCCTCGCCACTCGGTGAACCCGTACGAAACACTGCATCTCGAGGGTCGATACGCGTCCCGAGACGACCATGAATGAACGCGAACTCGTTGATCGTCGTGTCGTTGATCACCGGACAGTCGTCCCACGGGGTGATGTCGGGACGCCCCTCCGCCATCCTGGTGGGTCCACCCGGGTCGGTGCCGAGGTCGCCCATGGTGGCAATGGCACGGAGACATTCTCGGTCGTCACCCGTGGCGCCGATCACGTACATGCTCGACGTCGCAGTGGCGAAGCGCCGCCCGGAGCGCACGGGGCGCACCTCGAGACGCGCTGGCGTCGGCGCAGCGTCCGCGGCATCAGGATTCGACATCGTGGGCACCGGAGCCAAGTAGTGCGCAGTGATCGTGAAGCAATCGGGTCGGCCGGTCGCCTCGGTCATCGCTCGTGCGGCCAACGCGAGCAGATATCCCCCGTTGGCATTGCCGAGAATGTCCCATCCCGGAGCGACACCCGTATCGAACACGTGATCGCGACCCGTGTCACCCGATCCCCGACGTGAGATGTCGAGCGCTCGATCGAATTCGTACGGTGCGTTGCGGTCAATTACCACGTCTCCGACCATAACCAGCCCGTAGCCTGCACGACGTGGTCGATCAGCGTCGTGATTCCTCGAGTCTCTCCGACTCTCCCAGCTTCTACGCCACGACCCCCATCTATTACGTGAACGCCAAACCGCACCTCGGCCATGCGTACACGACCATCGTGGGTGACGCGCTGTGCCGCTGGCATCGTCTCCTCGGCGATGACGTGCACTACCTGACCGGTACCGACGAGCACGGTCTCAAGATTCAGCAGGCGGCCGATGCAGCCGGCATGGCTCCGCAGGAGTTCGCCGATTCCATTGCTCCTCTTTTTTCCGATGCCTGGGAACGACTCGGCATTCGGTACGACGACTTCATCCGCACGACCGAAGATCGTCATCGCCGAGGCGTCCAGAAGCTTCTGCAGGCCTGTTACGACAACGGTGATATCGAACTCGATACGTATCGCGGTCTGTACTGCGTGCCGTGCGAGGCCTATTACGTCGACGACGACCTCGAGAACGGGAATTGTCCCATCCACAAGAAGCCGGTCGACCACGTCGAGGAGGAGAACTACTTCTTCCGCCTGTCTCGCTACGGCGACCGATTGCTTCAGTGGTACGCCGACCATCCGGGGGCGATCGTTCCCGACTATCGGATGAACGAAGTCATCGGCTTCATCAAACAAGGCCTTCTCGACTTCAGCATCAGCCGAACGAGTTTTTCGTGGGGAATTCCTCTTCCGTGGGACGACAAGCACATCACCTACGTGTGGTTCGATGCCCTCTCCAACTACATCACGGCTCTCGGATACGCCGACGCTGATTCCGACCAGCCTGCTTCCACGTTCTCACGACGCTGGCCGGTGAATTATCACCTCATCGGCAAGGACATCATCCGCTTCCACTGCGTCTACTGGCCGGCCATGCTCATGTCGGCGGGCATCGAACCTCCGGCCGGCTGGGCCGTCGGCGGTTGGCTCCTCGTCGGAGGAGAGAAGATGTCGAAGACCACCGGCAACGTGGTGAATCCTCTCGACTTGATCGACGAGAACAATCCCGAAGGCGTCGGTGTCGATGGTTTTCGCTATTACGTCCTCGCCGAGACGCCTTACGGCGCCGACGGCGACTTCACCTACGAAGGACTCGTCGGTCGCTACAACGCCGACCTGGCCAACAACCTCGGCAACTTGTTGAGTCGTGTGGCCACGGTGGTCGGCAAGAAGTGCGACGGTGTCGGACCGAAGCCCTCACCCGACTCCCCTCTCGCGGTAGCTGCTCGCGCCGCGGTCGACGAGACCGTCGCTCGGTGGCGTGACGTCCAACCGAGTCGTGCGCTCGAAGCCACCTGGCAACTCATCCGAGCGACGAACGCCTACCTCGAGACCAACGAACCCTGGAAGGCCGAACCCGGTCCCGCACTGGATGCCGTCATGGGAGACGCTCTCGAGGCACTGCGCATCGTGGCGATCCTTGCTTCACCGGCCATCCCGCGCACGGCCCAGGCCGTCTGGGAGCGCATCGGCATGATCGACGCCGGTCAGGAACGAGTCGACGATCGTCGAGTACCCGTCGACGTGAGTTGGGGCCAATATCCCGGTGGCGTGAACGTCGTGAAGGGCGAGCCGCTGTTTCCGCGACGAAATATTTCATGACCTGGACCGACACACACTGTCATCTCGAGGACGACCGCTACCCCGAGACCACCGACGAGATCCTTCGTCAGGCTCGTGAGCGTGGAGTTTCGCGCTTCATCACCGTGGGTTGCGATGCCGAATCCTCGCGAACATGTCTGGCGATCGCGTCGCGTCACGACGACGTGTGGGCAACGATCGGAGTGCACCCTCACGAAGCCGTCCACGGTGTCGAAGAAATCTCCGCGCTTATCGACGAAACGTTCACTATCGACTCGCATCGAGTCGTCGCCCTGGGTGAAGCAGGCCTCGACTACTACTACGACCACTCACCACGAGACGCTCAGCGCGAAGTGTTCGCGCAACAGATCGCTCTCGCCAATCGGTATTCGCTCCCTCTCGTCATTCACACTCGCGACGCCTGGAGCGACACGTGGGACGTACTCGCCGCCGAGGGCGCTCCGGAGCGAGTCATCTTCCACTGCTTCACCGGAGGGGTCGACGAAGCCGCACGGTGTCTCGACTTCGGTGCCTATCTCAGTTTTTCCGGGATCGTCACGTTCAAGAATGCAACCGATGTCGCCGAGGCCGCGTCGATGTGCCCAGATGATCGACTGCTCGTGGAGACCGACAGTCCTTACCTGGCTCCGGTTCCACATCGCGGTCGACCCAATCGACCGGCCTTCGTGGTCGATGTCGGTGAACACGTGGCTCGCTTGCGCGATGTGACACCCGAGACTCTGGCCGAGCTCACGTCGCAGAACGCTGGTCGTGCGTTTCCCCGTCTCGACGGCTGACGCGCAGAGCCGCAGATCGTTCCGTAACCTGGCGGTGTGATTCGGGGATACGCGCCACTGCCCGATGGCCAGTTTCCGGATGGCCAGTTTCCGGATGGTCGACGCTCGAGTGCCGACTTCGCCCAGCGACGTCGAATTGCGTTGGCCGTCGTCATCACGGTGTTGGCCGTGATCATCACCGTTGCGTCTCGGGGAGAGAGTTCGACGGATTCGTCGTCGAGCGCGGTCGCTGGTTCCACCGGGATCGTCGGAGACACGTCGGAGGAATCATCCTCCGCAACACCGGCCTTTTTGCCCGGAGCCGACATCGACAAAGCCCCTGAGATCATCACTGTGAACGTTCCCACTCCGCGCGAAGGAACGGTGATCTCGGGACGAGCCAGTTTCGTCCGCTGGCCCCAGACTCTCGGACTCGTGCCGTGTGCGACCCCTCATGCTCTGCTCGGGGCCAAGGTGACCGTCACGAACCTCAACAATGCTCGCACGGTCGTGTGCGACAACGTGTCGATCGAATCGTTGGGTGGTGGCAACACGATCATCATCCACACGGATGTATTCCTCGATCTCGCCGACCTCGTCGACGCTCCCATTCCCGTGGAGATTCAGTTCTGAGACGTGACACGAGAACTCCATGACACATTCACGTCGTGACATCGTCGAGTTGTTGGAGAGTCACGGACTCTCACCCCGTCGAGCCTTCGGCCAAAATTTCGTGGCCGATCCCAACACGGTTCGGCGGATCTCCCGCTTGGCCGATGTCGGACCGGCCGATCACGTGGTCGAGATCGGTGCCGGACTCGGGTCGCTCACCCTGGCCCTCGCCGAGACCGGAGCCCGCGTCACTGCCATCGAAGTCGACCATGGTGTGGCACCGGTTCTACGAGACGTCGTCTCGCGTTCCGAGCACGCCGACCACATCCATGTGATCGAGGACGATGCCCGTCACGTCGACTGGTCGACTCTCGAACCTCGTGACACCCCGCTGACCGTCGTTGCCAATCTCCCGTACAACGTCGCGACTCCCCTCGTTGCCGATCTCTTGGACGACGTTCCGCGCATCCGTCGTTTCGTGGTCATGGTTCAAAAGGAAGTCGCGCAACGTCTGGCTGCTCGGCCTGGATCGTCCGACTTCGGAGGGATCAGCGTCAAGGTGTCGTACTGGGCAACGGCGAGACTCCTCGGCGACGTGCCACCCACAGTGTTCGTTCCGCGGCCCAAGGTGACGTCGGCGATCATCGAAATCGTCCGACGGGACGAACCCGCCGTCGCCTCTGATCGTTCGATGTTGTTCGACCTCGTGAGAACGGCCTTCGGAAAACGTCGCAAGATGCTCCGCCGATCCCTCCATGGAGTGGTGTCAGATGATCAGTTCGCAGCCGCAGCCATCGACCCGACTCGGCGACCCGAGGAACTGTCGGTGGTCGATTGGGGACGATTGACTGACGCCGTGACCCGGAGAGACTCATGACTCGGGTGACGGTTCTTGCCCCGGCCAAGTTGACATTGAGCCTGCGCGTGACCGGAGTGTGTGATCGCGAGCCGTTCCAGGGCTTTCACCTCATCGACGCCGTCATGACCACGCTCGATCTTCACGACGTTCTCGAGATCGAGGAGTTGCCGTCGGGCTCCCCGAGTCGAGTCACCTACACGGGAACGTACTCGGCCGGTCTCGATGGATCGTCGGGCAACGATCTCGTGTCTCGGGCTCTTCGGGCGACGGGGCGTTCGGCCGACGTGACAGTGACCAAGAACGTTCCCCACGGCGGGGGCCTCGGTGGTGGATCTGCCGATGCGGCGGCCGTTCTGCGTTGGGCTGGACTCACCGACCTCGGCCTTGCGGCACGGATCGGAGCCGATGTTGCGTTCTGCCTGTCGGGCCACGGCCGGGCTCGGGTACGAGGAATCGGAGAGATCGTCGACCCACTACCCGAGGATCCTGGAACGGTCACTTTGATCGTGCCGCCCTTCTCGGTCAGTACTCCCGCCGTCTACCACGCCTTCGACGAGTACGAAGCCTCGCCTTCGGAGGATCTCGACGACGTCGGGCAGAACGACCTCGAGAGAGCGGCGATCATCGTCGAGCCGCGATTGCGAGAATGGAAACGGTTGATCACCGAGGAATGCGGAGTCGCTCCGACGCTGGCCGGGAGTGGCTCGACATGGTTCGCGCTCGGAGAGCACGGTTTTCTCGCCACCCGTCGAAACGGACCTCTGACGGATGCGGCCGTGGTGGTCACGACGTACCGCTGAGCGACCAGGCACGGCTCGACTGACAACGGCAACAGAGGCCGGTGACCGAGACCGGAAGAGAAACTCCGGGTTACTTGCGGCGCTGGTGACGCGTGCGGCGAAGCATCTTCTTGTGCTTCTTCTTGCGCATCCGCTTGCGTCGCTTCTTGATCAACGAACCCATGGAGAACCTCTCGAAAGACTGAAGGGCCGAGGCTAGCCACGGCCCCACTCCGAGCCAACGCCCGGGAAATCGAGCCAGTAGCCTGGGAGGCACATTCCGGGGTCGTTCAATCGGTAGGACAGCGGATTTTGATTCCGCGAATAGGGGTTCGAGACCTCTCCCCGGAGCACATTCACCCGGGCCGAACAACCGGTGAGGGCTCTGCATCGTGCCGGCCTCGCCGTACCGGGCGTGATATCTCTAGATCGTGCCCGTGAACGCCCTCATTCTGGCCGCCGGTGAGGGGACCCGGATGCGGTCGACTCGCCCCAAACCCCTGCACCTCATCTGCGGGCGACCGCTCGTGATGCACGTGGTCCACTCGCTTTCGATGGTTCGACCTGCCCACACCGTGGTCGTGGTGGGTCACGGAAGTGAACGAGTGACCAAACGAGTCATCGACGATGCACCCGAGTGGGCGCACATGCTCTTCGCCGAACAATCGGTGCAACGCGGGACCGGCGATGCGGCCTTGGTCGGTCTCGACGCTCTCGACGCCCGTCATGCCGACCATGACGACACGTCCACCGTGCTGGTGCTGACGGGCGACACCCCTCTCTTGCGCCCCGAGACGATCGACGACCTGGTGAGTCATCACGAGGCCAACCACCTCGGAGCCACGGTCCTCGTCGCCGATCTGGCCGAGGCCCCGGGCGGTGCCGCCGGGTACGGACGCATCGTGCGGGATCCGAAGTCGGGTCGTGTACTCCGCATCGTCGAACAACGGGACGCCTCGCCGGAGGAACGACGCATCACCGAGATCAACACCGGGATCTTCGCGTTCCGTCGTGACCTGCTCGGCCCGGCTCTGCGCCACCTGTCGCCCCACAACTCGCAGGCCGAGTACTACCTCACCGACGTGGTGGCCTCTCTCGCCGGGATGGGACACCAGATCGGAGCGGTCACCGCCGACGCGGCCGAGACCCTCGGAGTCAACGATCGGTGGCAACTGGCCCTCGCCGAACGGGAGCTGCGGTCACGGATCAATCGCCATTGGCTGCTGAACGGTGTCACCATGCTCGACCCGCGGCAAACGTTCGTCGACACGACGGTGTCGATTGGCCGCGACGTCACCCTCTTCCCCGGCACGATCCTGCAAGGACGCACCACCCTCGGGGACGGGTGCGAGATCGGACCCAACACTCGCCTGGTCGACACCTCAGTGGGTGAACGATCGACGGTCGAGAACACGGTCGCCCATGGCGCGCACATCGGATCGGACTGTCATATCGGACCGTTCGCACACCTCGCCCCCGGATCGCGTGTCGCTGATGGAGTGACGACCGGCGCGTTCTATAGTGATTCGTGAGCAGTGATTCATGAGCAGTGGTTCGTGAGCGAGTGATCGAGGGGCGACGGGAATTCATGGACAAGGTCACGACCAAGCGAATGGTTCTCTATTCGGGTCGTACCCATCCTGCGCTGGCCCAGGAGGTCGCCCAGAACCTCGGCATCGAACTCGCCGATCCGAACCTGGTGGAATTCGCCAACGGTGAGGTGCGACCGCGATTCGGCGACAGCGTTCGCGGCTGCGACGTGTTCATCATGCAGACGCACTACGGCTGTGACGGTCGCAGCATCAACGACTCGATCATGGAACAACTCATCATGATCGATGCTGCGCAGCGAGCCTCAGCCAAACGCATCACCGCCGTGTGCCCCTTCTACGGCTACGCGCGACAGGATCGTAAGGCCGAAGGTCGTGAACCCATCACGGCCCGTCTGATCGCCGACTTGTTCCTCGCTGCCGGAGCCAAGCGCATGGTCTCGATCGACTTGCACAGTGGTCAGATCCAAGGCTTCTTCGGAGGGCCGGTCGACCACCTCACCGCCATGCCAGTGATCGAGGACTACATCCGTGCCAACGCCAAGGATCCGGTGATCGTGTCGCCCGATGCCGGTCGCATCAAGGTGGCCGAACGTATGCAACAGCACCTCGGCGCCGACCTGGCGTTCGTGTACAAGCGCCGCCCGAAGGGCACCACCAACACCGCTCAGGCCCTCGACGTGATCGGTGACGTGGAGGGGCGTCTGTGCATCCTCACCGACGACATGATCGACACCGGTGGCACGATCGTGTCGGCCGCCGAGCTCCTCTTGAACAAGGGCGCCACCGAGGTGTGGGCCATGGCCACCCACGGAGTGCTGTCCGGACCGGCCATCGAGAGGCTCCAGAACTCTCGTATCGACCGGGTGATCCTGACCAACACGTTGCCCATCCCGGCCGAGAAGAAGATCGACAAGATCGAGGTCATCTCGGTGGCTCCGATCATCGCCGATGCCTTGTCGGCGGTGTTCGACGACACGAGCGTGTCGGAGATCTTCGGCGGCGAGAACCAGGCCTGATCGGGGTCCCCGGCCCGGGTGGGATCCCCTCGGATCAGCCCGTAGCATGGCAAGCCGGTATCTCCCCAGGGCTCGAATCCGGGGATCCACGAAAGGCCCGTCATGTCCACCACACTTCGCCTCACATCGGGACGCGCCGAGGGTTCGGCCGCCGCCCGTCGCCTGCGTCGCCAGGAATCGATTCCGGCCGTTCTGTACGGACTCGGCATGTCACCGGTGTCGGTGGCGGTCGAGCGCAGTGCGCTTCGTCTCGCTCTGTCGGGTCCCGCCGGAGCCAACACCATCCTCACTCTCGAAGTCGACGGCAATTCGTATCCGGCCGTCGTGAAGGACATGCAGCGCCATCCGGTCCGTCGTACCGTCGCTCATGTCGACTTCATGCGCATCGACCTCAGTGAAGAGCTGACCGTGTCGGTCCCCGTGCATCTCGTCGGAAACGCCAAGGCCGTTCTGTCCGAGGGTGGACTCGTCGACGCCGCCGCCGACACCCTCGAGATCGTCACCACACCGGCCAACATGCCGAGCGAAATCGCAGTCGACGTGTCGAACATGCAGATCGGTGACGTCATTCGTCTCTCCGAGATCACGATGCCGGCCGGGTGCCGCGCCATCGGTGATCCCAAGATGCCCGTCGTCACCACCGTGACTGGTTCGAAGGCCGCTCAGGCTGCCGAGGCCGCTCCCGCCGAGGGTGCCGAGGGTGCCGAAGCCGCTGGCGAAACTCCGGCTGAGTCCTGACCCGACACTGGGGATCTCCCCAGACGTTCGGTGAACGCGAGACTGTGACCCATGGGACTCATGTCGCGCGGTGATCGTGGCGGCAAGAAGCACGCCCCGACCTTCGACTTTCTCGTGGTCGGCCTGGGCAACCCGGGTCAGCAATACGCACGGACCCGTCACAATGTCGGTGAAGAAGTCGTGGCCGAGCTCGCCCGGCGTTGCGGAACGTCGCTCTCGTCGGGACGCGACTCGGCGACCGAGGCACAGGTGCGAATCGGTTCTCCCCCGTCGACCAAGCGAGCGATTCTGGCGTTTCCGCTCACCTTCATGAACGAAAGCGGACAGGCCGTTGCGAAGTTGATTCGACGTCACGGCTTCGTTCTCGACAAGAACTTCCCCGAGCTGATCGTCATTCACGACGAACTCGATCTGCCACCTGGAACGGTGCGAGTGAAGTTCGGTGGCGGGTTGGGCGGTCACAACGGTCTGCGCAGCATCACGTCTCGGATCGGCACTCAGGACTACACCCGCGTTCGTATCGGCGTCGGTAAACCGACGTCCAAGGAACAGGGCGCCAATCACGTTCTGAGTCGTGTCCCTCCGTCCGAGCGCGAGGTTCTCGACGTTGCGGTCCGAGTAGCAGCCGATGCGGTGGAGAAGATCGTTCTCGACGGCGTCGATGCGGCCATGAACCGGTTCAACGCTTCGTGAGCGTTCTTGCGACTCTTCCACCGCGACTGCGCGACGATTCGGCTCTGCGCAGCCTGATCGGAGCCGTCGACGGCACCATCGCTGTTCCTGATTCGGCGCGCGCCATCACCGTGGCCGCGCTCGCTCAATTGTCGGGACGGCAGCCACTCGTTCTCGCCTGTCCGACCGGAACCATGGCCGCTCAGTTGTACGACGACCTCCGCTATTTCATGCCTCGTCGCGGAGAATCCTCCGAGGTTCTTCTTTTCCCGGCCTGGGAAACGCTTCCGTTCGAGCGCGTGAGCCCGAGCGTCGAGACAATGGGACGACGGCTCGAAGTTCTGTGGCGACTCGCGGACCAATCGCATGATCGACCGTCGATCATCGTGGCGAGTATGCGCTCGCTGCTCCAGCAGCTCGGCCCCGACACTGCGCCCGGTGAATCGGGGTGCGCACCGATCGTCGTTCGAAAGGGTGCGACTCTCGACCCGGTCGAGGTGGTCAAGACATTGGTCGAACGGGGCTATCGCCGAGAGGATCTCGTCGAACATCGAGGTGAAGTCGCACTGCGTGGCGCCATCGTCGACGTCTTTCCTTCCACGAGTGATGTTCCCGTTCGTATCGATCTGTGGGGTGACGAAGTCGACCGACTCACCACCTTCTCCGTCCACGATCAGCGCAGTGACGCCGACCTCGACGAAGTACTGATCTTTCCGGCGCGTGAAATGATCATGAGTGAGACATGTCGCGAGCGAGCGGCAGCACTCGTGGCATCCGATCCGTGGGGACGCGAGAACTGGGAACGTCTCGCCGAAGGGCAGATCTTCGACGGCATGGAGAGCTGGCTTCCCTGGCTCACCGAGACCCCGCGACTGCTGACCGACGTCTTGTCGCCCGAGGCCAAGGTGGTCCTCGTCGAACCTCGTCGACTGCGCGATCGAGCCCAAGATCTTCTGGCCGAAGAAGCCGACCTCGCTCGAGCTCTCGCGTCGTCGTGGGCCCGCGACGAGTCGCGTGAATTTCCGCGTCTTCATGCCGAACCCGATCGTCTTCTCGGATCCACCCGTGGCTCGTGGAATCTGATTCCGGTCGCCGATGGACCCGAGGTGCCTTTGCTCGAGGCGAGCGGGTGGGGTGTGGCCACCGGCATGGGAACGCTCGGTGAGGGTCCGGCCGGACGTTTCACGCAATTGTTGGCCGACGGATACCGCGTGGTGGTTGCCGCCGACGGCGTAGGCTCGGCCGAGCGCCTCACATCACTGCTCGGCGACACCGGACTCGCATTCGCTGTCGTTGACGCCGATCGTCGCGAACACCTCGACCTCTCGGGGTCTGGCGGTGTGGTGGCCGTTGCGCCAATGCACCGGAGTTTCACCATTCCTTCAGCCAAGCTGGCCGTGGTCGCCGAGGCCGACATCACCGGGCGACGCCGCGCCCACCGCAAACCGGCCCGTCGTCGGGCTACGTCGACCACGATCTTCGAAGACCTACAACCCGGCAACTACGTCGTGCATCACGTGCACGGGGTCGGCAAGTACGAGGGAATGGTCAAGCGAACCATCGGTGGCATCGAGCGTGACTATCTCCTGCTCGCCTACAAAGGTGGCGACAAGCTTTATGTGCCGTCCGATCAGATCGACACGATTCGCCAGTACGTCGGTGGCGAGACACCCGTCCTTCACCGTCTGGGTGGATCCGATTTCTCGAAGTCGAAGGCGCGCGTTCGCAGCGCCGTTCGTGAGATCGCTCAGGAACTGGTGGTGCTCTACCAGAAGCGCGTGACCGCACCCGGTCATGCCTACGGCCCCGACACGCCATGGCAACACGAAATGGAGGACTCCTTCCCCTTCGTCGAAACTCCCGACCAGAAGAAGGCGATCGACGAGATCAAGGTCGACATGGAACGCCCCTACCCCATGGACCGCCTGGTGTGCGCTGACGTGGGCTTCGGCAAGACCGAGGTCGCGGTACGAGCGGCGTTCAAGGCCATCCAGGACGGCAAACAGGTCGCGGTTCTCGTTCCGACCACATTGCTCGCTTCTCAACACGGCAACACCTTCTCCGAACGTTTCGCCGGCTATCCGATTCGCGTCGAGGTGCTGTCGCGATTCCTCACCCAGAAAGAAGCCAACCACGTCGTCGCCGGTATCGAGTCGGGCGAGATCGACTGCGTCGTCGGAACTCACCGTCTGCTGGCGAGCGGCGTCAAGTTCAAGAATCTCGGACTCCTGGTCGTCGACGAGGAACAGCGCTTCGGAGTTCAACACAAGGAGGCCATGAAGCATCTGAAGACGAACGTCGACGTTCTCACTCTCACGGCGACTCCTATTCCGCGAACACTGGAGATGAGCTTGGTCGGTATCCGCGATCTGAGCCTCCTTCAGACTCCGCCCGCCGATCGCCAGCCGATCCTGACCTTCGTCGGCGAGTACGACGAGCGAGTGGCGATCGAAGCCATCCGACGCGAATTGCTCAGGGAGGGCCAAGTGTTCTGGGTGCACAACCGCGTCCAGTCGATCGAGGAGTGTGCAGCCGGACTGCGGGAATTGGTGCCCGAGGCTCGGATCGCCGTCGCCCACGGTCAAATGGACGAAGGAACTCTCGAACAGATCGTTCTCGACTTCTGGGAGGGCGAGTACGACGTTCTCGTGTGCACCACCATCATCGAGAGCGGTATCGACATGCCGACGGTGAACACACTCGTGGTCGAACGCTCCGACCTGCTCGGTCTCGGCCAGATGCACCAGCTGCGCGGACGAGTCGGTCGAAGTGGTCAACGTGCCTACGCCTACCTCTTCCATCCGGCCGACCGAGCACTCACCGAAGAGGCCTACGAGCGCCTCCGCACGATCGGCGAATCGACCGAACTCGGTAGTGGTTTCAAGATCGCAATGCGGGATCTCGAGATCCGAGGCGCCGGCAACCTGCTCGGGGAAGCCCAGAGCGGACACATCGCTGCCGTCGGCTACGACCTCTACTGCCAGATGGTCACCGAGGCAGTCGGTGAGATGAAAGGTGAGCCGGTCAAGGAGCCGTCCGAGATCAAGATCGACGTCCCCACTCACGCCTTCCTCCCGACCGACTACGTCCCGAAGGAGGCACTCCGACTCGAGGCCTATCGACGTTTGGCCACTGTCGAGGACCACCGCCAAGTCGACGACATTCGCACCGAGTGGCTCGATCGCTACGGTCCGGTCCCCGATCCGGCCGAGATGCTGCTCCAGGTCGGCCGGGTGCGCGCCGAATGCCATCGACTGGGGGCCACCGAGGTGGTCGTCACTCGATCCGATGCCCGCTTGTCTCCGATCACCATGAAAGTGTCGGACACGATGCGTTTGTCACGACTGGCGAAGGACGCCATCTACAAGGACACCCTTCAACAGTTGATCGTGCCGGTACCGCGCACTCGTGAACCCGTGGAATACCTCCTCGAGTTCCTGAGCCGTCTCTTCCCGACCGGTGACAACTAGTTTGGCGACGTGAAAATTCGTCGCCCCCTCCCCGTCGTCACCGGTCTGCTCGCAGTACTCGCCGTCGCTTCCCTGTCGCTCTCGGCGTGTTCGAGTGTGGAATCGACGGCCATACGGGTGAACGGCCAGTCGCTGTCGGGCGCCGATTTCGACGAACTCCTGACCGGTTACGCCGCGGCCATTCCGTCCGCCCAGAACGAGACCGGCACCGTGAACGCCGCCGTGGCCCGTGGGCTGCTCTCGGATTGGGCCACCACGGTGGTGCTGACCGAATCACTGGCCGCACGTGACGTCCAGATCGACCAGGACGATCTCGACGAGGCGCGCCGCATTCTCGAGGGGCAGGCCGGATTCGGCGACGCCTCGGTCACAGCCCAGGATTTCTACGTCCGTGCCACGGCCGTGCAGCGCGTGTTCGCGAACACCTTCGGACCGTCGACCGACGAATTGCGTGCTCTCTACGACGCTGGCCCGAGCGAATCCGGGGCCTTCTGTCTGCGAGCCATTCTGGTGACCGATGAGACCCTGATCGCCGACATCTCGAATCAGCTCGACGCCGGCGCCGACTTCGGTCAACTCGCGGCGCAGTATTCGATCGATTCATCGGCTGCCAACGGCGGAATCGTGACCGATCCGGGTTCGGGGATCGCCTGCTTCGATCGAGTCGCTCTGTCGAGCCAGATCGTCCCCGAGTTCGCCGTCGCACTGTCGAACGCCGAGGTCGCCGTTCCCACTCCCCCGTTCGAGATTCCGAACGTCGGATGGGTGATCGCTCTGCTCCGCCCTTTCGACGAAATCGCCGACGACGTTCGCGAACTGGTCGGTCTCGGTGCATCGGAGGCCGAGCGACAGACCGTTCTCTCGACTGCTGACGTGTGGGTGGCTTCCGAGTACGGCATCTGGGAAGCCGAGACGGGCCGCGTCGTTGCGCCGTGACGACTCGGCCACTCGAGTCCACTGATGAGCGCGTGATTCCGACCCTTCACGTCGTCGGACTCGGGCCCGGAGGAGACGAGTACGTCACCGACCACACCAAGAGTGTGATCGCCCGTTCTCCCCGTCGGCTCCTGCGCACGTCGGTTCATCCGAGTGCCCATCTGATGGCGGGAGCGTCGTCGTTCGACGAGATATACGAACGAGCCACCGACTTCGATGCCGTGTACACGACCATCGTCGAGCGACTCGTCGACGAGACGAATCGTGCGCACGCCGCCGGCGAGGAGATCGTCTACGGCGTCCCCGGCTCACCCCTCGTTCTCGAACGAACCGTTCGTCTTCTGCGAGACGATGATCGCCTTCACGTCGTCATCCACCCCGCCATGAGTTTTCTGGATCTGGTGTGGTCGCGCCTCGGGATCGATCCGATCGACGATGGGGTGACCTTGGTGGACGGTCACGAATTCTCGCGACGAGCCGCTGGTCTGGCCGGTCCACTGTTGGTGGCGCACTGCCATGCCAATTGGGTGCTGTCAGAGATCAAGTTGGCCGCCGAAGATCTGATCGACGTCTCGAACGACGATTCCTCGGTCGTTCTCCTCCATCACCTCGGACTCCCTGACGAACGCATCGAACACACGACGTGGGCCGAGATCGACCGAACACTCGATGCCGACCATCTGACGTCACTGTACGTTCCGTCTCTCGCCGCCCCGGTCGGACGTGAACTCGTGGCGTTCCACGATCTGGCGCACACTCTTCGCCGTGAATGCCCCTGGGATCGCGAGCAGAACCACCGCACTCTCGTCACCTATCTCCTCGAGGAGACCCACGAGGTGGTCGACGCGATCCTCGCTCTCGACCCCGATGATCCGGTGACCGACGAACATCTCGTCGAAGAACTGGGTGACCTGCTCTATCAGATCGAATTCCATGCTGCGATCGCCGAACAAGAGGGACGCTTCACGATGGCCGACGTCGCTCGGGGCATCAATGACAAGTTGGTGCGACGACATCCACACGTGTTCTCGCGCGAGAGCTCGAGCAGTGAGACATCGATCGATCGACTGGTGTCCGATTGGGACGCGATCAAACGAGCCGAGAAGCAAGCACGGGGCGTCACCGATGGCCCTTTCGACGGCATCCCGTCGAGTTCGGGCTCACTGTCGTATGCCGCGGCTGTCTTGAAGAAGATCGAGAAGATGAACCTCGACCCGCAGCGCCTCGCTCCCGACGTCGACGACGAATCGCTCGGCCGCGAACTACTGGCGCTCGTGATGGAGGCTCGCCGTCGTGGCGTCGACCCCGAGGTGGCACTCCGGGAAACGACGAACGAACTCCGAGGTCGTGTCGAGCGGAGCCTCGATTCCTGACGGTCCCCGAGACCCCTCCAACTAACGTGGGCGCATGAGCGAAATCGCCCGCGTGATCGCACGAGAAGTTCTCGACTCCCGAGGTAACCCCACTGTCGAGGCCGAGGTCCTGCTCGACTCCGGCGCATCGGGTCGAGCCATCGTTCCGTCGGGCGCGAGTACCGGTGAGCACGAGGCCGTCGAGTTGCGAGACGGTGGGCGACGCTTCCTCGGCAAGGGAGTGATGACGGCCGTCGGCTTCGTCAGCGGCGAGATCGACGGCGCGCTTCGAGGCCTCGACGCCCTCGACCAACGGGCCATCGACACCTGCCTCGTCGATCTCGACAGCACACCCAACAAATCGCGGCTGGGTGCCAATGCGATCCTTGGCGTGAGCCTGGCCGTCGCCAAGGCCGCCGCTCTCGAACTCGATCTTCCGTTGTGGCGCTATGCGGGTGGGCCGAACGCGCACGTGCTGCCCGTCCCCATGATGAACGTGATCAATGGTGGTGCTCACGCCGATAACACCATCGATCTTCAAGAATTCATGATCATGCCTGTTGGTGCGCCGAGCTTTCGGGAGGCATTGAGGTGGGGCACCGAGACCTACCACCATTTGAAGAAGATCCTTCACGACCGCGGTTTGTCGACCGCCGTCGGAGACGAAGGTGGTTTCGCCCCGAATCTCGCCACCAACGAAGACGCGATCCGAATCCTCGTCGACGCCATTTCGGCGGCCGGGTTCACTCCGGGTGACGACATCGCGATCGCCCTCGATCCCGCCATGAGCGAACTCTTCGTCGACGGGCGATACGAACTAGCGGGAGAGGGAAAGGTTCTCGCTCCGGCCGAACTCGTCGAGTACTGGACTCGCCTCGTCACCACGTATCCGATCGTGTCGATCGAGGACGGAATGCACGAGAACGATTGGGCGGGCTGGGCCGACCTCACGTCTGCTCTCGGCGGTCGCGTGCAACTGGTCGGCGACGATCTCTTCGTCACCAACAGCCGGCGACTGGCCGAAGGCATCGAACGCAAAGTGGCCAACAGCGTTCTCGTCAAGGTCAACCAGATCGGCTCTCTCACCGAGACGCTCGAGACGATCGAACTCGCGACGCGCCACCGATACACCAGTGTCATGAGTCATCGCAGTGGCGAGACCGAAGACACAACCATCGCCGACCTCGCTGTCGCCACCAATTGCGGCCAGATCAAGACCGGCGCACCAGCACGAAGTGATCGAGTGGCCAAGTACAACCAGCTGCTGCGTATCGAGGAGCAACTCGGTGACGCGGCGCGTTTTCGTGGGCGCGCGGCGCTGGCCCCTCTCGACTGACGGGTTGCCACCCACCGCAGTCCGAAAACCGGCACAATGTCGGGGTGGCAGCCAAACGGGGACGCGTGACCGCGCGCACACAGGGAAAGAGGTCGACGCGCGTGAAGCGCAGCGATCTGACCCGACCCACACCTCGTCAGGAGCGCCTCGTCCCGAAGCGAGTGGGGTACGTTGTCCTCACCCTCGGCATGATCCTGGTGGTCGGCTCCTTCGCCAACTCCTTCCTGGTCCTGCCCGTCAAGTCGTGGTTCGGACAGCGCACCGAGTTCGAGGACCGATCGGCCGAGCTCGAGGCCCTTCAGGAGGCCACCGATCGTCTCCAGACCGAGGTCGACCGCCTGAACACACCCGAAGGTGTGGAAGACGCAGCTCGCGACGAGCTGGGATTCGTCATGGTCGGTGAGGATCGCCGGACCGTGGTGGGTGACGCCTCGGCCCCGATCGATCTCCCCTGGGGTTGGCCCTACGACCTGGTCGAGCAGATCGTGCAGGTACGCGAGGCCGAAGCCCGAAGCGCAGCCCGGAACTCGGAACCGCCGATCGACTCGGTCACCGGCTGAGACCAGCCCGAAGCGGGCGAGTAAGGTCGGGCGAAAAGGTCCGACGTCCAGGGGGTCCACAGTGGCTGGTGGCAGCATTCTCGGTAACCGCGTTCTCCGCAAGGAGGACCCGAAGTTCTTGACGGTCGGCGGTGAATACGTCGACGACATGGACGAACCCATGCTCGCGGGTGCCGCGCACGTCGTGTACGTGCGTTCGACCGTCGCCCACGGTGTGATCAACTCGATCGACACCTCCGATGCGGTGTCGATGCCCGGAGTTCTCGGCGTGTACACGGCGGCATCACTCGGCCTCGAACCGGTTCCCGCTGCTTTCAACCCGATGGTGGCGCGTACCGCATTGGCGAGCGACAAGGTCCGTTACGTGGGTGAACCCATCGCCGCCATCGTCGCCGAAACTCGCGAACAGGCAACCGATGCCGCCGAGACGGTGTTCGCCGACATCGATCCTCTCGATGCGCTCATCGACCTCGAAGCCGCCATGGCATCGTCCACTCTCATCTACGAGGGCGCCGGTAGCAACGTCGTGTTCGACACCACGGCACTCGGTATGCCCGAGAACACCGGTGACGCCTTCTTCGCCGACTGTGAAGTCGTCACGAAGGGTCGCTTCCTGAATCAGCGCGTGGCCCCGTGTCCACTCGAGGTCCGCGGTGCCGCCGCGGCATGGGACTCCGACGGTCGACTCAACCAGTGGCTATCCACTCAGCACGCTCAGGGCGCGGTCGAACCGCTCGCCAAGGCCAATGGCGTCGAACCCGACAAGGTGCGAGTGCGTACACCCGACGTGGGTGGCGGCTTCGGAGCCAAGATCGGCACTTACGCCGAGGAACTGTTGCTCGGCGTCCTCGCCAAGAAGCACGGACGTCCCATGAAGTGGCGTGAGACCCGAAGCGAGAGCATGGTCGCCCTCGGTCACGGTCGTGCACAGCTGCAGTACGTCACGATCGGTGGCAAGAAAGACGGCACCGTCACCCATTATCAGTTGCACGCCATTCAGGACTGTGGCGGTTTCGCCGACATGGGCACCATCCTCGCCCCGTTCATGACCCGTCCGATGTCGAGTGGCGTGTATGCGATTCCGAACATCGAGTGCCGAACCACGTCGGTCATCACCAACACCACGCCCACGGTCGCGTACCGCGGTGCTGGTCGACCGGAGGCCACGGCCGCCGTCGAGCGGGCCATGGATCTTTTCGCCCTCGAAATCGGCATGGATCCCGCCGAGGTCCGTCGCAAGAACCTCATCCCGAAGTTCCTCGAGCCGCACACCACTGCGGTCGGCCAGACCTACGACGTCGGTGATTACGAAACCGCTCTCGACAAGGCTCTGAAGGCTGCTGACTATCCGGCCTTGCGCGCCGAGCAGAAGAAGCGTCGCGACAGTGGCGACGTGAAGCAGCTCGGCATCGGCGTGAGCGTGTACGTCGAGATCACCGGCGGCGTCGGAAACGGCGAATCGGCCAAGGTCGAGGTGCTCGACGATGGTCGAGCCGTCGTGTACACCGGCACCTCACCGCACGGCCAGGGTCACGACACGGCATGGTCGATGCTCGTCCAGGAGCAGACCGGTATCCCGATGGATCGCATCGAGTTGGTGTGGGGTGACACCGATCTCGTCCCGATCGGCACCGGCACCATGGGATCACGCTCACTGCAGCAGGGTGGCAATGCCGTGTTCCAGGTGGCCGGCACTCTGGCCGAGAAGGCCAAGTCAGTAGCGGCTCGTCTTCTCGAGGCGAGCGAAGCCGACGTCGTACTCGACAAGGAACGAGGTGTCTTCCACGTGGCCGGCACACCGTCGGTCACCAAGTCGTGGGCCGATCTCGCCCAAGCCGAGAAGGCCAGTGGCGGACTCTCGCACGACGACGTGATCAACGTGTCGGGAGCGACGTTCCCCTTCGGTGCCCACGTCTCGGTCGTGGAAGTCGACACCGAGACCGGTCAGACCCGACTCGTTCGTCAGGTCGCATGCGATGACGCCGGCAAGGTGCTCAACCCGATGCTCCTCGACGGTCAGATCCACGGTGGAATCGCCCAAGGTGTGGCTCAGGCTCTCTTCGAAGAGGTGATCTACGACGCCGATGGAAACCCGACCACCTCGAACCTCGCCGACTACGGATTCCCGTCGGCGGCCGAGTTGCCGAGTGTGGAAGTGGTTCATATGGAGACCCCGACACCGGTCAACGCCATCGGGGCCAAGGGAATCGGCGAATCGGGCACCATCGGTTCCACACCGGCCGTTCAGTCGGCAGTGGTCGATGCCGTGTCGCATCTCGGTGTGCGTCACATCGAGATGCCCTGCACCGCCCAGCGCGTGTGGGCGGCGATTCAAGCCGCCAAGTGATCCGACGACTCGATCCTGCGACGAGTCGCTCCGCTGTTCATCCGGTGGTGCCGAGTTCCACGATGTAATCGGTGATTCGCTGAACTTCGGCGTCGGTGAGTGACACCAGCGGCATCTGCAATGTCGACCCCAACCGTCGTTTGGCGTTGGGGTCGACGATCGATTCGACCACGTACTCACGATCGGCGATCACCATCCCACCTTCGACGAGTGGAACCTCCGAACCGACCAGACCGATCCAGGTGGGTCCGACGCCACCGCTGAAGTCGCCCCCGTGGCAACTGTTGCAACCGCGAGCGATGGCGATGGCCCGACCTTCGACCGCACCTGGCGACAGGGCAGCCGGTGGTTCGGGCGTCGAGCAACCCACCATCAGGATCACACCGCCGAGAACCGTCCACGATTTCTGCATCGTCATCAAGTGTCGCCGAGACCAGTCGTCCGGTTCCCCGACTTTCGTCATCGGTCACCATCGTCTCGCGGCCGTTCGGACCGAGTCGGTCGAAGTTGACCACTGCTTGTAGACTGCAACATTGTGACTGCCAGCCCCTCCGCCCCCATCGTCGCCACTGGCCTCGTCCGACACTTCGGATCGGGAGACTCTCTGGTGAGAGCAGTCGACGGTGTCGATCTGCGGGTCGAGGCCGGTGAGATCTTCGGCTTTCTCGGTCCGAACGGCGCCGGGAAGAGCACCACAGTGCGTGTCCTCACCACATTGTTGAAACCGTCGGCTGGTTCGGCGACCGTCGCCGGATTCGACGTGGCTACCCAAGCCGACAAGGTGCGACGCGCCATCGGCGTGGCGTTGCAGGACGCCGCTATCGACCCACTCATGACCGGACGAGAACTCCTCGATCTCCAAAGCGTGCTGTACGGGATTCCGAAGTCGGTCGCCGCGAAGCGCGGACCCGAACTTCTCGAGCGCGTCGGACTCACCGCGGCCGCTGATCGACGAGTGGGTACGTACTCGGGCGGTATGCGACGTCGACTCGACCTCGCACTCTCACTCGTGCACGAACCGTCGGTTCTCTTCCTCGACGAGCCGACCACCGGCCTCGATCCGATGAGTCGACTCACTCTGTGGGAAGAGGTTCGTCGACTCAATCGCGAAGGCACGACCGTTCTCCTCACCACTCAGTACCTCGAAGAGGCCGATCAACTCGCCGATCGCATTGCGATCATCGATCACGGCAAGATCGTGCGCCAGGGTGTCCCTCGTGATCTGAAGGCTCAGGTCGGCTCCCCCACACTTTTCATCGACGTCGACAGTGAACACACCGACACTGCGCGAGGAATTCTCGAGCGTTTCGGTGATCTGCGGCCGACGTCGGAAGGCAAACTCGGTGTCGGACTCGCCCTCGGCGCCGAAGCGGTGGCCGGTGTCATCCGCACCCTCGACGAGGCCGGCGTACACGTCCGGCATCTCGAATTGAACGAACCCAGTCTGGACGACGTATTCGCCGAAGCGACCGGCTACCGGCTTGAAGGAGCCGATCAGTGAGCACGGCCGCTGGAAGCGCGATTCTTCACACTGCAGTCCTCACTCGACGAAGCGTCGTCGGACGACTGCGTCAGCCGGCAGCGCTCACACCGTCGTTCGTCTTCCCCCTTTTCTTCGCGGCCCTCGGTTCGGCGAGCTTCAGTCGTATCGCTGATCGGCCCGACTTCGCCTCCATCGCCCCGTCGTTCCTGAACTACGCCGTCGCCGGCGCGATCGTCCAGGGGGTTCTGTTCGCCTCGACATCGGCAGCCGGTGATCTCGCCACCGACATCGAACAAGGCTTCTTCGAACGACTACTCGCCTCCCCCGTGACTCGGACATCGATTCTCCTCGGTCGACTGGGCAGCGCCATGGTCGTTGCGGTCATCCAGGTCGCGATCTTCCTCGCCATCTTTTTGGCCTTCGGTGCGCGCATCGAGACCGGTGTGATCGGATTCATCGGCCTGGTGGTGGCCGGAGCCCTTCTCGCCTTGGCGATGAGTGGACTCATGTCGGGTCTGGCGATCAAGTCGGGAAGCCCCGAAGTGGTCCAGGGGGCCTTCCCCATGGTGTTCGCACTCATGTTCTTGTCGTCGGCCTTCTTTCCTCGCCAGTACATGACCGGCTGGTACCAGGACGTCGCAACCTGGAATCCGATGTCGCACGTCGTCGAAGGCATGCAGGGCTTCATGAATCAACCCCTCCACATCGATCAGTTCCTTCGTGCCTGGCTCGTTCCGTTCGGAATCGCCGCCGCATCGATCGCCTTCGGACTTCGCTCCCTCAACAAGCGATTGGCAGCGATGTGAACACCACCACCAGCACCGCCAACTCGGCCACCAACACCGCCTACGTGACCCGACCCAGCTCGGTCATCGGTGCCTTGGTCCGTCGAACGATGTTGCGAGTGCGGCGCATGCCGTCGGCCTTCGTTCCGTCGATCGCCATGCCCGTCTTCCAACTCATCGCCTTCTCGGGTGCCTTCGGTGCCGCGGTGCGTTTCGCCGGCATCGCCAACGCCATGGATTGGTACGTGCCCCTGAACGCGATCCAAGGTGCGAGTTTCGGTGCCATGGGTGTGAGTTTCGGCCTCATCAACGACATGCAGACCGGATTCTTCGACCGTCTGCTCATGGCTCCCACCCGACGTTGGGCACTCGTCGTCGGACCGATCGCTGGATCGATCGCTCGCGCTGCGCTCCCCATCGTTCTCGTGATCCTCGTCGGCTTCCTCGGTGGAATGAACGTGCCCGGAGGACCACTCGCCATCGTCATGGTGATCATCGCTGCACTCGGCGTGTCGATGTCGGCGTCGGCTTTCGCACTCGGGCTCACCTACCGCATGCGGAACATGGGCGCCGCCACTCTCACCCAATTCGCGATCTTCTTCACGGTGTTCCTCTCCACGTCCCAGGTCCCACTGTCGTCGATGGCCAGTTGGCTCCATGCGGTGGCCCGGATCAATCCGATGACCAATGTCTTGCGCCTCTCCCGGCAGGGTTTGCTCGGCGAGGTGACCTGGGATCAGACCTGGGGAGGTCTCCTCGCTCTCGCCGGGATGCTTCTCCTGTCGGGATGGTTCGCCATGAGTGGACTGAAGTCGCTCGAGAAGTGAGCGATCAGTTCACACGGGTCGCGCCCGGTGGCAATTCGCCGATCAGAGCTTCGGACACCCAGCACCGTGTGAGGTGCAAGGTCGACTCGATACGAACGACCCTCTTGGGTTCGTTCACCGCGACCCCGCACATCGACAGGGCGGCCTTCATGCAGTTCTCCTCGTCGGCCAACACCATCGGCATCCGACTGCGCCGCACACCGGACGGCCCGGCAGTGAAGCAATTGACGTAGGTCTTCTGCCAATCGATCTTGTCGGCGAGAGACACGGGAACGAAGTCAGCCAACCCGATTCCGAGAAGATTGCCTCCCGAAACATCGGTGATGTCGAGCAGAACAATGGTCGACACGTTCGGAGATTCGAGATCCTCGAGCCCGTGCACCCAGAATCGACCCGTCACGTTGGGGTCCATGCCGGTTCCGGAGATGTCCTTCCCGGCCTTCTCGATCACGAGAACGTCGATGTCGTCGAACGGAAGAGGTGGAACGAGTTCACGTGACATGGAAGCGAGGCGCGTCTCGGCCGGACCACCGACATCGGTCGCCGTCAGACCTTCCACCACGACGACTCGTCCACTTGCCGACTCGACCGATGCGACGCCACCGAGCAGACGTCCGGTCGACCGCAGCGAATCGATGCCGTCGAGAAGTCTTCGCCTCATCTCGTCGGGACCACACGAGTGAATCTGCGCCGCACCGGGCTGCTTACCGAAGCCGACGACGGCCATCTTGGTGCAACCACTCTCGATCGAGCCCTTGAAACAGGTGTGCGGCTTCACCCGATTGACCGGAAGGATTCGATCGGCCTCGGCGGCGTGACGGTCGAGATACAAGGGCATACCACTCGTGGTCCGGGCGACTTCCACCGTTTCCATGGTGGCGCGAATCTCGCAGTCGAGAGAGTCCTCGGTCATTCCGAGCGATGCCATCATCGCCACCTGACCGTCGGCAGTGGCACCACCATGACTTCCCATGGCCGGCACGACGAACGGCTTCGCGCCCAATTCGCGCAATCCGATGATCGTTCCACGCAGAAGTTCGACGCGCCCCGACAGGCCGCGACTTCCACCTCCGACGGCGACGGACATTCCGGGCGTGACGTCAGCGGCCAGTCGATCGACCACGGCCGATCGAGCCGCGGCCTCGACGTCGTTCACCGGAGCGGGATCAGGAATGGCGAGACGAATCTCGTGCAGAGGCGGAATCGTCAGGTCGGGGTGGAAGGGAAGTTCGACACCGGCGCGCAATTGCTCCCAACCCGAACCGACCTCGGCCATGCCGTCATCCTGTCAGATGTCCTACCCTCGACTCGTGCGCATCGTCTCGCTGCTTCCGTCCACGACCGAGATCGTGTTCGAACTCGGGTTGGCCGACTCTCTTCTCGGCGTCACCTTCGAATGCAATCATCCACCCGAAGCCCGAGTCGATCGTGAGATCGTCGTCGGTGGCCTCGACACCAAACACCTGACGGCCGCCGAGATCGATGCTCAAGTGCGTGAACGATTGTCGATCGGTGATGAGCTCTACCGACTCGACGAGGACGCACTGCGGCGATGCGATCCCGATCTGATCCTCAGCCAGGATCTGTGCCGCGTCTGTGCCGTACCGAGCGGTGATGTCGACGAGGCAGTCAAACGACTGGGATGTCATGCCCTCGTCCTACAGATCGATCCGCAGACCCTCGACGAGGTGATCGATTCGGTCAGGACGATCGCCGATGCCGCCGGCGTCTCCGAGCGAGGGCTCGCGGTCGTCACGTCGCTACGTGAGCGTCTCGGCCACCTCGCTGCCGAGGTGTCGTCACGCGACGAGCCCCGACCACGTGTGTTCGTCCTCGAGTGGATCGATCCTCCGTTCCTCGGTGGCCATTGGGTCCCCGACGTGGTGACGGCCGCCGGTTGCGAGCCGGTCCTCACGCGGCCGGGAGCGAAATCCGTCCCGGTCTCGTGGGACGACATCACGGCCGCCCGGCCCGATCACGTGATCGTCTCACCATGCGGATACGACCTCGACGGTGCGACCGATCAGGCCCGTCTCGTCCTCGATCGCATCCCGACCGAGGTGGCGGTCTGGGCCATCGATGCCGATGCCGTCATGGTGCGGCCCGGTCCCCGGCTGGTCGACGGTGCCGAGGCCATCGCTGCCGCGATTCGAGGTGTGGGAGTCGTCGACCATTCGATCATCCGTCGGGTTCGCTGAACTGGGACGACGCCCTGCCACGGGCGAGGCGTCGGCGTGACGCCCTGACCCATCGGGCCATTGTGCGGGGGGTTCTCACATGGGGCAGAATGGAGAGGTCCGGGTGATGACCCGGCGAAGGGGGTTGTCGTGAAGATCAGCGTCACTGTCAACGGCGTCCAGCACTCGAGCGACGTCGAACCACGCATGTTGCTCGTGCAGTACGTGCGCGAGGTACTCGGGCTCACCGGCACGAACATCGGATGCGATACGTCGTCGTGCGGTGCCTGTAGCTTGCACGTCGATGGTGAGGCGGTGAAGAGCTGCACCCTGCTCGCCGTTCAGGCCGACGGTGCATCGGTCACCACGATCGAGGGAATGGCCAATGCCGATGGTTCGCTCCATCCGATGCAGCAGGCATTCATGGAAAACCACGGTCTGCAGTGCGGATACTGCACTCCCGGAATGGTCATGGCCGCCACCTCACTCCTGAAAGAGAACCCCAACCCGAGCGAGGACGACATCCGCATCGGTCTCGAAGGAAATCTCTGCCGTTGCACCGGTTATCACAACATCGTGAAGGCCGTCCTGGCCGTGGCAGGAAAGTGAGCGAACGATGATTCCCGCAGCATTCGACTACGTCCGCGCCGGATCGGCCGCCGAGGCCATTTCGCTCATCGGCGAGCACGGCTCCGACGCCAAGTTCCTGGCCGGTGGCCACAGTCTTCTCCCTCTCATGAAGTTGCGTCTGGCGCAGCCTTCGGTCCTCGTCGACATCGGTCGCGTCACCGATCTGTCCTACGTGAAAGATGCCGGCGACCATGTCGCGATCGGCGCACTCACCCGCCACATGGACGTCGAGAATTCGCCGGTGCTGAAGGAGCACGCCCCTCTTCTCGCCCACGCGGCATCGCATGTCGGCGATCCGCAGGTTCGTCATCGCGGCACGATCGGCGGGTCGATCGCGCACGCCGATCCGGCGTCGGATCTTCCGGCCACCACTCTCGCACTCGGTGCCACGTACGTGGTCCAGGGACCGCAGGGCACCCGCGAGATCGCGGCCTCCGATTTCTACAAGGGTTTCCTCGAGTCCGATCTCGCCGCCGACGAGATGCTCACCGAGATCCGTGTGCCGAAGATGAACGGGGCCGGTTGGAGTTTCCAGAAGTTCAATCGTCGTGCCCAGGACTGGGCGATCGTCGGTGTGGCCGCCTGGCGTCGGGGAACCGATTCGGGTGTGGCTCTCGTGAACATGGGTCAGACACCGATCCTGGCCTCGAGCGTCTCGTCGGCTCTGGCCGGTGGGGCCTCGGTGGCCGACGCCGCCGAGAAGGCCGTCGCCGAGGCGGGCCCGAGCGCCGATAACAACGCCAGCGTGGAATACCGCTCTCACCTGGCCAAAGTGCTCGTACGTCGAGCTCTCGAACAAGCCGGCGCCTGACCTTTCGCACCGACGTACCGGGTTCGGGTCGATGCCCGGGCCGAGGGTCGACACCGCTGTAATCTCACCTTCGGAAGAGGTGAGACCGTGAGCTTCGTGGGTGACGACGAGTTCGACCCGCGGCATCTGGAAGCGATCGCTGACGCAGACCCGTATCCGTATTGGCTCGAGGACGCCGACGAGCCCGATACGAATCCCATGTTGGTACGCACCGAGACGTGCGACCTGTGCGTGGTGGGCGGCGGATACACCGGCCTCTGGACCGCCATCATTGCGAAGGAGCGGGATCCGTCACGCGACGTGATCCTGATCGACGCGCACGAAGTGGGATCGGCGGCGAGTGGCCGCAATGGCGGGTTCATGGACGCGTCCCTCACGCACGGCATCGCCAACGCTCAGGAACGCTTTCCCGATGAGGTCGAGATCTTGGAAGAACTCGGGATGAAGAATCTCGAAGAGATCGAACGAGCCATCCAGCGCTACGGGATCGACTGCGATTTCGAACGCACCGGTGCCATCGACGTCGCGTACTCGACTCACGCACCGAGTTACCTCGACGAATTGCGCGACGATTATCAACAACTACGGTCGCTCGGCCAACGAGTCACCTGGCTCGATGCCGAACAGATGCAGGCCGAGGTGCACTCCCCGACCTATTCGGGTGGACTCTGGCACCACGACGGAGCAGCACTCGTCGATCCGGCCCGTCTCGCCTGGGGTCTCAAGGCGGCCGCTGAGTCGTTGGGAGTTCGGATCTACGAGGACACCAAGGCGACGTCGATCGAGCGCGACGGAGTGGGTGTGATGTTGCACACGCCGCTCGGCAAGGTGCGCGCCGGCAAAGTTGCGCTCGGTACCAACGCCTTCAAACCTTTGTTGCGACGCCTCGGTCATTACATCGTGCCGGTGTACGACTACTGCATGGTGACCGAGCCACTCACCGACGAACAGCTCGACCGCATCGGCTGGAAGAACCGTCAGGGACTCTCCGACATCCCGAATCAGTTCCACTACTACCGACTCACCGCCGACAATCGAATCCTGTGGGGCGGTTACGACGCGGTGTACTACTTCCGCGGCAAGATGGCGATCGAACAGGAGAGTCGTCCCGAGACGTGGGCCCGACTCAGCAAGCACTTCTTCACCACGTTTCCGCAACTCGACGATGTCACGTTCTCGCACGCCTGGGGTGGTGCAATCGACACCTGTTCGCGCTACTCGGTGTTCTGGGGTCGAGCCATGGGCGGCCGAGTTTCGTACGCCCTCGGCTACACCGGACTCGGAACGGGAGCGTCACGTTTCGGCGCCGAAGTGATGCTCGATCTCCTCGACGGTCGACAGTCGATCGCGACCCAGACCGACTTCGTCAAGTCGAAGCCGGTGCCGTTCCCACCCGAACCGTTCAAGTTCCTCGGCATCCAGGCCACGCGTTGGAGCCTCGATCACGAAGACAAGACCGGCAAGCGAAATCTGTGGCTCCGGGCTCTCGACCGCCTCGGACTCGGCTTCGACAGCTGAGGCCTGCCCGGGGGCTCGACGTCAGAGACGTTCGATGATCGTGACGTTGGCCTGACCGCCACCCTCACACATCGTCTGCAGACCAAAGCGGCCACCGGTGCGCTCGAGTTCGTGCAACAACGTGGTCATGAGTCGTGCACCCGTTGCTCCGAGCGGATGGCCGAGGGCGATCGCGCCGCCGTTCACGTTGACCTTGGCGTGATCGGCCTTCGTCTCACGCATCCAGGCCATCACCACCGGAGCGAAGGCTTCGTTGATCTCGACGAGATCGATGTCGTCGATCGTCATCTTGGCCCTCTCGAGCGCACGCTTCGTGGCCGGGATCGGTGCCGACAACATCATGATCGGATCGTCGGCCAACACACTGATGTGGTGGATACGGGCGCGCGGCGTGAGCCCGTGGGCCTTCACTGCCGACTCGTTGGCGATGAGAAGTGCCGCCGCACCATCGGAGATCTGACTGGCACAGGCAGCAGTGAGCTTTCCGGTCGGGGTGAGTGTCGGGAGTGATCGGATCTTCTCGGGGTTCGGCTCACGCGGACCTTCGTCGTGACTCACTCCGTTCAGGGGCGCGATCTCGGCTTCGAATCGACCTTCGGCCCGGGCACGAATCGCACGATTGTGCGATTCCATGGCGAACTCCTCCATCTCTTCACGGGAGAGGTTCCACTTGTCGACCATCATCTCGGCGCCGACGAACTGACTCACTTCGCCCGTTCCGTAACGAGTGGTCCAACCCGGCGAGCCGGTGAAGGGATCGTCGAAACCGAGTGCCTGTCCCGCAGTCATGGCCGACGAGATCGGAATCATCGACATGTTCTGCACGCCGCCGGCGACGACCAGATCCATGGTCCCGCTCATCACGGCCTGGGCCGCGAAATGCACGGCCTGCTGCGCCGAGCCGCACTGACGGTCGATGGTGGTTCCGGGAACGTGCTCAGGGAGCCCGGCGGCCAACCAACAGGTTCGAGCGATACATCCGGCTTGCGGACCCACCGAGTCGACATTGCCGAAAACCACGTCGTCGACTGCGGTCGGATCGACGCCGGTACGGTCGATGAGGGCCTCGATGGCGTGGGCGCCGAGATCGGCGGGATGCACGGCCGACAGGCCACCGCCTCGCTTCCCGACCGGGGTTCGAACAGCATCGACGATGTAGGCAACGGGGGTTTGGCTCATCCCGCCACGCTAATCCGACCGAGCAAATTCGCCCACTCTGTTGCGTTAGCACCCAAAAACTGGGGTCTTCCGCAACAGAGTGGGCGAATTTCGCAAAAAAGAGTTGGGGTTACTTGGCGGCGGCGAAACCGGCGTCGAGGTCGGCCAGGATGTCGGCGATCGACTCCAGGCCCACGCTCAACCGAACCATTCCCGGGTCGACCCCGGCCGCCTTCTGCTCGGCCTCCGACAGCTGACTGTGCGTCGTCGACGAGGGCTGGATCACGAGGCTGCGCACGTCACCGATATTGGCCACGTGGCTGTGCAACGTCAGCCCAGCCACGAACTTTTCCCCGGCTTCGCGTCCACCCTTGATGGTGAACGCCAGAACCGAGCCGAAGCCGCGGCCACCGAAGTACTTCTTGGCCCGTTCGTGCCACGGACTCGACGGCAATCCGGCGTAGTTGACGCTCTCGACCTGTGGGTGCTTCGCGAGGTATTCGCCCACGGCCTGGGCATTGCTCCAGTGACGCTCCATACGCAGCGACAGGGTCTCGAGGCCCTGCAGCAGCAGGAACGCGTTGAACGGCGACACGGCCATTCCGAGGTCTCGAAGCAACTGAACTCGCGCCTTCAAGATGTACGAACCCGCTCCGAGCGCCGGCCAGTACGCGAGACCGTGGTAGCTCGGATCGGGTTCGGTGAAGTTCGGGAATCGACCCGATGCCGAGAAGTCGAACTTCCCGCCGTCGGTGATCGAACCGGCGACCGAGGTTCCGTGACCACCCACGAACTTGGTGAGCGACTGCACCACGACGTCGGCACCCCACTCGAGAGGACGGATACCGAAAGCCGTCGGAACCGTGTTGTCGAGAATCAAGGGCACACCGATGTCGTGGGCGACCTTGGCCACACCCTCGATGTCGAACACGTCGTTGCGCGGGTTGGCCAGCACCTCTCCGTAGAACGCTTTGGTGTTGGGACGAGCAGCCGACTTCCACTGTTCGAGGTCGTGCGGATCGTCGACGAACGACACGGCGATTCCCATCTTCGGAAGGGTGTAGTGCAACAGGTTGTACGTGCCTCCGTAGAGCGACGGCGAGGCGACGATGTGATCACCGGCCTCGGCGAGCGTCAGGATCGCCAACGTCTCGGCCGACTGACCCGATGACACGACGAGAGTTCCCGGAAGTCCGATAGCCGTGGTCACGCCACCTTCGAGAGCGTTCACTCGGGCCTCGACCGCCAACTGGGTGGGGTTCATGATCCGGGTGTAGATGTTTCCGACCTCGGCCAGTGCGAACAAGTTGGCCGCGTGCTGCGCGTCTCGGAACTCGTAACTGGTGGTCTGGTAGATCGGGACCGCACGAGCCCCCGTGGCCGGATCCGGGTCACCACCCACATGGATCTGCCTGGTCTCGAATCCCCACTCTGCTGACATGAAAGTGCCCTCCTGGACGTACGTCGACGACGAGGAGGGCACCTTAGCGACTAATTCCTGACCTAACAAGTCGGAATTAGAAATCGAGAGGGAAATCAGCCGCCGGAGGCGTCGCTCACCTTCTGCTTACCGGCCGAGATCCACGGCATCATCGAACGCAGGCGCTTGCCCACTTCTTCGATCTGATGCTCCTGACCGGCCTTGCGCAGCGCGTTGAACTTCTCGCGACCACTGTCGCTCTCGGCGATCCATTCCTTGGCGAACTTGCCCGACTGGATCTCCTTGAGAATCTTCTGCATGGTCTTTTTGGTCTGCGGAGTCACGACTCGCGGACCACGAGTGACGTCGCCGTACTCGGCGGTGTCACTGATGCTGTAACGCATACCGGCGATGCCCTCTTCGTACATGAGGTCGACGATGAGCTTCACCTCGTGCAGGCACTCGAAGTACGCCATCTCGGGCTGGTAGCCCGCCTCGACCAGCGTTTCGAATCCGGCCTGAACCAACGACGTGAGTCCACCGCACAGCACGACCTGCTCACCGAACAAATCGGTCTCGGTCTCTTCGGCGAAGGTGGTCTCGATGATGCCGGCTCGACCGCCACCAATGGCCGATGCGTACGACAGAGCAACCGCCTTGGCGTTGCCCGTGGCGTCCTGCTCGACGGCGATGAGTGCCGGCACGCCACCACCTTCGGTGTAGGTACGGCGGACGAGGTGACCAGGGCCCTTCGGTGCGATCATGATCACGTCGACACCCTTCGGCGGACGGATGCGCTTGAAGCGAATGTTGAAACCGTGCGCGAAAGCCAGGGCCTTGCCGGCCTTCATGTACTTCTTGATGTGCGCGTCGTAGGTGGCCTTCTGCTCGGTGTCGGGCATGGTCATCATGATCACGTCGGCCCACTTGGCGGCGTCGGCGATCGACTTCACCTCGAGACCAGCGGCCTCGGCCTTGGCGGCCGATGACGATCCTTCGCGCAAACCGACGACCACTGGGACGCCGCTCTCCTTCAAGTTGAGCGCATGAGCATGGCCCTGCGATCCGTAACCGATGATCGCGACCTTGCGACCCTTGATGACCGAGACGTCGCAATCGGCGTCGTAATACATCTTTGCTGCCATGTTCAACTTGCCTTTCCTCGGACGGCCCGCAGGCGCGCCTCTTTGTCGAGTTTGGGTAGGGCCACGCGGCCGGTTCGCTGGAGCTCAACGATGCCGTATCCGCGTAGCAATTCCTCGAAATCGTCCAATTTTTCCGGACTTCCCTCGAGAGAAACCGTGATCGCCTCCACTCCGACCGCGAGGATCTTGCCCTCGAAGATGTTCGTGAGTTCGACCACCTGGCCTCGCTCCTCGGCGCTGAGGCGCACCGTGGCGATCATGAGTTCACGCTCGACCGAACGGCGCGGATCGAGTTCGCTGATCTTCACCACGTCGACGAGTTTGAACAACTGCTTCACGATCTGTTCGAGCGGAGCCGATTCCACGTCGACCACGATGGTGATGCGTGACAGATCGGGGTCTTCGGTGGGCGCCACGGCCAACGAGAAGATGTTGTAGCCGCGCCGTGCGAAGAGACCGGCGACCCGAGCCAGCACGCCCGGACGGTTCTGAACGAGAACCGACAGGATGTGGTGGGCGGGGAGATTGGTGGTGGGGTTCGGTGTGAGGCTCATCGCAGGTACTCCCGGACGCTGCACTGATCGGGATGCAGCAAGATGTCATCGTTGCTCTGACCGGCCGGAATCATCGGGAAGACCTTCTCACTCGCGTCGACCCGGAATTCGACGACGACCGACCGATCGTCGATGCTGTTGGCCTTCTCGATGGCCGGCTGAACTTCTTCGGGGCTCTCGACCCGGATACCGACACAACCCATCGCCTCGGCCCACTTGACGAAGTCGGGAACCTCGGGCGACAGGTACACCTCGCTGTAACGCTCTTCGTAGAACATCTCCTGCCACTGGCGCACCATGCCGAGGTACGAGTTGTTGAGGACTGCGACCTTGATCGGGATGCGCTCGACACTCGCCGTGACGAGTTCTTGAGCCGTCATCTGGAAGCAACCGTCACCGTCGACGGCCCACACCGTGCGATCGGGGCGACCGACCTTCGCACCGATGGCGGCCGGAATGGAGAAGCCCATCGTTCCGAGGCCACCGGAGTTCACCCACGTGTAGGGCTCCTTGAAGTTCCAGTACTGCGACGACCACATCTGGTGCTGACCGACACCCGAGCAGAGAATGGTTCCTTCGGGTGAGTTGTCGCGCAGCTGCTCGAGACAGTACTGAGGCTTCAGTGCGTCACCGGGCTGGGCCGGCGCGTAGTGCAACGGGAACTGCTCCTGCCAACCGCTCACGCGACTCTTCCAAGCCGAGATGTCCTGCTTGACGGCGCCGCCCTGCATCATCTCTTTCAGTGCCTTCACGATCTCTTCGATCACGAGGCGACAGTCGCCGACGATCGGCACGTCGGGTCGACGAACCTTGCCCTGCTCGGCCGGATCGATGTCGACGTGGATGATCTTGGCATCGGGGGCGAAGGCATCGACCTTGCCCGTGATGCGGTCGTCGAAACGGGCGCCGAGAGTGACGAGGAGATCACTCTTCTGCATCGCCGTGACGGCCGTTGCGTTGCCGTGCATACCGGGCATTCCGATGCACAACGGATGATCGTCGGGGATGGCGCCGCGCGCCATGAGCGTGGTCACCACCGGAGCGTCGATCATCTCGGCCAACTCGAGCAACGCTTCGGCGGCCCGCGCCTTCAACACTCCACCACCCACGTAGAGCACCGGCTGCTTGGCCTCGAGGATGAGTCGAGCCGCCTCCTTGATCATCCGCGGATGACCCTTCATGGTCGGCTTGTAGCCGGGCAGGCTGTCGATCACTTCGTCGTCACTCGGCCAATGCCACGTCATCTGGTTCTGCAGAACATCCTTCGGAAGGTCGAGCAGAACCGGACCGGGGCGTCCCGTGGTGGCGATGTGGAAGGCCTGACGCACCATGAGTGGAATTTCGTCGGGCGACATGATGAGTTCGTTGTGCTTGGTCACGCTGCGCGTGATCCCGACGGTGTCGCATTCCTGGAACGCATCGGTTCCGATGGCGGTCGTCGACACCTGACCCGTGATGCAGATCATCGGGATGGAGTCCATGTAGGCGTCGCACAACGGGGTGACCATGTTGGTGGCCGCCGGACCCGACGTCACCATGGCCACACCGGGTCGACCGGTCACGTGGGCGTATCCCTCGGCCATGTGCCCGGCCCCTTGCTCGTGCCGCACGAGAATGTGGCGGATCGGGCTGCTGAGCAGTGGGTCGTAGGCCGGAAGGATGCATCCTCCGGGCAGACCGAAGATGGTGTCGACCTTCTCTTTTTCCAGAGCACGGATGAGGGCCTGGGCTCCGGTGATCTTTTCGCTCATGTCGGTTCCTGTGGGTGTGGTGGGTGGGCCGGAAAATGAAATGGCCTCCCATTCTGGGAGGCCGGCGACGCGTTCGGTATGTGGGCGAACGCGTCTTACACGAGTACTACGACGATGGAGGTCGTGGAGATCGCGTTCATCGCCGAGAGTCTGCCAGACCCGACCGGCGAATCACAACCCACTGTCACGACCCCGGAAAGGCCCCTTGCAGACGGGCTGCCGTGAGGGTGTTCTCGAGGAGGCAGGCGATGGTCATCGGACCGGTCCCACCCGGCATGGGGGTGATGGCCCCGGCCACGGCCTGAACGGCGTCGAAGTCGACGTCACCCACGATGCCAGCCTCGGTGCGAGAGATACCGACGTCGATGACGGTGGCACCGGGCTTCACGTGGGCAGCGGTGATCATGCGGGCCACTCCGGCCGCCCCCACCACGATGTCGGCTTCTCGACACAGGGACGTGACCTCACCCGATCGACTGTGGGCAATGGTGACCGTGGCGTCGATCCCCTTTCGAGCCAGAAGAACCGTCAGCGGTAGGCCCACCAGCATCGATCGCCCGATCACGACTGCTCGGCGGCCCGCCGTCGGGATGCCATAACGCTCGAGCAATCGCAACACGCCAAGCGGTGTGCATCCGACGAGTCCCGGAAGACCTCGCATGAGACGACCCATCGATTCGGTGGTCAGACCGTCGACGTCCTTGTCGCCCGGGATGAGCCGAAGAACTGCCTCTTCGTCGTAGCGGGGATCGTCACCAGCCGGAAGCGGACTCTGCACGAGGATGCCGTGCACCGACGGGTCGGCCGCCAACCGTCCGACCACGTCCTCCACCCGGGCCTGACCGGCATCGGCCGGAAGGATCTCGTTGCGACTCTGCAGACCGGCCTTGGCCGCTTGCACGTGCTTGTTGCGGACGTAGCGCTGACTCGGGCCATCGTCACCCACGAGCACCGTGGCCAGACACACCGGCGGCGACCCGGCCGCCGCCACCTCGGCCGCTAGGCGGGCCACGATCTCGTCACGGACGAGATTTCCGTCGAGGAGGACGGCACCCCCTGGTGTACGGGCAGTTTCCGAGTCGGTCACGGGGGTCATGCTACGAGGCGAGTCGAAGGCCTAGCCTGGGAACGCTCATTCACCAACGGAGCGGCCGACCGGTTCTCTGGTCAGGCGCCCACGAGAAGAACGGCGAATTCACATGTCCACGCCCCCGTCCCCCACCGTCGCCCCGGCCTCAGGCCGGCTCGGCGTCCTCACCGTCGGCCTCGGCGCCGTCGCATCCACTCTCATCGCCGGCGTCGAGCTCACCAAGCGCGGCCTCGGCAAGCCGATCGGTTCCCTTGCTCAGATGGGCACCATCCGACTCGGTAAGCGCACCGAAGATCGCTCGCCGCTCATTCGTGACTTCGTTCCCCTCGCCGCCCTCGACGACATCGTGTGGGGAGCCTGGGACGTCTACCCCGATGATGCGTACGTAGCAGCGAGTCGCGCCGGGGTTCTCGAGAGCGGCAAGCACATCGAAGCCATCAGCGATGCACTGCGCGAAGTTCGTCCGATGCAGGCCGCGTTCGAACGCAAGTACGCGCGCAACCTCGACGGCGAGCACGTGAAGCCCATCTCGTCGAAGCGCGGCATGCTCAATGCGATTCGTGAAGACATCAACAAGTTCCGCGAAGACAACAAGTGTGATCGCCTCGTCATGATCTGGTGTGCGAGTACCGAGATCTACATCGAACCGGGTCGCGCCCACATCGATCTCGACTCGTTCGAGAAGGCCCTCGATGCCGACGACGAAACCGTCTCGCCGGCCCAGATCTACGCCTATGCAGCCCTCCTCGAAGGTGTCCCGTTCAACAACGGAGCCCCCAACCTGGCCGTGGACGCCCCGGCGCTGCGCCAGTACGCCACCGATCACAAGATCGCCATCTCCGGCAAGGACTTCAAGACCGGGCAGACCCTCATGAAGACCGTGCTCGCTCCGATGTTGAAGGCTCGCATGCTCGGACTCGAGGGTTGGTACAGCACCAACATCCTCGGCAACCGCGACGGTGAGGTCCTCGACGCCCCCGAGAACTTCAAGACCAAGGAAGAGTCGAAGCTCGGCGTGCTCGAGGACATTCTCCAACCGAAGAAGTTCCCCGATCTGTACGGCGACATCTTCCACAAGGTGCAGATCAACTACTACCCGCCCCGCGGCGACAACAAAGAGGGCTGGGACAACATCGACATCACCGGCTGGCTCGGCTACCCGATGCAGATCAAGGTGAACTTCTTGTGCCGCGACTCCATTCTCGCTGCACCTCTCGCTCTCGACCTCGTGCTCTTCAGTGACCTGGCTCAGCGCGCCGGGATGGGCGGCATCCAGGAATGGCTGAGCTTCTACTACAAGAGCCCTCAAGTCGCTCCGGGTCTCTACCCCGAACACGACCTCTTCATCCAGCTCACCAAGTTGAAGAACACGTTGCGTTGGATCATGGGTGAAGACCAGATCACCCATCTCGGTCGCGAGTACTACGAAGACCTCTGAGTCGGGCGTGGCTCCACGACGTTGGAACCCGTCCTCGTGGGTGAGCCTGTCCCCCAACGGGATCGGCCACACCAAACCGAATCACCTCGCCGAGATGGCGCGTGTCGCCGTGAACGTTCGTCGGGCACCGTCGAAGGCTTGGAAGATTCTGTCGAAGGGGGTCTGTGACGGTTGCGCACTCGGCGTGGCCGGTTTTCACGACTGGACTCTCGACGGGATCCACTTGTGCACGACTCGTCTGAAACTGCTCGAAATCAATTGTGCAGCCCCATTCGATCCGTCGGTACTGAACGACGTGTCAGGTCTGCGAACCCGCACGAGCTCCGAACTACGCGACATGGGTCGACTCGCCCACCCGATGCGCCGACGTCGTGGCGACATCGGCTTCCGTCGTGTCTCGTGGAACGAGGCCCTCGACGCGATCGCCGACGGAATCCGATCGGCCGGTCCCGAACGTTCAGCGGTCTATCTCACGAGTCGCGGACTCACCAACGAGACCTACTACGTGGCCGGCAAGGCGGCGCGAGCCATGGGGATCGCCAACATCGACTCGGCCGCGCGTACGTGTCATGCGCCGTCGACGATCGGACTGAAGTCGACGATCGGAGTTTCGGCCAGCACGTGCAGTCTCCAGGACGTGATCGAAAGCGATCTCATCGTGCTGTGGGGCGCGAACGTCGCCAACAATCAACCCGTCTTCACCAAGTATCTGTACGAGGCCAAGAAGAACGGCGCACGCGTCGTGGTGGTGAACCCGTACCTCGAACCGGGGCTCGAGCGCTACTGGGTTCCATCGAAACCCGAATCGTTCCTCTTCGGAACGAAGTTGTGCGATCTCCACGTTCCGGTGCGGCCCGAAGGTGACGTCTCTTTGGCCAATGCCGTACTCAAGATTCTGATCGAGCGCGATGCCATCGACCGTTCCTTCGTCGACGATCACACGACCGGCTGGAAGGAACTGGTCTCGTTCCTCGACTCGCAGTCGATCGACGATCTGTGTGCGCAGGCCGGGTTGACCGTCGACGAGGTTCGAACGTTCGCCGACGAGTACGCCCGCGCCGACTCGGCGATCTTCGTCTGGAGCATGGGCATCACTCAGCACCGGCACGGTGTCGAAGGTGTGAAAGCTCTGGTGAATCTGGCGCTCGCACGAGGCAACGTCGGACGCGACGGCGCGGGGCTGATGCCGATTCGGGGTCACTCCGGAGTCCAGGGAGGTGCCGAGATGGGCGCCTACGCCACGGCCTACCCGGGAACGGTCGCCATCACGCCGGAATCGGCCCGCTCGCTGTCCGAGCACTGGGGCTTCGACGTTCCCGATCGCCCCGGACTCACCGCTCCCGAGACCGTCCTCGCCGTCGAACGTGGTGACATCGACGTTCTCGTACTCGACGGCTCGAATCTGCTCGAGATCATGCCTGATCCGACCCGCGTCGCCTCGGCTCTCGAACGGGTTCCTCTGCGTGTTCATCAGGACGTCGTTCTCACCTCACAAATGCTCCTCGATGGCGACGACGTGATCTTGTTGCCTGCCGCGACGCGGTACGAGCAAGAAGGTGGAGGCACGAGCACCACCACCGAGCGCCAGATCGCGTTCAGCCCTCAGGTGGTCGATCCCCCGGGCGAGGCGCGCAGTGAGTGGCGCATCTTCTCCGAGATCGCCCGACGAGTTCGGCCCGATCGTGCCGAGCATTTCGCCTGGGAAACCAACCGTGACCTTCGGACCGAGATCGCACGTGTCGTTCCCGACTACGCCGGGATCGACGATTTGTCCGACACCGGCGATGCCGTTCAGTACGGCGGACGTCATCTGTGCGTCGACGGCTCCTTCCCCACTTCTGACGGACGAGGCTCGTTCAGCATCGTCGACGTGTCGCCGCCGACTCTCGCCGACGGTGAGTTCTTCTGTAGTACGAGACGCGGAAAGCAGTTCAACTCCATGGTCTTCGCCGCGACCGATCCACTGACCGGTGCGTCTCGTGACGCCGTGTACATCGACTCGTCCGACGCTCGATCGCTCGGCCTGGCCGACGGTGACCGGGTACGCCTCACGAGCAAGGTGGGCTCGTTCGTCGGAACCGCGCATCTGGTTCGACTTCCGTCACGATCCGTCCAGGTTCATTGGCCGGAAGGGAACGTGTTGATCGACGCATCCATCAACGACGACGCCAGTCGAATCCCCGACTACAACGCCGTGGTGACCATCGAAAGGACGACACCGTGAAGACTCGAATTCTCCTCTGGAGTCTCGTCACCGACGTGGTGTCGGTCATCGTGTTCATCGCCATCGGACGTCGCAATCACGACGAAGGTACCGGACTCGACGGCATCGCCTCGACTGCCGCTCCGTTCCTCGTGGCTCTCGCCGTCACCTGGCTCGTCGCGCTGGTGTGGCGCGAACCGCTGTCGGCCCGGTCGGGAGTGATCACCTGGATCGGCACCGTGGTTCTCGGAATGCTGTTGCGCAAATTCGTGTTCGACGACGGAACCGCGACCGCCTTCGTGATCGTGGCCACGGTCTTTCTCGGGATCACGTTCAACAGCTGGCGAGCGCTCGCCCGCCGACGTCTGTCTGGCGCGTGATCTTCACCCGAATGGTCGAGGATCCGCGCCAGAGCGACGGTCAGAGCAAGTTGGTGATCGCGCCCTTCTCGGCCCCCTGAGCCAGACGGGCGTACTTGCCGAGCACACCGCTCGTGTAGCGCGGCGGATTGGGTGTCCAACCCTGACGACGTGCCGACAGCTCGGCCTCGTCGACCAGCAGATCGAGGGACAGTGAACTCACGTCGATGCGGATCCGATCGCCATCACGAACGAAGGCGATCGGGCCGCCATCGACTGCTTCCGGAGCCACGTGTCCGATGCAGAACCCCCACGTGCCTCCACTGAAACGTCCATCGGTGATGAGAGCACAATCGGCGCCGCGTCCGGCCCCCTTCAGAGCACCCGTGATCGCCAGCATCTCGCGCATGCCCGGCCCACCCTTGGGTCCTTCGTACCGGATCACGAGCACGGTGTTGGGTTGGATCTCGCCGGCCATGATCGCGGCCATCGCACCGTCTTCACCGTCGAACACCCGGGCCGTGCCTTCGAACTTGCGCTGCTCGGGCGAGAGTCCGGCCACCTTGACGACCGCCCCGTTCGGGGCCAGCGAACCGCGCAAGACCACGATGCCACCTTCGGCATTGATCGGATCACTGAGGGGATGCACGACGTCGCCGTCGGGATCGGGCGGCGCGATCTCGGCCAGATTCTCGGCCATGGTCTTTCCGGTGCACGTCATCACGTCTCCGTGGATGAGGCCCGCATCGAGAAGATGCTTCAGCACCACCGGCACACCACCGATGCGATGCAGATCGGTCATGTGGTACTTGCCACCCGGCTTGGTGTCGGCGATGTGCGGAACACGAGCTGCGATTCGATTGAAGTCGTCGAGTTCGAGAGGCACGCCCGCCTCGTTCGCGATCGCGAGCAGGTGCAACACCGCGTTGGTGCTTCCACCGAGTGCGTTGTACAGAGCGATGGCGTTCTCGAAGGCCTTTTTGGTGAGGATGTCGCTCGGTCGGATACCGAGGCGCAGCATGTTGACCACCGCTTCACCGGCGAGCCGGGCGTCGTCCTCACGACTCACGTCGACCGCCGGCGCCGAAGCCGAACCGGGCAGTGACAAGCCCAGGGCCTCGCCGATCGACGACATGGTGTTGGCGGTGAACATTCCGCCGCACGCACCCTCACCCGGACACGCGGCCTTCTCGATCTCGGTGAGTTCACCTTCGGTGATCGTGCCGGCCGCACAGGCGCCGATCGCTTCGAACACCGTCGTGATGTCGATGTTCTTACCGTCGTACCGTCCGGGAAGAGTGGAACCGTTGTACACGAACACCGCCGGAAGATTGAGACGCGCGATCGCCATCATCATCCCGGGCATGCTCTTGTCACATCCGCCCGTCGCCACCAGACCGTCGAGACGTTCGGCGTGCATGACGGCCTCGACCGAGTCGGCGATGATCTCGCGACTCACGAGCGATGCGCGCATTCCTTCGTGACCCATCGAGATGCCGTCGCTCACGGTGATCGTGCCGAACTCGAGAGGCACTCCGCCGGCGGCGCGCACACCGTCCTTGGCCGCGGCGGTGAGGCGACGCAACGACACGTTGCACGGAGTGATCTCGTTCCACGAGGAAGCGACCCCCACTTGAGGCTTGTCCCAGTCGTCATCGGTCAGACCCACTGCTCGCAACATCGCCCGGGAGGCGGCCTTTTGGATGCCGTCGGTGACGTCTCGGCTACGGGGTTTCACGTCGACCGGGGTCCCGGCGGTGGCAGTTGAGTCAGGGGAAGCCATACCCCGAGGGTAACCAACGGGCTTCTGGCCAGCCCATGGCCGCTTGTCAGGAGTGCCTAACAGCTGTTAGGTTCCCCTGACACCCCGAGTCTTCGCCCCTGAAAGGTTGCCATGTCCACCCCCCGTCGCTTCCTGAACGTCTCCGTGAGTTTCCTCGTCGCCGGTCTCTTTCCCATTGCACTGGTGGCCTGCGGTGGTGACGACGGTGAATCGAACGACACGTCCTCCGAGATCGCCGACTCCGCCGATCCGTGCGAAGGCGCCACCGGCACGATCACGGTGTACTCGGGCCGCAGCGAGAAGTTGGTCGCCGATCTCTACACATCGTTCTCCACCGACACCGGTATCGGTGTCGAAGTTCGCTACGGCGACAGTGGTGAACTCGCTGGACAGATCCTGACCGAGGGTTCGGCCTCCCCCGCCGATGTGTTCTTCTCACAGGACGCCGGAGCACTCGGCGCCGTGTCGCAGGTCGGACTCTTCGCGACTCTTCCGACGTCGATACTCGATCGTGTTCCTTCCGAGTTCAGCTCACCGATCGGCCACTGGGTCGGAACGAGCGGACGAGTCCGAGTGATCGTCTACAACCCGACCCTGGTTCCGGCTCCTCCCGCGTCGATCGACGAACTCCTCGACTCGTCATGGAAGGGAAAGATCGGTTTCGCCCCCACCAACGCATCGTGGCAATCGTTCGTCACCGCATTGCGCGTGATCCGCGGTGAAGACGCGGCTCGTGAATGGCTGCAGGGTTTCGCCGACAACGATCCGGTCGCTTACGAGAAGAACGGTGCCGTGCGCGACGCGGTGAACGCCGGCGAGGTGTCGCTCGGACTCGTCAATCACTACTACCTGTTCGAAAAGATCGCCGCCGAAGGAGCCGACGCGGTGGTGGCGAAGAATCAGTACCTACCCGGTGACATCGGAGGATTGGTCAACGTGGCCGGAGCGGGTGTCCTCGCCGAATCAGGGAATCGACGCGCCGCTCAGTGTCTGGTGTCGTACTTCGTCTCCGACACGGGTCAGCAGTACTTCGTCGACGAGTCGTTCGAGTACCCGCTCGTCGGCGGTGTGGCGCCGGTCGATGGTCAACCTGCCTTCGACGAACTCGATCCTCCCGCCATCGATCTCTCCGATCTGTCCTCCATCGCTGCGACCCAGGAGCTGCTCGCCGACGTGGGTCTTCTCACGCTCTGACGGCACACTGAGGCCGTGTCGACGACCCTGAAGATCTCGCGACGATCCCGTCTGCCGGCCCCTTTGGTGGTGCCGGCAGTTCTGGCCGCCGTTGCATCGCTGGCACCTCTCGCCTATCTCGTCGACGTCGCCTTCGATCGAGGCGCGTCGTATCTGTGGGACGAAATCTGGCAACGACGAACTCTCGACCTCGTGGTCCGAAGCGGCCTTCTCGCTGCCGCGGTCACGGCGGCCAGTGTCGCTCTCTCGATTCCGCTCGCCTGGTCGGTGATGCGGAGCGATCTCGTCGGTCGGCGCGTGTGGCGAGTCGTTCTTGCCCTACCGCTCGCCGTGCCGAGTTATCTGGCGGCTTTCGCCTGGATCAGTTGGGAGTCGTCCCTCGCCGGATTCTGGGGCGCCTTTCTCGTTCTCACCGCCGTGTCGTATCCGTACGTCTACCTTCCTCTCACGGCCGCCTTCTCACGCCTCGACCAAGCACTGGAAGAAATCGCCTCGGTGCACGGTCGTGGTTCCACGACGCGTCTCATGATGCTCGCCGCTCGACAGTGTCGAGGAACGATCGCCGCCGGTTCCCTCCTCGTGGCGCTCTACGTACTGAGTGACTTCGGCGCAGTTGCCACCATGCGCTACGACGCGTTCACCTGGGTGATCTACGGGGCCTACCGAGCCGGATTCAACCCCACTCGCGCCGCCGTCCTGGCCCTCGTTCTCGTGCTCATCGCCTTGGCTCTGGTGGTCGCCGAAGTCGTGGCCCGTGGTCGCGCCGTCACCACCATGACGTCACGCGCGGTTGCCCGCCATCGCCCCATTCGACTTCGTCGCAACGCCGTGTGGTTCCAGCTGCTCGCCGTGGCGATCACTGCGGTGTCACTCGTGTTCCCGGTGTGGCGAATCCTGGTCTGGGTCGACAGTTACGGCCCCGAAGACGGATTCGGTGACGTGATGTCGGCCCTGTGGGGTTCGGTGCGTTATTCGGTCGTGGCCGCCGTCGCCACTGTTCTAGTTGCGCTCCCGATCGCATTGCTCGTTGCGCGCTATCGAACTCGAACCACACTCCTGCTCGATCGCTCGACCTACGTCACCCACGCCCTTCCCGGAATCGTCGTGGCGATCTCGATGGTCTTCATCGGCGTTCGCGTGATGCGTCCCGTGTACCTCGAGGCTCCGCTTCTGGTTCTCGCGTACGTCGCCCTCTTCCTTCCCCTCGCCGTCGGCGGAATACGGGCGAGTGCCGAGCAGATTCCTCTGGGTCTCGACGACGTGGCGCGTTCGCTCGGTAGTTCACCGATGGCGGTGGTGCGACGCATCAACCTCCCCCTCGTCGCACCCGGTCTTGCCGCCGCCGCGGCGTTGGTGACATTGGCCGCCATGAAGGAGCTTCCGGTCACGATGCTTCTTCGTCCCACCGGCACCGAGACTCTCGCCACGCGACTCTGGACGTACACCACCGTGTCGGATTACGCCGGGGCCGGACCGTACGCTTTGGCGATCATCGTGTTCGTCGCCATCCCCACCGCCATCGCCACCGGACGTCGCTGATCACGATCGCACCGACACCCTTTGCCATGACTGACCACCCCACTCTTCGTGTCTCGAACCTCTCGAAGCGCTTCGGCCGAGTCGAGGTCCTGCGCGGCGTGTCGTTCGATGCTCCCGATGGAAGCGTCACTGCGGTGCTCGGGCCGTCCGGTCAGGGCAAGACCACCTTGTTGAGGCTCATCGCCGGTTTCGAGCGCGTCGATCAGGGTTCCATCGAGATCGATGGTTCTCTCGTCGGCTCCCCCGACGTCCACGTCCGTCCCGACCGGCGCGGGGTGGGAATCGTCCCGCAGGACGGCGCTCTCTTCCCCCACTTGACGGTGGCCGGCAACATCGGATTCGGACTCCCCCGTGGCAGCGCATCTCGCATCGCCGAGATGACACGTCTGGTCGGTCTCGATGGCATGAACGATCGTCGCCCGTCCGAGATCTCGGGTGGACAACAACAACGGGTCGCTCTCGCTCGCGCCCTCGCACCGTCTCCCCATCTGGTTCTGCTCGACGAACCTTTCTCGGCCCTCGATGCCGGACTTCGGGCCGGCATCCGCGACGAGGTGATCGCAATTCTTCGTCAGACGGGCACCACGACCCTGCTCGTCACCCATGATCAAGAAGAGGCCATGTCGATCGCCGACCACGTGGTGGTTCTGCTCGACGGAGTCGTTGCGCAACAAGGTTCGCCTTCCGACATCTACGAGAGTCCGGCCTCGGTCGAGGTCGCTCGGTTCATCGGCGACGCCAATCTCCTCACGGCTCGGGTGGCCGACGGAATGGTCACGCACGTTCTCGGCGCTCAGCCGTGCGATCGCGACGACGGACCGGTCACCGTCCTCGTACGACCCGAACAGCTGTCGATCGCCGGAGACGGCCGGCCAGGGATCGTCGAACGCCGTGCTTACTACGGACATGACGGAACCCTCGGGGTGCGCCTCATGAACGGCGAACTCGTGTCGGTACGGGTGCCGGTCGAAGATCTGGCCCCGGTCGGTGCCGCAGTCGGGGTCGTGATGCGTGGGTCGGCGTCCCTCTTCGCCGACTGAGAGCTGCTTTCGACCTTGCGTTCGGGCTACTTCTTCTTGCCGAAACCGAAGAGGTGCTGGCCGACCTTGCGCATCTGAATCTCTTCACTGCCCTCGGTGATCCGGTAACGCCGATGGTGTCGATAGATGTGTTCGAAAGGCATGTGCCGGCTGTATCCGACACCTCCGCACGTCTGCATGGCCCGATCGGCGGCGTCGCATGCGAGTCGATTGGCGCGGTAGTTGCACATTGCGACGAGGTGCGTGAACTCCATGAAACCTTCCACGTCGGGACGATCGCTCTTCGTGGAGGCATCCATCAACCACGCCGTGTATCGAATGAGTTGCCGGAGCATCGCTGCTTCGGTGTGCATTTCGATGAGCGGGAACTGGATCGCCTGGTTGGTCGACAGCTTCTTTCCCCACGTGACACGCGAGTTGGCGTACGCCACCGCCTCGTCGATGCAGAACTGCGCGGCACCGAGTGACGAGGCGGCCTGACGAATGCGATTCTCGTGCACGAAGTGCTGTGCCAAGTCGAGACCGTGATCGAGTCGCCCGAACAGAGCACTGTCGGGCACTCGGACGTCGACCATGCTCACCTCGGCGTGGTCGGTGGGCATGTTGAACGTCCACCAGAAGAAATCGACGTTGAAGCCGGGTGAATCGGTGGGCACCAGGAATGCCGAGATGCCGACGGGACTTCCGGGGTCACCCGAAGTGCGAGCAAAGATGATGTCGTGGGTCGCGTGGTGCAGACCCGAGTTCCATCTCTTCATTCCGTTGATGACCCATTCGTCACCGTCGCGCACGGCTGTCGTCTCGAGGAAGGTTGCATCACTCCCGTGGTTCGGTTCGGTGAGACCGAACGCCAGCCGTTTGGTCCCATCGAGGAAACCGGGCATCCATTCCTTCTTCTGTTCCTCGGTTCCGAAGTCGCGCATCATGAGAACCGTCGGGAAATTGCCGACGATCGAGGATTCGTTCTGCAGGTCATTGTGCAGACCGAGCCCTTTGGTGGCGAGGTGTTCTCGGATGATCGCCATCTCCAGATTGCTGGCGTCTCGTCCGCCGAACTCGGCTGGCAAGGCGAGCCGGAGCCAACCAGCCGCATCGGCACGGCGTCGCATCTCGCGGAGCAACTCCTCCCACTCGGCTCGGGGTACGCCGCCGTTGTCGAAGTCGGTCCGGGCCCACTCACGTCGATGGTCGAAGAACCGCTCGTTGTCGTCGGCTGCTTGCAGCGGCTTGATCTCGGCGTCGATGAACGCGTCGAGGGCCTCGAGGGTGGCCTGAACGCTGGCAGGAACGGAGAAATCCATGACCCGACCGTAACCCTCGTCACCCGGCCGACCGAACCCCGGCGTCGGGCCGGACGTACGGGGTGAGTAAGGTTTCTGACACCCCGTCAGATACCGCCATGACTGCTCTCGACACCACGACCCGACCCGATCTGCCGAACGACGATCGCGAATTCCGCGAACTCGTTCGCGACTGGCTTCGCAGCAACGTGACCGGTGAGTTCGCGGCCCTGCGCGGCCGAGGTGGCCCCGGTGACGAAGACATCGGGTTCGACATTCGTGTCGAGTGGGAGAAGGTCCTCGGCGAAGCGGGCTGGATCGGACTCGGTTGGCCGAAGGAGTTCGGTGGCCGTGGAGCGACGGTCGATCAGCAGATCATCTGGGCCGAGGAGTACGTGCGGGCCGACGCACCGGCACGCACCAATCACATGGGTGAGAACCTTCTCGCTCCCACCATCATCGAATACGGAACCCCCGAACAGTGCGCCCGTTTCCTACCCGGGATCCTTCGCGGCGACGAGCGTTGGTGTCAGGGTTACAGCGAGCCCAACGCCGGCAGCGATCTCGCCAACGTTCAGACGAAGGCGCGACTCGAGGGTGACGAGTGGCTGATCGACGGCCAGAAAGTCTGGACCTCTCTCGCTCACGTGAGCCACTGGTGTTTCGTCGTGGCTCGCAGTGAACCCGGGTCGCAACGTCATCAAGGTCTGACCTTCTTCCTCGTTCCGATGGATCAGCCCGGTGTCGAGGTTCGCCCCATCCGTCAGGTGACCGGTGGTGGTGAATTCAACGAGACGTTCTTCACCGAGGCTCGCACCACCTCCGACATGGTGGTGGGCCGACCCGGTGACGGCTGGAAGATCGCCATGGCGCTCCTCGGTTACGAACGGGGTATCTCGACCCTTGCGCAGCAGGTGGGTTTCGAACGCGAACTCGATGCAACCGTCGAACTGGCTCGTCGTTTCGGTCGTATCGACGATCCGGTGATCCGGCAGAAGCTGGCCAGTGCTCACACCGGTCTCCATCTCTTGAAGTGGAACGCTCTGCGCAGTATGTCGGCCAAGGGTGTTCCTGGCCCCGAAGCGAGTATCTCGAAACTGTTCTGGGGAACCTGGCATCGCGATCTCGGTGAACTCATGATGGAGATCATGGGTCCGGCCGGCCTGATCGGTGAGGCCCTTCCCTACGAACTGACCCTCGAACAGAAACTGTTCCTGTTCACGCGATCCGACACGATCTACGGCGGCTCCAACGAGATCCAGCGCAACGTTCTCGGCGAACGAGTTCTCGGCCTTCCGAAGTAATCTCGTCTCGCAGTCGGCACCAACGGGGGTTCACATGTCATCTGGTTCTTCGGCTCCGGCCTACGTTCCCGGCCACGGCCTCCTCGCCGGCAAGAACGTTCTGATCACGGCGGCCGCCGGCAGTGGCATCGGATCATCGACCGCTCGCAAGTGCCTCGAAGAGGGTGCCCGAGTCGTCATCTCCGACAAACACGAACGACGTCTGGCCGAAACAGCGGCCGAACTCGGCGTGACCGGCATCCCATGCGACGTCACCGACGAGACGAGTGTTCAGAATCTGATCACCGCGGCGGCCACCGAACTCGGAGGAATCGACGTTCTGGTGAACAACGCCGGTCTCGGTGGAACCGCCGAGTTGCACGAGATGACCGACGATCAGTGGTCGATCGTTCTCGACGTGACCTTGAACGGAACCATGCGATGCACTCGAGCCGCCCTCAACCACATGTACCAACGTGGTCACGGTGTCATCGTCAACAACGCGAGTGTGCTCGGCTGGCGGGCACAAGCCGGACAGGCTCATTACGCCGCTGCCAAGGCTGGCGTCATGGCTCTCACCCGATGCGCGGCGATCGAAGCCGCTCCGCGTGGCGTGCGCATCAACGCGGTGTCACCGAGCCTCGCCATGCACGCCAACTTGGCCAAGGTCACGAGTGACGAACTCCTCGCCGAACTCACCCAGCGCGAGGCCTTCGGCCGCTACGCCGAGCCATGGGAAATCGCCAACGTGATCGTTTTCTTGGCCAGTGACTACTCGAGCTACATGACCGGCGAGGTCGTGTCGGTGAGCAATCAGCACGCATGAGCGTCGACCTGCACCTCGACGGCGCCGTCGCCGTCATCACGCTCAATCGACCCGAGCGCAAGAACGCCTTCACCCGCTCGCAATACGACGCCTTCGGAGCCCACCTCGATCAGGTGGCCTCTCGTGATGACGTGCACGTGGCCGTCGTGACGGGTGCCGGTGGTGCCTTCAGTTCCGGACAGGATCTGAAGGAAATGGCCGAGTTGGCAACCGCGGCCTCATCAGGATCATCCGATTCGTCGGGTACCGGAACTGGTTTCACCGTCCTTCTCGATGCACTGCAGCGTTTTCCGAAGCCGTTGCTCGCCGCCGTCGAAGGTGTGGCTGTCGGTATCGGCATGACCCTCCTTCCGTATTGCGACATGGTGATCGTCGGATCCTCGGTGCGCATGCGTGTTCCCTTCAGCGAACTCGGCGTCCCGCCCGAGGCCGGCAGCAGTGCACTCCTCGCCGATCTGGTCGGGTGGCAACGCGCCGCCGAGATACTCCTCACCTCCCGCTGGATCGATTCTGATGAGGCGGTGCAGTACGGACTGGCACTCGAGAAGGTCGACGACGGGCGCGCCCTAGATCGAAGTCTCGAACTGGCTCACCTGATCGCCGAGAAGTCGGCCTACTCGACGAGTGTCATCAAACAGCTCATGGTTGCCGCTCGTGGTTCACGTTCGACCGACGCCCGTGCGCGCGAGGAGCGTCTGTTCACCGAACTCTTCCGTGGCGGTGGATACGGTGGCTGAGACCCACGATCGAGCCGACTTCCCCATCACTCGGTTCATGGGTCTCGAGGTGTATCGGACCGGCCACGGAACCGCGCGGGCCACCGCCACCATCGGTGAGACTCACCACAACCCGAACGGCGTCGCTCACGGATCGGTCGTGTTCGCCATGGCCGACACCTCGATGGGTGCAGCCACCATGAGCGTTCTCGACGAGGGTTTCTATTGCTCCACCATTGAGATCCAGATCCGATACCTGCGTCCGGTGGTGTCGGGATCGATCGTCGTCGACACGCAGGTGATCAGGCCCGGACGTCGCATCGTTCATCTCGAATCGCGCGCCACCGACTCCGACGGACGCCTGGTGGCGGCGGCAACGGGGTCGTATGCCGTGCTCGAGATCCCTACCGAAATGGTCACGGGGTGACTCGCCGATAGTTTGCCCGTGTCCCCTCCCGAACGGAGAGCCATGTCGAACGATCTGACCACTGAACTTCCCGTGCGCGTCGTCGATCGCGATCGTGCCGAACGTGCCGTGCGGGATCTGCTCGAAGCCATCGGCGAAGACCCCAACCGCGAAGGTCTTCTCGACACTCCTGGGCGAGTGGCCCGCATGTGGGTCGAAGTTCTCGACGGCACCAACAACGATCCCGATCATCACCTCGAGCGCACGTTCGAGATCGAACACGACGAGATGGTTCTGGTGCGTGACATCCCGTTCACGTCGGTCTGCGAACACCACATGCTCCCCTTCAGCGGTACGGCTCACATCGCGTATCTGCCCGGTACGACCGGTCGCTTCACCGGCCTCTCGAAACTTGCTCGTCTGGTCGAGGGATACGCCCGACGCCTGCAGGTTCAGGAACGGCTCACCAGTCAACTAGCCGACGCCATGCAGAACATGCTCGATCCGGTGGGTGTCCTCGTGGTCGTCGAGGCCGAACACTCGTGCATGTCGATTCGTGGGGTGCGCAAACCCGGCACCAAGACCGTGACCACCGCGGTTCGCGGCATCTACCGCACCGACGGTTCGGCTCGGGCCGAGGTGATGGCCTTCATCCAGGGTCGCTGAACCGATCCGACGCCGACGTTCATGGCGTTCCCCCATCCCACGATCGACGTACCGGGCCAGTGGCCCCTGATACGAGACGAGCTCGATCGCTTGCAGCATCGTGATGCGCTGTCGACCGAACTCACTCGTCTGCTCGGGGACGATCCGAGTGGTGTGCCCGGTCACGTGTGCGCGACCACGTGGATCCTGTCACCCGACGGAACATCGACCGTTCTCGTTCGGCACAAGAGCCTCGGCTGGAGCACTCCGGGTGGGCACGTGGAGCGACACGAGTCGACCGAAGACGGTGGCTTGCGTGAACTGGAGGAAGAGACCGGTCTCACTCGCTTCGATGTGCGCCGGGTCGGACCCGGACCCGCCCTCGTGCACGTGACCGACACGACGAATCCGACACCCCACCGTCACTGGAACGTTGCCTGGCTCTACACGTGCGACACCGACGCTCCCCTCTCGATCACCGAGGGGGCCCGCTGGTGGCCCGTCGATCGACTCCCGGACGGACCACTCGATCTGGTGTCGTGTCTCGACGTGATGCGCGGCCTGCTTGCCGAGCGACGTCGATGACGGTCAGGCGCGAACGAGTCGACCGGGTCGAGCACCGGTGTCGGCGCCGTTGCGTCGCGTGACGATTCCGTTCACCACCGTGGCCACGTAACCCTCGGCCCCCTGGAGCAATCGTCGACCACCGGCCGGCAGATCGTCGACGGCATGCGGGTAGTTGAGCTTCAGCCCGTCGAAATCGATCACGTTGATGTCGGCCTTGCGACCGGGCGCGATCACTCCTCGATCGTCGAATCCGAGGAAATCGGCGGTGGCCGACGTCTGCAGACGAACCGCATCCTCGAGGCTCAACTTCGGACCTCGCTGACGATCCCGAGCCCAGTGCGTGAGCAGATACGTGGGCATCGAGGCATCGCAGATCATGCGGACATGCGCCCCGCCGTCGCTCAGACCGTTGATGGCGACCGGATCGGTGAGCATTTCGTGGATGACGTCCTCATTGGCATCGACGTAGTTGAGGAGCGGCATCATCAAGAAGGCTCGACCACCGTCGTCGTTGAGCAGGTCGTAGCACTTGGCCAGCGGGTCGACACCGTCGGCCGCCGCCAATGCGGTGACCGAACGTTCACGAGTGGGCTCGTAATCGCACTCCGGCCCGATCACGTACAACTGATCGAGCGCCATCTGGAGGAATCCACCGATGCCGTCGAACTGCACGTTCGGATCGACCTCGGCATCGGTCTCGCCGAGGATGGCGTCACGGTTCTCGGGTCGCGCCAGTTCGGCGAGGAGCGCATCACCGGAGAATTCGCTAGCGAGCCTCATGTACGTGGGGCGCTTGTTGAAGGGGTGATACCCCTGCCAACCGATCATCATGCCGAAGGCACGGGCGGCGACCTGCGGGCGCAAGTAACCACCCTTGGCCATGATCTCGCGTGTGTACTCGAGCGATTCGCGCCACTGATCGGGAACCGTGCCGTACTGCAGCAAGAGGTACGAGACCTTCAGGTCGGTTCGCAGAGCGATCTCGGCCATCCACTCGAGTTCTTCGGCCATGCTCATGGTCGGCTGCTCACCGCCGGTCGGCAGAACTTCGGGAGCGACCTCGAAGATTCCTCCACCGGCTTCGACGAGCGCATCGGCGATGGCGTTGAGTTCGGCCTCGTCGGCGAAGGTTCCCGGCACGGGTTCACCGTCGCGGGCGCGGTGACCCATTGTGCGACTCGTGGAGAATCCGACGGCGCCGGCTCGCCGGGCATCGGCGACGATACGTGCCATTTCGGCGATGTCGTCGGGAGTCGCTTCCTCGTTTCGAGCTCCTCGATCTCCCATCACGTAACCGCGAACGGCTCCGTGCGGCACGTACGCCGCCACGTCGACTGCGTACTCACGAGCCGCAATGGCATCGAGATACTCCGGGAAGGTTTCCCACGTCCAGTTGATCCCTTCGTGCAGAGCAGTGCCCGGGATGTCCTCGACTCCCTCCATCAACTGAACGAGCCACTGTTCACGACCGGGACGTACCGGTGCGAAACCCACCCCACAGTTCCCGACGACGACCGTGGTGACTCCATGACAACTCGACGGTTCGAGGAGCGAGTCCCAGCTCACCTGACCGTCGTAGTGAGTGTGCACGTCGACGAAGCCGGGTGTGACGACCAGACCATTGGCATCGATGACTTCGCGGGCCTCACCCACCACGGTGTCGGCCACTTCCACGATGCGCCCGTCACGAACCGCAACGTCAGCAACGCGACGCGAAGCGCCCGTGCCGTCGACGACCGTGCCACCCCTGATGATCAGATCGAACATGGCGAACCCCTTTCATTCGAAACCCACGACGACCTCGAATGTAGTTCCCGATCGACGAAGTCGGCGTCTCGTGAGGGTCGAGGCGCTTTTCACCTCTACGCTGAGGCGATGTCCGATCCGACACTGACCCCCGATTTAGTGGCCGCTGCGCTCGAGCAGCAGGGTTACTCGGCCGACCTCGGCCTCTCGACGGCGGTGTTCCTCGCTCTCACTCTCGAGCGTCCTCTCCTTCTCGAGGGAGAAGCCGGGGTCGGCAAGACCGAATTGGCCAAGGTCTTGGCTCGCTGGACCGGCGGGGAACTCATCCGCCTGCAGTGCTACGAGGGCATCGACGCCACCCAGGCCGTGTACGACTGGGATTACTCGCGTCAGCTCTTGCACCTGCGAGCTGCCGAGGCAACGGGACAGGCTTCGTCGACCGGAACCGAGCGACTCGAGAACGAGCTCTACCAAGAGCGTTTCCTGCTGAAGCGAGCCGTTCTGCGTGCCCTCTCACCGGCACCGGTTCGACCCGTGCTGCTGATCGACGAGATCGATCGAGCCGACGACGAATTCGAGGCGTATCTGCTCGAAGTTCTCTCCGACTTCCAGGTGACGATTCCCGAACTGGGCACCGTGCGCGCCGACGTCCCTCCGATCGTCGTTCTCACCTCCAATCGCACCCGTGACGTGCACGACGCTCTGAAACGTCGCTGCCTCTACCACTGGGTCGAGCATCCGTCCTTCGAACGCGAGGTGTCGATCGTACGTCGCCGAGTTCCCGAGATCACCGAGGGGCTCGCCAAACAGGTGGCCGCCGCAACCGAAGCCATGCGGGCCCTTCATCTGTACAAGCCTCCGGGAATCGCCGAGACGATCGACTGGGCGACTGCTCTCGGTCGACTCGGAGCGGTGGCCATCGATGAGGATCGTGTGCGCGCGACTCTCGGCGCCGTCCTCAAATATCGCGAAGATCAGGAGCGCATCGAGACGCACGGTCTCGGTGAACTCGTGCAGGCTGCCGTTCGACGGGCTCTCGTCGCCTGACCGGTCGTGACCACTGCGACCGAGGCCCCTGATCAAGCGTCGCCCGAACGGATCGCCGTCGGCTTCTGTCGGGTTCTTCGAGGTGTCGGCCTGCCCACCCCCCTCGGATCGGTCCTGCTCTTCGTGGAAGCCCTCGGGCGAACCGGGGTCGAATCACGTGACGCCGTGTACTGGTCGGCTCGTGCGACTCTCGTCCGCCGCCCCGAGGACTTCGCTCTCTTCGATCGTGCTTTCTCGGTGTTCTGGACTCAACGGCACACTCTCGAGTCCGTCGACGACGAGATGCAGCACGTGACTCTCCTCGTCGACACTGATACCGACGAGGGCTCCGACGACAAAGGTGAAGCCGAGTCCCTCGACGACGACTCGATCGCCCTTCGTTTCTCGGCCGTCGAAACGCTTCGTCACAAGGATTTCGCCCGCTACTCACCCACCGAACTCGCCGAGGCCCAGGATCTGATGAGCCGACTCCGACTCGCCGGATCCCCGCGCGAATCCTTTCGCTTCGTGAAGGGATCTTCGTCGCGTCCCGATCTTCGTCGAACGGTTCGCGCCAGTCTGGCCACGGGTGGCGAACCCATACGTCGCCATTGGCTCGAACCCGACCAACGACTTCGACGACTCGTTCTTCTGCTCGACGTGAGTGGTTCGATGGAGCCGTACTCACGGGCACTTGTTCGCTTCGTTCAAGCCGCCGTCGCCGGACGACAGAAGGTGGAAGCCTTCGCCATCGGAACTCGTCTCACGCGGGTGACCCGCGAGCTGTCACACCGTGACCCCGATCGGGCCCTTGCGCGAGCCGCCGAAAGGGTCGCCGACTGGAGCGGTGGAACACGCCTCGGTGATTCGCTGCGACGATTCAACGACGAATGGGGCGTACGAGGCATGGCCCGTGGCGCGATCGTGGTCATCCTCTCCGACGGATGGGATCGGGGCGACACCGATGTTCTGGCGAGCGAGATGGAGCGTCTGCACCGTGTGAGTTTCCGCACGATCTGGGTGAACCCGCTGAAGGTCACTCCCGGCTACGCGCCCCTCGCTCGTGGCATGGCAGCCGCTCTGCCTCACGTCGATCATTTCGTCGAAGGGCACTCGATCGATGCCATGGAACGCCTGGCTCGCGTGGTGTCTGCCCCCTGATCGATCGCCCTCCGGCGAGTCATCGGCCTCAACTCCGGGCAGAATGGCGTCGTGCGCGAGATCATCGACGACATCGATCGCTGGCGGACCGCCGGAAAGTCGGTGGCCGTCGCTCGAGTCGTGAAGATCGAAGGATCGGGTCCTCGTGATCCCGGTGCCGCCATGGCGGTCAACGAAGACGGTGAGGTCGCTGGTTCGGTGAGCGGTGGGTGCGTCGAAGGTGCCGTCGTGAGTGAGGCTCTCGGCATCATCGCCGACGGCGGACCGGGTCGCATGGTGTCGTTCGGTTACAGCGACGACGAGGCATTCGCAGTCGGACTCACGTGCGGTGGAACGATCCGTCTCTTCATCGAACCCCTCGACTGGTGATCGCCGAGCACTGACGACATGAGCCTGTACGAACGTTTCCGGGATCTGGTGCGGCGCGAAGTTCCCGTGGCTCTCGCCACCGTGATCGACGGTCCGAACGTCGGCGCCAAGTTGATGGTGATTCGGGAGAACGAGACCGAGGTCGTCGAGGGCTCGCTCGGTCACCCCGATCTCGACCGTGTGGTGGCCCGCGACACGGCCGGCGAACTCGAAGCCGGTCGCACCGGGGTGCGTCATTACGGACCCGAGGGTCAAGCGACTCCCGAAGATTTGGTCGACACGCCGACGGTTTCGGTGTTCGTCGAGAGCTTCTCCCCTCCTCCGCAGATGTGGATCTTCGGAGCGGTCGACTTCACCGCTGCACTCGGTCGGGTGGCCAAGGTGCTCGGATACCGAGTGACGGTGTGCGATGCCCGTGAGATCTTCGCCACCAAGCGGCGCTTCCCGATGGCCGACGAGGTGGTGGTGTCGTGGCCGGGACCGATGTTCGAGAACCGTGGCCACACACTCGGCCCGCGTGACGCGGTGTGCATCCTCACTCACGACCCGAAGTTCGATGTGCCGGCCGTGCAGGGAGCGCTGGCGTCGAAAGTGGGTTACATCGGAGTGATGGGCAGTCGCAAGACGCACTCCAAACGCCTCGAACGACTCGCCGAAGTCGGGGTGAACGACTCGGCCGATCTGGCTCGTCTCATGTCACCCATCGGACTCGATCTCGGTGGGCGAACACCAGAAGAGACCGCCGTGGCGATCTGCGCCGAAATCATCGCTCGTCGAACGGGCCACAGCGCGACGAGTCTGCGCGACACATCGGGCGCCATTCACTCCTGACCGAGCGGGCTCGACCGACGTCAGGCGTCGACCCGAACGAGCGAGTGCTCGACCCGGTTCATCGGATCGGGACCGTCGTGCGAGGCGACCACGATGTCCTCGAGACGCATACCCCACTTCCCAGGCACGTAAATGCCCGGTTCGATGCTGAAGGCATGGCCGTCAGCGAGGGCGAGGGTGTTACCTGAAACGATGTAAGGATCTTCGTGGGCGTCCATCCCGATCCCGTGTCCGGTGCGGTGCACGAAGTACTCGCCGTATCCGGCTGCGGTGATGACGTCGCGGGCTGCGGCATCGATCGACTCGCAACTCGCACCGATCACGGCCGACGCGACCGAGGCCGCCTGGGCCTCCTTCAACACCCCATAAGCCGCCGCCACATCACTCGGGATCTCGCCCGTGTACACACAACGCGTGATGTCACTGCAATAGCCGGACATCGTGCCCCCGAAATCACAGAGCACGATCTCGTCACGGCGAATGATCCGTGATCCCGGATGGTGGTGAGGGCTCGCTGCGTTCTCTCCGGCGGCGACGATCGCAAAATTCACGACGTCGTGCCCCTCGGCGAGAATTCGAGCCGACAGATCGGCCGAGACCTCGGCTTCGGTGCGCCCGACGAGCGGAATTCTTCCGGCCTGCAATTCGGCGGCGATCCGGTCGACGGCGGCTCCGGCGGCTCGCAGGGCAGCGATCTCGGCGGCGTCCTTGCGCATGCGCAACGGACCGAGCACGTCGACGGCCCGACGCCAGGAGACGTCGGGCAGGAGCGGCAACAGGTCGACCAGGAACCGCGACCACATCTGATCGCCCACTGCGACCGTGCGCGCGCCGTGAGCGCGTACGAGTTCGGCGGTGATCGCCACCGGATCGTCGGTCTCGTTCCAAGGTCGGATCTGGAACACCTCGGGCATCTCGACGACTCGCGGTGCTTCCAACCGCGGAATGACGAGGGTGACCGCTCCTTCACGAGGCACGACGAGCATCGTGAGACGTTCGAGTGGCATCGCGTTGTAGCCGACGAGCCACGGAAGATCGAGACCGACCGAAAGAAGAACTGTGTCGACACCGGTCGACGACATCTGAGCCCTCGTGCGGGAGAGACGATCGAGGAATGTGGCCGTCATCGACGAGGCCGAGGAGGGATCGACGGCCGATGACACGATCGAATGCCCACTCACCCCTCCAACGCTAACCGACGTAATTCGCCCACCCTGTAGCGCTGGCACTCAAAACCAGCCCCTTCCGCTACAGGGTGGGTGATTTGTGTCAGTGGGAAATGCCGGGGCCGGTGGCGACGATGGCGCCGAGTCGGCCCGCCTCGTAATCCTCGAACGCCTGCACGATCTCTTCCCGGGTGTTCATGACGAACGGTCCGTACCGCGCCATCGGCTCGTACAACGGCTCACCACCCAACAGCATGATCTCAGCCCCGTCCTCACCGGCCGTGACCACGACGTCACCGGCCGAGCGCTCGCACACCACCATCGTGCCGTCGGGCGCCGCCGTCTCGTTCACCGTGGTCGAGCCTGCGAACGTGTGCACCAGAGCCGTGTGCCCTTCGGGAACCGACCAGCGAATTTCCTCCCCGGCCGTGAGGGTCACGTGCGCATAGGTCACCGGACGTGTGGTGTCGACGACACCCACCACTCCGGCCACTTCACCGGAGATCACACGCACGGTTCCGCCGCTCTCGAGAGAAGTCGACGGAATGTCGTAGGCCTCGTAACCCTGATATCGGGGCGGGATCATCTTGTGCGAGGCCGGAAGGTTGACCCACAACTGGAAGCCGTGCATACGGCCGCCGCGATTCATCATCTGATCGCTCGGCAACTCACTGTGGACGATGCCAGCTCCGGCGGTCATCCACTGAACCGCTCCGGGTGTGATCACCCCGTGTCCACCATTGGAGTCTCGATGCTCCATCTCACCCGCCAACATGTACGTGACGGTCTCGAATCCGCGGTGCGGATGATCCGGTGCTCCGATGGCCTCACCCGGGCCGTACTCGACCGGACCCATCTCGTCGAGAAGGAGGAAGGGATCGATCGCCTCGACACGACCCATCGGAAAGGGTCGCCTCACGACGAATCCCCCGCCCTCCACCTGCCGCTGCGCAGCGATCACCCCGGCAACCGTTCGCAGACTCATCGGCGACCACCGATCGTGACCGGCACCGACGCCGCGTCGGCCGACTGACGCGCGTGATAGCTCGATCGGGTGAGTGGACTGGCTTCCACATGAGCGATGCCGAAGGACTCACCGATCTCTTTCCAGCGCGAGAACTCGTCCGGATGGATCCAACGCGCCACGGGCAAGTGGTGCGACGTGGGGCGCAGATATTGGCCCATCGTCACGATGCTCACACCGATCGAAGCCAGATCGGCCAGACAACCGTCGACTTCCTCGACCGTCTCACCCATGCCGAGCACCAGTCCGGACTTGACGACCAGACCCGCCGAACGAGCAGCTGACAGCACGCCGAGGCTGCGGGCGTAACCGGCCGAAGGTCGGACCGCTCGCTGGAGGCGAGCCACCGTCTCGATGTTGTGGTTGAACACGTCGGGTCGGACGGCGAAAAGGTGTTCGAGAGACGTGATGTCTCCCTTGGCGTCGGAAACCAAGGTTTCGACGCGTGTCTCGGGACGGCGATCGCGAATGGCGCGGACGCACTCGGCCACGTGTGCGAAACCTCCATCGTCGAGATCGTCTCGCGCGACCATCGTGAGGACCGCATGCGACAGCCCCATACGATCGACGGCTTCGGCGATACGGGACGGCTCGTCGGCTTCGGGTGCCATCGGTTTGCGAGTGTCGACCAGACAGAAACCGCAAGCTCTCGTACAACGTTCACCGAGAACCATGAAGGTCGCCGTCCCGTCCTTCCAGCACTCCGACAGGTTGGGGCAGCCAGCCTCCTCGCACACGGTCACCAGACCCAACTCCCGCAACGTGGACTTGACTCCGAGCACCTCGTTACCGAGGCGGACCTTGGGTCGCAGCCATTCGGGTTTGCGTTCGGCCACGTCGAGACCATCGGAAACTCCGGCATCACTCAATCGACCGAGCAAACGAACTTTCTCTCCCGGCCCTTCACCGCGCGAGAAACGTGACAGGTCCTCGGGTCGGTGTATCCAGGCCACGTCCTGTCGTTCGACGTCGCATGCGCCCCAACGCTCGGTGGCGAGACGGGACACCAGATCGACCACCGTTTTCATGTCGACCGCCACACCTTCTTCGGCGAGCGACGTGACCGGGCGATCGCCGATTCCACACGGCACGATGTGCTGGCGCATGTACGTGAGATCGGTCGACACGTTGAGTGCCAATCCGTGCATCGTGCGACCATTGGCCAATCTCACACCGATCGCCGCGATCTTGCGCTCGCGATCGGTGCCGGCATCGAGCCACACGCCGGCGAAACCGGGCAGGCGACCCGCACCCGACACGCCGAGTTCGGTGAGTGCATCGATGATCAGACCTTCGATGTTGCACACGTGATCGGTGGCCCCCAGACGATTGTCGATCGACAAGATGGGGTATCCGACCAACTGACCCGGACCGTGGTACGTGATGTCACCACCCCGCTTCACCTCGACGAAGTCGGCTCCGACCGCGGCCGGATCACACTTCAAATTGGTGGCCAGATCGGCACGCGGGCCGTAGGTGAACACGTGCGGGTGTTCGAGCAACAACAGATGCTGTTCCGAGCCGTTCTCGAACAGTCCGTGCTGGAGCGCCAACGCTTCACGGTACGCGACTCGTCCGAGCCACCGAACTCGAAGTGGACGCCCCGTCGCCATGATCAGAGCTCGGCCGACCAGTCCCGGGTCTCGAGAATTTCCTTCACACGCACCAGGAATCCAGCGGCGTACGCACCGTCGTAGGCGCGATGATCCCAACTCATGGCCAAATTGCCAACGGGATGAATGGCGATGCTCTCGTCGCCGTTCGAATGCGACACCACGACTGGTTTGCGCACGATCGCGTCGGTGGAGAGGATCGCCACCTGAGGCTGATTGATAATCGGCATCGTGAGAACCGAACCAGCCGATCCGTTGTTCGAGATGGTGAAGGTTCCACCAGAGATCTCATCGGGTCCGAGTTTGCGACTCCGAGCCCGAGACGCCAGATCGTTGATCTCGCGAGCGATGGCCCGCAGACGTTTTCCTTCAGCACTGCGAACGACCGGAACGAGGAGTCCCTGATAGTCGAGATCGACCGCCACACCCAGGTCGACGTAGCGGTGAACGACGAGGTCGTCCCCGCTGATGCTGGCGTTCATGTGCGGGAAGTCGGCGAAGGCGTCGATGACGGCTCGACAGATGAAAGGCAGATAGGTGAGGCTGAAGCCTTCCTGATCCTTGAATTCGGCCTTCACCTTCGTACGAGAGTTGTCGACATTGGCGTAGTCGACTTCGACCACGCTGAAAGCGTGGGGACTCACACCCTTCGACATGACCATGTGGGCGCCGGTTGCCTTGCGAATCTTCGACAACGACACCACGTCGTCGCGCTCCCCAGCTCGCACCACCGGTGCTGCGACACGGGGGGCGGGGGTCGGTGCAGCGGCGGGCGCGGGAGTCGGTACGGCAGCAGGAGTGGCGGGGGCGGCCGCAGGAGCAGCAGGGGCGGCCGATCCCGCCGCATGACTGTCGATGTAGTCGAGAACGTCTTCACGCGTGATACGTCCTCCCGGACCCGTTCCCACCAACTGATCGACGTCGATGGCGTGTTCGTTCACGAGACGACGCACGACCGGTGACAGCAAGCGGTTGTCGGAAGCGACCGCCGATGCTGCGGCCGGTGCCGGGGCGGCTGACGCGGCCGGTGCGGGTGCGGGTGCGGGAGCCGGAGCCGGCGCAGGTGCCGGCTCGGGTGCGGGGGCCGGTGCCGGTGCCGGAGCAGCCTCGGGGGCCGGTGCAGGGGCCGGCGCCGAACCAGCGTCACCCACGACAGCGATCACGGCACCAACGGGAACGGTCTCACCTTCGGGCACGCGAATCTCGGTCAGGACACCGGCCACTGGAGAAGGGACCTCGGTGTCGACCTTGTCGGTCGACACTTCGAACAACGGCTCGTCGGCGGCCACGGAGTCGCCCACCTTCTTGAACCAACGCGTGATCGTGCCTTCGGTGACGGTTTCGCCGAGTTGCGGGAGGGTCACTTCTGCCATGTTCGTCTCGTCCTTCGTGAGTACTGCGATGTGTCAGGCGTTCAGACTTCGTCCGGTGAGCGAGAGCACGGTCTCGCCGAAGAGCTCGGTGAGGCTCGGATGCGGCTGCACGAATTCGGCAACCTCGGCGACCGTCGCTTCCCAGTTGACGGCGAGGTAGCCGCCCGACAGCTGTTCGGTGACCCAAGGTCCGACCATGTGCACGCCGAGGATCTGGCCGGCAGTTCCGTCGGCGTTGCGCTTGGCGACGATCTTCACGAGACCGTCCATCTCACCGAGGATCTGAGCACGACTGTTGGCACGGAACTGGTGTTTGGCCACGACGACGTCGAGTCCCATTTCCTTGCAGGCATCTTCACCCGGACCGGCCCAGGCCACTTCTGGATGGCAGTAGATCGCCCACGGCACACGGTCGTAGGCGATCGGTGCCGGACCTTCACCGAGCATGTGCTTCACGGCGAGAATCGCCTCGGCGTAGCCGACGTGCGCGAGCTGCGGAGTGTTCACGAGATCGCCGATCGCGTACACCCCCGGTTCGGCGGTGCGACACCACTCGTCGACCTCGACGAAACCTCGATCGGTGACCGAGACGGCTGTTCCTTGCAGGCCGAGCAGATCGGCGAAGGGACGTCGACCCACCGACACGACCACGGCATCGACTTCGAGCTTTTCGTCGTCACCGAAGGTGACCACCGTGCCACCACCGGGAAGGGGTGAATGTCCCTTGACCATGACACCCGTGCGGATGTCGATGTTCTTCTTCTTGAACGACTTCACCACCACGTTGGCGACGTCGGCGTCGAGACCCGGAAGGATCTTCGGCAGACCTTCGAGAATCGTGACCGACGCGCCGAGATCGGCGAAGGTCGACGCGAACTCACAGCCGATCGCACCGCCACCGATGACGGCGACCCGCGCCGGCACGTAGTCGAGATCGAGCACTTCGTCGCTCGTCATGATCGGACCACCACGGTCGAAACCCGGAACGGTTCGGGGTACCGAGCCCGCCGCGAGGATCACGTTGGCTCCTTGCAACACCGCACTCGACCCATCGTTCATCGACACGTTGACCGTGCGGCCGGCGCCGAGCGAGCCGGTGCCGTTGAACACGGTCACCTTGCGGGACTTGCACAGTCCACCGATGCCTTTCACCAGACCCTCGACGATCTTTCGTTTGCGGGCCTGGGTGACGGCGAAATCGACCGATGGCGACGACGTGTTGATCCCGAAGTCGGCCGCATGGGCCACGTGGCGATTGACCGCCGCCGTCTCGAGGAACGCCTTGGCGGGAATGCAACCACGATTGAGGCAGGTGCCTCCCAGGGCATCACGTTCCACGAGGGCCACGTTCATCCCGGCCGACGCCCCGTACAGGGCCGCACCGTATCCACCGGGGCCTCCGCCGATGATCACGAGATCGAATTGCTCGGCCGTACAGACCACCTCCGAGTTCCGTGCGCCGAGGCGCTTTTCCGGCCTCAACCGTAGCGGTTGACGACCCCGATTCCGTGGGCCAATGACCGCTGTCATGCCCGGTCAGAGGCGTTGATCACATCGTGTTCGACGAAAGGCGCGACTCGTCGACCTTCGGGTCACCAACCGTTCAGGGAGCCCACTGACGTTGTTCACCGGCCCGGGTGTAGGCGACCGCTTGAATCGTCTCGACCGAGGTGAATCTCACCGTGCACACGACTTCCCCCGACTCGGGCACCTCGGTTCTCGCATCGCACAGGCCGTCACCCACGGTGGTGAAGGGCTCGACCACTTCTCCATCGCCCAGGAGACGCCAGCCGCTGACGGCGACTGCGCCCGGCACTCCCGACATCGCGATCCGAGCCTCGGTCCCCGATGCTCCCGCCGACAGAGACTCGACGCGGACCGTCATGTCACCGATGCGGGACGACTGTCCGATCGCAAGGACCGGAACCTCGGTGCGATCGGTGGCGACCTGCAACAACTTCAGTCCGCCGGCGACCAGGATCACCAGTCCGCACGCGACCGACAAAAGAAGGAGCGTGCGCGTCTTCATGAGGCCGAGCCTACGGTGACCGGGTCTAGGGTGACCTCGTGGGACTCCGCAAACGCCTGACTCAGTCGATGGAGGAAGTCGAACAAGAACGTCTGCAGACTCGAGTCGCCGACCTCGGATTACCCCCGCTCGCCGACATGCCGTGCCGAAAGCGCGTGCGTGTGGCCGGAGAGATCGTGGTCGAACGGATTCGTCCTCGCTCGGGCATCCCAGCGTACGAAGTCGTGGTGTCCGATGGCACCGGCGACGTGGTCGCCGTCTTCACCGGTCGACATTCGGTGACCGGCATGACGACCGGTCGGGCGGTCGTGTTGGAGGGCGTGGCCCATCAAGAACACGGTCGACGAGTGATGCTGAACCCTGGCTACACGCTGTTGCCAGCGGCCCACGACTGACCGTTCGTCGCGACGATCAGGCGACGAAGACTTCTTCGACTTCTTCTTCGGTCGCGTCGTGGGTGAGAACCAGAACTTCGTCACCGGCCCGTAGAACGAGATCGTCGCTCGGTGACACGACCTTGCCGTGGCGGACGACGGCCACCACAACCAGATCGCGTGGCATCGCCAGCGATCCGATCGCCTTGTCGCGAGCTGGCGAGTCGTCGGCGAGCGTGACTTCGAGCATGCGGGCCTTGCCGCCCTCGAACGCGAGCAGACGAACCACCTGGCCCACGTTCACCGCCTCCTCGACGAGGCCGGTGATCAGATGTGGTGTCGACACCGAGACGTCGACACCCCACATGTCGTTGAACATCCATTCGTTCTTCGGGTTGTTCACGCGGGCGACGACTCGGGGGGCACCATGTTCCTGCTTCGACAGCAGCGACACCACCAGATTGTCCTCGTCGTCACCGGTCACCGCCACGACCACATCGGCCTCGCCGGCTCCGGCCGCTTCGAGAATCGATATGTCACATGCATCACCGAGGAACCACCTGACACCCTCGGGGTCGTTGCGATCGCGATGCTGGTTGACGACCGACGCATCGTTGTCACAAATGGTCACGTCGTGTTCGCTGCTCGCCAATTGTTCGGCGATGAAGCGTCCGACACTTCCTCCACCGGCGATGAGGATCTTCACGTCGTTCTCCTAGCTTCCGTCCGCTACGTGAGCGTCGACGATCGTCATCACGTCGTTCAGATCGGGAGTGGCCACGGCGAGGTGCACGATGTCGCCTTCCTGCCCCACGAGATCTTCGGTCGGGATGGCCGCCGCGCCGAGGCGATTGACCGCGATCACCTTGACCCGACCCGGAACGTCGAACGACGAATAACGCTTGCCCACCAGACCCTGAGGGATCTCGCGTTCGATGACCGTCACCTTGGCCGTCGGATCGACCCATTCGATACCCGACTCTTCGGGGAGGATGCGGCGCATCACACGCTCGGCCGTCCAAGTGACGGTGGCAACCGTTGCGATACCGAGTCGCTGATACACCTCGGCGCGCTTCGGGTCGTAGATACGAGCCACGACCTTCTCGATCCGGAAGTTCTCACGAGCCACTCGGGCCACGAGGATGTTCGAGTTGTCACCGTTCGTGACAGCGGCAACCGCGCCGGCCTCTTGAATACCGGCTTCGACGAGAACGTCTCGATCGAATCCGATACCCGACAGAGTGCGTCCGGTGAAACCCTCACCCAGACGCTGGAACGCCGACTTCTTGCGATCGACCACCGTCACGGAATGATTCTGAGCGACGAGCTGTCGAGCAAGGGTGGAGCCCACCCGACCACAGCCCACGATCACGACGTGCATTTCGACTCCTCAAGCAGGATCCTCGAGATCCGACCGCTCGGAACCCTAGTCACTTGACGTGTCGGTACCCACTCTTGGCTGGTCAATGGGCATAGTGTCGAAGCCGGCATGTACCAGAACCTGAAGAAGGCGATCCTCGGAAACCCGATCAGTACCGACGCCGAGCACCACCAGCGGCTGAAGAAGCGCATCGCGCTTCCGGTGTTCGCCTCCGACGCGATTTCGTCGACGGCCTACGCGACCCAAGAGATTCTCATCGTCTTTCTGGCCTTCGCCGGCGCCGGGTACGCCGCCTACTCGCGGCTCGTTCCGATCTCGCTGCTCGTGATCGTTCTGCTCGTGATCGTCATCACCAGTTATCGCCAGACGATCTTCGCCTATCCAGGTGGTGGCGGTTCGTACATGGTGAGCAAGGAGAATCTGGGGAAATACCCGTCCCTCGTGGCCGGAGGTTCACTCCTCGTCGACTACATCCTCACGGTTGCAGTATCGGTGTCGGGAGGTGTCGCCGCCATCATTTCGGCCTTCAGCGGATTGAAGGACTACCGCGTTCACATGTGCGTCGGTTTCATCCTTCTCATGATGTTGGCCAATCTTCGGGGGCTGAAGGAGTCGGGCGCATTGTTCGCACCGCCCACTTACATCTACATCGCCTCACTGTTCCTACTGATCGTGGTCGGCCTCTTCCGGGTCTGGTTCCAGGATCTCCCTCCCATCGACCACACCGATCCGGTTTCCGAGGAGATACTCGCTGGTACGGGCGGTATCGGTCTGTACTTCTTCTTGAAGGCGTTCTCGTCGGGTGCAGTCGCCCTCACCGGAGTGGAAGCGGTCTCCGATGGAGTTCCCGCGTTCGAGAAGCCCGAGAGCCGTAACGCCGCCAACACCTTGGTGATGATGGCCGTCATTCTCGGCTCGAGCTTCTTCGGCTTGTCGGTACTCGCCCATCACATCGAACCCGTGGCCGACGAGGAAGGCCGCATCACCCAAACCGTGCTCGCGCAGATGGCCGAACACGTCTACGGGGGCCGCAACGTGATGTTCTTCGTCATGCAATTCGCGACTTTCGGAATCTTGATCCTGGCCGCCAACACGGCCTTCGCCGATTATCCACGCCTGTCGTCGATCGTGGCTCGCGATGGATACCTGCCCAAACAGTTCCAGAACCGCGGCAGTCGCCTGGTGTTCTCGAACGGCATCATCTTCCTCTCCCTGGCGGCGATTCTTCTCGTCATCCTCTTCGGCGGCATCGTGACGGCCCTGATCCCGCTCTACGCCATCGGCGTGTTCACCGGATTCACGCTCAGTCAGACCGGCATGGCCGTTCGGCAATGGCGACTGCGTCCGAAGAACTGGAAGATCTTCATGTCGGTCAGCACGGTGGGTGCCATCACGACGGCCACCGTTGCGCTGGTCGTCCTCATCGTCAAGTTCAAGGACGGTGCGTGGATACCCGCCGTCGTCATTCCCCTTCTCGTGCTCTTCTTCTCGTCGATCGAACGCCACTACTCGCGCGTGAAGTCACTCGTCTCGGTCGACACCTCCTACAAGCCGCAACGTCGAACTCACTTCGTCGTCGTTCTCGTCGGCAGCATCAACAAGGGAACACTGCACGCTATCGAATACGCGAAGAGCCTTCGACCCGATCGCTTGCTCGCCGTCTCGGTGAGCACGAGTGAGTCCGAGTCCGAATCGATCAAGAGGGCCTGGGCCGAGCACGACATACCTCTGCAGCTCGAGATCCTTCGCTCGCCCTACCGTGAACTCACGAAGCCCGTTCTCAAGTATCTCGACGAACTCGATGCCGAGTCCGAGGACGACATCATCACCGTCGTCATTCCCGAGAATGTCACTCCGAAGCGAACCGCGTGGCTGCACAATCAGATGGCGTTCAAGTTGAAGGGGCGCCTCTTGTACCGCCCGAACACCGTGGTGACGTCGGTGCCGATCGTGATCGACGACGAGGCTCGGCACGTCGACGACCCGATCTGACCGAGACGCCTGACACTGTCCCTCCGGTCGTGCAGGCTCTCCCGAGCGGTCGTAGCCTCGACTCGTGACCTCCATCGCCATCACCGGAGCGAGCGGCCTCATCGGGACCGCACTCGCTCACCGTCTCGCCACCAATGGACACCGCGTTCTCCGTTTCACTCGTCGCACGTCGAACGGCGCCGACTCGATCGCTTGGGATCCGAAGTCGGGTTCGATCGAAGCCGACAAACTGCGCGGAGTGGACGCCGTCGTCCACCTCGCCGGTGCCGGAATCGGCGACAAGCGATGGACCACCGACTACAAGCGCGAAATTCTCGAGAGTCGCACCAAGAGCACGGCTCTGCTCGCATCGTCACTGTCCGACCTCTCCGATGGCCCAAAAATTCTTCTCTCGGGTTCGGCGATCGGCATTTACGGCGAGAGCGAATCGGCAACCTTCACCGAGGAGTCCCCGGCTGGCTCCGGTTTCCTCGCTGATGTGTGCGTGCAGTGGGAGGCCGAGACGGCCGCTGCCGAGAAGGCTGGGGTGCGCGTCGCCCATCTACGAACCGGAATCGTTCTGTCACCGAAGGGTGGCGCGCTCAAGAAGTTACTACCGCTCTTCAAGCTGGGAGCCGGCGGTCGCATGGGATCGGGCCGTCAGTGGCAGAGCTGGATCTCGATCGACGACGAGATCGCGGCGATCGAACATCTCCTCACGTCGAAGGTGTCCGGACCCGTCAACCTCACGGCTCCTCGGCCCGTCACCCAGGCCGAGTTCACCAAGACGCTCGCCAAGGTGTTGAAGCGCCCGAGTTTCGTTCCCGTGCCGTCGTTCGGACCCAAACTTCTGCTCGGATCCGAGCTCGCCGACGCTCTGCTGTTCACCGGCCAGAAGGTTCTACCCACGGCTCTCGAGCGTGACGGGTTCACTTTCGCTCATGCCGACCTCGAGTCGGCGCTGCGAGCACTGCTGTCGAAGTGACCCACTGAGTAGTACCCGATTCATATGACCTTGCCCTCGCGTTGTGACGTCGTGATCGTGGGCGCCGGTCTCGCCGGCCTCGCTGCGGCGCGGACCCTGCACGAGGCCGGGATCGACGTTCACGTGATCGAAGCCTCCGATGCCGTCGGAGGTCGCGTTCGCACCGACGAGGTGGACGGTTTCCTTCTCGATCGGGGCTTCCAGGTGATCCTCACCGCCTACCCCGAACTCGAGCGCCAATTCGACGTCGATGCACTCGACCTGTGCTCGTTCGATCCGGGGGCACTCGTCTGGATCGACGGCCGTGGACACGAAGTCTCCGACCCGTTTCGGAAGCCGACCGCCTTGGTGTCGACAGCCGTCGCTCCGGTGGGCAGCGTTCTCGACAAGGCGCGCATCGCACTGCTGCGACGGCGCGTGAAGAGCGGACGGGCGGCCGATCTGTTGCGGGGTGACGACACGACCACGCGTTCGGTTCTCGAGAAGGCTGGTTTCTCCGATCGAATGCTCGACCGCTTCTTCCGGCCTCTCGTCGGCGGCATTCAGCTCGATCCTGATCTCACGGCGTCGCGCCGCATGTTCGATGTCGTGTTCCGGATGCTCGCCGAAGGTGACGCCGCCGTACCCGCGAGTGGAATGCAACGCCTTCCCGAACAACTCGCTTCACGTGTCCCGACGCCGAGGATTCATCTCTCGACCGAGGTCCGGCAGGTTGCTCCAGGTTTTGTCACGATCGCTGATGGAACGTCAATCGAGGCGACGGCCGTGATCGTGGCGACCGAAGGTCCGATCGCTCATCGTCTGGTTCGGATTCCCGACGTCGCCTCACGGTCGGTCTCGTGTGTGTATTTCGATGCGCCGGCCGCACCTACGTCGTCGAAGGCGATCGTCCTCGACGGCGACGGACTCGGACCGGTGCTCAACGTGGCCGTGATGAGCAACATCAGCCCGTTCTATGCGCCCTCGGGTCGCCATCTCGTGGCGGCCGCGCTGCCGGGAATTCTCGACGGGGATCTCGAAGCCGCCGCCCGCACCCAACTCACTGCCATGTTCGGACGATCGGTCGACGACTGGCGCCACCTGCGCACCTACCGGATTCCACACGGTCAACCCGATCAGTCACCACCGTTCTCTCCGAAGAAGCGGATCGATCTCGGCGACGGACTCTTCGTGTGCGGAGACCATCGCGACACCGCCTCCATCCAAGGTGCCCTGTTCTCGGGGCGACGCACCGGAGAAGCCGTGCGACACTGGCTCTCGGCGCGCTGAGCGACGTCCGACGATAGACACGGTCACGACGACACCGAAAGGACTCCCATGCCGACCTCCGATCCGAAAAAGGTGATCCAGGCCTCCCGACTGGTGAACGCGTCTCCTCAGCAGATCTTCGATCTACTCGCTGATCCCCGCCAACATGCCCTCATCGACGGATCGGGCTCGGTGCAGAATGCTCGAGTCAACGCTCCCGAACGGCTGTCCCTCGGCGCCAAGTTCGGCATGGACATGAAGATCACCCTCCCCTACCGAATCACCAACGAGGTCGTCGAATTCGACGAGCCGAACCTGATCGGTTGGCGACACTTCGGTGGACACGTGTGGCGCTACGTGCTCGAGGCCACCGATGGCGGCACCACAGTGACCGAACAGTTCGACTGGACCAACAGCAAGTCACCACTCGTCCTCAAGATCATGGGTGCCTTCGACAAGAACCAGAAGGCGATCGAAGCGACGCTCGAGCGACTCGCTGCGCATTTCGAGAGCTGACACCCGGAGATCTGCCAGCGTGTCACTCGACGATCGCTCCCGCTTCGACATCATCGCCGACGTGATCAGGAACCGCCGAACGTCGATGAAGGTCGACCCGACTCGTGACGTCGATGACGCGACTCTCGACGAGTTCTTCGAGTTGGCTTCGTGGGCGCCGTGCCACAAACGAACGTGGCCGTGGGAATTCTGTGTCGTTCGCGGCGATGCTCGTCTCGAACTCGGCGAGGTGGTGGCCGAGGCGATGAATCGACACGGTGACGAGGCTCATCGAGTCGACAAGGCGCGCACCAAGTACGCACGAACACCGGTCGTCGTCATCGTGGGCAGTGCCCCCGGGGACTCCCCCAACCGCACCGCCGAGAATCGTGACGCCACCGCAGCGGCACTCCAGAACTTCATGTTGGGCGCCCAGGCTCGCGGCGTGGCCACCTACTGGGGAAGTTGCCCGAAGGGAGCCAACGACGACGTGGCACTGTTCTGCGGCTTCACGCCCGGTGCGACGGTGATGTCACTCACGTACGTGGGCTGGGCGACCGAGGACGTTCCGACTCCTGAGCGTCCGACTCCGAACATCATTCGACGCGGCTGATCCACAGAGCCGGAAGCCCGTCACGTCACTGAGCCGCCACCAACGCGATCTCCATGCGCCATTCGGGGCGTGCCAGTGCCGGAACCGTGACGAGCGTGCTCGCCACTCGATGTCCGCCGAGAGCACGATCTCGGGCCGCCATGACCGGAGCGAGATCTTCACCGTGCACTACGTAAGTGGTGACCGATACGACATTGGTCGCCGACATCTCGGCCTCGGCGAGAATCGCCAGAAGGTTGGCCCACACGACCTCGGCCTGTTGAGCCACTCCGTCGGGCACCGATCCATCGGGCGCGATCGGGACCACACCCGACGTGTGCAACAGCCGCTTCGGAGCCTCGGACAGGATCGCATGGGCGTAGTTGGCCGCTGTCGGAGCGATCGAGGACGGTGCGATTTCGCGCATGAGTCCGTTCTAGCCGTTCGTCGACCCACCCGGACGATCTAGCCTCGACTCATGACCACCACCGAGAACAGCGCCGATCTGCTCGCTCAAGCCGCAGTCGGTAACGCCGACCTCTTGAAGATTCCCTCCTTCGACTCGCTCGAGGAAGAGCGCACGTATCGCAAACAGCGGCTCGCTGGTGCGCTTCGCGTCTTCGGTCGGCTCGGATTCGGTGAAGGTGTGGCCGGACACATCACGGTGCGCGACCCCGAACTCACCGATCACTTCTGGGTGAATCCGTTCGGTCTGTCGTTCCGACACATGCGAGTGAGCGACCTCCTGCTGGTCAATCACCACGGCGAGGTCGTGCACGGTGACATGCCGGTGAACCGCGCCGCCTTCGTGATCCACTCGGCGATCCATGCGGCGCGCCCCGACGTGGTGGCAGCCGCTCATGCCCACTCGGTCCACGGGAAGGCCTTCAGTTCACTCGGTATCCCTCTCGATCCCCTCACTCAAGACGCCTGCATTTTCTACGAGGATCACCGAGTGATCTCCGAACAAGGTGGCGCCGTGGTGTTCGACGTCGATGCCGGCAAGGAATTGGCTTCGATGTTCCCGAGCGGTAAGGCGGCCATTCACCAGAACCACGGTCTGTTCACGGTCGGCCAGAGTGTGGAGGAGGCGGCGTTCTGGTTCATCTCGATGGATCGCTCCTGCCAGGCCCAGTTGCTCGCCATGGCCGCCGGCACGCCGAAGCACATCCCGCACGAGTACGCGACGTACACCCGCGATCAGACCGGCCATGCACTCGCCGGCTGGTTCCAGTTCCAGCCGCTGTGGCAGGAGATCTGTCGCACCGATCCTGAGCTCTTCGACTGAGCCGATACCCCTGAACTCGTTCTCGCGATTTCTGCGCACCGGTTCTCCCGAGGCGCTCTTCGTTCTCGGCGCCACGTCTCAGTACATCGGCGCGACGATCGCCGTCGGACTCTTCGACGAGATCGATCCGGCTTCGGTCGCCTGGTTACGCATCATCGGGGCCGCCATCGCGCTCGTGTTGGTATCGGGTCGACATCTCTTCACTCCGTTCACCCGTGACGATCTGATCGCCATGTCGGTGTTCGGTGTGGCCACGGCCCTCATGAACACGTTCTTCTACATGGCGATCGATCGCCTGCCCCTCGGCAAGGGAGTGGCGATCGAGTTCATCGGTCCGATCCTCGTGGCCGCCGTGCGAACTCGCACGTCTCGTAACGCAGTCGCGCTGGTCCTGGCCACCGTCGGGGTGGCTGTCTTGTCGGGAGTCGAGATCAGCGGCGAACCGCTCGGTCTCGTGTTCATCTTCGCCGCGTCGGCGATGTGGGCCACCTACATCGTGGTGGGATCGCGGGTGGCTCGTCAGAACCGAGGTGTCGCCGGACTCGGCCTCGGCCTCTTCATCGGCGCTCTCGCCGTGTCACCCATCGGTGCACCGGGCAGCGGACCGGCCTGGTCGTCACTGCGCATCCTGGCGCTGTGCGTCTTGGTGGGAGTCCTGTCGAACGGGATCGGCTACGGCATCGATCAATCGGTGCTGCGTCGTATCCCGGTACGTCGATTCAGCATCATGCTCGCCCTCCTACCGGTCACCGCAGGTGTGGTGGGATTCATCGCGCTCGATCAGACGCCCACGCCGATCGACCTGTTCGGTATCGCCTGCGTCCTCGCCGGCGTCGTCATCCAGGACCGCGACGAACTTCCGCGTGTTTCTGTCGACGATTCTCCACCGCCGGGGTGAAGATCACGCGCCAGGGCACCGATCAGTGGGAGAGCCAGGGGGCGCAGACTCCGTCGAGTTCACGCACTTCGATGCGGTCGCGATTTTCCCACGTGACCGGGTTGGCCGGATCGGGCTGCAACTTGAACACCCGGAACGACATCTCGGTCGTGTCGACGGCCAGGATGCGACCGATCAACGGATCACCGAGATCGAGGAGAATCTTGATCGTCTCGAGGGCCTGGATCGATCCGATGATGCCGGGCAGCACACCGAGCACACCGGCTTCGGCACACGACGGAGCCAGTTCGGCCGGCGGCGGCTCGGGAACCATGTCTCGATACGTGGGGCCGGCCTTCGGATGGAACACCGACACCATTCCTTCGAAGCGGAAGATCGATCCGTGCACCACCGGGATTCCGAGCTTCACACTCGCATCGTTCAGCAGGTAGCGCGACGGGAAGTTGTCGGCTCCGTCGACGATCACGTCATATCCCGAGATGATGTCGATGATGTTCTCGGCCGAGAGTCGAGTGTCGTACGCCACCACGTTCACGTCGGGATTGAGGAGGGTGAGCGTCTTCTTGGCCGAGTCGACCTTGCGATCACCCACTCGATCGATGTTGTGAAGGATCTGACGCTGCAGGTTGCTGGCGTCGACCTCGTCCATGTCGACGATCCCGAGTGTTCCGACACCGGCCGCCGCGAGATACAGAGCGGCGGGCGATCCGAGTCCGCCGGCGCCGAGTAGCAGAACCTTGCTCCCGAGGAGTTTGGCCTGACCTTCCACACCCACTTCGGGCAACAGCAGATGACGCTTGTAGCGGTTGCTCTGCTCGGGTGTGAGCGCAGCCGGTGTCGTCCAGGGTCGACCTTCGTCCTTCCACTTGCCGTAGCCACCGGCCATCGACAGAACGTTCGTGTAGCCGAGCTCACCGAGGGTTCGAGCAGCGAACGCACTTCGCACACCACCCGCGCAATAGACGACGACCGACGTCGTCTTGTCGGTGATGCGACCTTCGACCTGAGCCTCCAGATGTCCACGCGGAATGTGCAGTGCACCGGGCAAAGCACCTTCGGCGTACTCGTCGGGCTCTCGTACGTCGAGAACCACCACGTCGCCACCCGAGATGGTCTCGGCCGCACCCGACGTGTCGATTTCGGTGATGACGGCCTTGGCCGCTGCCAGCAGGTCTTTGAACGTCGCCATGATTGAAACCCTACTGGTTCAGTCGGGAATTCACACGCCCGGAATCAGCCGGGGCAGCCACTCTCCGATCGCCCCCACGACCAGGGCGTCGGCGTAACGGTCCATCGACGTGGGCTCACCGTTCAGGATCACCACATCGGCACCGGCGTGTCGGGCTCGGGGCACCACGTTGTTGGCCGGTCCGACCGCCAGGGTGGTTCCGACGGCAAGGAGCAGATCACAATCCTCAGCAGCGTCCATGGCGGCCTGAATCACGTACGGAACGAGCGATTCACCGAACAGGATCGTGGCACTCTTCAAGATGCCGCCACAGACGAGACACGGTGGATCGGGCTCACCGTCTTCCACGCGACGCACGGCCTCGCTCATTGGCCGACGATCACCACACGACCAACACACCGTGTCGCGCCACGATCCGTGAACCTCGATCACCTTGTCGGGTGAATGACCGGCGTCGAGATGCAAACCGTCGACGTTCTGGGTGACGAGGGCGCGCAGGCGACCCTGTTCCTCCAACCGATACAACGTGCGGTGTCCGAGATTCGGCTCGGGTCGTCGGCGACCCAGGTTGGCGACTCGACCCTCCCACGCCATGCGACGCACTGCAGGATCCCCGATGTAGTGATCGATCGTCGCCGTCTTCTCGGCGGCCGGATTCTTCGTCCAGAGTCCGTTCGGACCGCGGAAATCGGGAATACCCGAATCAGTGGACACACCCGCTCCGGTGATCACCGTGACCCGTCGCGCCCGGCCGACCATCTCGAGAACTCGATCGACTTCCGGATGGTCGTGATCGGTAATCGTGATCTCGGGCTCGCGCACGACGACATTGTGTCGCAGCCTCTCGCCGTCACCACAAGTGGTCGACCACATTCGACGTCACCGACGATCGGAGGACCATGACCACACCCCGCACCCGGCGACTCTTCGAGACCGACCCGAATTCCTTCACGATCGGGCCGTGGATCGATCCGACCCTCGAGCAGTACGGCTACCCGGTGACCGGCCAATACGTCGAGACCTTCTGGCTCAGCACTCTCGGACCCACGTCGACGTGGCTACTTCGCCGCCTCGTGAACGTTCTCGAGGTCGCGGGTCTCACGACCGATGTCGATGCCGAGATTCGTGTCGACGTCGACGAGATCGCCGGCGCGCTCGGAGTCGGCTCCGCCTCTGACCGCCTCACCCCACTCGCCAAGGCCCTCGATCGACTCGTGATGTTCGGGACGGCTCAGGTGCGCGGTGAACGACTCGTCGTTCGACGGTTCCTCGCGCCGTTGGCCGCCAAGCAGATCGGCCGCCTTCCGGCCCATCTGCATCGCAGCCACTCGTCGTGGGCGACCGGCGAAGAAACGATCGAACTACCGGTGATCGCGGGTCTCAGCCGCGCCCGGTCGGCCGCTTGAACTTCATCGCCAGTTCGATGAGCAGACGCGTGCCGTAACCGGTGGCTCCCCGGCTCAACCAACCGTCGTCACCGTCGACGTTCATCGGGCCGGCGATGTCGAGGTGTGCCCACGGCACGTCACCGGTGAACTCGTTGAGGAACAGTGCAGCCGTGATCGCACCGCCGTACGGGCCACCGATGTTCTTCATGTCGGCCACGTTCGAGTCGAGGAACTTGCGATACGAACGCTCGAGCGGCAACTGCCACACGCGTTCGTCGGTGGTATCGGCGGCACCGATCACCTGATCGATGAAACTCTGGTTCGAGCCGAGAACTCCGGCCATCTTCGGACCGAGGGCAGCCATGCAGGCGCCGGTGAGTGTGGCGATGTCGACGATGGCGTGCGGCTTGGCTTCGACGGCAAGCGACAGGCCGTCGGCGAGAATCAAGCGGCCCTCGGCATCGGTGTTGTGGATCTCGGCGGTCTTGCCGTTACGGAAGGTCAGGACGTCACCCATGGCCATCGCGCTGCCCGACGGCCGGTTGTCGGTGCACATCAGGTAGCCGGTCACCTTCGTGGGGCAACCGAGCGCCGCCAACGCACTCATGGCCGACAACACCGACGCAGCACCCGTCATGTCCATCTTCATGTTGGCGTGCATGGGATCACTCGGCTTCAAGCTGATACCGCCCGAGTCGTAGGTGACACCCTTGCCGACCATCACCAGATGACCCGCGGCGGCGCCTCGCGATCCACGCTGAGGTGTGTAGGTGAGTTTCACCATGCGCGGCGGCTCGACCGAACCCTTGTTGACGGCGAGTAGTCCACCGAGGCCGAGCACTTCGATCTTGTCCTTGTCGAACACTTCGACGTCGAGGCCCGATGCCTGGGCGACCTGAACGGCACGATCGGCGAGCAACCGTGCCGTGAGATGAGCGGGCGGAAGGTTGGCGAGATCGCGCGCCAGATACACCGCACCGGCCGTGACCTTGCCACGCTCGACACCGGCGTCGGCACCGCGAGCCTTCGACGCCGACGACACGATGGTCACCGTGCCGCTCGGTACCGACTTCTGAGTCTTCAGTTGATGAAAGCGATACGACGCGAGAAGGAATCCCTCGACCGCCGCCTGACCGGCCGACCGAGCATCGAGAGACACCGCGTCGACGATCGACAGGGCGACCTTCTCGTGCTTGGCGGTCGCTCGCGCGAAGGCCGCTGCTGCATTGCGCACATCGGCGGCCGTGGCCTTGCGCGCATCGCCGACTCCGACTGCCACGACCGTGGCTCCATTCGCGCTCGGCACCACGAGGGTCTGGCCCACCTTGCCGTCGAAACCGTGATTCGCGAGAGCGGCCCGTGACAGGCCGACGCCGCGCGGAACGGCACCGGAGGTGGCCACGGCGATACCGACGGCATCGGCCGAGCGAGGGAGGGATCGGGAAGTCGAAACGGTGTACGTCATGACATCAGTCTGCCAGCCCGACCTCGGGATGATTCGTGTCGCAGTCGACGAGTCGCGGTCAGTGGACGTTGCGGACGGGGAGGCTCTCGCCTTCGTTCCAACGCGCCATCGTCCAGAGAAGATCGGACAGGCGATTGAGGTACGGAACCACGTACGAGGGATGGGGTGCCGCTGCGATCGAATGCCGTTCGGCCCGACGAACCACGGTGCGAGCGACGTCCAGCCACGCCGACACCTTGTTGCCACCCGGCACCACGAATTCGGTGGGAGGAGTGAAACGAGTGTCGAGATCGTCGATCACGTGCTCGAGTCGCTCGACCATCTCGGGAGTGACCGACGATGCACCCGGCGTCAGCTTCGAGCGGTTCTCGGGCAAGGTGGCCAACTCGGCCATCAACACCCAGAGATCACGCATGATCGGAATGAGGAGAGCTTCGACCTCGGAACCATGACCGGCCTCAGCGCGCACCACTCCGAGAATCGCCTGCGCCTCGTCGGCGGTTCCGTAGGCCCGTGGGAGCGTCGAGTCCTTGGCGACCCGCCCTCCGAAGAACAGACCTGTCGTGCCGTCGTCACCGTGCTTGGTGTAGATGCGCTCTCGGGTCACGGAGCGACCCTACTGGTGCATGTTCACGAGCGAGTGATCGTACCCCTCCCCGTCCCTCCACTCACGTCACACCGGAGCCGAGAACGGGAGGAAGTCGAGAGGTAGCGTTGGAACTGATGTCGACCGAAACACACCGCAGGTCGCGCCAGCCCTATCTCGAGGCGATCCGGGAACGCGTCATCGTGTTCGACGGGGCCTTCGGCACTTTCGTCCAGGGCCTCGATCTCGGACCCGACGATTTCGGTGGTGCGAGCCTCGAGGGCTGTAACGAGATGCTGTGTCTCAGTCGTCCCGACGTCATTCGCAACATGCATGCCGCCTTCCTCGACGTCGGTGTCGACGCCATCGAGACGGCGAGCTTCGGCAGCTTCTCGACCGTTCTCACCGAGTACGACATCCCCGATCGGGCCTACGAACTGAACGTGGCCGCCGCTCGTCTGGCCCGCGAAACCGCCGACGAATACGAAGCCGACGGTCGCGCTCGATACGTGGCCGGTTCGATCGGTCCGGGTACCAAACTGCCGAGCCTCGGCCACATCTCGTTCGCCGAACTTCGCGACTCCTACGAAGAACAGGCTCGCGGTCTTCTCGCCGGAGGAGCCGATCTCTTCCTCGTCGAGACCTGCATGGACCTCCTCCAGATCAAGGCGGCGATGATCGCCTGCCGACGAGCGATGGCGGCCGAGGGACGAGCCGTCCCGATCCAGGTGCAAGTCACCATGGAGACCACCGGACGCATGCTCGTCGGAAGCGAGATCGGTGCCGCCGTGACGGCGATCGGTGCCATGCGACCCGACGTCCTCGGCATCAACTGCGCGACCGGACCGGCCGAGATGCAAGAACACCTCCGCTATCTGTCGCAGCACTCTCCAGTTCCGATCAGCGTCCTTCCCAATGCCGGTCTGCCGAGTGTCGTCGACGGACGCACGCACTACGACCTGACTCCGGCCGAACTCGCCGAGTTCCACGCGCATCACGTCCGCGATCTGGGTATCGGCATCGTCGGTGGTTGTTGCGGCACCACACCCGATCACTTGAAGGCGGTCGTCGACGCCGTACACGGTCTGTCACCTGCACCTCGCCGACCCGACGTCGAACCGAGTGTGTCGTCGATCTACTCCCCTGTTCCGATCGACCAGGACAACTCGTTCCTCATCATCGGCGAACGCACCAACACCAACGGCTCGAGGGCGTTCCGTGAAGCCATGATCGCCGGCGACTGGGACAGCTGCACCAAGATGGCGACCGAACAGGTACGTGAAGGCGCTCACGTACTCGACGTGTGCGTCGACTACGTCGGACGTGACGGAGTCGTCGACATGAACGAGATCGCGTCGCGCTTCGCCACTCAGGCCAGTGTTCCGCTCGTCCTCGACTCGACCGAACCGCCGGTCATGGAGGCCGGACTCCAACACATCGGTGGGCGCGCCATTCTCAACTCGGCCAACCTCGAGGACGGCGAAGAACCGGGTTCACGTCTCGACCGAGTCTTTTCTCTCGCACGCGAATACGGCGCTGCTGTCGTGTGCCTCCTGATCGACGAGAAAGGACAGGCTCGTGACGTCGAATGGAAGATGGAGATCGCCCATCGTCTCCATCGCATCGCCGTCGACCGCTACGGACTCTCGGCGTCCGACCTGATCTTCGACGCCCTCACCTTTCCGCTGTCGACCGGTGACGACGATCTGCGCCTCGATGCCAAACACACGATCGATGCCATTCGCCGTATCAAGACCGAGATCCCGGGTTGTTTCACGACTCTCGGTGTCTCGAACGTGAGCTTCGGCCTGAAGCCGGCGGCGCGACAAGCTCTGAACAGTGTGTTCCTGCACGAATGCGTCGAGGCCGGTCTCGATTCGGCCATCGTGCACGCCGGCAAGATCGTGCCGCTCGCTCGGATGCCCGAAGAGCACAAACAGGTCTGCCTCGATCTCGTGTACGACCGACGTCGATCCGATTACGACCCTCTCACCACGCTGCTCGAGGTGTTCGAGGACGTCTCGACGGTCAACGCGGTGAAAGAGGACCGTTCGGGTTGGCCGGTCGACGAACGCCTCAAACATCGCATCATCGACGGTGATCGTGAAGGTCTGACCGAAGATCTCGACGAGGCAGTGGCATCAGGTCTCGCCCCGCTGGCCATCGTGAACGAGATCCTTCTCGACGGAATGAAGGTCGTCGGCGACCTCTTCGGCTCGGGTCAGATGCAGTTGCCTTTCGTGTTGCAGTCGGCCGAGACCATGAAGACGGCCGTCGCTCATCTCGAGCCGCTCATGGAAAAGACCGGTGAGTCAACTGCCAAGGGCAAACTCGTGCTCGCCACCGTGAAAGGCGACGTGCACGACATCGGCAAGAACCTGGTCGACATCATCTGCACCAACAACGGCTACGAGGTGCACAACATCGGCATCAAGGTTCCGGTGTCGGAGATGATCGAGAAGGTGAAAGAAGTCGGAGCCGATGCTCTCGGTATGAGTGGCCTTCTCGTGAAGAGCACGCTCATCATGCGCGAGAACTTGGAAGAGATGAACCGACTCGGACTCGCCGACGTGCCCGTACTCCTGGGGGGAGCCGCCCTCACTCGTTCGTACGTCGAAAGAGACCTCCGCGAGGTGTACGACGGGCGCGTCTTCTACGGGCGTGACGCCTTCGAAGGACTCAACACTCTCGACAAGATCATGGACATGAAGAAGTCGGGGGTCGATGATCCCGAGTTCGGTCGAGTGCCCACCGGTCGAATCCTCCCCGAACGGTCGAAACCGGCCGACACACCCACCGATCTTCCGCGTCGCTCTCCCGACGTCGCCCCCGACAATCCGGTCTTTTCTCCACCGTTCCTCGGATCGCGCATCGTGAAGGGCATCGGCCTCGACGAGATCGCTCAGTACGTCAACGAGACCGCGCTCTTCCGCAACCAGTGGCAGTTCCGACCCGAGGACGGTGAATCCGACGACGACTTCAAGACGCGTATCCGGGCCGTCTTCCGACAGGAACTCGCCGAGGCGAAGGCAGCCGGCTACCTCGTGCCGCAGGTGGTGTACGGCTACTACTGCGTCAACGGCGACGGAGACGATCTCGTGGTGTGGTCGGACGAATCGCGCACGAGCGAACTGGCGCGCTTTTCGTACCCACGTCAGAGCCAGGCTCCGTACTTCTGCATCGCCGACTTCTTCCGGCCCGTCGACGCCGAACCGGACTACGCCGCGTTCCACATCGTCACGATGGGCGCCGCAGTCAGTGACGAAGCGGCCCGACTGTTCGCGGCGAACGAGTACCAGAAATACATGCTCGTGCACGGGCTCGGAGTCGAGATGGCCGAAGCTCTCGCCGAACTGTGGCACAAGCGCATTCGCGACGAATGGGGATTCGGTGCCGAGGACGGACCGTCGATCGGCGGACTCTTCCGCCAGCAGTACCGAGGCGGTCGCTATTCGTGGGGCTACCCGGCCTGCCCTGATCTGGAGGACAACGCCACTGTCGCCACCCTCCTCGAAGCCGGTCGACTGGGCATCGAGGTGAACGAGGACACAGGTTGGCAGTACCAGCCCGAGCAGACGACTTCGGCGATCATCTGCCACCATCCTCAGGCGAAGTACTTCGTCGCCCGCTGACGCCGAACGCCAGGAGAAGTCATGACCAAGTGGATCGTTCGCATCGTGATCGCCGCCGCCGTGTTGATCGGCCTCGTGTACGGAGGCATCTTGCTCTGGACCAAGGTGATCAATCCGCCCGAGGAGAAACTCTCGACCGACGACCTCTCACAGGTTCTGGCCGAGACCACGTCCACGGTCGCGACCGAGTCGTCACCTGCGCCCACTGATGCGCCCACCGGAGTCGACGGCACCTGGACGGCCACGAACGAGTCCACCCTCGGGTACCGCGTGAAAGAAGTGCTCGGCGGCGTCGACACCGAAGGTGTTGGCCGCACGAATGCCGTCACCGGCTCGCTCACGATTGCCGGCACATCGGTCACGGCGGCCGACTTCACGGTCGACGTCGCCAGTATCACGAGCGACAGTTCACGTCGTGACGGACAGTTCAACGGTCGCATCATGGACACGGCCACCTACCCCACCGCGACGTTCGTTCTCACCAGTCCGATCGAACTCGGCTCGATTCCGGCCGACGGTGAACAGACCACGGTCGACGCCAGTGGCGATCTCACGTTGCGCGGCACCACCAATGCGGTGACGTTCCCCCTCACCGCCGAATATGCGAACGGTCGCATCGGAGTGTTCGGCAACATCTCGGTCACTTTCGCCGATTACGGGATTCCGAATCCGTCGAACGGTTTCGCGGTCACGGGCGACGACGGCCTGCTCGAATTCGTTCTGGTCTTCACTCGCTGAATCTGCGAGTGGCTCAGACCTTCGGCTGACTCTTCTCCCACGCCTCGGCGAGCGCGGCGTACCGCCCGCCGAGTGCCACCAGTTCGTCGTGCGTGCCGAGTTCGGCCAGTCGTCCGTCGTCGACCACGGCGATGCGATCGGCCCGTCGAACGGTCGACAATCGGTGCGCCACCACGACGACCGTTCGACCGCTCATGAGTCGTTCGAGCGCCCGTTCGACCTCGGCTTCGGTTCCTGGGTCGAGATTCGAGGTCGCCTCGTCGAGAACGAGTACCGCCGGATCGACGAGAGCGGCCCGAGCGAGAGCCACCAATTGTCGTTCACCGGCCGACAATCGCGAGCCTCGCTCACGAACCTCGGTATCCAGTCCGTCGGGGAAGGCCCGGAATCGCGCCAATGCACCGATCGAGGCCAGTGCCCGTTCGATCTCGGTGTCGGTGGCATCGGCGCGTGCGATCCGAACGTTCTCGAGAATCGATCCGGCGAAACAGAATCCTTCCTGGGGTACGACCACGATGCGTTGACGAAGTTCGGCATGCGATGCATTGCGCAGATCGATACCGCCGAAACGCACCACTCCGGTGAGGCCGGAGTCCAGTGAACGCGTGGGGTCGTAGAGGCGAGCCATCAACTTGGCGAGAGTCGACTTCCCGGCCCCCGTGGGGCCGACGAGAGCGAGCCGTTCACCGTCACCCACCGTGATCGACACCGATTCGAGGGCCGGGCGTGACGCACCCTGATAGGCGAAAGTGACCTCGCGCACTTCGATCTCTCCACGGTGCGGGAGAGGTGTCGGATCGCTCACTTCGTCGACGTCCGGTACGGCGTCGATGATCCCGAACAACTTGTGAAGAGCAGCGGCCGACGACTGCATGGTGTTGTAGAGCTGACTCAACTGCTGCACCGGATCGAACAGGTTGGCCAGCAACAGGACGAATGCGGTGATGGTGCCGATGGTGACCGAACCGCGATGCACGAGCCAGCCGCCCACACCGATGATGAGTCCGGTGGCGGCGATTCCGGCGAACTCGACCAGACCGAAGTACCAGGTACTGACCCTCACGCTGTGCATGTGAGAGCGGAACAACCGGCGGTTGGTGCGGTGGAACTTCTTCGAGTACTCGAGTTCCTGTCCGTAGGCCTGCACCACCCGAACTCCGGTGATTCCCTCCTGCAGAGTGGACAGGTTGTCGCCGACCCGCTCTCGTACGTCGAGATACGCCCGGTTCGACATGCGTTGGAACCTGATGGACGCCGCGAAGATGAACGGCATCACGAGGAACGCCACCAACGCGAGTTGCCACGACATCACGACGAGCAGGATCGACGCCAACACCAGCAGCAGGAACGCCGAGACGAACTGCAGGAGACCGAATTGGATGAGTTCACCCATCGACTCGATGTCGGCGGTCATGCGGGACACCAGAACACCGGCTTTTTCACGATCGAAGAAGGCCATCGACTGGCGTTGCATGCGTTGGAACGTCAGTACTCGAAGGTCACGAAGAAAACCCTCACCGGCTCGGTTGAGAGTGACGAACTGAAGTCGTCCGACCACGTAGCCGAACAGCACCACGCACACGTACACCACCACCGTGGTGTTGAGCGCACCACCGTCACCCTTCTTGATGCCGTTGTCGATGGCGTAGCGAACCAGGGTCGGGCCGGCGAGAGTGACCATGGTGCTCAGCACCACCAGCCCGAGAGCCAACCGGATGTATCGACGTTGGGCCGCGGCGACGTGATACGCGCGTCGAAGCACACCGAGGGTTTCACCGCGATCGAGGCGATCCTCGTCGCTGACGGCGTTCATGCCCCACACGGCTACGCCCCTCCTTCGTCGGAGGTGACGACGGCCCGAGTGCGAGCACTCTCTCCGGTCGCTTCGTCGAGAGTTTCCTCCGGAGTGGCCACCTGGCCGTCGCCGTCGCCCACGTCGTCGCGCACCGCCCACGCCGCCAACACCTGCCGATATCGCTCGTTGGTCGCCAACAACTCCTCGTGGGTTCCGATCGCGGCGGCTCGTCCACCGTCCAACAGAACGACGGTGTCGGCCAGGGCGATGGTGCCCGGCCGGTGGGCGATCACGATCGTCGTCCGTCCCTCCATCACCGTGGCCATGGCATCGCGAATCTCGTGTTCCTTCGACGGGTCGACGGCTGATGTCGCATCGTCGAGAACCAGCACTCGCGGATCGGACACGATCGCACGGGCGATGGCGATGCGTTGACGCTGACCACCCGACAGCGAATACCCGCGTTCTCCGAGCATCGTGTCGTATCCCTCGGGAAGTCGCTGCACGAAGTCGTGGGCACCGGCCAGTCGGGCCGCTCGCTCGATCGTTTCCGGTGACGCATCGGGTCGAGCGAACCCGATGTTGGCCGACACGGTGTCGTGGAAGAGGAACGTGTCTTCGAACACGATGCCGACCGCCGAGCGAAGATCGTGCAAGCCCAAATCACGCACGTCGATTCCGTCGATCCGCACGGCGCCTTCGCCGACGTCGTGAAATCTCGACAACAGACGAACGACGGTCGACTTGCCCGAGCCGGTCGCTCCCACGAGAGCGACGGCCTGGCCGGCCGGAATCGACACCGAGAATCCGTCGAGCAGCGGACGCGTCGAGTCGTATCCGAATCGCACGCCGTCGAATTCGACGGCTCCGACTCGTTCGCCACTCGGCAGAGCCTTCGGCTGCGGAGGGTCGACGATCTCGCTCGGAGTCGACAGAACTTCGTTCACACGCATGAGAGCGACTGCAGCCCGCTGACCGAGAGCGACCGTCATGCCGATGTTGCGCAGAGGCCAGATGAGCATCGTGATGTAGGCGTTGAACTTCACCAGATCACCGACGGTCATCGACCCGTCGATGACCCGGTGGCCACCCATGCCGAGCACGGCGATCAATCCGAGGGACGGCAAGATGTCGATGGCGGGCAGGAAGTTGCTGCGGATTCGGGCCGCCTTCATGGAGACACGACGGATGTCATCGGCCTCCACTTTCAACTTCTCGGCCCGAACCTTCTCGGCACCGAAACCCTTGATCACTCGAATGCCCGACACCGTCTCTTCCACCACGGTTGCCAATTGCGCCTGTTCGGCCTGCACTGCGAGTACCGCTGGGTGGATCCGGCGCGAAAAACGGTTTGCCAACACGTTGACGAGTGGCAGGGGCGCGAGGGCGACGATCGCGAGTAGCGGTTGCGACGTGATCAGTAACACGACGACGGCGAGGATCATCGCCACGTTCGACAACGTGATCGGAATCATCACGATGAAGGCCTGCAGCTGTTGAAGATCGGACGACGCCCGACTCATCAGCTGACCGGTCGCCATGTGATCGTGGTACCCGGAATGGAGCGTCAGGAGATGCGAGAAGATTCGCTCGCGCAGACGAGTCTCGGTCCAACGACTCTCTCGGAACGCGACCCACCGGCGCAGGGCCGTGAACGTTCCGGCGATCACCCCGGCCGCCACCACCAACCCGGCCCACAAGGCGAGCGAGCCGTCACCCTCGATTCCCCGGTCGATCCCCAACTTCGTGAGCTGCGGCACGGCCACCTTGCCCGCCGTCCAGGCCAGACCGATGGTCACCCCGGCCACCAGCCCCCACTTCTGTTCGACCAGCGTCCGACGCAGAAGGAGCCAGCCCTCGGCGGTGTCGGGTTTATCGGGGCGGCCCACGACTCGAACCTACAGAAAAGACCTCACCGGCGACCTTGTCACACCCCTTCGGCACCATGGATTCATGAACCGCATCACCCGTGTCCCCGACGATCAGATGGCGTTCGACGGCTTCGACGAGTTCGTGGCCGAACAAGCCATTCCTTTCCGTCTCGACGACGAGACGTGCCGGATCGGCCTCGAGCGCATCGCCGAAATGCGACGCATCCTCGACGGTTTCGCCGAACGAGCTGCGTGATCTCCGAGGGACTGACGAGTCAGGTCGCCGACGGCGACAGATCGCGCACGGCCTCCCAGAACTTCAGTTCCGGATCGAGACCCAGGATCGCGAGCGAACTCGTCGTCACGCCGTTCGCGAAGTACTGATCGATCACTTCACGACAATGGGCCGGCGATCCGTGCACCACCAGATCGTCCACCACCTCGTCGGGAATCGCCGCCAACGCCGCTTTGCGATCCCCGGCCTTCCAGGCATCCCACATTCCCTGGAGCTGCTCGCCACGTCCGAGCCATTCGTGGAACGCCGCGTACACCGGCACGTTCAGATAGGCGGCAATGGCGAAGCGAGCCGACGCCCGCACCACGTCGGTGTTCTCACTCGGACACACGAAGATGCGCGCCACGATCTCCCGATCGGCACCTCCGGCTGCATCTCGCACCACACCGGCCACCTTGCTCACGTCGGTGGGTGACAACCAGTTGATGATGGCACCATCGGCTTCGCGCCCGGCCAGACGCAACATGCCTTCGCGCAGGGCCGCCACCAAGATCTGCGGCTTCTGTTCCGGACGCACACCCAACTTGAAACCGTTGATGTCGAACGTGTCGTAGGTCTTCACGATCTTCTCGCCGCTCAAGGCATCGTTCAGGAAGCGCACGACGTCGCGCACCTTCTTGTAGGGCTCGACGAAGGGAACACCGTTCCAACGTTCGACGATCACGTTGCTGCTCGATCCGATTCCGATGGCGAATCGCCCCGGCGCGGCGTCGGCCAAACTCGCCACGCTCTGAGCCATACAGGCCGGCGAGCGCGTGTAGGCCGGGACGATTGCGGTCCCGAGTCGCAGACGAGGCTCCCAGGCCGCGGCGAGCGCGAGTGGCGTGAAGGCGTCGGCACCGTCGGACTCGGCCGACCAGATGTCGGAGTATCCGAGGTCGGCCAGTTCACCCAGCTTCTCGCGATGACTGTGCAACGGACCGGGAAGCGGGACGGTCATTCCGTCACGACGAGGCAAAGACGTTGTCATGGGGCCATTGTGGCCCATGGGAATCAGCGCGCTTTACCCGAGGGTCCCGGGCCGGGCATGTCGCGCCAGAAACGCACGATGCAACTCTGACTGGCGGTGGCCATGAGCGTTCCGTCCTCGGCGAACATGTGAACGAGACCGTGCCCGAATCCGCGCTGCACCATGTGGACGCGAATGTCGAGCAGCACCCATTCGGTCGGCACCAAACGGCCGATGCGCAATGTGTTGTCGAGACTGTTTCCGCCACCCCTGATCCCGAGCGACTGACCAACCCCCATCGGAACGAAATCTCCGAGGATGGCCAGAGTCGCCGTGTCGACACCGTCGATCACTTCGGGAATGCGCGACCACAACAGGACCTGACCGTCCCCGGGCGTTCCGTCGAGATCTTCGAGACGTTCCCGTCCCTTCACGATGCGTTGATCCATGCGGCCACTGATCGAGTCCGACCAGTCGAGGACGTGTGGACGCTCGACACACTCGCTCGGGGACGGCAAACCGGGCGGCATCGTCTCGAATTGACCGGCCTCGGCGAGATCTCGGTCTCCGAGTGCGGCGTTCACGGTGAGAATCTCTCGATCACCCACCCGACACACGGCGCGAGCCTGGGTGATCTGACGGCCGCTCACGGCGAGTGTGACGTCGATGTCCATCGTCTCGCCAGGCTTCGCGTACGACAGGTACTGCGCGGTGGCCCACACGGCGCGCCGCCCAGCCGTGCCCTCCATGGCCGACACCGCAGCGGCGAGACCACAACCACCGAAGAGGAATCCACCGGCTGTCGAGATACCTGGCACGACCGGCAGGATCCAGCGATACGGATTGTGGGTCGGCTCGAGACCGAGGAACTGGCGGCTGTCCATCGGCGACGACTCTACGAGTCGCACTAGCGTCCCTCCCATGTCGTCGACCCCGAACTCGTCACAGCCATCCGATGCACCCTGGACCGGTGATGCGTGTTCGCTCGTCGACGCCTTCCGTCGGGGCGAGCGCTCCCCCGCCGAAGAACTCGACGCCACCTTGTCCGCCATTGCGTCGAGTGATCTGAACGCTTTCTCGTTCCTCGATCCCGAACGTGCACGAGCCGCCGCCGCTCGAGCCGACGTGTCACTCCCGTTCGGTGGTGTTCCGATCGGCGTGAAAGAACTCGATCGTGTGGAGGGTTGGCCCGACACCGAGGCATGTGTGGTGTTCGCCGACCGCAAGGCGACCAATACCTCGGTGATGGTGCAACGTCTCGAGGCCGCCGGGGCCGTGCTCACCGGACTCACGACCGCCAGCGAGTTCGGAGGAGTCAACGTCACTCGCACGGTGTTGAACGGTGCCACGCACAATCCATGGCAGTCGGGACGAACTCCCGGGGGATCGTCGGGCGGCAGTGCATCGGCCGTGGCCGGTGGGCTCGTCACACTCGCCACCGCCGGAGACGGCGGCGGATCGATTCGTATCCCGGCCGGCTTCACAGGCCTCGTGGGTCTGAAGGCCACCTTCGGTCGCATCCCACGGGCCCCGAAAGTTCAGCTCGGCAATCTCACGGTGAACATCGGTTGCGTGTCGCGCAGTGTGCGGGACACCGCGCGCTGGTTCGACGTGAGCACGGGCCGCGATGCGCGCGACCCGTTCAGCCTCCCCGAGCCCACGTCGTGGGAAACCGAACTCGGGACCTTCCGTGACGCGCTCCGCGGCGCACGAGTGGCCATCGTCCCCGATTGGGGCGGGGCTGCGGTCTCGCCGGCGATGTGGGACGTGTTGAGAACCGAGGCCGAGGCTCTCGCCAGTCGTCTCGGCTGGTCGATCGTCGACGTCGACACGTCACTGCCGAGCATGGGAGCGGCCTGGAGCATCAGCGGCATGATCGAGATCCACGCCGATCTCGGCGAACACTGGCCCGACTGCGCCGACGTCCTCACACCCGAGATGCGCTTCGGACTCGAGAGCACGATCGGTCGCTACGGCACCGAGGCCCGTTCACGAATCGAATCGCGCCGCCAAGCCTTGAACGAACGAATGGCCGAGATCTTCGATCCCTCGACCGGAGTCGACTTCGTGTTGACGGCGAGCAACCCCGACGTCGCCTTCGATGCCGAGGGACCACTGCCGTCGGTGTTCGGTGGGGTCACGGCCGGAGCCGGCAACAACGGCCGCCTGACCTTCCCGGCCAATCTTCACGGCAACGCGGCCGTCTCCGTGCCGGCCGGTTTCGTCGATGGTCTGCCAGTCGGCCTGCAGGTGGTCGGCCGGCACTACAGCGAGCAACTCCTTCTCGACATCGCGCTCGACATGGAACGCGAACGCCCCTGGCCCTTGGTCGCCCCGAACTCACCCCGATGACCGACGCCCTCGACCTCGGCGTACATCGCCGCGCCCTGGCCGTCGGTTTGGTGATGGCGACATCACTCGTCGCGTTCGAAACCACGGCACTGCTCACCGCCCTTCCCACCGTGTCCGACGAGTTGAGCGGTGACGCGCTCTACGGCGCGACTCTCGCTGCCTACATGCTTGCCCAAATCGTGTCGCTGGTCGCCGTGGGCGAACAGGTCGATCGACGCGGACCACTCCCACCTTTTCTCGCCTGCCTCACGATCTTTTCGATCGGGCTCGTAGTCGCCGGTCTCGCCAACACGATGTGGATCGTGTTGCTCGGGCGCATCCTTCAGGGTGCAGGGGCCGGCGGTGTGGCTCCCCTCGCGTACGCCGTCATCAATCGGGTCTGGCCCACCGATCGCCAACCGCGCATCTTCGCTTGGGTCTCGGCGGCGTGGATCCTGCCCAGTTTGGTCGCACCTCTCGTTGCCGGCTGGCTCACGAGTGCCGTGAGTTGGCGATGGGTGTTCATCGGAATGCTTCCGCTCGTTCTCGTCACCGCGCTCGTGACCGCGCCGGCCATGAAAGGCATCTCGGCCGTAGCGCGCAACGATCACGGAACCTCACGAATCACCACGGCGATTCGTCTGAGCGTCGGGGTGGGATCTCTGGTCGCTGGCGTGCAGAACTCGATCTGGTGGTTAGCCGTTTCGCTCGTGGTGATCGGCTTGGTTCTCGCCATCCCCGCCTATCGCGATCTCATGCCCGCCGGTTCACTCCGAGCGCGACGCGGTCTGTCGGCGATCATCGCCACCCGCACGATGGTGACGGCGGCGTTTCTCGGCGTCGACTCCTTCGTTCCGCTGGCCGCCGATCGCATCCACGGTGCATCGGCAACCGTGCAGGGTTTCGTGATCATCGGCGCCGCACTCACGTGGAGTTTGGGATCGTGGCTCGCCACTCGACGAACACACATCGCCCTCGATCGTTCGGCGCGCCTCGGATTCGGACTCATCGTCGTCGCCATCGCGACCACGGCGCCGGTTCTCGATGCCAATTGGCCTCTCGTCGCCACCTTTTTCACCTGGTCGATCGCCGGACTCGGCATGGGTCTCTTCTTCGTCCCCACGTCGGTGGCCGCCATGGAGTACGCCGAACCCGGTCGTGATGGCGCGATCGGCGGGCAGATCAATCTGGCCGACAGCCTCGGATTCGCTCTCATGGGTGGGATCGGCGGGGCCACCGTGGCCGTCTCGGACCGCACCGAATGGCCCCTCGCCGACGCCCTGTTCACCAACTTCTCGATCGCCGTGGTCATCGGGGTTCTCGGTCTGGTGGCGAGCAGGGGTGTGACTCGCGCGCCGCGATGCGCGACGATCACACAATGACGACCGCACCCACTTCTCACGGCCCCCTCCACGGCATTCGCGTGCTCGACCTGTCGGTCATGATCTCGGGCCCGCTGTCCGGAATGATGCTCGCCGATCAAGGCGCCGACGTGATCAAGGTCGAGTCGCCCGGGATCGGTGACTTCATGCGCTACCTCGGTTCGGCCAAGGGAGGCATGACCGGCATCTTTCTCAACAACAATCGCGGCAAGCGATCGCTCGTGGTCGACCTGAAGAAGCCCGAGGGTGTCGACGTGTTGAAGAAGTTGGTGGCCACCTCCGACGTCGTCATCCAGAACTTCCGACCCGGTGCCGTCGAACGACTCGGCATCTCGTACGACGATCTGAGTGCCGTCAATCCCGATCTGATCTACGTGAGCATCAGTGGCTACGGACCCGATGGACCGGCGAGTGGCCATCGCGTGTACGACAACGTGATCCAAGGTGCGTCGGGTCTGGCGAGTGTGCAGGTCGATCCCACCACCGGGACTCCGTCGCTCTTTCGAACTCTGCTGTGCGACAAGGTGACGTCACTGAAGGCTGCGCAGGCGATCACCGCCGCTCTCTACGCGCGCCAAGTGGGTCATGCACGCGGTCAGCACATCGTGCTGGCCATGCTCGATGCCGCTGTGGCCTTCCTGTGGCCCGACTCGGCCATGGATGCCGTGCTGCTCGACGACGACGCCACCCGTACTCCCACCATCGCTCAGAATTACGCCGTCACCAAGATGAAGGACGGTTACGCGTCGATCGGCGTGGTGAGCGATGCCGAATTCGCGGCATTGTGTGAAGCGTACGAGCGGCCCGACCTGGCGACCGACGAACGCTTCTCGAACATGTTCGCCCGTACTGCGAACGCGTCCGAATTGGTTCCGCTCATGACTCAGATGGCCTCCGAGCGCAATGTCGACGACTTCATGGAGCGTGCTCATGAATGCGGAGTTCCGGCGTCCAAGATCGTCGACATCACCGAACTTCCCGAGCAGCCCCAAGTCGTCAACAACGCGATCTTTGTCGAGCGCGATCATCCCGTTGCCGGACGTGTTCGCGAACCACGACCGGCTGCTCGTTTCTCGCACACCCCGTCTCGTGTCGGTGATCCGGCCCCGATGGCCGGTCAGCACAGCGACGAGATCGTGAACGAACTCGGACTCGACGCTGCGGCACTGCGCGCCGCCGGCATCATCGGCTGACGCGCGATCAACCCTGCAGAACGGCGCGGGCCACGAGGTCGGTGCCGAACGCCGTGAGGATCGCCAGATACATGAGGCCCGTTGCCGCCATGACGGCCGAGTACGAACGTTCTTTCAGCGCCCGTTGCGTGACCACGGTCAGAATTCCGGTGGTCACCGCACAAGCCGCCCAGAACCACCCGAGCTGGCCACCCCACCCGTCGTCGACCGAACCTGAGAACACACTGAACATCCCGGTGGGCAACAACATGACCGCCACTTCGAGCGGCCAGATGACGAGAAAGGCCGCCACGATCTCGTTGATGTGACGCCGTGGTAGTCCTGGCTGCACCAGATACCAGTGACCGAGAAGCATGGCGTCGGTGACGAACCCGAGAAAGGCCGCCCCCACCAGCAATCGAACGACGGCGACCAGATCGTTGCCACCGGCGTCGACACCGGCAGCCACCAGAGCCACCACGCCGATGACGGCCGGAACGAGATCGAGCCGCGGGTCGAAAGTACCGCGGTCGACATTGCGGCGACGACGAATGCTCGACACGAGCGCGACGGCGATGGTGACGGTCACCACGACTGCGGCAACATCACGAACTCGAGTGGCTGCTCCCCCGTCGGACGAGAGTCCGATCGCAGCACCTGAAACGGCGAGCAGTCCGAACACGATGCGCAAGAGCCATCCGTAACCGATGCCGACTTCTCGCTGACGAGTGGTGAACCACGCACCGGCCATACCACCCACGGCCCATTGCACGAGGAAGGACGCCGCATCGAGTTCGATCACGCCGACACGCTACGCAGTTCACCGGCTCTCGGCGCGACCGGCCCGTAGGCTGACCCGGTGACGTCCAAACTGCGCCCAATCGTTCTTCTGGGCGCGTCACTTCTTCTGGCCGGATGCTTCACCGGCGAACGACCTCGTCTCATGACCGATGAGACCCTCCCGCCCGTCGACGATTCGGCGATCTCGACGGTCATCGACGTCCTCACCGCTCCACCCGACGGATCGGCTTTCACCGTGGTGTATCGCATCACCACCAAATTCGGCGGCCAGACCACCGACGGCTCGATCGTCGTCGACCCGCTGAACGGCACCAGCGTTCAGATCGCCGACACTCGGTACGTGACACTTCTGGACGGATCGACGGTCACGTGTTCGACGGTGACCGACACCTGCGTACCCGGAGTCGACGAGACACGCGTGGCCGATCGCATGCTCAACTCGCGCATCTTCCGCGATGCCATCGTCGATCGGCTTCGTCAGGACGCCAACGTGGCAGTGGGTGATTCCTCACTCGAGCGGCGCAGTATCGCCGAGCGACCGGCATCGTGTGCCCGGATTCCCGTGGTCGACGGATCGGGATTCACCCAACAGAAGTCGTACTGCGTGTTCGACGGACTCGGGGTGCTCGCTTCGTTCGACGGTGCCGACTTGTTCATCGACACCGAGCGAGTGTTGCCGACCGCCGATCCGGCCGTCTTCGCAACAACACAGTGACCGAACCCTCAACTGGGGTCGAAGAACTTGCTCTTTCGCAAGGAACGGTCGGACAGATGTCGGACTTCGACCACACCACCCGGTCGGGGTGAGTGCACGATCGCACCCTCGACACCGAGCCACATCATCACGTGACCCGGATAGCGCACCAGATCTCCGGCCTGCGCGGTCTCGGGTGTGCGGGCGTCTCCGGCCCGCCACTGCAACGTCGAATTACGCGGCAACACGTGTCCGGCCTGGGCCCACGCCCATCCGGTGAGACCGGAACAATCGAAGGCCACGCCGGGCAGGCTGGCTCGTCGCTTGTACGGCGTCCCGAGTTGAGACAGCGCCGCCATCAGTGCGATCTGGTGATCGGCATCGGCTCCAGACCGCCTCGAGATGCACCGGGTCGAGTTCGAGAACTCGCGCCACGTCGGCGGCCACTCGGGCCCGCCAGGCCACGAACGAGGCCGACTCGATACTGGATCGAGGAATGTTCTGACGCTCGACCTGAGCGAGCCACAGTGCGCCTCCGGCGTACTCGGCGATCTGCTCGGCCGCGACCTCGGGTCGACTCTCCACCCGAGCCGGGGCCGCCGACAAGCCCGCCGGCGCAACGAGAGCCCCGAGACTCACGGCTCCGGCGACGAGAACCAGCCGCACGGAGCGGTGGCCACGGTCGGGCCGACGAAGATCATGACGGTGATGACGGATTTCGTCACCCTATTGCAACATTTTCGTAATGATCCAGTCGCGACCAGCCTCCCGACGGGTGTCACAACGTCCACCCACCGTCATTCCTCGCAAAAGTCCTGCGTACACGGCATCATGACGACATGGCGACCGTGGCCGTTGTGCTGGCAGCCGGAGCCGGATCCCGGTTCCAGGGCGACACGCACAAGCTTCTCGCCCCGTTCCGGTCGACCACCGTGATCGACACCGTCCTCGACTCGGTCGAACGAGCGGGATTCGATCACGTGATCGTGGTGACCGGAGCCGCCGAGATTCCGGCCGAACTTCTCGACCGACCCGGTTTCCAGGTGGTGCCGAACCCGCGTTGGGCCGATGGTCAAGCCACCTCTCTGCAGGCCGGTGTGGCGGCCGCCGATGAACTCGGTGTCGACGCCATCGTCGTCGGACTGGGCGATCAACCTCTCGTGACCACCGAGTGTTGGCGACGCGTGGCGGCCGGTCGATCTCCGATCACCGTGGCCACGTACGACGGCCAACGAGGAAATCCCGTCCGTCTCGAACGTTCGGTGTGGTCGATGCTTCCGACCGAAGGTGACGTGGGCGCACGACACGTCCTCGGCCAGCACCCCGAATTGATTTCGGAAGTAGCCTGCGAGGGTTCGAGCGCCGATATCGACACCCAGGAGGACCTCGATCAATGGAACTGAACCATTCGTTCACCGTGAACCAACCGATCGCCGAGACCTGGCAGATCCTCACCGATCTCGAGCGCATCGCTCCGTGTCTTCCGGGTGCGCAACTCCAAGAGGTTCACGGCGAGGTGTACAAGGGTGTCGTCAAGATCAAGGTCGGCCCGATCACCGCACAGTTCAAGGGTGATGCGCAGTTCGAAGAGCGCAACGACACCGATTTCAAGGCGGTGTTGAAGGCGTCCGGACGCGACACCGGAGGCAAGGGCAATGCGGCGGCCACCATCACGGCCCAGTTGACCCCGGTCGATGCCGCGTCCACCACGTGCAACCTGCTCACCGATCTGTCGATCACCGGCAAAGTGGCCCAGTTCGGTCGCGGTGCCCTCGCCGACGTGAGCGAGAAGTTGCTCGCTCAGTTCTCCGACAACTTGAACGAACTCATCAAGACCGAAGGTGCTGCACCGGCCCCGGCGGCTGAGGCCGCTCCGGCTCCGGCTGCCGATGCCTCGGGCGAACCCCAGATCCGCAAGATCGAAGGTCCGGCCGCCGAGCCGCTCGACCTCGGCAACGTGGCTGGTGGCGCAGTGATGAAGCGAGTGCTCCCGCTCCTGGCCGGCCTGGCCGCTGCACTCCTCTTCGTTCGCCGACTGTTCCGCCGCAACAAGAGTTGAACGATCACGACCGGGTGCGTGCGCTGCTCGGCCGTGAGCCGAGTGGTCGTTTCACCGTGGTGGTACGGGACACCGACGGTGATCCGGTGGTCATTCGCAACGAACCTTTCCTGCACGACGGAACACCCATGCCCACGCTGTACTGGTTGTGCGGCGCCGATGAATACGTGGCGGTCAGCCGACTCGAAGCCGACGGTGCCGTCGATCGCGCCGAGGCCGATGTCGACGCCGACGAACTCGCCGACGCTCACCGTCGTTACGGTGCCGAACGCGATGCTCTGATCCCGGCCGACCACACGGGCCCGCGCCCGTCGGGTGGAGTCGCCGGCACCCGTACGGGTGTCAAATGTCTGCACGCTCACTACGCCTGGTTCCTCGCCGGCGGAAACGATCCGGTGGGTCGCTGGGTGCAGGCCCGACTCGACGAGAAAGCCGCAGGAGCGTCATGACCCGCCGCGTGGCAGCCGTCGACATCGGCACCAACTCCACCAATCTGTTGGTGCGCGACGAGAGCGGCTCGGTTCTCGAACGACACGTCACCATCACCCGGCTCGGGCGCGGGGTTGATTCGTCCCGACGATTGGCCGCCGATGCCATCGAACGCACGAGCGAGACTCTCCGCCACTACGCCGGTCTGTTGGCTCGACACGGCGTCGACACTTCACGCGATCTGCGCGTCGTGACCACCAGTGCTGCTCGCGACGCCGCGAACCGCGACGAGTTCTTCACTGCGGTGAACGATGCCATCGGTCGGATTCCCGATGTCCTGTCGGGTGACGACGAAGGTCGCCTCGCTCATCGCGGCGCACTGTCCGATCTCGACATCGGCCATGGCTGGCACCTCCTCGTCGACATCGGTGGTGGATCCACCGAACTGGTCCTCGGCGAGTCGACAGCGACCGGGCTCGCCATGCGGGCCGTTCGTAGTCTCGACGTCGGTGCGGTCCGCTTGACCGAGCGCCACCTGCAGGCCGACCCGCCACGACCCGAAGAGCTCACCAATGCGATCGGCGACGCCTACGACCTGATCGACGACGCCTTACGTGACGTGCCCGACATGAAGTTGGCCGCCCGTCTGGTCGGATCGGCCGGAACGATCGTCACCGCCGCCGCCGTCGAAATGGGTCAACGGGAGTTCGACCCCTCGGCCCTGCACGGATTCGTCCTCGGGCGCGCCGCCGTCGAGGACGTCTTTCGCACCCTGGCCACCGAATCGATCGCCGATCGAGTGCACAACCCCGGCCTGCCGGCCGACCGGGCCGACGTGATCGTCGGCGGGCTGTGCGTGTTGGTGGCCGTGATGAGACGGTGGGACGCACGCGACATCCTGGTGTCTGCGCACAACATCATGGACGGCATCTGTGCTGAACTGCTGGAGACACCATGACGCGCTTTCGCACCCCTGAATCCCACCCGTCTCGCACCTCGCCGGGTCTGCGCCTCTACGGGCGGCGCGTGTTGTTGCGTCCGCTCGTGTCACCCGACTTCGAATCGTGGAAGGAAGTTCGCCAGCGCAATCACGACTGGCTGACGGTCTGGGAACCACAGCGTTCATCTCACGCCCCCGACCCCACGGTCGATCGTGACGCCTTCACGTCACGTTGCGGCCAGCGTGACCGTGATCGTCAATCGGGAGTCGGCTACGCATTCGGATTGTTCGTCGACCAGACCCTCGCCGGCGAGATCAATCTCAACAACGTCGTACGCGGCGCGCTGCAGACCGGAACCGTCGGATACTGGATCGATCAGGCCAAGGCCGGACAGGCCTACGTCGCCGAGGGTGTGGTGGTGGTTCTTCGCTACGCCTTCGAGGAACTCGGATTGCATCGCGTCGAGATCTGCATCGTGCCGCGGAATCACAACAGCCGTCGTGTCATGGAGAAGTTGTCGATACGCGACGAAGGAATCGCTCAACGTTTCCTCGAGATCAACGGCGTGTGGGAGGACCACGTGCGCTACGGCATCACCGTCGAGGAGTGGCAGGCGCGACGCGACGACTTCGTGTCGGCCTGGCTCTGATCGTCGGAGGACGCCGAGTCAGGCCGAGTCGGCCAAACGCCGGTACGCAGCGTTCTTCTGTTGTCGCACGAGAGTGCGTCGCTTCCACTCCTTGCGCTTCCAGTGGCGCAGACGCCGAGTGCCGGTCACCTTCTTCAACGCCTTCTCGGCGTCGTGATGGTGCAACGGTTTCCAGGCCGCCCCTGGCTCGACCACGTCGTCGGGTTCGACCCCGTGACTCACTTGGTCGGCCAGCAGGTGCAACTCACTCTTCACACGGTGACGTTCCGCGTGGGCGTGGGCCCGCTGCTCGGCACGCGGGAGCGGTAACGACTCCTCGGTGCGATGACGCTTGCTCATCGGTCCCCCTTTCACAGGTTCCGTTGAAAAGCCTCCCCTTACCGAGAACCGTACTCCGACGAGAGTGGGTGTCAAGACCGTTCTTGCGAACCTTCGGTCCCGATTTCGTCGCAATCAGTTCTTCTTGCTCGAGATCTTCGACTGCAGAGCGGCCAGACGCTCGGCGAACCAGGGCTGGCGCGTACTCCAGAGCTGGGGGTCGAGCTCGCGAGCCACGGCATCGGGGTGCGTGGTCACGTCGGCCATGTCACGGATCGTCTTCTTGGTGGCGATCACCAGGTCTCGCGGCGCCGACGCGGCTCGCGCCGCCATCTCGTGGGCGGCCGTCGCCAACGACTCGTCGTCGACGCACCGGTGCACGATGCCGAGTCTCTCGGCTTCGGCACCGTCGACGATGTCACCGAACACGACGGTGGCCATGGTGGCTTGTGGGCCGGCGAGACGACGCAACATCCACGTGTGTCCGCCCCCGGGATGAATGCCGATCTGCAGGAATCGAGTGTCGAACCGGGCTCGACGGGCGGCGATTCTCACGTCGCATCCGAGGGCGAGATTCATACCGGCCCCCACTGCGGCTCCGTTGACCGCGGCGATGGTGGGAAGGTCGCTCCGGGCGATACGCAGGAATCCCTCGTAGATGTTGCCCAGGCTCTCGGCGGTGCTTTCGCGCAGATTGCCGAGATTGGCTCCGGCACAAAAGGCCGGTGGCGCCCCGGTGACCACGATGGCTCCGATCGCCGAGTCGCTCTCGATGCGATCCATGGCCGCGGTGATCTCGGCCACCATCGGAGCCGTGAGCGTGTTGCGCTCACCAGGGTTGTTGAGGGTGATGGTGGCCACGCCGTCGGCCACGTCGAGCAGTACGAGTGAATCGGATGAGGTCGTCACGACACGAGTCTCCCACGCCGTACAGTCGGCTCGTGGCCTCGAACATCGAACCCCGCGACGATGGCAAGGCGGCCAAGAGTCGTCCGGCGGCGACCGTGATCCTGGCCCGGGAAAGTTCTTCGTCGGCTTGTGGTCTCGACGTCTTGATGTTGAAACGCAGTTCGGTGGGAGCCTTCGCCGACATGTGGGTGTTCCCGGGAGGACGGGTCGACGATGCCGACGCAGGCTCGACCGAACTCGAGTGCGCGGCGTCGGCCGCCGTCCGCGAAGCCCACGAAGAAGTGGGTGTGCGAGTCGATCGACAGAGCTTGGTGACGTGGAGCCACTGGACGCCTCCGCTCATGGCACCGGTGCGCTTCACGACCTGGTTCTTCGTCGCGCCGTGGGCCGGCGACGACATTCGTATCGACGAACACGAGATCGTCGATCATCGTTGGCTCGCCCCCGACGCCGCCCTCGCGGCCGGGCTGGCCATGGCACCTCCCACCATCGTCACCTTGCACGAGTTGGCCGAATGCGCACATCCGTCAGGCGTCTGGGCCGGACGTGCCGAGCCACCGGCTTACGTGACGAGACCGGCCCAGATGTCGGACGGGACATCGGTCCTCTTGTGGAACGGTGACGCCGGGTACGAATCGGGCGACGCCGACACCCATGGTCCCCGTAACCGACTCGTGATGCTCGACGGCTTCGGTGGTCAGCAATGGAGATACGAACGACTCACCAGTTGATCGCGTTGTAGCGTTTCGGTCGTGCTCGACCACGTGTTCACCGATGTGATCGGCGCCTTGCGCGACGCATTCGAACGAGCCCTCCTCGAGCGTCAGGCCTTCGAGGAACACTTCCAGGTCGACGTGATGCTCGGCGACGTCACGTGGGAGACGAGTTACGGCCTCCCCGGCGAAGGTCAGCCACCGCGTGTGGTGGCCCACGTGACGTTCGAATGGCCGTCGTGGAGCCAGACCGCCTATCGACGGTGGTACGTCGACGAGGAGATCGACGAGCAACCGGCCATCGACATGGAGATCGTGTTGCGCATCCAACGCATCGCCTCGACACCCGATCTCGAGAAGGTCCGATCGGTTCTGCCCGCGCAAAGCCCGCTCATCGGCGACTGCCGACTCGAACGAGCCGGTATCACCGTCGAGACCACGCACAACGACGACGATGACGGCCCCGACGTCGAACACGCCGTCGAGGCCACCTACGAAGGCTCCTACGAGCTCGGCGAATCAGCACTCGCTGACGGAGCCAACGCGTCACTCGACGAACACTTCGGTGCCCTGGGTGGCTGGGTGGCCGCCACGCTCGTGAAGTTGGGCGACGTCGACTATTCGTTCCTCCCCGCCGACTCCGAGAACTGACCCGTCACCGACTAGACACGTCGTCATGTCCGACAACGTGGTCCTGTTCGACGTGAGCGAGCGCATCGCCACCATCACACTCAATCGCCCCGAGGCGCGCAACGCTCTGTCGAGCGAAGTTCTTCGTCTTCTTCCGCAACGCATGCGCGAAGCGAACGAACGGGACGACGTCGACGTCATCGTCCTCACGGGCACCGATCCGGCTTTTTGCGCCGGGCTCGATCTGCGCGAACTCGGTTCGACGGGCGACAACCTCGGCTCCGGGTCAGGGGCCGACGGTCGACCCAACAGTGACGGAGTGAGGGGTCCGTTCCCGATGGTCGACAAACCACTCATCGGTGCGATCAACGGAGTCGCCGTCACGGGTGGTTTCGAACTGGCTCTCAATTGCGACTTCTTGATCGCGAGTGAGAACGCCAAGTTCGGCGACACGCACGCGCGAGTGGGTGTGATGCCGGGCTGGGGTCTGACGGTTCTGCTACCGCAGGCGATCGGCGTCCGGCGCGCCCGGGAGATGAGTTTCACCGGCAATTTCATGCTCGCCGAGGAAGCGCTGTCGTTCGGACTCGTGAACCACGTCGTCCCTCACTCCGAGTTGATTCCCGTCACCCGGCGGCTGGCGCTCGACATCATCGGGAACGAACAGGACGGGGTCCGACAGATCCGTCGTACCTACCGGGAGATTCACGCCGAGACCGCTGGCTGGTCGATCGAGGCTCGTGACGGTGCCGACTGGCGTCGCACCCAGTTCTCCCCTGAAAAAGTGGCTGAACGCAGGACGAAAATCCAAGAGCGCGGGCGGGGCCAATAGCGGTTCGCGACTAGTGTTGGGACATCCACTCGCCTGGACACCTCCGTTCAGGCGTTCTAGGGGAGGAAACAACACATATGCGCAAGTCAAGACTGTTGCTGGCTCCGCTGGCAGCCCTTGGTCTCGTGGTTGCGGCCTGTGGTGGCGACGACGGTGGTTCGTCGTCGGAGACACAGGCTCCTGCCGAGACCGAAGCCCCCTCGGGCGGTTCGTGTGACCTCACTGGTGGTGTCGCTTTCGACACCGGCGGTCGTGGTGACGGAACGTTCAACGACTCGGCCGGCCAGGGTGCCGACCGCGCCAACTCCGAACTCGGTATCGAGGTCAAGGAGCTCGAGGCGAACGTCGACGAGGACCGTAAGGCCAACCTCGAACTCCTCGTCGAAGGTGGCGCCAACGTCATCGTCGGTGTGGGCTTCATGTTCACCGACCCCATGGGTGAGATCGCCGCGGCCAATCCCGACGTGACCTTCGGAATCGTCGACTCGGTCGTCGAGGCCGCCAACGTCCGCAGCTTGGTGTTCGCCGAAGAGCAGGGCTCGTTCCTCGTGGGCGCCGCCGCTGCACTGAAGAGCGAGTCGGGCAAGATCGGCTTCATCGGTGGTCAGGAAATCGACCTCATCAAGAAGTTCGAAGCCGGTTACATCGCCGGAGCGAAGTACATCAACCCCGACATCGTCGTGGAGTCGAAGTACCTCGGACCAGCAGGTGACAACTCCGCATGGGGCAACGTCGCTGGCGCCAAGGAAATCGCTTCGGGTTGGTACGCCGACGGCGCCGACATCGTCTACACCGCCGCTGGCGGTTCGGGCGCCGGCACCATCGAGGCGGCCGTCGAGGCCGACAAGTGGGCCATCGGTGTCGACAGCGACCAGTACCTCACGGCTGGTAGCGACGACCAGAAGGCTCACATCCTCACCTCGATGCTGAAGCGTGTCGACGTGGCCGTGTTCGAGACCATGAAGGCGGCCTGTGAGGGTGACACCTCCGGCGGCATCAAGGTCTTCGATCTCAGCAACGACGGCGTGGGCTACGCCACCTCGGGTGGTTATGTCGACGACATCGCCGCTCAGCTCGACGAGATCAAGGCCGAAATCGTGAGCGGTGCCATCACCGTTCCGACCGCACCCTGATCAATTCAGAACCTGACGTCCCTCGCGGACGTGTGGAGCGCCCGGGTCCTCGACCCGGGCGCTCTGCTATAACTGAGCGGGTCCAAGGGGGAACATGAGCGTCAGTCGACCTGCCGACGGATTGGCCGTCGAGCTCATCGGAATCACGAAGCGTTTCCCCGGGGTGGTGGCCAACTACGACGTGGGTCTGAAGGTCCGCCCGGGCACCATCCACGCCATCGTCGGCGAGAACGGGGCCGGCAAGTCGACCCTCATGAAGACGCTGTACGGCATGCACCAACCCGACGAGGGTCGCATCGTGGTGAACGGCCAGGAGATCACGTTCCGCTCCCCGACCGACGCCATCTCGGCGGGAATCGGCATGGTGCATCAGCACTTCAAATTGGCCGACAACCTCACGATCCTCGAGAACATCATCCTCGGTGACGAGCCAGTGGGTGGCCGGGGTCGCATCAAGTTCGACGAAGCCCGTGCCCGCATCACCGAACTGGCCGCCACCCTCGGTGTGGAGTTCGACCCCGACACGATGGTGGGCGAACTCGGAGTCGGCCAACGTCAGCGAGTCGAGATCCTGAAAGTGCTCTACCGCGGGGCCAACGTTCTGATCCTCGACGAACCGACGGCCGTCCTCGTGCCCCAAGAAGTGGAAGAGCTCTTCGCCACCTTGAAGCGACTCGTGGCCGAGGGCCGCACGGTCATCTTCATCTCCCACAAACTCGACGAAGTGCTCACCTACTGCGACGAGATCACCGTGATTCGTCAAGGTACGACGGTCGGTCAGACCACACCGTCGCAGATCGATCGCCGTGGGCTCGCCGAGATGATGGTGGGTAGTGACCTTCCCAACCCGTCGGGGCGCACCTCGTCGGTGGGATCGCACGTCGTTCTCGATGCGTCGCACCTCGACGTGGCCGGCAAGGTGGCCGGCGCCAAGCTGGCGCTCGAAGACGTGTCGGTCGTCGTTCACGACGCCGAGGTCGTCGGTATCGCCGGTGTGGAGGGCAACGGACAGTTCGAACTGTGCGAAGCGATTCTCGGGCTCGTGCCGCTCGAACGAGGCACGGTCGAGATCGACGGTGTCGATCGCACCGATGACGAGACCAAGGATCGTCTCACGTCCGGGCTCTCGTACATCCCGTTCGATCGACATCGTGAAGGCCTGCTTCTCGACGCACCTCTCTGGGAGAACACCTTGCTCGGCCGCGAACACGAGGCCTCACTCACGAGTGGGCCCTTCATCGTGCGTCGCAAGATCGAAGCCGACTCGCGCGACATCATCGAGCGTTTCGGCGTGCGCACACCGAGCGAACAGGTTCCGGCCTTCGCTCTGTCGGGTGGCAACCAGCAGAAGTTGGTGGTGGGTCGCGAGATGGCCACCGAACCCAAGGTCCTGTTGGCCGCTCACCCCACTCGTGGCGTCGATGTGGGTGCTCAAGCCGCCATCTGGGACGAGTTGCGCCGTGCGCGCGACAACGGACTCGGTGTCCTACTGATCTCGGCCGATCTGGAGGAACTGATCGGCCTGTCCGACCGCATCCTCGTGATGTTCGACGGGCGCGTCACGGCCGAGTTGAACCCCCGAGAGGTCACACCCGAACTGCTCGGTTCGTACATGACCGGCTCGGTGCAAGGAGCAGGGCGATGAAGAGCGCACGACTTCAGCGAGCGGCCGTCACGGCCGTGAGCTCACTTCTCGCCGTGGGCGTGGCTCTCGTGATCTCGGCCATCATCCTGCTCATCACCGGCAAGGATCCGGTCAAGGCCTTCAGCACCCTCTTCGGCGCCGCCGGCGAACCCAAGGTGTTACAAGGAATGGCCAACCGCGCCACACCGCTCATGATCTCGGCGGCCGCAGTGGCCATCGGATTCAAGATGAACCTCTTCAACATCGGTGTCGAGGGGCAGATGCGTGTGGCTCTCCTCACCACGGCCGTGCTCGGGGCGGCGGTCGAACTTCCACCGGTGCTGCACGTGACGTTCATGTTCGTCGTGGCGATGGCGTCGGGTGCGGTCTGGTCGGGTATCGCCGGGTGGCTGAAGGTGAAGCGTGGGGTCAACGAGGTGATCTCGACGATCATGCTCAACTTCATCGCGCTGGCCCTCGTGGCGTGGGCCTTCGACGACTTCTTCCGAGTCGAGAGCAGCACGCAGAGCCTGCTCGTCAAGACCAAGGACCTTCCGAAGAGTGCTTGGATGCCCGACATCGTCGATCGCCGCCTGAACGGCATGCTCTTCATCGCCATCCTCGTGCTGATCGTGTTCTGGGTGTTGATCTGGAAGACCAAGTTCGGTTTCCGTCTGCGAGCATCGGGTGGAAACGCCGGCGCGGCACGTGCCACCGGTGTGAACCCGAAGAAGATGATCTTCGTGTCGATGCTCATCTCGGGCGCCTTCGCCGGTCTGGTGGGTATGCGAGCCCTGATGGGTGACGTACACGCCTACCAGAACAACCTGGCCGAACAGCAAGGCTTCAACGGCATCGCCGTGGCTCTGCTCGGACGCAATCATCCGCTCGGCATCTTCTTTTCGGCCATGCTCTTCGGCTTCCTCGGTGAGGCTTCGGGTCGACTCCAGTTGGAAGACATTCCGAAAGAGATCACCACGATCATGACCGGCATCATCGTGCTCGCCGTCGTGATCATCAACGAGGCCGTGAAGCGCTGGGACGACCGACGTATCCAACGAAAGGCGGCCGCTGAACTCGACGCTGAAAAGGCGGCCAAAGAGGCGGTGACGGCATGAGCGCCACTCTCACCTCCCCCGAAGCATCGACGACCGGCTACTGGAAGTCGCTGTCGACGGCTCGTCGCACGATGATCATCTGGCTCGGCGGTCTGCTCGTGCTGTCGATCGTGCGCATCATCACCGACGCCGACGACATCACGTCGTCGGGAACCATCTCGTCCACCATGCGCGTGGCGACGCCGATTCTGCTCGCCGGTCTGGCCGGGTTGTGGGCCGAGCGGGCCGGCATCGTCAACATCGGTATCGAAGGCATGATGATCGTCGGCACGTGGTGTGGTGGTTACGGGGCCTGGAAGTACGGATCGTGGGCCGGTATTGCCATGGCTCTCGTGGCCGGTGCACTGGTGGGCCTGTTGCATGCGTTGGCCACGGTGCGGTTCAACGTCGATCACGTGGTGTCGGGTATCGCCATCAACACCTTGGCAGCCGGCGCGACCGAATACCTGTCGATCATCTTCTTCAAGGGCAAGCCGGGAGGCGGTGAGAGCCAGTCCCCCACCGGAAAGGGCGGGTACGGCGAATTCGACATGCCCTTCTTGAGTGGCGGCCCGATCGGGTCGTGGGACACCCCGGACATCTTGAGCTGGTTCGAGAAGAAGAAGGACTGGCCGCTCGTTCCCGACCTGGCTGGTCTCGTTCGTGGACTCACGAGCGACCTCTACATTCCAACTGTGGTGGCGGTGGCCATCGTGCCGTTGTCGGTGTGGATCCTCTGGAAGACCCGCTTCGGATTGCGTCTGCGATCGAGTGGTGAGTCACCGCAGGCCGGTGAGAGCCTCGGTGTGAACATCGTGCGCCTGCGCTATCAGGCCATGGCGGTGAGCGGTGCGTTGGCCTCGTTCGGTGGCGCCTACCTGTCGTGTGTGTTCACGAGCACCTACCGTCAGGGGCAGACCGGCGGTCAGGGCTTCATCGGACTCGCCACCACGATCTTCGGTAACTGGCAGCCATGGGGTGTGTTTCGCGGCGCGTTGTTGTTCGGTTTCCCGTCGGCTCTCAAGTTCCGAGCCGAGAAGAACGTTCCGGCGCTCTTGGTGGTGTTCGCCGTGGGTCTGGCGATCCTCGCTCTCGTCATGTTGTGGCGCAAGCGCAACGTAATCGCGACGAGTGCACTCGCCGCGGCGGTGTGTCTGATCATCGCCTACAACGTGATCGACGACGTGCCGTCAGAGTTCGTGGCCGCCACGCCGTACTTGGTGACGATCGTGGTGTTGGCCGGGGCGAGACAGAAGTTGCGCCCGCCGGCCTCAGCTGGTGCGCCCTACCGCCCCGGCGACTCCCACTGACTTGGTGCTTCTGTTCCGTCCTGTTCTTTGGTGTTCTGGGTGAAAAAATCGCCGGATTCCGGCGATTTTTTCACCCAGAACACCGGGAAATT
>JAQCIK010000021.1:0-36191 GCA_027592035.1 Actinomycetota bacterium | reverse complement strand
ACTCGGCCCTGTGGGCGACCTCTGGTCGCGCCGTGGTCAGCCACCTGATTTCGACCGCCGAGGAGGCAGTTCTGGCCAAACCAAAAGACGACGCCATCTTGCTGGAAGGCACGATTCTCGAATCGCTCCCGAACGCCATGTTCCGGGTCGAACTCGAGAACGGCCACAAGGTGTTGGCGCACATCTCCGGAAAGATGCGCATGAACTACATCCGCATCCTCCCCGGCGACAAGGTTCAAGTCGAACTGACTCCCTACGACCTCACCCGGGGTCGTATCACCTACCGCTACAAGTGAACGACAAGAAGTGAGATGACCGATGAAGGTCCGACCGAGTGTCAAGAAGATCTGTGAGAAGTGCAAAGTGATCCGCCGTCACGGGCGCGTCATGGTCATTTGTGAGAACCCGCGCCACAAGCAGCGTCAGGGCTAAAGAGAAAGCAGCAACGAGTCAATGGCACGAATTTCCGGCGTCGACATTCCCCGCGAGAAGCGGTTGGAGATCTCTCTGACCTACATCTTCGGAATCGGCAAGCCCACCGCGCAGAAGATCTGTGCCGAGTGCGGTCTCGATCCCAACACACGTGTGCGCGATCTCACCGAAGACGAGATCAACAAGATCCGTGGTTGGGTCGATCAGAACATCACGGTCGAAGGTGACCTGCGCCGCGAAGTGCAGCAGGACATCAAGCGCAAGATCGAAATTCAGTGTCTGCAGGGTGTCCGCCATCGCAAGGGCCTCCCGGTCCGCGGTCAGCGCACCAAGACCAACGCTCGTTCACGTAAGGGCCCGAAGAAGACCGTGGCCAACAAGAAGAAGGCAGTGAGGAAGTAAGCCATGGCCAAGCCGAAGCCCGGTGGGCGTCGTCCCCGCAAGCGCGAGCGCAAGAACATCACCACTGGTGTCTGCCACATCAAGTGCTCGTTCAACAACACCATCGTCAGCATCACCGATGTCGAGGGCAATGTCGTGTCCTGGGCCTCGGGTGGAGGCGTCGGATTCAAGGGCTCACGAAAGAGCACACCGTTCGCCGCGCAGTTGGCTGCCGAGAAGGCCGCCAAGGATGCCTTCGAGCAGGGTATGCGCCGCGTGGAAGTGCAGGCCAAGGGACCCGGCTCGGGTCGTGACACGGCCATTCGTTCGCTGCAGAACACCGGTATCGAGGTCACCGGCATCAAGGACGTGACCCCGGTTCCGCACAACGGTTGCAAGATGCCGAAGCGAAAGAGGAACTAGGTCATGGCTCGTTACACCGGTCCGAAGGTGCGTCTCTCGCGTCGCCTCGGCATCAACGTCTTCGAGAACGCGAAGGGCAGTAAGGCTCTCGAGCGTCGCCCTTTCCCTCCCGGTCAGCACGGTCGTAGCCGTCGTCGTGGAAACACGAGCGAGTACTTGGCTCAGCTCCAGGAGAAGCAGAAGGCCAAGTACATCTACGGCGTCCTCGAGCGTCAGTTCCGCAAGACCTACGACGAGGCCAACCGCCTCTCGGGTCCGACGGGTGAGAACCTCCTTCGTTTGCTCGAACTTCGACTCGACAACGTCGTGTACCGCGCCAACTGGGCGAGCACGCGTCCGCAGGCTCGCCAATTCGTGAGCCACGGTCTCGTTCTCGTGAACGGCAAGCGTCTCAACATTCCGAGTGCACGTGTGAAGGCAGGTGACGTCGTCACCTTGTCACCCAAGGCACGCAACATGATCGTGATCCAGAACAACATCGACACACTCGACCGCTCCCTCGTGGGTTGGCTCGAGGGTGGCGACGGTGGCAAGCAGGTCACCGTTCGCACCGAGCCGGCGCGTGAGCACATCGACGTGCCGGTGCGCGAGCAGCTCATCGTCGAGTTGTACTCCAAGTGATCCCCACCAACTGAACGACCCGCAGGCCTCTCACGAACGGAACAGACATCATGCTCGTCATCCAGCGCCCCACTGTCGAAGCCGACAACGACGAATCGAACAATCGTCAGCGTTTCGCTGTCGGCCCCTTGGAGCCCGGCTTCGGCCACACCATCGGTAACTCTCTGCGACGCACGTTGTTGTCGTCGATCCCCGGTGCGGCGATCACCACCGTGAAGTTCGACGAAGCTCTCCACGAGTTCGACACCATCGCCGGAGTGTCCGAGGACGTCACCGACATCATCCTCAACCTGAAGGACATCGTCCTTCGTTCGCACTCCGATGAGGACGTCGTTCTGCGTCTCGATGTTCGTGGTGACGCCGTGGTCACGGCGGGCGACATCGAGTGCCCGGCCGACATCGAGATCCTCAACCCCGAGCTCGTCATCGCCCACGTGAACAGCAAGGGCCGACTCGCCATCGATCTCACGGTCGCTCAGGGACGTGGTTACATGTCGTCCGATCGTGAAGCTGGCAACCGAACGATCGGTGTGATCCCGATCGACGCCATCTTCTCGCCGGTCCGTCGTGTCATGTTCGACGTGCAGCCGACGCGAGTCGAGCAGTCGACCAACTACGACCGCCTGGTCATCGACATCGAGACCGACGGCACCATCACGCCGCGTGAGGCCCTCGCTTCGGCCGGAGCCACCCTGCGCAACCTGGTCGACCTGGTGGCCAACCTCTCCGAGGAGCCCAAGGGTCTCGAACTCGGTGAGGTGATCCAGGCCGGTGCGGCGAGTCCCGACCTCGACATCGCGATCGAAGATCTCGATCTGTCCGAGCGTCCGCGCAACTGTCTGAAGCGTGCGCAGGTCAACACCATCGGTGAGCTCCTGCAAAAGACCGAGGACGACCTTCTCAACATCACCAACTTCGGCCAGAAGAGCCTCGACGAAGTGAAGCAGAAGCTCGACGAGCGCGGCCTGTCGCTGCGCGGCTGAGCCACGGAAGAACAAAGGACCAACCATGCCCGCAACACCTCGCCGAGCCCGCAAATTCGGCGGCAGCTCCGCTCACCAGAAACTGATGATGGCCAACCTGGCCGCGTCGTTGTTCGCCGCTGAGTCGATCGAGACCACCGAGGCCAAGGCCAAAGCCCTTCGTCCGATCGCCGAGAAGCTCATCACGAAGGCCAAGAAGGCTCAGGACGGCGATGCCGCCAGCCTGCACCGCATCCGTCAGCTCCAGGCCTACCTCGGTGACAAGGAGATGACGAGCAAGTTGGTCTCCGACATCGCGCCGCGCTTCGCCGATCGCAACGGCGGGTACTTGCGGATCCTGAAGCTCGGTCCGCGTCAGGGTGACAACGCCCCCATGGCGCGCGTCGAGCTCGTCTGATTCCGAGGGGCTCGTCCCCGTGGCCATCATCGAATCTTCCGTCGAACCCGCCGTGAGGCGGGTTCGCCTGTTGGTGGCCTATCACGGTCGTGGTTTGCATGGCTTCGCGGTCAACGAGGGAGTCGTGACGGTGGCGGGCGTGATCACGGATGCACTGTCGACGATCGCTCGACGGCCGATCGAGATCGTGGGGGCCGGTCGAACCGATGCCGGCGTGCACGCCTGGGGACAGGTCGTCAGTTGTGACCTTCCGGTCGATGTCGATGTCGAAGGTCTGCCGCGACGTCTCAGCAAGATGTGCGCGCCGTCGGTGGTGATTCGTTCGGCCGAGGTGGTGTCCGACGACTTCCACGCTCGTTTCTCGGCCACCTGGCGCCGATACCGCTACACGATCCTGAACGATCCGACGCCTGACCCCTTCATCGCCGAGACGTCGTGGCACGTTGCGACCCCGCTCTCGCTCGACCTCATGCGTATGGCCACCGATCCGTTGATCGGTGAACACGACTTCTCGGCCTTCTGCCGTCGGCCCAAGGTCGAACCCGGGCAGGTCGAGCCGTCCATGGTGCGTCGCCTCCTCGAGATCGACTGGTACGACCTGACGAGTGAGCGTGGTGCCCGAGTTCTCCAGTGTCGGATTCGGGCCACGGCCTTTTGTCACCAGATGGTTCGCTCGATCGTCGGCACCCTGGTCGACGTCGGCCAGGGCAAGATCACGCCGGGAGAGATGTCGTCGATCCTGCGGGGACGCAGGCGGGAGGGGGCCGGTCAGGTGGCCCCCCCGCACGGACTCTGTTTGTGGGACGTCGGGTATCCCCCCGAGGGCTCGGCAGCGGCGTTTTCTGGTGCGGATTCGTCACTTGGGCGGTGAAAAATCCGCGCCAGAACACCAGGTGGGGAAACGTGGGGGAGGGGCGTAGGCTTTCTCGTCCGTCGAAAGAAGTTCTCATGAGCACCTACACACCCAAAGCCAGCGATGTGAAGCGCGAGTGGCACGTTCTCGACGCCGAGGGCATGGTCCTCGGTCGTCTGTGCACCGAAGCGGCGCGCCTTCTCCGTGGCAAGCACAAGCCGGTCTTCGCCCCGCACATGGACATGGGCGACCACGTGATCATCATCAATGCCGACAAGATCGTCATGACATCGGGTAAGGCCGATCGCCACATGGTGTATCGCTACTCGGGTTATCCGGGTGGTTTGAAGAGCGAGACCTACGCCAACCTTCTCGCCCGTCGTCCTGACGAGGCGATTCGTGGTTCGGTGAAAGGCATGTTGCCGAAGGGTCCTCTCGGACGTCAGATGATCAAGAAGTTGAAGGTGTACGGCGGCCCGACGCATCCGCACGCCTCGCAGAATCCCACCGCTCGGTCGATCGACCACGCCAAGGCACGCTGAAAGTTCAGGGAGCACAGATGTCGAAGCCTCTCACCCAGACCACCGGCCGCCGTAAGGCTGCGATCGCGCGAGTGCGCGTGCGCCCCGGCTCAGGAAAGGTCACCGTCAACGGTAAGCCGATCGATCAGTACTTCGGCACCGCGACACAGCGCAACTCGGCCACCGAGGCCCTGCGCGTCACCAACACCGCCGAGCAGTACGACGTCGATGCCTCGATCATCGGTGGTGGCGTGACCGGTCAGTCCGGTGCCATGCGCATGGGTCTTGCTCGTTCGCTCGCCGAACTCGATCCCGAGGCTCGTCCGGCGTTGAAGAAGGCCGGTCTTCTCACTCGCGACTCGCGCCGCAAGGAGAGCAAGAAGTACGGCCTGAAGAAGGCCCGTAAGGCGCCTCAGTACACCAAGCGCTGATCACGGGGCCTCGTGTCGGCTCGGCATCCTCGCTTCGGGACCGACGGTGTCCGTGGTCGGGCGATCGACGAGATCACTCCTGAGTTCTGTCTGGCCCTCGGCCGCGCTGCGGCGCGTGTGCTTCGTGTCGATCGAGTCGTGATCGGTCGCGATCCGCGCGAATCCGGAGCGGTTCTGCAGGCTTCGGTGGCCGCTGGTCTGGCCGCCGAAGGAGTCGACGTCGATGACGTGGGCGTGATTCCCACCCCAGCGGTCGCCATGTTCGCGGCTCGAGACGGAGTGCCCGGAGCGGTCGTCACGGCGTCGCACAATCCCTACCACGACAACGGGGTGAAGATCTTCGCGGCCGGTGGCGCGAAATTGTCCGACGCGCAACAAGTAGCCATCGAGGCCGAGCTGTCGTCGATTCTCAACGCCGAACCGAGCGGATCGATTCCGCGTCGCGTCGGATCGGTGTCGCGGCGAGCTCTCGCCGTGGCCGAGTACGTCGACCACGTGGTCTCGTACTTCGGCGAAGGGTCGCTGTCGGGTCTACGCGTCGTTCTCGACACGGCGAACGGTGCCATGTGCGATGCGGCCCCCGAGGTCTTTCGTCGTCTCGGTGCCGACGTGATCGTGTTGAACGACGCGCCCGACGGGACGAACATCAACGACGGGTGCGGCGCCACTTCGACGGAGGGTCTGTGCACGTTCGTGTCGACCATGGGAACCGCCGCCATGGGTTTCGCCTTCGACGGTGACGGTGATCGCGTCATCGCGGTCGACGGAGAGGGTGCGGTCGTCGACGGAGATCGTTTGATCGCGTTGTCGGCTCTCGACCGACGTGATCGTGGCCGTCTTGCGGGAGGTGTGGTGGTCACGACAGTGATGGCCAATCTGGGATTCCACCGAGCGATGAACGAAGCCGGCATTCAGGTGGTGGTCACCCCGGTGGGTGATCGACACGTTCTCGATGCGATGAACGATGGTGGATTCGTGCTCGGTGGTGAGCAGAGCGGACACATCATCCATCGTGACGTCGCCACGACCGGCGACGGTCTGGTCTCGGCGGTTTCACTCGCCGAATTCGTGGTGCGGAGCGGACGTTCACTCGCCGAGGCGGCGTCATCGGTCATGACGGCTTATCCGCAAGTTCTGCGCAACGTCGAGGTGACCCGACGGCCGAGCGACGTGGCGGCCGAGATGGCCGAAGAGATCGCAGCCGTCGAAAGCGAGCTCGGGGCCGAGGGACGGGTTCTGGTTCGAGCCAGTGGAACCGAACCCCTCGTGCGGGTCATGGTCGAGGCCGCGACCACCCAACTCGCCGAATCGATGGTCGAACGTCTGTGTGCGACGGTTCGTCGGCTCTTCGGCTGATTCGACCGCCCGAACCACCACTGACGGCATCGGTAGCCTGGGGATCCATGTGTGGGATCGTGGCTCTGGTCGGACGTCCGTCGGCGCGTCCGGTACCTGATGCCGACGAGGTGATGGGGATGCTCGATGCCGCGGTCGACGTTCGTCATGACCTCGACGAGGCCACCCGCCGTCTGGTCGAGGTCGATCGGCTTCTTCACGGAGTCCCCGGCATTCGAGCTCTCGTGGACCAGCGTCAGTTGATGACGACCATCGAGGATCGTCTCGACCGATTCGACGACGTGCTCACCGAATGGGAATCACGTCTCGACGACGGTCGGGTCGACGACCTCGAGACCGATGCCCGTCGAATCGGCGCACTCCGCGACGTTCTGTGGGCGATCCGTCGGGACCGTCTCCGAACGGCGACCGAGGTGGCGGCACTGGCCGGTCGCGACGCATCAGTGGCGGCCATTGCCGGCTACGCCATGGTGCAACAGGCCCTCTCGATCATCGACCGTCTCGAAGTTCGAGGCCGAGACTCGGCGGGTGTTCACCTCTTCGTGTGGGGACACGATCTGCGCGCCGACGATCAGTTCGTCGTGAACGCTCTCTCCGAACGTGCCGACGACGCGCTCTTCCAGAATCGATCGGTTCGGTGGGTCGACACCGATCGCGGCGGAGTCCTCTCGTTCGTCTACAAGGCGGCGGCCGAGATCGGAGAGCTCGGAGACAACACCCGTGCCCTGCGACGGGCGATCGCCGACGACGACCTTCTTCGTCTCGCGCTCAGTCGACCCGAGGCTCGTATGTCGCTCACCGGTCACACACGATGGGCGAGTGTCGGCATCATCTCCGAACCCAATGCCCACCCGGTCAACAGCGAGCGACTCGAACCGAGCACGGGCCCCTATGTTGTCGCGTCGCTGAACGGGGACGTCGACAATCACGCCGACCTGCGGGTCGCCTACGACCTCGAGTTCGCTCATCAGATCACCACCGATGCCAAGGTGATTCCCGCCCTCGTCGCGCATCACATGGAGTCGACGTCGGATCTGGTGGAGTCGTTCCGACGTTCGGTGTCCTCGTTCGAGGGATCGGTGGCCATCGCCGCGGCCTCAGCCGATGATCCCCACCGTCTGCTCGTGTCACTACGGGGAAGCGGACAGGGTCTCTTCGTCGGATTCTCCGAAGATCTCTTCGTGGTGGCGAGTGAGCCGTACGGCGTCGTCGAAGAGACCAGTCGTTACGTCCGAATGGACGGTGAGGTCAGTGTCGATGGTGGGGCCGGACAGATCGTCGTCCTCGACGGTGAATTGGCCGGAACAGTCGACGGATTCCGTCGGATCTCGTTCGGCGGAACCGAACTTCCCTGGAATGACGACGACTTGGTGACGGCCGAGGTGACCACCCGGGACATCGATCGTGGTGACGCTCCTCACTTCTTGTTGAAAGAGATCGGTGAGGCGCCGATCAGCTTGGCCAAGACGTTACGAGGCCGGATCCGGGACGTCGACGGTCGGCTGCGAACCGATCTCGGCGAACGAGTGATTCCGGGTGACGTCGCAGCACGTCTGACCGCCGGCACGATCGACAAGGTGCGAGTGATCGGCCAAGGTACGGCCGCCGTGGCCGGAGAGAGTTGTGCCACGATCCTCGATCATCTGACCGACGGTCGCCTCGATGTCGATCCAGTGACGGCCACCGAGCTCTCCGGATTCGGATTGCGTCTCGACATGTCCGACACGCTCATCGTCGCCATCAGTCAGAGTGGTACCACGACCGACACGAATCGCACCGTCGATCTGGCCCGCGCCCGTGGCGCGGCGGTGATCGCCATCGTGAATCGCCGTGGATCCGACCTGTGCGACAAGGCCGACGGTGTGCTCTACACATCCGATGGTCGCGACGTCGAGATGAGCGTCGCGTCGACCAAGGCTTTCTACGCGCAGGTCGCGGCCGGCACCTTGTTGGCCTGTGAGATCTCGGCACTCGTCGAGGCCGGGTCCGACGATCGCCGCCACCAGTTGTTGTCGGCACTGCGCGATCTGCCCGATGCCATGCGGCAGGTACTGACCCGACGCGAGCAAGTGGGTGACATCGCCCGCCGTTACGCACCATCCAAGCGTTACTGGGCAGTAGTGGGTAACGGCCCGAACGCGATCGCCGCGCACGAAGTCCGAATCAAGTTGAGCGAACTCTGTTACAAGTCGATCTCGTCCGACATCACCGAGGACAAGAAGCACATCGATCTTTCGTGCGAGCCATTGATTCTCGTGTGCGCAGCCGGATTGGCCGGTGGAACGGCCGACGACGTGGCCAAGGAAGTGGCGATCTACCGTGCCCACAAGGCCACGCCGATCGTGATCGCCTCGGCTCGTGAGAGTCGCTTCTCACATGCCTCATCGGTGATCGAAGTTCCCGAGACCGATCCGTCACTCGCTTTCGTGCTGTCGGCGATGGTCGGCCATCTGTTCGGATACGAGGCGGCCCGGGCGATCGACGATCTCGCTCGGGATCTTCGCGAGGCACGAGAAGTCGTCGAACGAGCCGTCATCGAACTCGACGACGGTGAGGCCGTCGTCGAACGTATCGGAGTCGAATTGGCCGACGCGATCGAGCGCTTCCAGGAGACGCTCCGCTCGGGTGATTACGACGGACATCTCGAAGCGAGTACTGCCGTGCGTCTGGCCACCATGTTCCGGGTGATCTCCGACGACTCGCCGGTCGAGATGCACCAGCGCGAGACCGGAAAAGTGGCGAGCCCGGCGGCCGTCGTCGACGATCTCACGGCCGCTCTCACTCGGGCGATCGAGGAACTCACGCGACCCATCGATGCGATCAAGCATCAGGCCAAGACGGTCACGGTGGGAATTTCTCGCAGTGACGAAGGAGTACTCGATCGTTCGCTCGTTCAGGCGGTGCTCGGTGCCGGCCCCGGACGCGACGTTCTCGCCTATCGGACTCTGAAGGTGTTGGCCGACCTCGATCCGGCAGTCGAGTCCGTGGTGGGTTACACCCGCTATCGCATCGACGGTGATCTCGACCACGCCACGGTCACCATCGTCGAGAGAGGAGGGATCTCGCGCGACATCCCGAGTCGGGTCGACACCAATCCTGCTCTCGTGGGTACCAAACGGCGTGTGGCATCGGAGCGAGAAGTTCTCGTGGCTCGAGGTCGATCCGACGGTCGAACCGTGATCTTCGTTCCCGAAGTCAAAGCCGGATCCACGGTGGGTCTCGTCGTCCTACACGTGCGATTTCACGATCGGCTTCCGGCGTCGGTGGCTCGTGCCGTTCTGCAGGGCTACGACCGCCGGTACGAGCGGCTCGTCGACTGGGTCACCGAAACCGAAGGTGCCATGCGTGACGACGTTCTCGAGACGGTGTCGGTGGCCGATCTGCTCATTCGACCGATGAGCGAGATCGCCGATCTCTGGCGACGATGAACGACTCGTTCGGTTCGGTGCGAGGTGTCGGTGTCGATGCCGTCGAGATCGCTCGTTTCCGTGAGACGTTGTCGCGTACGCCGACTCTTCTCGGACGCATGTTCACCGATCTCGAAATCGGATCGCTCGAAGGTCGGGTCGACTCGGTGCCCTCCCTGGCCGCTCGATTCGCAGCGCGTGAAGCGGTGATGAAGGCGATGGGTGTGGGCCTCGGAGCATTCGACTTCCACGACGTGTGGGTCGAGAGTGAGGAGAGCGGACGTCCTGTGCTGCAGGTTTCGGGTCGGGCCGATGCATTGGCGCGTGAGCGGGGGATCGCATCGTGGCATCTGTCCCTCACCCACACCGATGGTCTGGCCATCGCCTACGTCGTGGCCACCGGCTGACGCTCGTACGCTGACGGGATGATCCCCGTCGTCACTCCCGACGAGATGCGTCGTGTCGACGAACGAACGACCGCCAGTGGAGTTCCTCTCGAAGTTCTCGTCGAGAGGGCGGGCTGGGCGGTGGCTCGAACCGCACGCAACATGCTCGGTGGCACCTACGGGCGACGGGTCGTGGTGGTGGCGGGTCCCGGCAACAACGGTGCGGACGGGCGAGTGGCCGCCCGTCTTCTTGGTGAACGTGGAGTAGCCGTCCGGCTGGTGGACGCCACAGATCTTCCGGCGCGACTTCCCGATGCCGACCTCGTCATCGACGCGGCGTTCGGAACCGGATTTCGCGGTGAGTGGAACCCCCCACCGGCAACGTGTCGAGTGCTGGCGGTCGATGTGCCGAGCGGTATCGATGGCCTCACCGGTCGCGCACTCGGGTCACCGTGGACGTGCGAACGAACGATCACTTTCGCCGCCGCCAAACCCGGACACTTCTTCCATGAAGGACGTCGAACGAGTGGAGTCGTCGAGATCGCCGACATCGGACTCGACGTGAGTTCGTCGACCGCCGCTGTGATGACCGCCGACGACGTGGCTACGACGTGGCCGATCCGCCGTTCCGACGATCACAAGTGGAAGCACGGCGCCTACGTGGTGGCCGGATCATCCGGAATGATGGGCGCGGCGAGTCTGACTTGTGGTGCAGCTCTGCGAGCGGGAGCCGGCATCGTGCATCTCGCCTCGCCGGGTGTGGTCGATGGATCGGCTCTCCCCGTGGAAGTCGTGAGACGCTCCGTCGACGAGGCCTCGTGGGCCAGCGACGTGCGGTCCGATCTGTCGTCGCGCTTCTCCGTCCTGGCGATCGGTCCGGGACTCGGACGTCGAGATCACACGATGGATCAGGTGCGGCGAGTGGTCTCATCGGCTCAACAGACGGTCGTGATCGACGGCGACGCGCTGCATGCTCTCGACGTTCGAACGGTGATCGATCGATCGGCACCCACGATCCTCACTCCACACGACGGAGAGTTCGCAGTCCTTCAGGGGGCTGCTCCCGGAGACGATCGCATCGAGGCGGCGTGTTCTCTCGCTCGACAGTTCGGTGCAGTGGTTCTGTTGAAGGGTCCGACGACCGTCGTCGCCGATCCGGGAGGTGAGGTCGTGCTGGTCGACCACGGTGACGAACGCCTGGCGACGGCCGGGAGCGGTGACGTCCTGACCGGAGTGGTGACCGGTGCGGTGGCGGCTGGCGCACGACCGTTCGACGCCGCTGGACTGGCGGCGTGGGTGTGTGCCGATGCCGCACGACGCGGCCCTCGTCACGGGACGGTGGCATCCGATGTCGTCTCGGCGATCCCGTTCGTACTCGACGACCGGGTCCGTCGGACCGGGCAGAATGACGGTCGATGAGTCGAGCCTCCGTCGTCGAGATCGATCCGAGCGCCCTCGCCCACAACCTCACCTGGTTGAAGGCGCAGGCCGGTGACGCGCGAGTTCTGGCCGTCGTGAAAGCCGATGGTTACGGGCACGGTGCCGTGACGGCGGCCGAAGCGGCGCTCGCAGGCGGCGCCGATGGTTTGTGCGTTGCGCTGGTGCAGGAAGGTGTCGAGTTGCGCCGGGCCGGTATCGAAGCACCGGTGTTGGTTCTGTCGGAACAGCCGATCGACCAAGTGGGCGAACTCGTGGCGCACGGACTCGTCGCCACTGCCTACAGCGCACGCTTCGTGGATGCACTCGCCGACGAAGCGCGTCGACACGACGTCTCGGGACAAGAGGTGCATCTGAAGATCGACACCGGAATGAATCGTGTCGGCTGTCGTCCCGGAGATGCCGCCGAACTGGCGGGTCGAATACTGGCCCGCTCACCGCATCTCATGCTCGGTGGAGTGTTCACCCACCTCGCCACGGCCGACGACACCGACTCGGCCGAGACCGAGCGACAACTCGATCGATTCGAGAACGCATTGTCCGATCTTCGTCGGGCCGGCGTCGATCCGGGTCTGGTGCACGCAGCCAACTCGGCGGCGACGATCGCCCACCCGCGCGCGAGATACGACATGGTGCGAGTCGGAATCGCGATGTACGGCATCGCACCGTCCGTCTCGATGACCGAGAGTTGTTCCTCTTTACGATCGGCCCTCACTTTGCGCAGTCGGGTGTCTCATGTCAAGCGAGTGGCCGCCGGTGACGGAATCTCGTACGGATTACGCCACCGCTTCGATCGGCCCACCACGATCGCCACCGTGCCGATCGGTTACGCCGACGGCGTTCCCCGTCGATCGGGTTCGGTGGGGGCTTCGGTCCTCATCGGCGGCGCGCGTCGACCGATCGTCGGCGTGGTGACGATGGATCAACTCATGGTCGACTGCGGTGACGACACCGTGCACGTCGACGACGAGGTGATCCTCATCGGGCAACAGGGCGACGATCGGATCACGGCCAACGAGTGGGGTGAAATCACCGGCACGATCGGTTACGAGATCGTGTGCGGACTGTCGCGCCGCCTGCCCCGCTCGGTCGACGGTTGAGGTCCGACCGAACGAGACGTGACCGGACGAGTCGCGATCAGTTGATGTCGGACATCTTCGTCCGGGGTGTGGCCCGAGCGAGCAGAGGACGAATGGCCGCGTCCATCTCGTGCGGATCGATCGGCGGGTTCGTGATGTGCGGTCCGCGGATCCAGCCCTGGGCGATGGCCAGCAACTGTCCGTTCGACTCGATCACCTGACCGGTCACGTCGGACGACTGCGACGAGGCGAGCCACGTGATGACCGGTGCGACCCACTCGGGACCGAACCGCTCGAGCATCTCGGGTGGCATGCCTAGATCCTCGGTGAGTCGGGTGAGGGCACCGGGTGCCACGGCATTGCAGGTGACTCCGTAACGACCGAGTTCCTCGGCCGCGATGAGCGTGAAGGTGGCGATTCCCGCCTTGGCGGCGCCGTAGTTGGTCTGACCCGGATTTCCGTAGATACCCGACACCGATGTCGTGTTGATGAGTCGGGCGTCGTTCGAGAGACCTTCCTTCGAACGGTTGCGCCAGTATTCGGCGGCGACCCGGCTCGAGGCCCACGTACCTTTCATGTGCACCTTGATGACGGCGTCCCACTCTTCCTCGGCCATCGAGAAGAGCATGCGATCGCGCAAGATGCCGGCATTGTTGACGACGACGTCGAGACCGCCGAACGTGTCGATGGCGAGTGAGATCATCGCCTTCGCATCGTCGAGTGAGCTCGCGTCACCGAGATGGGCGACGGCCTGACCACCGGCGGCCACGATCTCGTCGACCACGTCTTGGGCCGGGTTCGAACCCCCCGCACCCGATCCGTCACGGGAACCTCCGAAGTCGTTCACGACGACCTTGGCTCCTTCGGCCGCGAGCATCAGCGCGTATTCGCGTCCGATACCTCGGCCGGCTCCGGTGATCACACAGATTCGGTCCTGGCACATCTTGTCGGTCATGCGACGAGAGTAGTGCTGGCCACGGTGGCCGTCCCAGGCGAACAAGAGCCCTCGGTAGCATCGATCCATGTGATCACGTGCATGGTGTCGTCGCTCGAAGGCACCCACCAGGTCGCGTCGGCGATCGCCGCGCTCGCCCGGCCGGGTGACGTCATCGTGCTGGCGGGTGACATGGGAGCTGGCAAGACGGCATTCGCTCAGGGTTTCGGACGGGCGCTCGGAATCACCGAGCCGATCACCTCACCCACCTTCACCGTGGTCCACACGTACGACACCGGGAGGGTGCTCGTGCACCATGCCGATCTGTATCGACTCGATCGAACGAGTGAGATCGACGATCTGGCCCTGGCCGAGCTCACCGAAGGTGATACGAGTGGCGGTAGCGGGATTCTGCTCGTCGAATGGGGTGACGTGGCCGCCGATCGGCTCGGGCCTCATCTGCTCGTGTCGTTGGAATCGGTCGACGACGACGACGCTCGGCGCATCACGGTCTCGTCGTCGGGATCGTCGTGGAGCAGTCGCTGGCCGAAGCTCGAGGGAGCACTGTCGTGCTGATCCTCGGGATCGAGACGGCGACCGAGCGCGTGAGTGTGGCGATCGGAGGACACGATGGTGTTCTTGCGGTCGTCGAGGTCACTCGCGGTCGACGGCACGCCGAAAATCTGATGCCGGCGATCGAGACCGCATGTCGGCTGGCCGATGTGTCGGTTCCCGAATTCGGTTGTGTGGCCGTCGACGTGGGGCCAGGACTTTTCACCGGCATGCGGGTCGGTCTGGCGACGGCGAAATCGATGGCGTGGGCACTCGACGTTCCGATGGTGACGGCGACCAGTCTCGAACTCCTGGCGCACGCGGCCCGCGACGACGTCGAAGGTCGGCACGAGCGTCTCGTGTGCTCGGTGGTCGACGCTCGCAAGGGTGAGGTGTTCCATCAGTTGTTTCGCGTGAGCGACTCCGGTGTCGACGGATTGGACGAACCCCGCTGCGAAACCCCCGAGGTATTGGCCGCTCGCTTGCACGAAAGGTCTCAGACAGTCGTGTGCGTCGGCGACGGCGCGGTTCGGCACGCCGAGGTCCTGACCTCGGATCATCGAATCTCGGTGGCCGGTTCCCGGTGGTCGTTCCCGTCGGCCAGCGCTCTCGTCGAACTGGCTCACCAACGCACGCTGCGCGAAGCCTGGACGTCTCCCGATCGAGTCGAAGCCCTGTATCTGCGTCAACCCGACGCTCAGATCAATTGGTCCACGAGGAACGACAACCCATGAGCCTCGACCTCACCATCGAACCGATGCGTCGGCGGCACGTGAAGAACGTGCTGAACATCGAGAACGTCGTGCATCCGAAGCCGTGGTCGAGCGGGGTCTTCTCGAGTGAGCTCGATCTTGCTCGCCGAGGGGAGCGTTACTACGTCGTCGCTTTTCTGATGGGCGAACTCGTCGGCTACGCCGGATCCATGTACGCCGTCGACGAAGCCCACGTCACCAACATCGCAGTCGCTCCCGAGTTCCGTCGTCGCGGTGTCGCTCGGTCGCTTCTTCATGCGCTGGCTCGGGCAGCGATCGACCGGAACATGGCGTCACTCACTCTCGAGGTGAGGGTCGGTAACGAGGCGGCACAAGGCCTCTACCGAGAGTTCGGTTTCGCTCCGGCCGGGATCCGCCAGCGGTACTACGAGAATTCCGAGGACGCCCTCGTCATGTGGATCCACGACATTCAAGGTGACGAATTCGCACACCGACTCGATCGCATCGGTTCGTCGCACGGGAGCCGCGCATGATCTCTCCCGTGACCCGACTGACGGTCGATGCGTCGACCGTGATCCTCGCGATCGAGACGAGCTGCGACGAGACGGCGGCGTCGGTCGTCATGGGTGGCACCGACGTCGTGTCCAGTGTCGTGTCGAGTCAGATCGATCTGCACGCTCGTTTCGGTGGGGTGGTACCCGAGATCGCAAGTCGGGCCCATCTCGATCTCGTCGGTCCCATCGTCCGCGAAGCGCTCGACGAGGCGGGTATCGAACCTCGTCGCGTCGACGCAGTGGCGGCCACGTACGGTCCGGGTCTGGTGGGTGCACTGCTCGTCGGTGTGTCGGCAGCCAAGGCACTCGCGTTTTCGTGGGAGATTCCGTTCATCGGGGTGAATCACCTCGAGGCGCATCTGTACGCCGGACTTCTCGATGATCCGACTCTCGAGTTCCCGATGGTCTTCATGTTGGTGTCGGGTGGCCACACCATGTTGATCGAAATGACCGATCACGGTCGGTATCGACTGCTCGGGCGCACCATCGACGATGCAGCCGGGGAAGCATTCGACAAGGTCGCCCGTTTCCTCGGGCTCGGTTATCCGGGTGGCCCGGCGATCGATCGACTCTCGACCGAAGGAGATCCACAGGCGATCGACTTCCCGCGAGCGATGCTGCACGACGGACTCGACTTCAGCTTCAGTGGTCTCAAGACCTCGGTCATGAACCATGTTCGCAAGAACCCGTCGGTGTCGACTCCTGATGTGGCGGCGTCGTTCCAGGCGGCAGTCGTCGACGTCTTGTTGGCCAAGGCCATGCGAGCCGCCGATCACACGGGAGCCCGGGCCGTGGTGTTGGGCGGTGGAGTCGCCGCCAACTCCGAACTGCGTCGGCGATTCACCGAGACGTGTGAGTCGTCCGGACGACGTGGACTGCTTCCGAGTCGGGCGATGTGCACCGACAACGCGGCCATGATCGGAGCCGCCGCCTGGTACCGATTGCGCGACCATGGACCGATGGGTCTCGACACCGGCGCACTGCCCAATCTGCGTCTCGTCGCCGACGAGGTTCGACCATGACGTTGCGTATCGGTCCGCTCGAACTCCCGGCTCCCGTGGTGTTGGCTCCGATGGCGGGGGTCACCAACGCTCCGTTCCGGTCGTTGTGTCGGCGTTTCGCCCCTGGTCTTCTCTACGTGAACGAGATGGTGATGGCGGCCGCGCTGGTGAACGGAAATGCCAAGACCGCTCGCATGGTGCAGTTCGGAGTCGACGAGAACCCGCGAAGTCTTCAGCTGTACGGAAGCGACCCCCGTCTGCTCGGTGAGGCGGTGCGTCGACTCGCCGACACCGGTGCGGTCGACCACATCGACATGAATTTCGGCTGTCCGGCCCAGAAGGTCACGCGGAAGGGCGGCGGTGCTGCGGTTCCGGCCAAACCGAATCTGCTGCGAGCGATCATGCGCGAGGCCGTTCGTGCCGCCACTCCTCATGGTATTCCGGTCACGGCGAAGTTCCGGATGGGTATCGACGACTCGCTCATCACTCATCTCTCGACCGGTCGCATCGCCGAGGACGAGGGGATCGCAGCCGTCGCACTGCACGCGCGTACTGCCGAGCAGCACTACAGCGGCGATGCGCGATGGGCGGCCATCGCCGAGTTGAAGTCGGCGGTGACCTCGATTCCGGTCCTCGGAAACGGTGACATCTGGACGGCCGAAGATGCCGTGCGCATGATGACCGAGACCGGATGTGACGGGGTCGTGATCGGTCGCGGATGTCTCGGCCGACCATGGTTGTTCGGAGACATCGTGTCGGCGATGACCGGAGGTCGGGTACCCGAAGCACGCCGTCTCGGTGATGTCGTCGACGTCATGGCCGACCACGTGCGGCTCCTGTCGGCACACTTCGGTATCGATGCGTCGGGTGTCGACCGAGGTGTGCGCGATTTCCGCAAGCACACGTCGTGGTATCTCACCGGATTCCCGGTGGGCGGTGAGATGCGCGCTCGATTCTCGATGTCGTCGACGGTGTCCGAGGTCGACGACTTGCTCGGTGAGCTCGTCGACAAACATGGTCGTGACCTGAGCGTGGTCGACGGCGGCGAGAGAATTCGCCGTGGCAAGACCAACGGGCCGATTCGTGTGGTGTTGCCCGACGGCTACCTCACTCGACTCGACGACATGACGATTCCCGACGACGACGACGTCATGGCACTGTCCGGAGGTTGATCGTGCGACGCGTGGTACTCGGATCTGGTTCACCGCGGCGACTCGAGTTGTTGCGTGGAATCGGTGTCGATCCGGTCGTCGTCGCACCGCATGTCGACGAGTCGGCGCACCCGCACGAATCTCCGGTCGACTACGTCCGCCGTTTGGCGTCGGCCAAGTTGTCGGCCGTGATGCACGATCTCGGGCCGGTTGCGGTGGGCACCGTCGTGATCGCTGCCGACACGACCGTCGACGTCGACGGGCGCATCCTCGCCAAACCGACCGATGCCGACGATGCCGTCGCGATGCTGCGGCTCCTGAGCGGGCGGTCGCATCGGGTGCACACCGGTTGGGCAGTCGCGGTGGCCGTTCCGGGGTGTCGAGGCAACGAGTGGGAGGGACACGTGGAGGTGACCACGTCGACCGTCACGTTTCGCTCGCTCACGCCGGCCGAAGTCGACGCCTACGTGGCCTCCGGTGAACCCCTCGACAAGGCTGGTGCCTACGCCATCCAGGGCGGCGCGGGAGAGTTCGTGGATCGCCTGGAGGGAAGCCTGTCGGCGGTCATCGGACTGCCGATGGAGCGACTCGACGAGGTCTGTGCCGGCCTCGGCGCCCCCCTCACCTGACGAACACCTGGTGTTCTGGGCGACTCATTCGTCGAAAATGCGCGTTTTTTTCACCCAGAAGACCAAGGGGAACGACGGGGTGGATGGGGGTGGGGGACACGAGTTAGCACTCGGCGGCCCCGGTTGCTAACGGCCGGTCTCGCCCCGTAGCCTTGGCACTCGCCAGGGACGAGTGCTAACCGTTCCGGCAGAGCGTCATCCATCAACGTCCACCCTCACGGAGGATTCCACCATGAACCTGAAGCCCCTCGACGACCGCATCGTCGTCCGTCCCAACGAGGCCGAGGAGCGCACGGCGTCCGGTCTCGTCATTCCCGACACGGCCAAGGAGAAGCCCCAGCAGGGCACCGTTCTGGCCGTCGGCCCGGGCCGCTGGAGCGACGACGAAGGCAAGCATTTCGCCCTCGACGTCAAAGAAGGCGACACGGTCCTCTACTCGAAGTACGGCGGCACCGAGGTCTCGATCGGTGGCGAGGATCTGCTCATCCTCACCAGCCGCGACGTACTCGCCATCGTCACCAAGTGAGGCGCTGATGTCCAAACAGCTCAAATTCGACGAAGAGGCGCGTCGCGCCCTCGAGGCCGGTGTCAACAAGCTCGCCGATGCGGTGCGCGTGACCCTCGGCCCGAAGGGTCGCAACGTCGTTCTCGACAAGAAGTTCGGAGCCCCCACCATCACGAACGACGGTGTGTCGATCGCGAAGGAAGTCGAACTCGAGGACGCGTTCGAGAACATGGGTGCTCAGTTGGTGAAGGAAGTCGCCACCAAGACCAACGACGTCGCCGGTGACGGAACCACCACTGCAACGGTGTTGGCCCAGTCGATGGTGTCGCACGGTCTGCGTAACGTGACCGCCGGCGCCAACCCCATGGGTCTGAAGCGCGGGATCGAAAAGGCCGTCGCAGCAGCCGTCGAGTCGATTCAGTCGCTCGCCAAGAAGGTCGAAGACAAGGCCGAGATCGCCAGCGTCGCCACCATCTCGGCGGCCGACGCAGCGATCGGCAACGTCATCGCCGATGCGATCGACAAGGTCGGTAAGGACGGAGTCGTCACCGTGGAAGAGAGCAACACCTTCGGGATCGAGCTCGATTTCACCGAGGGAATGCTCTTCGACAAGGGATACCTCTCGCCGTACTTCGTGACCGACGCCGAGCGTCAGGAAGCGGTTCTCGAGGACGCCTACATCCTTCTCTACGGCTCGAAGATCTCGACCGTTCAGGCCATCTTGCCCACTCTGGAATCCGTGATGAAGAGCGGTAAGCCGCTCGCCATCATCGCCGAGGACATCGAGGGCGAGGCCCTCGCCACCCTCGTGGTCAACAAGATCCGTGGCACCTTCAACGCCGTTGCGGTGAAGGCTCCCGGTTTCGGTGATCGTCGCAAGGCGATGCTGCAGGACATGGCAGTCCTCACGGGCGGTCAGGTCATCAGTGAAGAGGTCGGTCTCAAGCTCGAGAACGTGACCCTCGATCTCCTCGGTCGAGCCAAGCGCGTGATCGTCACCAAGGACGAGACCACGATCGTCGAAGGCGCGGGTGAACGAGCCGATGTCGACGGTCGTATCAACCAGATCAAGGCCGAGATCGAGAACACCGATTCCGACTGGGATCGCGAGAAGCTCCAGGAGCGTCTGGCGAAGTTGGCCGGCGGTGTGGCGGTCATCAAGGTCGGCGCGGCCACCGAGGTCGAGTTGAAGGAGAAGAAGCACCGCATCGAAGACGCCGTCTCGGCAACTCGTGCGGCCATCGAAGAGGGCGTCGTGCCCGGTGGTGGAACAGCTCTTCTTCGCTCGCGTGACGCGGTGAAGTCGGTGCTCGATTCGCTGACCGGCGACGAAGCGACCGGTGCTCGCACCGTGTGGGAAGCCCTCGAGGCCCCGGCTCGCAACATCGCCGACAACGCGGGAATGGAAGGCGCTCTCGTCGTCCAGCGCGTGTCGGGTGAAAAGGGAGCCGTCGGACTCAATGCAGCCACCGGTGAGTACATCGACTTGGTCAAGGCCGGCATCATCGATCCGGCCAAGGTGACTCGCGCGGCGCTGCAGAACGCGGCGTCGATCGCGGCTCTCGTGCTCACCACCGAGTGTCTCGTGGCCGACAAGCCCGAGCCCGCCTCGGCCATGCCGGCCGGCGGTGGTATGGGCGGCATGGGTGGCATGCCCGGAATGATGTGATCACCATTCGGTGAACGTGAAAGGGGCGGGACTTCGGTCCCGCCCCTTTCACGTTCACTCGTAGTCGATGGTCGAGATCTCGCGAAGCTTGTCGAGACGATGGCGGGCTTCGATCAACCGCACCGTTCCCGACAGCGAGCGCATGACGAGGCTCTGAGTGGTCGCCCCACCGGCATGGAAGCGAACACCGTTCAGAAGTTCACCGTCGGTCACGCCGGTGGCGGCGAAGAAGCAGTTGTCACCTCGCACCAGATCGTCGGTCATGAGAACTCGATCGAGGTCGTATCCCTCGGCCACGGCCGCGTTGCGTTCGGTTTCGCTACGTGTCCACAACTTGCCCTGGATCTCACCGCCCATACATTTCAGGGCTGCTGCGGCCGTGACACCTTCCGGTGTTCCGCCGATACCGAAGAGGACGTCGACACCGGCGTCGGGCCAGGCGGTGGCGATGGCGCCGAAGATGTCGCCGTCGCTGATGAGTTTGATGCGGGCTCCCGACTCGCGTACTTCTTCGATCAGATCCTTGTGGCGATCACGGTCGAGGATGACCACCGTCAGGTCGCGCACGCTCTCACCCTTGGCCTTGGCGATCCATTTCAGATTCTGGGTGGGTGACGCATTGATGTCGATGTGGCCGGCCGCCGCTGGTCCGACGGCGATCTTTTCCATGTAGACGCAGGGGCCGGGATTGAACATGGTGCCGCGTTCGGACACGGCGATGACGGCGAGGGCATTGCCACGTCCGAGAGCGGTGAGGGTCGTGCCGTCGATCGGATCGACGGCCACATCGGTCTTGGTGTTCGAGCCGTCTCCCACGATCTCTCCGTTGAAGAGCATCGGCGCTTCGTCCTTCTCGCCCTCTCCGATGACGACCACGCCATCCATCGGAACCGTGGCCAGAACGGTACGCATTGCTTCGACTGCTGCACCGTCGGCACCGTTCTTGTCGCCACGGCCGACCCAACGCGAGGCGGCGAGAGCGGCCGATTCGGTGACCCGGACGAGCTCCATGGCCAGGTTGCGGGACGGTGTTTCGGGCATGAACACACCGTAGTCGTGGTTCGAGGGTCGTCCACGGTGGCGCTGGTGACTTCCCTACCATGGCGAGGTGCCCGATCTGTTGACACTCGAGAACTGTTCGGCCGGCCGCGAGATCGGTGAACCTCGGCTCGATCCGAGTGGACGACGTCTGGCCGCCGTGATGACCGAACCCTTCGATCCGACATCGGACCGCAAACCGCAGAGCTTCGTCGAGGTGATCGACCTCGACGATCCGGCGAGTGAGTGGCGGGTCCTGGCGGGCATCGCGGTACGCAGTGTGCGAGGTCTGGGAGGCGGCACGTTCGACTGGACACCGGACGGGGGAGCCATCGTCGCCGTGGCGGCCGACGGAGACCTCGTCGAGTTCGGTCTCGACGGTTCGACTCGGGTGTTGGGCGTGGCCGGTGATCGCACCCTGTCGTCACCGATCGTCGATCCGAGCGGAGCAGGTGTCGTCATCGTGGTCGACCAAGCCGAGATTCGGGTCATCGATCGCAACGACGGTTCGGAGCGCCGGATGGACGAGGGTCGACACGCGTTCGTGATCGATCCGATCGTGTGGAACGGGCGCGTGGTGTGGCACGGATGGAACCCTCCGAACATGCCGTGGGACGCGAGTGAACTCGTGTCCGAACACGGTGTCGTGTCGGCGGTCGCCGGTCGACGTGTACAGCAGCCCGACACGAATCTCGACGGGCGACGAATCGGTTGGCTGGACGACGCGAGTGGTTGGCTCAACGTGACCACCGGCGACGGTCGACGGATCGGTGAGTCGTTCGAGCACGGCGGTCCGCCCTGGGGTGAACGACTCCGTTCGTGGTGCTGGAGTCCGGATGGATCACTCATCGCATTCGCTCGCAACGAGAACGGATTCGGTCGACTGTGCACGTTCGATCCGACGACCGGACGGATCGACGAACGCGCCAAGGCGATTCATGGTCAACTGTCGTGGAGGGGCAGGAGACTGGTGGCGATCCGCACCGGGGGGAAGACACCGACTCAGATCGTGGTCTACGACACCGACGACTGGTCGCGTCGCACCGTCGCAGTCGGCCCGACGTACGAATGGGGAGGGCATCGCGCGCTGGTCGAACCCGATCTCCTGACCGTCGACGACGGTGATGGCTCTCTCCTCCATGCGCGTCTGTATCGCGCTCCACGATCGAACGGGACGTTGTTGTGCTGGATCCACGGCGGACCGACCGATCAGTGGACGGTGTCGTTCAATGCCCGCTTCAGCTTCTGGATCGATCGTGGATACTCGATTCTCGTTCCCGATCATCGTGGAAGCACCGGTCATGGTCGGGCCTACACCGATGCTCTCCACGGTGAGTGGGGCCGCCTCGATGCACGTGACGTCATGACCGTTCTCGAAGACGTCCAACGACGTCATGGTTTCAACGCCCGTGGTACCGCTGTTCTCGGTTCGTCGGCCGGTGGACTCACTGCGCTCGTGGTCGCACTCGAGCGTGCCGATCTGGTGAGCGCGGTCGTCGTGGCCTACCCGGTTTCGGACATCGCAGCCCTCGACGGCACGACACATCGGTTCGAAGCGCACTACAACCGAACACTGATGGGCGACCCCCTCGTCACCATCGATCGCTCGAAGGAAAGATCACCGATTCATCGAGCGACCGAACTCTCGGTTCCCGTCCTTCTTCTGCACGGTGACGCCGATCCGGTGGTGGCAGTCGATCAGAGTCGACGCCTCGCCGACCGCGCTCGAAATCGCGTCGAATACGTCGAATATCCAGGCGAGGGACACGGTTTTCGAACGTGGGCGACACGAGTCGACGAATACCGTCGGACCGAGGATTTTCTGATTCGTCACCTGTCGTAGGCGGGGGTAGCGTTCCCGCCGTGACCGACTGGAACCCGCTCGATCCGGACGCTGCCAACGTGTTCTACGACATGTCGTCGTGGACGTCCGATCAGCAGGCCGAACTCACCGCGTTGCTCGCCAACGCCGACATCTCGCACGCGTGGGTCGAATCCGAACTCGTCGTTCCCGAAGAACACGAGAGCATCGTGGATCGACTCTTCGATCGTCTCGAGAAAGAACTCGGCATCGGAGCGACAGCGGTTCAAGGCGGAGTCGGTGACGGTGACGAAGTCACCGAGTACGACCTCGACGACTACTCGATGCAAGAACGCCGCGAGATCACCGAGCGATTGGTGGCGGCCCGCATCACCCATCGTTGGACCGAGGAAATCCTGGTGGTACCGACGGCCGCTGAGGATCTGGTCGAGTCGATCCTCGACGAGTACGACAACGTCGCCTTCGACGACGAATGATGTCATGAGCGTCCTGCTCGCCGAGCTCGAGATCTGGCACACCCGTCCTCTCACACCGACGCGTCGACTGTCACTCGGTCACATGGTCCTGCCCTGTGATCCGGCACCCGGGTTCGGTGGACTCCTACTCGGCGCCGTCATCGCACGACACGCCGCTGATGTCGACGACGACCTGCTTCCCGACACCCATCGACTTCTGAGCCAGATCCAGCGTGGTGAGCGAGTGGTTCAGCCCCGGCTGCGCCACCGCTTTCAGGTCGATCGACACGGCCTCGCCGTGAGTCGACATCGTCTGTTCGGAGTCGGCGACGACATCGAGTTCGACCTCGATTCACAAGGAAGTCCGATGCAGCAGGTGTTGGGTGCGATCTACGCGCTCGAACGTCTCGATCGTGCCACCCGACGTGATCTCGAATCGGTGATCACGAAGTCGTTGGCGTGGCGTGGTCCACTCGGTGCTGCGTTCGTCGCTCACTTGGCTGGCTCGAAGACGTCGTCTCTTCGGTCACTCGCCGATCCTCGGGCGTGGGCACTCGACGTTCTCGGCTTTCCGGAAGGAACCACCAAACCATCGAAGCGCGAAGTGTCCGAACGTTTCCGCCGACGACTGCGCGAAGTTCACCCCGATCACGGTGGTGATCACTCGACGGCCAGCACCTCGATCGGCGATCTCAGCGAGGCTCGACGGATCCTGGGGGGTTGATCGAGTCTCGATCACCTGGATTGATGTCTTCCAGTTCGCGGTGAGCGGTCTCGGGGTAGGTACGCCAGACGATGAGCGTGACGGCCAGAGTGCCGACGAGCAGAACGCTCATGATTGGTCCGTGAGCGACACCCCGATCGAGGAGAGCTCCGGTGGCCAAGAGTGAGATGCTCCCTCCCACGAGCGCGCTGGCGAGGATGAGGAAAGCGGCCCGTCCTCGTCGGCCGGTGGGGAAGAGTTCGGTGCGATACACGGCGAGAGGGGGATAGGCCGTGGCGGCCACGATGGCACCCACGACCGCCGTGGTCCACATGAGTGGTCCCGACAACCAGAAAGTCGTCGCGAGCAGGGTGCCACCGATCGGAATGCAGACGGTGGCCAGACGACGACGCCCTCGACGGTCGGCGATCCGACCCCCGACGACGAGACCGATCACGGCCGGGGTCGCCGACGCGAAGGCGAAGACCGTCACCATGCCGGCCGAGAAGCCTCGTTCGTCCTTCAGGAATGCGTTCTGGAAGAACGAGGCCGGTGCGATGAGGAGATTGCCGAAGAACGCGACCGACATCTGGATGGCGAGGCGATTTCCTTGCATCGGGACATCGGACTCGGGAGATATCTCGGTCCGTTGTTCGATGTGTCGTTCGAGATAGGTCTCGAAACGTTTCGTCTCCGGGAGTCGACGTGTGAGGTCGACGGCGACCAGTAGCCACACGAGTGACAGCGCGTAGATGAATCGCCATCCATCGGGTCCGAGGTCGGCGAGTGGTAGAGCGATCACGGCGACTCCGGCCCCGATGCCACTCGCCATGGCGAGGATGCTCACTGCGTAGGCCCGCGTGTTTCGCGGCATCTCCTCGGCGGCGATCACGGCGACGAGCAAGTCGAGGGCCAGACCGAGTGGCCGACTCAACGTCTGAGTGGCGACGAGGATCGGGAAGTTGGGGGCCAGAGCCCCGAGAGCAGCGAGGAGTGGAGCACACCAGGCGAGAACGATCACGACGCGTCGTCGACCCAGGCGATCGGCAGCGAGCGCAGCTGGCAATCCGATGAGAATGCCGAGTCTCACGATCGTTCCGCCGACTCCGCGTCCCCAGTCACCCACGCCGAGATCGTCTCCGGCGAAGGCGACGGTCTGCGTGAAGAGTGTGTTCACGAAGGCCGAGAGCAGGCTGGCCGCAGCGAGGAGTCCGAGAACGAGAACCTGTCGTTCGTCGAGTCGATCAGGTGGGGCCCACCAGGGATTGGTGTCGGCGCCTGGGCGTCGTCGTCGAATGGTGCGGTCGACGAGGGGTCGGAACATCCAACCGAACCATGGCACCACGAGTGAGTATTCGGTCTCCTCGACGAGCCGAGAACCGTCGTCGTCGATCTCGGATCGAACGACGCGTCGATACGAGCGGAACGGACCCTTCGACTGGCTGAACTCGACGAGGTCGTCGTGTCGACTCGAGATCTCCTCGGTCACGAGGTCGTCACGAGTGTCGACGAGCCACTTCTCGTCCTCGATCGACCAGCGGCGAACGACATGCCTGGTCGTCGGAGCCACGGGCCGAGCATACTGGTGGCCGTATGAGTCGGATCGTGGCACATCGAAGTGGTCCGCTCAGCGGGACGGTCGACGTTCCGGGCGCCAAGAACTCGGTCCTCAAGTTGATGGTGGCTTCTTTGTACGCCTCGGGAGAACATCGTCTGACCAACGTGCCCGAGATATCCGATGTCGAGGCCATGGCGGCCTTGCTCAGTTCTCTCGGCGTCGACGTGAAGTTCACGTCTCCGGGTTCGCACGAACTCGTCCTCGTCAACGGTGGCGCGGTCGCGTCGGTCGCGCCACCCGATGAAGTGGGGAGTATCCGGGCATCGATCAATCTGCTCGGACCTTTGCTCGCCTGTCGTGGCCACGTGCGACTCGACATGCCCGGCGGTGACGATTTTGGTTCCCGACCGATCGACATGCACGTGGCCGGCCTGACGGCGATGGGAGCCCGCTTCGAAGTCGACGCCACTCACCTCGAGGCTCGCGTCGACCGCCTTCGCGGTGCCGATGTCGTCCTCGACTATCCATCGGTCGGTGCGACCGAGAACATCATGTGCGCAGCCGTTCACGCCGATGGTTCGACGACGATTCGGCACGCGGCCCGCGAACCGGAGGTGGCCGATCTCGCTCGACTACTGGTGGAAATGGGAGCGCGGATCGACGGTATCGGAACCGATCTCCTGCGTATCGAGGGCGTACCGCGAGGCTCGCTCGCACCCACGACCCACACCGTGGTCAACGATCGAATCCAGGCGGCCACGTACATGGCGGCCACCGCAGTACTCGGTGGTGACATCGTGGTGCGTGGAGCCGTTATCGAACACATGGCGATGTTCACTCGCAAACTGATCGACATGGGGGTGAACATCGAGGAGGTGACCGACGGAATTCGGGTGTCGATCGATCGGCGTCTCACCACCGTCGATGTTCAGACGCTTCCGTATCCGGGTGTGGCGACCGATTACAAACCACTTCTCGTCACGATGATGGCCGTTGCCGACGGAGTGGGTGTCATGACCGAGAACCTGTATCCCGGGCGCTTTCGGTACGTCGAGGAGTTGTCGAAGTTGGGAGCCGATATTCGCACCGATGGACACCACGCCGTCGTCCACGGTGTCGAACGTCTGCGAGGGGCCGCCGTCGCAGCCCCCGACATCCGGGCCGGTGCCGCTCTGGTGGTGGCGGGTCTGGCGGCCGAGGGTCGCACCACGATCTCGGGGATCGAACACGTGGAGCGGGGTTACGACGACCTGTTCGGGCGGCTGTCAGCGATCGGAGCGCGACTCGAGCGAGTCTGAGGCGTCGATCCGGTGGGGGACTCGCGCGTTCACCCGGCGACGTACGACGGCCAGTAGTCCGATCACCACGGCGATCGGCCCGGCCACGAGGAGAATCTCGTCCCAGCCACCCTGGTGGGCGAGCAATGTCGTCCGTCCGATCAGCATCGTCATGACATCTGACTCCGGGCCGTGTTTCTCATCGTCTCTCACTCTACGATCAAGGGACGGTTCTCCGTTCGACGCCCCGCCGTCGTGTCCGAAGGTCATCATGAGTTCGCTACGCACACAGGTCGAAGAAACCATCGAAGCGATCCGTCCGGCTCTGCAGGCCGACGGTGGTGACATCGAGTTGAAGAACGTCGACGAGTCGACCGGAATCGTGTCGGTGACACTGGTCGGTGCGTGCGGCACGTGCCCGGCATCCACTCAGACGTTGAAGGACGGAATCGAGCGCATCATGCGCGACCGCGTCGATGGAGTCACCGAAGTGGTGAACGTGTGAGTGACACGAGCGCGCTTTTCGATGCCGCGCGCTCGGGAGATCGGGCGTCTCTCGCCCGGCTCATGTCACTCGTCGAGCGGGGCGGTGACGAAGCTCGTGAGATCGGGCGTCTCGCCTACCCCCTCGGTGGTTCGGCGTACACCGTCGGGATCACCGGTGCTCCCGGTGCCGGAAAGAGCACTCTCACGTCAGCCACCATCTCTCACATGAGGTCGCTCGATCTCGAAGTGGCCGTACTCGCCGTCGATCCGACGTCCCCGTTCACGGGGGGCGCGATTCTCGGTGATCGAGTTCGCATGCAGGACCACGCAACCGACCCGGGAGTGTTCATCCGATCGATGGCGACCCGTGGTCATCTCGGCGGGCTCTCACTCGCCGCTCCCGAAGCCGTTCGGCTCCTCGATGCATTGGGTCGACGCTGGGTCCTCGTCGAAACCGTCGGAGTCGGACAGGTCGAAGTGGAGATCGCCGGCAAGGCCGACACCACGGTCGTGGTCGTGAATCCGGGCTGGGGTGATTCGGTCCAGGCCAACAAAGCCGGACTCATGGAGATCGCCGACGTGTTCGTGATCAACAAATCCGATCGCAAGGGCGTCGACGACACGCGCCGTGATCTCGAGCAGATGCTCGACTTGTCGGAAATTCCCACTGGCGAGTGGCGACCACCGATCGTCTCGACGGTCGCCACTGATGGCACAGGAGTCGCCGAACTGTGGGAACGCGTGAACGAACATCGAGAGGTCATTTCGTCGATGGGTGAGCTGGAGCGTCGTCGCCGCCATCGACTCCGTGAAGAACTGCGCGAAATCGTGGCTCGTCGTCTCGAACAGAAGGCTCGAGAGATCTGCACCGGTGAGCGATGGGACGGACTCACCGACGAAGTGATCAAGCGCTCGACCGACCCGTGGTCGGCCGCCGACGAAATGTTGCGCGGTGTCGACGCCTGATCGATCGTCGGCCACCCCGCTCGCCATCGACGAGGAAGGAAGATTCTCATGAGCAACGAAGTACTCGTGGGTGTGGAGCGACGGAGTGACGGAGTCGCCGTCGTGAAGCTCGACAATCCGAAGGTGAACGCCTTGAGTCAGGCGTTGCTGGCACGTCTGGCCGATGTCGCAAGCGAACTCACGGCCGATCCACCCGGAGCAGTCGTGATCACCGGAGGTGATCGCTTGTTCGCCGCCGGCGCTGACATCTCCGAATTCGGTGGTCCCGGCGAGGCCGAAGCGATCGGAGCCGGCTTTCATCGGGCCCTCGATGCGGTCGCCGCCATTCCGCGTTTCGTGATCGCTGCGGTGAGTGGCTTCGCTCTCGGAGGTGGGTGCGAGCTCGCCCTCGCGTGCGACTATCGCATCGCTGGGGAACGCGCCGTGTTCGGACAGCCCGAGATCCTCCTCGGAATCATTCCGGGTGGGGGAGGAACTCAGAGGCTTCCTCGACTCGTCGGACCGAGTCGTGCGAAAGAACTGATGATCACCGGACGTCAGGTGAAGTCGGCCGAAGCTCTGGCCATCGGACTCGCCGACGAGGTCGTGGCCGACGACGAGCTGATGGATCGGGCACTCTCGTTGGCGGCCGAGGTCGCTCGAGGTGCGGTGGCGGCACAGGCCCTCGCAAAGCGTGCGGTTGACGAAGGTCTCTCGACGACTCTCGTCGACGGTCTGTCGCTCGAGCGTCGACTCTTCGTCGACTCGTTCGAGTCCGACGACAGTCGAATCGGAGTACAGAGTTTTCTGGCCAACGGACCCGGAAAGGCCGCGTTCACCGGTCGGTGAGCGACTCTCGATCACTCAGCAGTTCTCGATAAGTGTCGACGGTTCGCGTCGCGACCGCCGACCACGAGTAGGTGTCGTTCACCAGGACGTGAGCCTTCGCCGTGAGTTCAGCGGCAACCGACGGCTGAGTGAGCACGGTTTCGATCGCTTCGGCCAACTGAGCGTCGTTTCCGGGTTCGAAGAGAAGTGCCGCACCTGTTCCGGCGAGGATCTCGCGCAGACCTCCGGTATCGGCGGCGATCACGGGAGCGCCGGCCGCCAGTGCCTCGAGGGCCACGATGCCGAAGGGTTCGTAGAGCGACGGGATCACCACACAGCCCGATCGGTGGAGAAGTTCGCGTAGTTCTCCATCCGGGGCGAACCCGGCGAGTTGCACGAGGTCGTTGACACCCTCGAGATCGATTCGAGTCTGCAACTCGGCCAGATACGGACCCCGCCCGGCGATCACTGCCGAGATGTCGGGAACGACACCGCGCAGTCGAGCCATGGCCTGTGCGACGACTTGAAAACCTTTCTCGTAGAGGACTCGACCCCACGACATCACGATCGGTGACGACTGGGTGAGGTCACGTGGGGCTCGCGGTGCCCATTCACTGGCGTCGATTCCGCTCGGAACGAGACGAATTCGCGACGGGTCGATCTCGAAACCTTCGAGGACCCCGTTCGTCATGAAGCGTGAATTGCACACGACGAGATCGGCCGTCCAGGCCATCCAGTTCTCGACCGCGTGAATGTTCGAGGGTCGTCCGGGCGGGACGTGACCTCCGTGTCGGCTGTACTCGGTGCCGTGAACCGTCATCACGAGAGGACACTCGAAGATGCGCGAGGCGGTGTACGCGGCCCAACTCGTTCGCCAGTCGTGACCGTGCACGACCTCGGGCCACCAGTCGATGAGCTGAGCGACGAGGGTCACCAGATGGTGATTGGCGGACGCCGTGTTGGCGACGACGTCCTCGTCGGCGACCCACGGGAGGTCGACCGGAGTCCGGAACACCCGCACTCCGTCGTCGAGCGATTCGTCCGGTGACCCGACGACCGAGGGAGTCACGACCACGACGTCATGACCGGCGGCAACGAGCGCTTTCGACAGACCGCGTACGTGGGTCGAGACACCGGTGACCACGTACGGCGGGTACTCCCACGAGATCATCAGGACTCGCACGGGAGGCACGGTAGCAAGAGGCCGACCGTAACCTGACGGGATGTCGTCGTCGGCGGGCCCGGTCGGTCGCTCCACCGGAGACGACGTGCGCTGGTGGAACGATCAGAGTCTCCGTCCCATGATCGTGGCGTGTACGACGCTCAGCATGGCGGTCGGAGTCTTCGGTGTGTCGTTCGGAGTCGGTTCGGTCGCCGCCGGGGCATCGATCGCCCAGACCTGCGCTCTGTCTCTTCTCGTGTTCACCGGCGCATCGCAGTTCTCGGCGGTGAGTGTGATCGGGGCCGGAGGCTCTTTCGGTTCGGCTCTCGGAGGAGCTCTGTTGCTCGCCGCGCGCAACGGCGTGTACGGCTTGGCGATGTCGCGTCGCATCGACGGCCGATTGGGGACTCGACTGCTCGCTGCACAGTTGACGATCGACGAGACGACGGCGATGTCGGTCGGTCAGAGCGACCCTCGCGCCCAACGAATCGCGTTCTGGTTCACCGGATTCGCGTTGTACGCGTTCTGGAACGTCGGCACACTTCTCGGGGCGGTGGCCGGAAGCGCGATCGATCCGACCACGTACGGTCTCGATGCGGCCTTTCCGGCCGGGTTCGTGGCCATGGTGTGGCCACTTTTCTCGGACCGCCGAGCCCGTCAGGCCGCCGTACTCGGCGGCATGATCTGTCTGGTCGCGATTCCGGTGACCGCCGTGGGGGTTCCGATCCTTCTGTCGGCCCTCGCGGTGTTGGTGGGTCTACAGAAGCCGATCCCATCGCCGACGGGGGATCCATCATGACCTGGACGCTGATTCTCGCCTTGTTCGTCGGGGCGTACGCCTTCAAGGTCACCGGACTCGTGATCTTGGGTGGACGTTCTCTTCCGGCGGTCATCGATCGCTGTCTGGTGTTGATCCCGGCGGCTGTCGTGACTGCACTCGTGGTGAAGGACACGTTCAGTCAGGGGCAAGAACTGGTGCTCGACGCCCGGGCGGCGGGAATCGCGGTGGCGACCGTGGCGGCCTGGCGACGGGCACCCCTCATCGTCGTGATCGTGCTCGGGGCCGCCGTCACGGCACTCGTTCGATGGATGGGCTGAGTCAGCTCTCGAGGAGACTGCGGAGCATCCATGCCGTCTTCTCGTGCACCTGCATGCGCTGAGTCAGTAGGTCGGCGGTGGGCTCGTCATGAGCGGCATCGACGATCGGGAAGAGTTCGCGCGCCGTGCGAACGACGGTCTCCTGTCCGGCGACCAGGTCGCGGATCATTTCGGTGGCGGAGGGATCGCCGGTCTGTTCGTCGATCTTCGTGAGAGTGGCGAACTGGGCGTAACTGCCGGGAGCCTTGGCACCGAGGGCACGGATGCGTTCGGCGATCAGATCGACGGCCAACGAGAGTTCGGTGTACTGCGTCTCGAACATGAGATGCAGGGTCTGAAACATCGGACCAGTGACGTTCCAGTGGTAATTGTGCGTCTTCAGGTAGAGCGTGTAGGTGTCGGCGAGCAAATGGGACAACCCATCGGCGATGCGCTCTCGATCGGTCGGGCTGATGCCATTGTCGATGGTGGGATCGATCTTGTTCTTCATGTTCGTGACAACCTCCCGACGTCGAGATTTGTTCCCGTTTCGTCGAGTACCTGGAGATGACGGGTTCAGCGACCTTCGACGAGCCGCCGAAGGCTCGTGAGATTTCGGCGCCAGATCGCCTTCATGACGAGGTTCCCCCCGATCAGTTCACCGAGCCGACCCCCCAGCCACCACGGGAACCGTAGGTCCTCGCTCCAGGTGAACCGGGTGCGTCGGCCTTCGTCGAGTGGGGCAAGAGTGAAGATGCCGGTTCCGGTGACGAGACCGGTGTGCTCGACCCCCATGGCCTCTCCGGGAACCCACTCGGTGATGCGCATGTGATCGGTCAACTTGATCGGACCGACTTTGGTGTCGCACAGGAACTGTGTCCCGACTCCACGTGTCTGCTCGGTTTCGAAGCGAATGGCCACGGCGTCGGCCATCCAGTCGACATGACGTTCGATCGGTTCGACGATCGACCACACCCGATCGGGGGTCGCGTTCAAGTCGATGGAGACGGTGATCCTGCCCATGAGACCAGTGTGGCCCGAACTTCGTCGAAGTGTGCGACTCAGCGACTGGAAACGCCGACTGCCCGGAGCTCGGCTGCCGCCTGTTCGGGCGGGACGATGTTGATCATGACACCCGTCCCGCGCTCGAAACCGGCCACCGTCGTGAGTTTGGGCCACAGATGCGCATGCCAGTGGAACGGCCCATCGTGCTGATGTGGTGCCGTGTGGAGGACGAGGTTGAAGGCCACGTCGGGGAAGATCCGGTTGAGATGGGCCAGCGCATCGCGAAGAGCGCGGCCGAATCCGGCCAACGAGTCATCCGATGCCGACGGCATGTGCTGATCGTGATGGCGGGGGATCACGAGCATTTCGTAGGGCTGTCCGCTCCAGAACGGGCAGACGACCATGGCATCGTCGGTCGAGACGACGACCCTCTCGTTGTTGACGGCTTCGGCCTCGACGGTCGCACACAGGATGCAGGCTCCCTCGAAACGTACGAACGCCTTTTCCTCGTCGAGCAACTCACCGGGTACGAAGGGGAGGCCGAGCAACTGGCCGTGAGGGTGCGAGAGGGAGGCTCCGGCTTCACGGCCGTGATTGACGATGGCTTGTGTGTAGCGAATGTTCGGACGGGCCGCATGTTCGAGGAAGCGTTGTTTCAGCACTCCCATCATGTCGGCACAAGCCTGATCGTCGAGGTTCTCGATACCACCTCTGTGATGAGGTGTGAACACGAACACTTCGTGGGTTCCGCTCGCCTCGGCCATGGTGTGGACCGGTCCGAGGTTGCGCACGGCGAGAGAATCGTCACCGTCGAAAGCGGGATAGAGATTGGGGAGCACACGCATCGACCACTGCTCGTCGGAGCCGACGGTGTGGAGGGCCGGAACGCTCGGATCTTCGTGGCCCGGACAGAACGGGCACGGCCGTGACGGATCGGCCTCGACGCTCTGAGTGCGAGTGGCGAAATCGGTGGGGCGCATGGCCCGTTCGGCGACGACCGTGACCCACCGACCGGTGAGGGGGTTCAAGCGCAACTGACTCACTGAGAGCAAGGATACGAGATCATCGGTGTCGATACACGGAGACATGGGTGGGTGATTCGGTATCGAACGGCTGACGGAGTGTGTTCTCCCACCGTTCGGAGAGCACGAGGTCGGCCTGTTCGGCCATGGCATCGAGTTGCTCGGGGGTCGCGTAGCGAATGCGGTAGGGCCGGAGGCGTACCCCACCCGCCTCGGTGATCGAGACGAGTTGACCGTCGATGGTCTGAGCGTCGGGGTCGTGTCGGTCGGCTCGGAGCACCACCGAATCGGTGGTCATGCTGCGGATCCCGACCGAGTCGCCACCGGGGCGACCTGCATCGGGAACGAATGCTTCGACCACGAAGACACCTTCTGGCGCGAGTCGCTCGGCCACTCGACGAAAGAGAAGTCGTTGGCGATCGGCGTCGCGAACGTTGAAGAAAGTGTTGTAGGCGACGAACACCAGGTCGAAAGGCCCGTCGGGGAGATCGTCGACCATGTCCCCGAGGATCGATCGGATCCGACTCTCGGGGTCCTTCTCCCGCAGACGATCGAGCATGGCTCGACTGACATCGACCCCGACGATCGAGACGCCGGTCGCGGCGAGCGGCACGGCCAGACGTCCGGTGCCGATGCCGAGTTCGAGAACACGGCCGTCGCCCGAGAACTGGGTGAGGAACTCGACCGACGCGTCGAGGTCGGTGATGTCGTGGTACCAGGAGTCGTAGACGTCGGCGATGGCCTCGCCGTAGTCGTGATCCTGGTAGTCGTGCATCCGTGCAGTCCACCATGTGTCGATGACACCTGTCGATTCGGTTCCGACGCTTCCTGTCGAGCCGTAGCCTGGAGGTGTGAACGGTTCGACGGAGCGTGTTGTCTATCTCGATCACGCGGCCACGACCCCCATGCGAGAGTCGGCGATCGCTGCGATGATGCCGTTCTTGGCCGGCGAGTACGCGAATCCGTCCGGATCCCATCGTTTCGCCCGTCGAGCTCGCCAGGCCGTCGACGAAGCTCGTGACATGGTGGCCGACGTCGTCGGGTGCACGCCAGGCGAGATCGTCTTCACCGGTAGCGGCACCGAGGGCGACAACATGGCCATTCGTGGCGCCGTCGAACGAACCGGAGGTCGTGCGGTTTGCTCAGCGGCCGAACATCACGCCGTTCTGCACTGTGTCGAGCACGTGGGAGGTCACGTTCTCGGGACCGACGAGTGGGGGTCGATCGACACCGATGAACTGATGCAGTGTCTCGTCGATGCCCCCGAGGAGGGTTCCGATTCCATCGGAGTCGTGTCGGTGATGGCGGTGAACAACGAGACCGGATCGGTGAGTGATCTCGAGGCCGTGTCGCGGGTGGTTCGTCGTCACGCTCCGCGCGCCGTGCTGCACACTGATGCCGTTCAAGCCGCATGTTGGCTCGATCTTCGCGACGTGTGGCCTCATGTCGACGCTCTCGCTCTCAGTGCTCACAAGTTCGGGGGACCAAAGGGTTCCGGAATCCTCGCGATTCGAGCCGGATCTCCGATCGCGCCCTTCGTTCTCGGGGGCGGACAGGAGCGTGATCGACGGAGTGGAACGCACAACGTGGCCGGCATCGTCGCCACGGCGGTCGCGCTGGCCGACACCGATCGCGAACGTGCCCACGAGACAGGTCGTGTGACCGATCTCCGCGAGAAGTTGATCGCGGGTCTGTCGCACGTCGGGGAGGTTCACCGAACCATTCCGGCCGATCGATCGGTACCCGGTGTTGCGCACGTCTGCTTCCCCGGGGTCGAGAACGAAGCCCTCCTGTACCTTCTCGACGAAGCGGGTGTGTGTGCATCGGCCGCCTCGGCCTGTGCGAGTGGTGCCATGGAGCCGTCGCACGTGTTGGCTGCCATGGGAGTCGATCGGTCTCTCGCTCACGGCGCACTGCGCCTGTCGCTCGGCCACGACACGACCGACGACGACGTCGACACGGCGATCTCGGTCGTCGTATCGGCCGTGAATCACTTGCGAAGTGCAGGCTCGCGATGAAGATCCTCGTGGCCATGTCGGGAGGAGTCGATTCCTCGGTCGCCGCTGCTTTGTTGAAGGAGGCCGGCCACGAGGTCGTGGGCGTCACTCTTCGACTCTGGGGTGGTGAGAGCGATTCGGGATGCTGCAGTGTGAGCGACGTCGATGACGCACGTCGAGTGGCACAACAGCTCGGAATCGATCATCTGGTGTTCAATTTCTCCGATGACTTCCAGCGTTCGGTGGTCGATCCGTACGTCCTCGATCATGCTCGAGGGATCACACCCAATCCGTGTATCGAGTGCAATCGCCATCTGAAGTTCGATCGCCTCTTCGATCGCGCCGAGATTCTCGGATTCGATGCCGTGGCGACGGGGCATCATGCGCGAGTCGAGTGCGTC
>JAQCIK010000020.1:0-37316 GCA_027592035.1 Actinomycetota bacterium | reverse complement strand
TTACAACCCGAAGGCCTTCATCCCGCACGCGGCGTTGCTGCGTCAGGCTTTCGCCCATTGCGCAAGATTCCCCACTGCTGCCTCCCGTAGGAGTCTGGGCCGTGTCTCAGTCCCAGTGTGGCTGATCATCCTCTCAGACCAGCTACCCGTCGAAGCCTTGGTGAGCCGTTACCTCCCCAACAAGCTGATAGGCCGCGAGACCGTCCCGATCCGGTAGCCCTTTCGTCACATCCCCATGCGAGGACGCGACGGCATCCGGTATTAGCAGGCGTTTCCACCTGTTATCCCAGAGACCGGGGTTGGTTTCTCACGTGATACTCACCCGTTCGCCACTAGGTCGTCCGGAGTATTGCTACTCCATGGACCTCGTTCGACTTGCATGTGTTAAGCACGCCGCCAGCGTTCGTCCTGAGCCAGGATCAAACTCTCCGTCAAGAACATGACGCCGACCGAAGTCGACGCTGCGTTCGTGGCGAGAGCGAGTCTCCTCGTGGGGGAATAACCCTCGAGTGCCGAGACCCGATCCGCTCGACCGGCTGTGCCGGCCATGATTTGTATTAATGAATTGACAGACAGGTCCGGCCGATGGCCGTCCTGCCCGCACTGGCGTTCAGTCTTCTCTTCCGTTTTCAAGGAGCCGTAGCTCGGGCACACTCCCGACGAGCGGGGGGCGGTGCCACTGCCTCGAACCCAGGGGGTTCTCGGGCGAAGGGCAAATCTAGCGACCACCTGAGAGAGCGTCAACCTGCCCCACCCGGAATTTCCAGGTATTTTTCAGCCCTCCAGCCGGACCAAATGATGCTGAGTCTTGCCCCGTCGGAACAGCAGGAATCGGCCGTGCACCAGCGGGGCGGCGGCGAGGTTCGTGGCCTCGTCCAGCACCTGACCGTTGACGCGAAAACCCTTCTGGCCAAGAGTGCGACGGGCATCACTGTTGGACGTTGCGAGACCGGTACTCACGAGAACACCGACCAGATCCGCAAGGGACGACCGGTCGAGTGTCGTCGACGGCACCTCGCGCGCCACGGCATCGAAAGCAGCCGACGACGCGGCCAACGGATCCCCACCGAACAACACGTCAGCGGCCTCTGCTGCTGCCCGTTCTGCTTCGACGCCATGGACGAGCGCGGTCACGTCAGAAGCGAGAGCTCGCTGTGCGATCCGTTTGCCCGGATCAGTTCGATGTTCGGCGACGAGTGTTGCGATCTCGTCGACACCGCGCAGAGTGAGTTGCAACAAGAACCGTTCGACGTCCTCATCGGGCAACTGGATCCAGTACTGACGGAACTGATACGGACTCGTCTGGTCGGGATCTAGCCACAACGCACCGTGGACCGACTTGCCCATCTTCGCACCGTCGCTGCGCGTGAGCAGCGGCCACGTGAGACCGAAGGCCGACTTCTGAAGCCGTTTACGGATCAGTTCGATACCGGCCGTGATGTTTCCCCACTGATCGGAACCACCCATCTGCATCTCGACACCCTCGTGCTCGCAGAGATGCCGGAAGTCGTTCGCTTGAAGGAGCATGTACGAGAACTCGGTGTAGGAGATGCCGTGTTCGCTCTCCATCCTCGCCCGCACCGATTCCTTGGCGACCATGTGATTCACGGTGAAGTGCTTGCCCACATCACGTAAGAAATCGAGCGCACTCATGGGCGCAGTCCAGTCGGCGTTGTCGACGAGTCGTGCGGCCACCGGACCGTCGAAGTCGAGAATCTTCTCGAGCTGCTTCTTCACTTGTGCGACGTTGTGGCGAAGGGTGTCACGATCGAGAAGATTTCGCTCTTCACTGCGGCCACCGGGGTCGCCGACCATTCCCGTCGCACCACCGGCCAGGACCACCGGACGGTGTCCGGCCAGCTGGAAACGACGAAGCATCACCTGACCGAGAAGGTTTCCGGCGTGCAACGAATCGGCAGTCGGGTCGAAACCCACGTACACGCCGATCGGCCCCTCGGTGAGACGAGCCGCCAACGCGGCCCGGTCGGTGGAATCGTGGACGAGTCCGCGTGCGTCGAGGTCGTCGAGAAGTTCGGTCGAAGTCATCGCTGACATTCTCCCAGGAACATGCGTCGAAGTTTGGCTTCATTCGTCGTCGACGGCGATCTACGCTCCAATCGTGCATCCCCTGGCCGCTCGGTTCTCCGACTTCGCCGATGCTTTCGTCAAGGGGGCCCCTCTCTACAGCCGCCTGGCTCGGAGAGTCTCCGAGGACGATCGCGTCCTCGACCTGATGTCGGCTGCACCTCCCACGCAGAGAATTCCCGTCCTCCTCTTCGCAAGCGCCCATTACTTGCTCCTCGACGACCGACGACACCGTCTCGCCGCCCACTACCCGAATCTCTCCGACGGACGAGCTGCCGGTGAGGCGGCCGACCTCTTCGTCGAATTCGTCCTCGATCGACGCGAGGAGATCGCCGGACTTCTCGCCACTCGATCGACACAGACCAACGAAGTGAGTCGTTGTAACTGGTTCCTGTTTCCCTGGGCGCTTCTCGAGGACGAACTCGACGATCTGTCCCGGGTCGACGTCGGTAGCAGTGCTGGCCTCACGTTGTTGTTTCCGCACCTGACCTACCACCTCTCCCCTGGTGGCAGGATCGGCCCGATCGACGGGCCCATCGTCGAATGCGAGGTGCGTGGTCCCGCACCCACGATCACTCGACCTCCTCGAGTGTCGTGGTCGCTCGGGATCGACGCCGATCCGATCGACGTACACGACGACGACGCCGTGCGTTGGCTCGAGGCGTGCGTCTGGCCCGAACAGACCCATCGATTCGACATCTTGCGCGCGGCAATCGCTTCGGCTCGGCGAATCGGAGTGAACGTCGAGCGCGGTGACGCGGTCGACGATCTCGAGGCGGCCATCGGTCGTGCGCGCGAACACGGTCATCCGGTGGTCACGACGAGTTGGGTCCTCAATTACCTGCCCTCCGAGCGACGTACCCGCTTCGTCGAGACTCTCGACTCGCTCGGAACCAGCGGCGACTTCAGTTGGATCATCGCCGAGAGTCCACGTGAGACTCCCGAATTACCCGGTCACGCCGACTCCGACGAGGACATCACCGTCATCTCCCTCGTCACATGGAGACGCGGACGACGCGCCTCGCGTCGCCTGGCCACGACCCACCCTCACGGGAGTTGGGTGAAATGGTCCTCGTGACCATCGAACGCCGAACGTACGAAGTCGGGAATCGCCGCCGGTCGCTGTGAAACCGGATCGATGCTCACGTAGGTGATCACTGCTTCGAACACGGGACGATCCTCGACGGTTCCGTCGATCGAAACGTCGAAACTCGTGGATCCCCAACGGGACACCTCCGCACGTGTCGAGATGGTGTCGCCGTAACGAGCCGGAGAGAACCACGTCATCTCGGCTTTCTTCAACATAAAGTCGAAGCCGATCGCGTGAAGATCGGTCGTCGTTCCAGCCGCCGACAGCTCGTCGGCCAGAGCGAGACGCGTCCAGCAATCCATCACGTCGTCGCAATACACGAAGTAGTTCGGGTTGAACACCACTCGCTGCATGTCGCAATCGCCGTAGCGAACCCGGACCTCCTGGGAATATCCCATCAGCCGAATCTCGCCTCGTCGACGACTGCGAGGACACCGTTGATCATCGACTGCAGCGCGACTGCGGCCAGGATCATTCCTGCCACCCGAGCGAGCAGCAGGATTCCGGTGGGACGCACGATCTTCTGCAACAGTCCACTGAAGCGAAGAGCCAGCAACGTCACGAACATCGCAAGGGCGATTCCCCCGACCACCGTGAACCATTCGGCGGCATCATCGGCTCGACTGAAGAACACGATCGTCGCCACGATGGTTCCGGGTCCGGCGAGCAACGGAGTACCGAGTGGAACCATGGCGATCGACGTTCGTTGCTCGGGAGTGGCCTCGACGTATCCGTCCTCTTCGGAGCCTTGCCCGTACAACAGTTGGAGGGCGACGAGAAGCAGGAGCAACCCACCCGAGATCTGCAGCGCCGGAACGGACACGTTCAGGTAGTCGAGAACCGTTCGACCGAACACGGCGAATATCGAGATCACGAAGAACGCCGTGGCGGTGGCCAGATACGCCGCCCGGTGCCTCTCCTTGGAAGTGAGTCGTCGCGTGACGGCGAGGAATATCGGCACGTTCCCCGGAGGATCGAGGATCACGAGCATCGTCACGACGACCTCGCCGAAGAGCCGTGCATCCATCGCGTCGCCTGATCGACTGCCGTACGCCAGGCAACCAACCGGTGCTCGAGTCGCGCCCGCTGATCCTTCACGACGTCGGGTCCGGCCCCACCTCGCGTGGTACGCATGGTGACACCGACCCCGGGTTCGATGAGCCGAGCCGCCTCTGGACCGAGCGTCGGTTCAGCGCTGACCAGTTCCACGAGAGATCCCTCCCCGGCCAAGCTGCGACGCACGAGTGCACCGACGACTGCGTGCGCCTCACGAAATGGCATTCCGGACCTCACCAGGAACTCCGCCAGGTCGGTCGCCGCCATGGTCGGCGCGTCGGCAGCCTCTTGCATGGTCTTGTAACGGAACGTCGCCGACGCGATCATTCCTTCGATCGCCGCCAATCCGAGCGAGACCTGTTCGACTGCGTCGAACAACGGCTCCTTGTCCTCTTGAAGGTCGCGGTTGTACGACAACGGCAGACCCTTCAAGGTGGCGAGAAGACCGGTCAGGCCACCTATGACCCGTCCGGCTTTGCCGCGCGCCAGTTCGGCGATATCGGCGTTCTTTTTCTGAGGAAGCATCGAAGATCCCGTCGCATAGGCATCGTCGAGGGTGGCGAAGCCGAACTCTTCGCTCGTCCAAAGCACCCACTCCTCACCGATTCGCGAGAGGTGGACGGCGATCATCGACAAGGCGAAGAGGAACTCGGCTGCGAAGTCACGGTCGCTCACGACGTCGAGAGAGTTGTCGAAAACGGATGCGAAGCCGAGCTCCCTCGCCGTCCACTCGGGATCGAGAGGCAAGGACGAACCGGCCAACGCGCCGGCTCCGAGCGGTGACACGTCGATACGCCGGAGCGCGTCGAGCAGACGGTCGACGTCGCGCCCGAGCGCCCAGCAGTGGGCCATGAGATGATGGGCGAGCATCACCGGTTGAGCTCTTTGCACGTGCGTGTAACCGGGGAGGTATGCGCCTTTGGCCGCCGCTTCGTCGGCTCGTCGGAGAAGCGTCTCCTGCAGTCCGATGACTCGTTGCGCCACCATGGGCACTCGGGCCTTGCACCAGAGTCGAAAACCGGTCACCGACTGATCGTTCCGACTCCGACCCGTGTGGAGCTTTGCCCCCGCTGCGCCGCTCAGTTCGGTCACCCGTCGCTCGACGGCAGTGTGGATGTCCTCGTCGGATGGCACGAACGAGAATTCACCCGACTCCATCTCGGTCTCGACGGTGGTCAGAGCTTCCAGTACCGCATCGCGTTCATCGGAACTCAGAATTCCCGCCTGAGCCAGACCTCTCACGTGGGCGCGCGAACACGTGATGTCCTCCCGCCAGAGGAGCCGGTCGAACGGGAGGCTCACGGTGTAGGCCATCAACTCGTCGGATGGTCCGCCCGCGAATCGTCCGTGCCACAGGGTGTTGCCGTCGTTGGAGTGCTTCGCGCTCATCCTCGTCTCACTTTCTCACCCACCAAACCGGCCAGATCCCGCAGGGTCTCCGCAAGGTTCTCACCGCCAAGAGTCTCGTCGGCGACACAGAAGATGGTGTCATCACCGGCGACCGTACCGAGCAGCCCCTCGAGCGCGCTGCGATCGAGGGCCGATGCCACGACGTGGGCACAGCCCGGAGGTGTGCGGACCACCACCATCGATCCGCTGTGTCGAACCTCGGCCACCCACTCGCCCAGAACTCGACGGAGTTGATCTTCCGGAGCGATGCGAGCGGGAGCGAATTCGGGAATGGCGTACACGCTTTCTCCACCCGGAACCCTCACCTTCACCGCACCGAGATCATCGAGATCGCGCGAGACGGTCGCCTGAGTCGCGACCAGACCCTCGGCGGCCAGCAATTCGACGAGTTGAGGTTGATTGGAAATTGCGTGCTGACCGATCAGGCGACTGATCAATTGTTGACGCTGCGCCTTGGCGGCCATCAGGAACCTCCGAGTACGAAAGCCATGGCCCCACGAGCCGAATGGAGACGATTGTGGGCCTGTTGGACGACCCGGCTCTTCGCACCATCGATCACATCAGCGTCGACTTCGAGGCCTCGATACGCCGGAAGGCAATGCAGAAAGATCGCGTCGGAGGCGGCCGCCGCCATCATCGAGCGGGTCACGGTGTACTTCTCGAAGATCGCGAGTCGCGCCGACTTCTCGTTTTCTTGTCCCATCGAGACCCACGTGTCGGTGTGAACGGCGTGGGCGCCGACGACCGCTGTCATCGGATCGACCGACGACTCGACCGAGGGTGCGCCCATATCGAGGAACCGCTGAACGTCGTCGTCAGGTGCCGAATATCCCTCCGGGCATCCGAACCTGATGTGCGCACCGAGGTAGGCGCAGACTTCGCCGAGGGAACGGGCCACGTTGTTGTAGTCACCGATCCAAGCGACCGTGCGACCCTTCAACGATCCGAACTCCTGGAGCATGGTGAGCGCGTCGGCCAATCCCTGCAGGGGATGCGAATGGTCGGACAGCATGTTGATCACCGGCACCGAACTCGCGTCGGCGAGACGTGCGACGACCTCGTGACGGAACACTCGGGCGGCCAAGAGCCCGTGGTAACCCGACATGACGCGCGCGATGTCTTCGACCGGTTCGCGCACGTCGAAACCGACCTCCTCGCCGCGGGTGTAGACCGGATGGCCTCCGAGCTGAACGACGGCGACTTCCATGCTCTGCCGAGTTCGATTGGACGGCTTCTCGAACACGAGAGCCACACCCTGCCCCTCGAGGGGTCGACCGAGTTTCTTGATCGGTCGAGTGGACAGGTCGAGAACGGAACGAAGTCCGTCGGGTCCGAGATCGGTGATGTCGAGAAGATTCACGATCCGACTCCTTCGCTGAGGACAGCGGCGACGAGGGCCACCGCCTCATCGATCTGTTCGAACGTCGTGGTGATGGGTGGCGCCAGTCGTAACGACGTGGCATTGACGGCGTTCGTCACGAGACCACGCTCCAGAAGTTCGGAATAGACAGCTTTGGCATCACGTCCGGGCCCGAGATCGGCCGCCCGTAGGAGACCCTGACCGCGCACTGCGACCACCCCCGGCGTCCCACCGAGCGCGTTGGCCAGGTACTCCCCTTTCTCGTGAGCCAGACGTGGAGCATCGATGCGCTTCATCTCTCCGATCACCGCCGCAACGACGGCTCCGGCCATGGCATTTCCGCTGTAGGTGGAACCGTGATCGCCAGGGACGAAGAGAGTCGACACGTCAGTGCGAGCCCAGATGGCTCCCACTGGAAAGCCGTTGCCCATTCCCTTGGCCATGGTCACGACGTCGGGCGTCACCCCCGCATGCTCGAAACCGAACCATCGGCCGGTCCGCGCGAACCCGGTCTGGACTTCGTCGATCATGAGGAGAAGTCCCCGCTCGTCGCACAATCTCCGCACGCCTTGCAGATACTCGACCGATGCCGGGACGACACCACCTTCCCCCTGCACGGCTTCGAGAAGCACTGCGGCGACCGACGGATCGATCGCCGCTTCGAGTGCGGCCAGATCGTCGAACGGAACGTGTCGAAAACCGTCGGGCATGGGTTGGAACGGCTCGTGCTTGGCCGGCTGACCCGTGGCCGCCAGAGCGGCGAGAGTGCGACCGTGGAAACTCCCGAGGGCACTGACCACTCCGTGTCGGCCCCGACCACCGAACTTGCGGGCCAACTTGATCGCGGCCTCGTTCGCTTCGGCTCCGCTGTTGCAGAAGAAGACTTGGCCCGACTGCCCGGTGGCGTCGGCGAGGAGACCGTTCAGCGCAATGGCCGCGTCCGTGGCCGTCGGATTGGCGAAGAAGCCGCTCACGTGCATGAGAGTTTCGGCCTGGTCGCGAATCGCAGCGACGATCGCCGGATTGGCGTGGCCGAGTGAGACGACGGCGATTCCGGACAGGAAATCGAGATACCGCTTGCCGTTCACGTCCCAAAGTTCGGTTCCCGAACCGCGTTCGAACATGATCGACGGCGCTCCGAACACCGGGATAAATGGACAGTGCTCGAGCCCACGTGTTTCGAATGCATGAGCGCTCATGACGACACCTTCACTTTCACGTCCTCGACCGTGATGTCCTCCACCATCGTTCCGATGCCGGCATCGGTGAACAATTCGAGCAACAGCACATGTGGAATACGGCCGTCGAGAACGTGGGCCCGCCGAACTCCGTGACGTACCGCGTGCACACAACTCTCGACCTTCGGGATCATTCCCCCCGCGATGGTTCCATCGGACATGAGTGCATCGAGTTCGTCGGGGGTGGTCTGACGAATCAGGCTGTTCGGATCGTCGACCCGACGACGAAGCCCATCGATGTCGGTCAAATAGATCAGCTTCTCGGCATCGAGTGCTTCCGCAATCGCTCCGGCCACGGTGTCGGCATTGATGTTGTATGCCTGGCCCGTCTCGTCGGTGCCGATGGTGGCCACGACCGGAATGAACTCGTCGTCGAGAAGACGAGTCAGGATCGCCGGATTCACCCCGTCCACATCGCCCACGAATCCGAGCTCGGGATCGCGCGCCACGGCCTTGATCAGCCCAGCGTCCTCGCCACTCACTCCGACGGCGTAATTTCCGTACACGTTCATGGCGGCGACGATCTGTGGGTTGACCTGACCGATGAGGACCATGCGTGCAATGTCGACGGTTTCGGCGTCGGTGACTCGAAGGCCGTGACGGAACTCGGTGGTCTTTCCCAAGCGATTCATGAGTTCACTGATCTGCGGCCCGCCTCCGTGCACGACGACCGGTTTCAATCCGACGAGACGCATGAGGACCACGTCCTGGGCGAAATGGGCGAGAGCCTCGTCATCGGAGGCACCGGCCAGAGCGTTACCGCCGTACTTCACGACCACGACCTGATCGGCGAAACGCCGGATGTACGGCAGGGCCTCGATCAGGACTTCGGCCCGCTGCGAACGTTCGAGATTCACGGGTACACCCCCACGGCTGTGAGACCGGCCGTCTCGTCGATTCCAAGAGCGACATTGGCGGCTTGCACAGCTCCACCCGAGGCGCCCTTGCACAAGTTGTCGAGCGCGGAGATGACGATGACGTGTCCGGTGCGCTCGTCGAATCGAGCCGTGATGTGAACGGCGTTCGAACCGAGTGTGGCCTTGGTGGACGGCGCTTCGTCACGTACGACCACGAATGGCTCGCCCTTGTACGCGTTCCGCAGAGCATCCATGACGATGTCGGTCGACAACCCCATCCCCGAAGCCGGACGCGCGTAACACGTGGCGAGGATGCCGCGATTCATCGGAACGAGATGTGGGGTGAAGAGGATCGTCGCCCCGATCTGTTCCTGCATTTCTGGAGTGTGTCGGTGATTCAGGAGTCCGTAGGCATTCACGTCCTCGTCGACGGTACAGAAGAGGTTCGTGTGCTTGGGTGCGCGGCCGGCACCCGACACCCCACTCGCAGCATCCACGATCACCGACGAAGTGTCGATCAATCCGGCGTCGACGAGAGGCGCAACTGCGAGGGTGGCGGCCGTGACGTAGCAGCCTGGAGTGGCGACGAGTGATGCTCCGATCAATGCGGCACGATGCCGTTCGGGCAATCCGTACACCGCGCTCGACAAGAGGTCGGGGCGATCGTGAGCGAAGCCGTAGTACTCGGGATACGACCGGGCGTCTTTCAATCTGAACGCAGCCGAGAGATCGACGATGCACCCGACCTTTCCGAGCAGATCCGGAACGATGTCGAGGCTCGCTTCGTGCGGGAGACCGAGAAAGACGACATCGGCTCCCTCGCACACGGAGGGGTCATGGGGGGCGAAGACCAGGTCGCCGTAACGAGCGACCAGGCTCGGATAGAGGGAGGCGACCGGCGATCCGGCCTGTGAGTCACCGGTGGCAACCTTCAGCTCGAACGTCGGGTGCTGGGCGATCAAGCGCAGGAGCTCGGCGCCGGTGTAGCCCGAAGCGCCGAGAACGGCGACGGAATGGGTCTGCGATGACATGGCGAATGATCATACGGACTCATGCATGGCAATACAACGATTCCTTGCGCCCCGTCAGCCACCACCGGTCGCCGGCTGGCAACATGGCCTGATGGCGGGATTCCCCCTCCCCACCACCAAGGGCCGTCTGCTCGTGGCTGCTCCCCCGCTCGGCGATCCGAATTTCGATCGGGCCGTGGTGTTCATGCTCGAGCACAACGAAGGTGGCGCTCTCGGTGTCGTGATCAACCGAATCAGCGACACCATCGACGTCGAGTTCGAGGACTGGAATCCCCTTCTCGCCAGCCCGGCCGTCGTCTTCAACGGAGGGCCAGTGGAACCTCAGGCACTGATCGCCCTCGGACGTCTCGACGACGACACCATCGATGCCGTCGAACTCGACCGTGATCCCGTTCTCCTCGATCCACGTCCCCGCGCCGTGCGCATCTTCCATGGCTATGCCGGCTGGGGCGCCCAACAATTGGACGGTGAACTCGAAGCCGGCGTCTGGATCGTTGCCACGGCCGATGCCGACGACGTGTTCTCCTCAGCCCCCGAGGAGCTGTGGTTCGACGTGATGGCACGTCAACCGGGTCGAGTGTCATGGATGGCGTCGGCACCCGCCGACCTCTCCGTGAACTGAGGTCAGCTGCGCAGCGATGCGCCGAGCTTGGAAACTGCGGCCACACACTTGTCACGCACACCGGCGATGTCGGCGTCGGCCAACGTCCGGTCAGTCGCCTGCAGGCGCAAACGGAACGCCAGACTTCGCGCCTCGGCCGCCGGATCGCTCCGATACACGTCGAACAGTTCGAGCGACACCAAGAGAGCCCCCGCCGCCTGCCGCAGCGCTTTGTCGACCTTTTCGGCCGTCATCGACGACGGAACGTTGAACGCCAGATCGATGTCGGACGACGGGAAGCGGGACGTCGACTTCCACTGCACGACCTTGGGATCGGTGGCGAGCAGAATCGAGAGATTCAATTCGAGGATCGCCACCCGTTCGGTGACGTCGAAGGCATCGAGGACATCGGGGTGTACCTCTCCGATCGAACCCACGACGTCTCGGCCCGCCGACAAGGTGGCCGACCGCGTGGGATGCAGGCCAGCGGGAACATTCGATTGGTCGAGCCGAGCTCCCCAGCCCATCGCCGAGGCCAACTCACGCCACACGGCGACCGCCCGTGGCGCCTCGGCACCGGCCACGACCACCGTCAGAGCTTCGAACTCGGCCGGCAACAGATCGTCACTCGGTGGGTACACGTGCCCGATCTCGAAAAGCGCGACTCCCGTTCGACGATGTGATTCGTTGAACGCAAGTGCCTTCAACAGTCCGGGCCGCAACGACGTACGCAGAACGTCGTCGCCGACCGCCAGAGGATTGACGAGACGAACGGCATCAGTGGACAAACCGGCCCGTTCGAGATCACCATCGGCAAGGAAAGGATGAGGCATCGCCTCGTTGACACCGAGTCCGAGCAGTACATCGCGCACGCGGCGCCGGCGTTGCTGAATCGGCGAGAGACCACCGGGCTGAGTCGACTTCGGCACTGTCTTGCCCAGGTTCTCGTACCCGAACAATCGGGCCACTTCCTCGACGATGTCGATCTCGAGAGTGCAGTCGGGTCGCCACGAAGGAGCGGTCACCGCCAGATACGGTCCATCGGGGACACAGGAGAAGCCGATCGGAGTCACGAGCGACGAGATCTCGTCGGCCGTGAATTCTCGTCCGAGAAGCGCGCTCACCCGTGCCGGTCGCACCGTGATCGTGGGGGCCACCGGCATGGACGACGTTCGGGCGTCGACGAAACCGTCGTGCACGACGAGGTCCGGACACGTGAGACGGAGCAACTCGACGAAACGAGCGACCGACGACTCGACTCCGAGTGGATCGATCCCCCGTTCGTTGCGAGCCGATGCTTCACTGCGCAAGGCCAAGCGCTGCACGCTCTTCATGATGCCGATGGGCTCGAAATACGCGGTTTCGAGAGCGACGGCCGTCGTCGACTCACTGATCTCGGTGTTCTGACCTCCCATGATCCCGGCGATGCCGATGGGGCGATCATCGGCATCACAGATGAGCAGATCGTCGGAGGTGAGGTTGCGTTCGACCCCGTCGAGAGTGATCATCAACTCACCGTCACGCGCCACCCGAATGCGGAAGCCTCCCCCACCCAGAGTGTCGAAGTCGTAGGCGTGATTGGGCTGATTCGTCTCGAGCATCACGTAATTGCTGACGTCGACCACATTGTTGATCGGACGCATTCCTGCCGCAGCCAAACGGCTCTTCATCCAGTCCGGTGACTCGGTGACGCGGATACCTGACAGCACGACACTCGTGAAGCGCGGGCACCGATCTCCGTCGACGATCTCGACCGTCGCCGATCGCCGTGGTCCGGCGGCGACCACGTTCCCGCTCGGCGCCCCGAATCGAACTCCGAAGCGGGCCGCGAGATCACGAGCGACTCCGACGTGCCCGAAAGCATCGGGACGGTTGCGCAACACGTCGAGGTCGTACACAGTTTCTTCGGCCAGACCCAGCGCCTCTCCGTAGGGCACTCCGAGCGGCGTGTTCGGATCGAGGATCAGAATCCCGCTGTGATCGTCGCCGAGACCGAGTTCGCGCGCCGAACAGCACATCCCCTCGCTCGGGATACCGACGATCGGCTTGGTCTCGATGAGACGCCCGTCGGGCATCTCAGTTCCCGGGGTCGCCCACGGAATGACGTCACCGGGTTGCATGTTGAACGCACCGCACCACACGTGGTGCTCGGTGCCGTCACCGATGTCGAGGAACACGCGGTGCACCTTGGCGGCATCGGCATGACGCTCTGTCTTCACCACGCGGGCCGTGATCACACCGTCGACCGTCGCGCCAACCCGATCGACACTCTCGCAGGCGAGACCGACGTCGGACAGAGTGTCGGCGACGACATCGACGGTCGCCTCGGCGGGTAATGCCACGAGATCTCGGAGCCAGGAATCGACGATCTTCATGTCAGAACTGCTCGATGAATCTGATGTCGTTGGTGTACATCTCGCGCACGTCACCGACCCCGTGCCGTTCCTTGGCCATGCGGTCGATTCCGAACCCGAAGGCGAAACCGCTCCACTCCTCCGGATCGAGTCCACCCGCACGCAACACGTTCGGGTGAACCATTCCGCACCCTCCGAGTTCGAGCCAGTCGCCGTTCGGTGTGCGAATGTCGAATTCGGCCGAAGGTTCGGTGAACGGGAAGTACGACGGGCGGAGGCGGCTGCCGAAATCGGTACCGAAGAAGGCCTTGGTGAACGAGTCGATGGTGCCGGCCAGGTCGGCGAGAGTGATACCGCGATCGATCACGAGTCCCTCGATCTGATGGAAGACCGCCAGGTGTGTCGAGTCGGTGGTCTCGTTCCGGAACACTCGTCCGGGCATCACCATGTAGATCGGAGGCGCAATCAACTGCATCACCCGGATCTGCACGGGCGAGGTGTGCGTTCGCAGCACGGTGCTCCCCGGAGCACCGTGATCGACGTAGAACGTGTCGTGCATGCTCCGCGCCGGGTGCGACGGCGGCATGTTCAACGCCTCGAAGTTGTACCAGTCGGTCTCGACTTCGGGACCTTCGGCCACCTGGAAACCGAGACCGACGAACACGTCCTCGAGTCGCTCCCACGCCTGGGTGACGATGTGTGCTCGTCCACGACGCGGTGCAGCGACGAACTCGGTGAGATCGAGAGCTTCGGCCGCCATCTGGAGCTCGCGTTCCGCGCTCCCCAGTTCACGACGTTTTTGGTCGAAAGCCCTCTCCACGGTCGACATCGCCTCGTTGAGCGCTGCGCCAGCGGCCTTCTTCTCGTCGACGGTCCCCAACTTGCCGAGACCCGCCTTCAGCCCAGCGAGGGCACCCTTCTTGCCGAGCAGTTCGGCATCGAGTCGAGCCACCTCGTCGACCGACGACGCATCAGCGATCAGCGCCAGTGCGGCGTCACGGGCAGAGGTGATGTCGGCGATCATGACGGAGTCACGGTACCGGAGGGGCCGCGACGATGACGAGCAACTTCGAAAGCGACGAGGGTCCCAGCCATTGCGGCGTTGAGTGACTCGGATCGCCCCACGTGCTCGATGGTGATCCACTCGTCGATCGCCGCGTGATCGGTGATCCCATGGGCCTCGTTGCCGATCACGACTGCCACGCGTGGCGCATAGGCCACGCTGCGATGATCGCGGCCACGATGGGACGACGTTCCATAAGTGGTGAATCCAGCGCGTTTCACGTCGTCCAGAGTCTCGACTTCCACGATCGGAACGTGAAAGAGAGCACCGGCCGAGGCCCGCACCACTTTCGGGTTCGACGAGTCGACCGTGCCCTGGGTGACAACCACCGCGTCGACACCCGCTGCTTCGGCCGAGCGAACGAGGGTTCCGAGATTTCCCGGGTCGGAGATCGCCTCGGCAACCAGGACGAAGGTCGCCGAGTCGAGTTCGCTGATACCGACCGAACGATGCTCGACGATGGCAACGATCCCCGACGGCGTCTCGGTGTCGGTCACTTTGTCGATCACGCCCGGGTCGAGTTCGTACACGACTCCCGCTCCTTCGACGGACTCGACCCCGGGAGCCACGAACTGACACTGGATCCGACGTCCAGCGGCGACCGCCTCCCGAACGAGCACGGCTCCTTCGACCACCAGAACGCCTTCGTCACGACGCGCACTGCGGCGCCCCATGAGGCGCCGCAGTCGTCGGACGTGTTGATTGGTGAGACCGAGTCCCACGCAGGCTCCGTCAGCCCAATGCAGCCTTGGCCGATGCCACCAGCTTCGCGAAGGCGGCCGGGTCGGTCACGGCGAGATCGGCGAGGATCTTGCGGTCGACTTCGATTCCGGCCGCGTTCAGCCCGGCGATGAATCGGCTGTAGCTCATGTCGTTCAGCCGGCAGGCCGCGTTGATGCGCTGGATCCAGAGACGGCGGAACTCACCCTTCTTGGCGCGACGATCACGGAATGCGTACTGACCACTGCGCATCACCTGCTCGTTGGCCGCGCGTACGGAACGACTCTTATTGCCGTAATAACCCTTGGCGCGCTCCAGAACCTGGCGACGCTTCTTCTTGGCTCCGACGGCTCTTTTCACTCTGGCCATGGGAACTCTCCTTTCTCGGAACTACCTGATGGAAATAGGTGGACGATTCAATTCAGCGCTCGGCGAGGAGCCGCTTGATCTTCTTCTCGTCACCGGGGTGGACGTCGACCAGACCGTCGAGTCGGCGGGTCCGGGTGGACGGCTTCTTCTCGAACAAGTGCTGGCGGTTCTGCTGCAGACGACGGAGCTTGCCGGTGCCGGTCTTGCGGAACCGCTTGGCCGTGGTCTTGCTCGTCTTCATCTTGGGCATATCGGGCTTCTTTCTGTCAGTTCTCGGTTCCGGTAGGAGCCGGGGTTTCGGGGGCCTCCACCACAGGTGCGGCGGTGGTCTTCGAGGAGTTGGACGATCCGGATGAGGAGTTCTTCTTGACCTTCTTCTCGGGCACGAGCACGAGTGTCATGTTGCGACCTTCGAGTCGGGCTTGCGTCTCGACCTTGGCGATGTCACCGACCTGCTCGATGACTCCGTCCAGGATCTTGCTGCCGAGTTCGGGGTGAGCCATCTCGCGCCCTCGGAACTGCAGGGTCACTTTCACCTTGTGTCCGCCTTCCAGGAATTCCTGTACGTGGCGAACCTTGGTGTCGAAGTCTCCCTTGCCGATCTTGGGTCGGAACTTCACTTCCTTGACCGTGACATGAGAGGTCTTCTTGCGGGCTTCGCGCTGACGCTGGGATTCCTCGTAGCGGAACTTGCCGTAGTCCATGATTCGACAGACCGGCGGTGTGGCGAGTGGAGCGACCTCGACGAGATCGAGATCGAGTTCACGCGCCAGCGACTGCGCCTCGGGAAGAGGCTTGATGCCGAGCTGGGAACCGTCGGGGCCGATGACCCTCACTTCACGCGCACGAATGCGCTCGTTGTAGCGGGGCTCGTTCTGCGGCGGTGCTATGGCTGTTCACTCCTGTGCAATGGGCTACCTCCCATGGTGATCGGATACGTGCGGACGAAAAGCCGATCCGGGGCAGCCGCCAGAGCGCCTGACACGAAAGACCTGAGCGCATCCGAAGATGGTCAGGTGGGGGCGAACCCCACTTTTCATCGATTGTCGACTTGTAGGGTAACGGGATCGACGAGGAAAACCCATGACAGACCCCGATTTCGACGGAGCGATCGACGAAACGATCGACGAATCGATGGAGGCCCTCGCCGAAGCTCGTCGCCGCCTGGCCGAGGTGCCGGCCGAGGTCGTGATCGTGAACCACGCCATGGGCCTGTACGAATTGGCGGCCATCCATCTGTCGTCAGCCCCGGCCAACCTCGATCAAGCCGCCGTGTCGATCGATGCCCTGGCCTGCCTGGTCGAAGGTCTCGGTGAGCGCCTCGGTCCCGACCATGCCGTCCTGGCCGACGCCTTGTCGAACATTCGTCTGGCCTTCGTCCAGATCAAGGGTTGATGTCCGAGACCTTTGGGTCAGACATCAGTCTCTGACGAGAGCGAAGGCCTCGAGCCGACCGAACTTCGGCCGAACCTCGCAGAGCACCCGACTCCCCGGCTCGATGCGCCGACTTCCGTCACCGATCTCGGCACAGTGAAAAGGCACGTCACGACCGTCGTCGAGTCGTACGACCCCGAGTCCGACGTGAGGGTCGAATTCGGCCACGACGCCGCCCTGTGCCGACACGACCGTCACGCCACGATCTTGGAAATGGGCATCTCGAGAAGATCGGATGCGCCGGCATCTTTCAGCGCGGGGATGAGTGTGTTGATCGAACCCTTCTCGACCACCGACTCCACGGCGAACCCTCCCCCGGCCAACTCACTGATGGTGGGCGACTTGGCCGACGGCAACACTGCGAGGACCTTGGCCAGATCATCGGCCCCGACGTTCAACTTGACCAGAACCTTTCCTCGCGCGTCGAGGGTTCCGAGCAACAGGGTCATGAGTTGGTTCATGGCGTGACGTTTTGCCGGATCGGCCGACGAGGGTCGGTGGGCGATCATCTCGGTGTAACTCACGAGCATCGTGTCGATCACGCGCAACCCGGCGGCTCGCAGAGCCCGACCGGTCTCGGTGATGTCGACGATGCAGTCGGCGATGTCGGGAATCTTCGCTTCCGACGCTCCGTACGAGAGACGAACATCGGCGTCGATACCCCGTGACGCGAAGAACCGTCGGGTGAGTCCGGGGTATTCGGTACTCACGCGAACACCCTGCGGTAGGTCGGCCACCGACTGAGCCGAACTGTCACCGGCCACTGCGACGACCACCTTCACCGGATCGCTCGTGGCCTTGGAGTAACGAAGCTCGCCCAGGCTCTCGACGTCGCTCTCGGTCTCTTCGACCCAGTCGCGACCGGTGATCCCGAGATCGAACAAACCTTCGGCGACGTATTCCGGAATCTCCTGGGGACGAAGAATGCGAACCTCGTCGATGCGAGGGTCGTCGATCGACGCCTTGTAATCGACACTCGACGAGCGACGAATCGGAAGATCGGCCGCCTCGAACAACTCGAAGGTGGCCTTCTCGAGCGAGCCTTTGGGAACGACGAGGCGCAACACGCCTGTCACGCTACCGGCGTCAGTTGCCGTGGGACGTCGGAGTTTCGGCGAGGAGGCGAAGGGCGTGTGGAAGAACGTCGGCGATCGCCTCGATCTGCTCGACGCATCCCTTCGGGGAGCCCGGAGTGTTGCAGACGATGCACGACCCGACGATGCCGACCACACCGCGCGACAGACGTCCGAGCGGATTCACGAGTCGCATCGCTTCAGCAAGTCCCGGAGCCTCGCGCTCGATCACCCGTCGCGTGCCTTCGGGTGTCATGTCGCGAGGCGCGAATCCCGTTCCACCCGTGGTCACGACCAAACCGGCGAAGCCCGATGTGAGTCGGCGCAATTCGGCCTCCACCTCGTCGGCGCCATCGGCCGTCAGAGAGCGTTCGACCACGTCGAAGCCGGCCCGCTCGAGCGCCTCGGCCAACGCGATTCCCGACAAATCGTCGCGAGTGCCGTGCACGACACCATCGCTCACCGTGAGCACCTTGGCCTTCAGGCGATCCTCGGAGGTCATGACCGTCGACGGTATCGGACCAGGACCATTCCGTCAGTGTCGGTTCGATGAGGCGCGAGACGGAATCCGTGACCGAACTCGTCCCAGTCGTCACGTAGTCGTGGCACGTCGTCACCTTCACGGCCCACGATCTCGAAATCGTCCGGAATGGGATGATCGATCGATTCGCGAGACGTCACGGTGCAGACGCTGTACACGAGTAGACCTCCTGGTCTCACGAGTCGAGCCGACGACTCCAGGATGGCTGCTTGCAGACGAACCAGGTCTTCGACGTCGGATTCGGCGATTCGCCATCGAGCGTCGGGTCGACGACGCAACGCTCCGAGACCCGAACACGGCGCATCAACGAGGACACGATCGAAGGTGCCGGACAACATCGGTGGCCGGCGAGCATCGGCGACGACGGTTCCGACATCCACACCACAGGCCACCGCGTTGCGAACGACCAAACCGGCGCGCGTGGTGTTGGCGTCGGCTCCAATCACTCGCGCTCCGGTCGCAGCCAGACCGGTCGCCTTACCTCCTGGACCGGCACAGGTGTCGAGAACGAGGTCTCCGCGTTCGGCCCCGACGGCCTCCACCACCCACTGACTGGCGAGATCCTGGACGTAGCCGTCGGGACGTCGAGACACCGGAGCCGGCTCGTTCATCCGGTCGAGGCAATCACCGGCCTCGACACCGAACTCGGCCTCGATCGTACGAACGATCCAGTTCGGATAGCTGAGGCGCGTGGCTTCGTCGGGCCACACCATGGGCGTGGTCGCCACCCGACGAAGGACCGCGTTCACGAACCCGCGGGTACGACGGGGCGCGAGGGAGACCGACGTCGACACCGCGGCATGAGGTGCCACACCTCCGAAGACGATCTGGTAAGCGCCGAGGCGCAACACCCTCCGAGTCATGTCGTCGGGTGATGCCGATACGAAACGATCGACGAGGGCATCACACGCGCGCCGTCGTCGCGTGGTGCCGTACACCAACTCGGTCACGAATCGTCGATCAGCAGGTTCGAGAGAAGATCGATCGAGCAGGCGAGGGACGATCAGGTTCGCGTACGCACCTCCATCCTCGATTCTGGTCAGGGCTTCGATCGCCACCTCGCGAGCCGTGGGCGACGTCATGACTCGAAACTGATCGGCGCCCCACGGCGACCGTTGGCCCAGTCGGCCGCCGACATCATCGTCTTTCCCTCGGGCTGCAGCGTGATGATCTCGACATCGAGATCACCGGTCGCGATCATGACTCGACTCCCGTCGACTGATCCTTCGCCGGCTCGCTGCGTCGACTTCTCATCGGTTGCTCGCAGCGAACCGATTCTGACTCGCGTGCCTTCGAGTTCCGTCCAAGCGCCTCCGAGACGAACGCGTCGCATGGTCATGTCGGCCGACTCGGACCAGACGATGTGCCGATCGTCGCTCGTCAACTTCTCGGCATAGACGGGTTCTCCCTCTTGCGGAACGACCGGCGGCAGACCGCTTCGCAGGCTGTCGACGAGCAGTCGCGTGCCCCGTTCGGCGAGATCACGCCGTAACTCGTCCGCTGTCACGGAATCGTCGATTGCTACACGCTCGCAGGCCAGCACTCCACCGGTGTCGAGACCGACCTCGACATGCATGAGACACACACCGGTCTCTCGATCCCCCGCCATGATGCAGCGCTCGATCGGTGCGGCCCCTCGCCAACGGGGCAGGAGCGAGAAGTGCAGATTGACCATCGGAATCCGAACCAGAACGTGTTCTCTCACGAGTGCTCCGTACGCCACCACGATCCCGAGTTCGACGGGTTCTGCGAGATCGAGGAGATCGTCGACTCGATGCGAGACCGGCACGCCGTGATCGACCGCCATCTGCTTGACCGGACTCGGTCGGAGAGTCGAGCCCCGCCCCCGCTTCTTGTCGGCGCGGGTGATGACGTGCACGACCTCGATCCCACTGCCGAGGAGTCCCGAGAGGACGTCGGCCGATGTATCAGGTGTTCCGAGAAAGACGACCCGTCCAATGGGGCCGACCGGCAAGGGCGCGAGTGGTGTCGTCACTCGGCCCGGAGATGACGAGGTGCCGCGGCATCGGCTTGGGTCGCCAAACGGCGATACTCGGCCAGAGCTTTCTCTCTTTGCTCGGGCTGCATGCGATCGAACATCAACACTCCGTTTAGATGATCGAGCTCGTGCTGAAAAAGTCGCGCTTCGAGTTCATCGGCCTCGAACGACACCTCGTTGCCGTCGATGTCGATCCCGGTCATCAACACGGTCTTCGGACGAACCATTTCGACGTAGAGACCAGGAATGCTGAGGCAGCCCTCCTCGTACGTCCATTCACCATCGGACTCGGCGATCACCGGGTTGAAGATGACTTCGGGCTCGCCTTCGATGTCCCAGACGAAGATCTGACGAGCGATACCGACCTGCGGCGCGGCGAGACCGATTCCCGTTTCGGTTTCGTACAGAGTCTCGAACATCTGGTCGACGATTCGGACCACCTTGCCGTCGATGTCGGTGACTTCGGCCGCCTTGGCCGCCAGCACCGGGTCGCCGAATGTCCGGATTTCGTACGTCATACCTGTCAGGCTAACTGCGAGATGTCGCACTATTTCGACCAGTCGCCCGACACACCCTCCGATCGACGGCCGGTGACGGTCGTCCTGCCCGACGACGCCTTCGAGATGTGGACCGACCGTGGCGTGTTCTCGCACGGTCGTCTCGACACCGGCACGAAATTTCTTCTCACCGACGCGCCCTCTTTGCCCGACCGCGGGACCTTTCTCGATCTCGGGTGTGGTGCCGGGCCGATCTCGCTGGTCCTCGCTCGTCGTCGACCCGGCGCGCACGTGATCGCCGTCGACGTGAACGAACGAGCGCGTGAACTCACTGTCGACAATGCCCGTCGCCTCGAGGTCACCAACATCGACGTGAAGGCCCCCGATGACGTCGACGACTCGCTGCGATTCGACGTGATCTGGAGCAACCCTCCGATCAAGGTCGGCAAGGAAGAACTACACGCCATGCTCGTGCGATGGCTCGACCGTCTCACACCGTCGGGACACGCCATTCTGGTGGTTCAGAAGAATCTGGGATCCGACTCACTGCAACGATGGCTCATCGCCGAGGGCTTTCCCACGACTCGACTCGGATCACGAGCCGGGTATCGACTTCTCGAAGTCGCACCGCGCCGGCCGCACTGACGTCGTCACACCCGAGGTGGATCGACCGATATTCGGAGCGAACGCAGTCGGCGATCGTTGTCACGGGCCGCACGGAGGGCACTCCAGGCGTCAGCAAGTGTGGTGGCGTCACGGGCTCTGACGACGAGTCGATCCCCGACGCGACCGACGTCGATTCCTTCGTGGAGCGACAAGGTGGACCGACATTCGTCGAGACCGTCACCTTCGACGATTGCAAGGGTGCTGATCGGTGGCAGAGCGAGCGATACCCGCCGTTCCCATTCGGCCGCCGCTGCTCCGTCGAGATCGAGGGCCGCGAGTGATCGGATCGTGTCGTGATCGACGAGAGTCGTCTGCAGGAGAAGTCGACCCGATGGTCCGACGAGGCGGGCGGCGCGAGCCATCAGTGTCCACACTTGTTCACGGGCTCGAAACCGCGGCGCGAGGAGTTCGGAGTCGACGTCGAGGAACACGACCACGTCGACGCGGCGAACTCGATGAAGAACTGCTTCGGTTCCGATGAAGACATCGGCCGCCGAGTCGTCGACTTCGGACGTGGCTGCCGTCACTTCGATCACCGAACGTTGAGCCGCGCGTTCGAGTTCATCTCGCAGACGAGTCGTGCCGGGCTTGACCCGAGCCAGATCTCGTGACGCACACGTCGCACACAGTCGAGGCCGCGTCGTGGAACATCGCGAACACTCCAGTGTTCCCTCGGTCGACTCCACCAAGGCTCCGTCGCACTCGGTGCAACGGGCCACCGCCCGACACGACCGACAGGCCAGGAGACGAGCCATTCCTTTGGTGTTGATCACGCACGCCACGCGGAGTCGCTCGTCCCGCAGAATCTCGATCAGTTCCGACGAGACGAGGGTCCTCTTCCACGGCTCCTGCTCGGATCGATCGATCACCTCGACACTCGGCCAGGCTCGTGTCTCACGTTCGGTGCCCGGCGATGCGACGCCTTCCCCACGTCGTCCGAGGCCGACCCAGGCCTCGACCGTCGGGGTCGCCGAGACCAGTACTGGAACCGCGCCTGTCCGACGACAACGTTCGATCACCACGTCGCGTGCGTGCCAGGTGGGCGATCGCTCCTCTTGCAACGACTCGTCGTTCTCGTCGAGTACCAGTGCCACCGCCATGTCGGGGCACGGCGCGAATGCCGCGCCACGCGCTCCGATGACCACGTCGACACCACCCCGAGCCTGAGCCCAATCCTCGGGTAAGAGCGCCACCGAGACGCCCGTGCGGCGTACCCGATGCGACAGGACTCGTGCCATGTCGACCGAGGGACACACCACGAGCGTGGGGCCGACTCGGGCCGCCGACAGAACCGACGGCAGGTGATCAGCCGTCGGTGGAAGTCGCAGAACACCTCCCCCGTTGGCAATGAGTGCCGTCGTGGCCGGTGATGTCGGTTCGACGCGAACCGCCGTTCGTCGAGGTGTGGCCGGCCGATGAACGACCACCGGCGGCGAGGACACCAGGAGGAAGGGGCGCAAGCGACCGGCACACCAACGCCACGACGCCCAGCGAGCCAGATCGATCAGGTCGGCACTCGGTCCGATTCCACTCGATTTCGCAATGGGCTTCAAAGCGTCGGACGACACTTCGTCCGAAGCTCCCGCCAGTTCGACGACCCAACCTCCGACTCGACGCCCGTGCAACGAGACTCGAATCCTCGAGCCGAGTTCGACGACATCGATCAGTTCATCGGGGACGAGATAGTCGAAGGTCTTGTCGATTCCCGTGACGTCGGGAACGATGCGCGCAACGCGTCCCAGAGGACTCAGAGACCGAGGGCCGACGTGAAGTCGGCGAGACGGGACAAGGACTCCCACTCGAAATCGGGGAGCTCACGTCCGAAGTGACCGTAGGCCGCCGTCTGACGGTAAATCGGTCGCTTCAACTTCAGGTCGCGCACGATGGCGGCCGGACGAAGGTCGAACGTGGACCGCACGGCGGCCTCGATCTTCTCGACGGCGACCTTCTCGGTTCCGAAGGTCTCGACGAGAATGCTGACCGGATGCGACATTCCGATCGCGTAGGCCACCTGCACCTCGCAACGCTCGGCGGCACCCGATGCCACCACGTGCTTGGCGACCCAACGCGCCGCGTACGCCGCCGATCGATCGACTTTGCTCGGATCCTTGCCACTGAAGGCACCACCACCGTGACGTCCCATACCGCCGTAGGTGTCGACGATGATCTTGCGACCCGTCAGTCCGGTGTCGGCGTGCGGTCCACCGAGCACGAACTTGCCGGTCGGGTTGACGAACACCGAGTAGTCGTCGTCGGCGAACTCTTCGGGGATCACGGGACGAATCACCTGCTCGATGAGATCGGGGCGAATCACCGAATCGCGATCGATGCCATCGTGGTGTTGAGTCGACACCAGAACCGTCCGGAGCCGAACCGGGCGACCGTCTTCGTAATCGAATGTCACCTGCGTCTTGCCGTCGGGACGAAGGTACGGAATCTGGCCCGACTTACGAGCGTCGGTCAAACGTTCGGCCAAGCGATGGGCGAGATGAATCGGCAGCGGCATGAGCGACGGTGTCTCATTGCACGCATAGCCGAACATCATTCCCTGGTCACCCGCGCCCTGCAGATCGAGGTCGTCACTTCCGGAACGGCCGCGCACTTCCTCGCTGCGATCGACCCCTTGCGCGATGTCGGGGCTCTGAGCGTCGAGGGCCACCAGCACTCCGCAGGTCTTGCCGTCGAAACCGAATTCGGCGTTGTCGTAACCGATTTCGCGAATGACGTTGCGGGCGATGTCGGGAATCTCGATGTACTCACCGGTCGTGATCTCACCGGACACCAAACACAGCCCCGTCGTCACCAACGTCTCGCACGCGACTCGCGCGTGCGGATCCTTGGCCAGGATCGCGTCCAGAACGCCGTCGGAGATCTGATCGGCCATCTTGTCGGGGTGACCCTCGGTCACACTTTCCGAGGTGAACGTCCAGTGGCGGCTCATGAAACTCCCCATACGTGTCGGGCTGTCGGTCGGTGTCGACGACCGCCCGCCGTCAGGCGAGAAGTCGAGCAACGATGTCGAGCAACGCCCGGGCGATGTCCCGCTTGTCGCTCAACGGATGCGACTCTAGAGGCTCATCGGGCCGCAGGAAGGTAACTGCGTTCGTGTCGTGCTGGAAACCGACTCCCGGAGCCGACACGTCGTTCGCGACCATGAGATCGAGATTCTTGCGTCTCATCTTCGACGTGGCGTTCTCGATGAGGTCGGACGTCTCGGCTGCGAAGCCCACCAGGATCTGACCGGGTGCTTTACGAGCTCCGAGCGAGCCCAAGATGTCGGGGGTCGGCTCGAGTCGAATGTCGGGTACACCGAGGTCCTTCTTGATCTTCCCGGATTCGCAGCGAATCGGCCGGAAGTCGGCGACCGCCGCCGCCATGACGACCACATCGGCATCGCGGGTCCGCTCGTCGAGCGCCGCCTGCATCTCGGCCGCCGTCTCGACCTCGATCACGTGCACACCGGCCGGAGCCTCTCGATCGACCGTGGTGACCAAGGTGACCGACGCTCCACGACGAACGGCCTCCTCGGCCACGGCATAGCCCTGCTTTCCGCTCGATCGATTGGCGATCACGCGCACGGCATCGATCGGCTCGCGCGTTCCACCCGCCGAGACGACGATCGAGCGGCCCTCGAGATCTCGGGGACCGAGCACTCGCCGCACGGCATCGACCACGACATCGGGAGCCGCCAGTCGACCCTTCCCCGAGTCACCACCGGCCAGACGACCTTCCTCGGGTTCGACCACGTGCACACCCCGACGACGCAACAGTGCAATGTTGTCCTGGACGGCCGGGTGCTCCCACATCTCGGTGTGCATGGCCGGACACACCACGACCGGGGCCCGAGTCGCAATGAGGACATTGGTGAGGAGATCGGTCGACAGGCCGTGTGCGTAACCAGCGATCACGCGCGCCGTGGCGGGCGCGACGAGAACGAGATCGGCGTTCTGACCGAGTTTGGTGTGCGGAATGGGAGACGCCTCGTCCCACAACGAGGTCTGAACCGGTTCGCTCGCCAGAGCCGACAAGGTGGTCCGCCCGATGAACTTGTCGGCACCCGACGTCATCACCGGGACGACATGAGCGCCGAGATCGACGAGACGACGACAGATTTCAACCGCTTTGTAGGCGGCGATTCCGCCACTCACACCGAGAACGATGCGACGACCCGACAACGGTCGTGTCATGACTGGACGTGGCGACGCGTCAGGCGTCGTCACCCTCGGGAGCATCGGAATCGGCGAGCAGCGCCAACTCGGCGGCTTCGGCATCGGCGAGCGCAGCCGCTTCGGCGGCTTCACGTTCGCGAACTTCGTCACCGGAGATACGGACGATCTTGCCGGCCGCGATCTCTTCGAAGCTGAGGCTCAGGAGTTTGCGTAGCGACGGCACCTGAGGCGGAATCGACTTCGACGAGGTGACGCCCAGGTAGTAGTCCTGCAACTGACGTGACCGACTGGCCGCCAGCGTGACCAGGCTGAACTTGGAGTCGACCTTGTCGAGCAAACCTTCGAGGGCGGGATTGGTCATCGAGTCGTTGGTCGTCACCGGGGCACCGTTCTTCGAGATGGCTACGAAAACTGTCGAGCGTGAGGCTAGCCCCGTCCCCCGCCAATGCGTCGGGCCTCGATGATCTGCAGCATCTCGGCCACGGTCCGCTCCAATTCGTCGTTCACGACGACGTGATCGGCGAGAGCCCGACCCACCGGTTCCTCGTCCTCGGCCTTTCGCAGCCGGGCCTGCACCTTGTCGTCAGGGTCTCCTCGCCCGACGAGCCGACGACGCTGTTCGTCACGCGACGGGGGTAACACGAAGATGAGGACCGAGTCGGGAAAACGGGATTTCACCTGCTGGGCTCCGTCCACCTCGATCTCCAGCACCAGGTCGCGGGCCGAGGACGGATCGGGTTGCGGCGTGCCGTAGAAGTTGCCGAGAAATTCGGTCCACTCCAGGAACCCGTCGGCCTCTCGGCGAGCCAGGAACTCCTCACGAGACACGAAGACGTACGCATCGTCACGTTCTCCGGGCCGCTGATCCCGTGTCGTCCACGATCGGCTCAACAACAACTCCGGATCGCGCGCCACCAGGGCGTCGACGATGGTGCCTTTCCCGACCCCTCCGGGGCCGGACACGATGATGATCAGTGGGCGATGTCGGGTTAGCGGGTCGGAATCGACCCCCGACATCACTTGTCGAGGTGTTCGAGCAGGGTCTTCTTCTGCTGAGCGCCGAGACCCTGGATCTTGCGGTTGTCGGCGATCCCGACCTCTTCCATGATCTTGCGGGCCTTGACCTTGCCAAGACCGGGCAAGCTCTCGAGGAGCGAAACGACCTTCAACTTGCCCACGTTGGGATCGGAGGACGCCAGAGCATCGGCCACCGTGAGGGTGCCTTGCTTCAGCTGGACCTTGATCGCGGCACGAGCGGCCCGAGCTTCAGCAGCTTTGGCCAGCGCCGCCGCGCGCTGTTCGGGTGTGAGTTGCGGAGGTGTTGCCATGGGCGAAACTTACTCCTGGTCAGGCGGGTGCTGGTGGATAGTCGGCCCGAAGAAATCACGACGAGGGGCGTCGCCGCGCTCCCGTGATGTCGCTCAGGCGAGAAAACCCCTGTTCACGAGCCCATTTCTCGAGATCATCGGCCACCATTTTCGGCGCCCGAGGGTCGGCGAAAGACGCCGTTCCCACCTGCACGGCCGCCGCTCCAGCCCTCATCAGGGCCGCCGCCGTGGCTCCTGACGAGACCCCGCCCACCCCGACGATGGGGAGATCGGGACACCCCTCGCGAACATCGGAGACGGCGCGAACGGCGACCGGGTGGATCATCGGCCCCGACAGGCCTCCACCGCCGTTGCCGAGCACCGGATCACCGGCATCGTCGAGAACGAGACCCACGACCGTGTTCACGAGGGTCACCGCCTCGGCTCCGGCTGCGTGCACAGCCGAGGCCACCTCGACCAATCGATCGGTGTTCGGACTCAACTTGGCCCACAGGGGACGACCGACCGGCAGACACGCGTCCACGACTTCGGCCGACAGTGTCGCGTCGTGAGCGAAGATGCCTCGGCGTCCTTCGAGATTCGGACACGACAAGTTGACCTCGACCGAGACCACATGGTCGGCATCCGATGCCGCGAGCCGTGAGGCGACGATCTCGGCCGCCCGTCGGTACTCGTCGACACTTCTCCCCCACAAACTGATGACAGTGCGGGCTCCGTGGCGGGCGAGCTGATCAAGGTGCTCGTCGAACCACGCCGAGACTCCGGGCCCCTGGAGACCCACGGCATTGATCATTCCGTGCGGCAGAGGATGCAGTCGCGGTGACGGGTTACCGGCCCACGGCATGACCGACAACGACTTCACCACCACTGCCCCGAGTTCGGACAGGGGGAAGTAATGGCCGAGTTCGGCACCGTGCCCCGAAGTTCCCGACGCCGTCATGACGGCGTGTGCGAGTTCGACCGAGCCGACTCGCACACGCGTGTCAACGTCGCCGAACGTCATCGCCCGTGATGCTCCTGCAGACTGCACACGTCGATCGGGTGATCCCACTGTTCGGCCAGACCACGTACGGCGGCCAACGCGGCTTCCACGGTGGTCACCGACGGCACGCGATACATGTTGGCAGCTTTGCGAATGGCCTCACCGTCCGTTCGACCACCCCGACCCTGCGGAGTGTTGATGACGAACGAAATCGCACCACCGGCGATGAGATCGACCGCTGTCTCACCGGCCTGTTCGCTGACCTTGTCGACCGTGCGATCGACAGCGAGTCCGAAACGAGCGAGATAGTCGGCGGTTCCGCGAGTGGCTGCGACGAGGAAACCCAGTTGACGCAAGTGTTTGGCGACGACGATGCCGGCTGGCTTGTCGGAATCAGCCAGCGACAAAAAGACCGTGCCACTGTTCGGCAACACGGTTCCGGCCGCCAATTCCGCCTTGTAGAAGGCACGTCCGAAGGACGAGTCGATACCCATCACTTCACCCGTCGAGCGCATCTCGGGTCCGAGTGCCGTATCGACCTCGGGGAAACGATTGAACGGCAGGACCGCTTCTTTGATGGCGACCCGCCCACCGTCGAGCACCGAGTCGACCAGTAGCCCTTCGCTGCGAAGTTCGGCGAGTGTCGCACCCAGCATCACGCGAGTTGCGACCTTGGCGAGCGGGACTCCGGTCGCCTTGGCCACGAACGGAACGGTTCGACTGGCTCGCGGATTCGCCTCGATCACGAACACGTTGGTGCCGGCCACTGCATACTGCACGTTGATCAAGCCACGAACGTCGAGAGCTTCGGCAATGGCTTCGGTGTAGGCACGAATGACCTCGACCACCCAGGAGGGAAGCGTCTGAGGAGGAATGGCACAGGCCGAGTCACCGGAGTGCACGCCGGCCTCCTCCACGTGCTCCATGACCCCACCGATGAGAACTTCACCCGTGTGGTCGCGAATGGCATCGACGTCGACTTCGGTCGCGTCCTCGAGGAAGCGGTCGACGAGAACCGGACGTTCGGCCGAGAGGCCACCCTCTTTTCCGAGGCTGCCGAAACCCGACAGTTCGGCCATCGCCCGCGCCAGATGATCGCGGTCGTGCACGATCTGCATCGCTCGACCGCCGAGCACGTAGCTCGGTCGCACCAGGACGGGGAAACCGACCCGAGCCACGATGTCCTCGGCCTCGGCGAGATTCACCGCCGTTCCACCCGGAGGTTGAGGAATGCGCAGACGATCACACAACTCGTTCCACTTCTCACGGTCCTCGGCCAGATCGATCGACGACGGAGAGGTCCCGGCGATCAGCTCGGTCGGAATCTGACCCGACAACTTGAGCGGAGTCTGCCCACCCAACGAAACGATCACCTTGGGCGACCGGCCACCGGATGCCGCGGTTTCGGCTTCGATCACGTTCATCACGTCTTCTTTGGTGAGTGGCTCGAAGTACAGACGGTCGGAGGTGTCGTAGTCGGTGGAGACGGTTTCGGGATTGCAGTTCACCATGACCGTTTCGAATCCGGCGTCGCGCAACGCGAACGACGCGTGCACACAGCAGTAGTCGAATTCGATGCCCTGGCCGATTCGATTCGGACCCGAGCCGAGGATCACCACGCGCGGGCGATCGGATTCGCGGATCTCGCTCTCGTCCTCGTAGGTCGAATAGTGATACGGGGTCTCGGCGGCGAATTCGGCCGAACACGTGTCGACGGTCTTGTAAGTGGGCAGCACACCCGCTGCGACCCGCGCCGCTCGGACCTCGTCCTCGTTCCGCGCCCACAAGTGAGCCAGCTGGGCATCACTGAATCCGAGTCGCTTGATCCGCTTCCAGTGGCGCGGCTCCAGCGTGTCGATCGACATCGTCTCGATTCGCAGACGTTCTTCGATCAGGATCGACATCTGATCGAGGAACCACGGATCGACGCGGCACGCCTCGTGGATCGCCTCGATCGACAGTCCCCGTCGCAGGAGTTCGCCGATCTGGAAGATTCGTTCGGGAGTGGGGATCGCGATTCGCGCGAGGAGATCGTCGTCGCTCAGATCGTCGAACTGCTTCTCGGCGGCATCGGCGTTCAGTCCGGCTCTCCCTTGTTCCAATGATCGCAAGGCCTTCTGCAAGCTCTCCGGGAACGTACGACCGATCGACATGACTTCGCCGACGCTTTGCATCTGAGTTCCGAGCACTCCGGAAGTGCCCGGCAGCTTCTCGAAGGCCCACCGCGGAATCTTGGTCACCACGTAGTCGATCGTCGGCTCGAAACTCGCCGGCGTCATGCGGGTGATGTCGTTCGGGATCTCGTCGAGGGTGTAGCCGATCGCCAGCTTGGCGGCGATCTTGGCGATCGGAAATCCGGTCGCCTTCGACGCCAGGGCGCTCGATCGAGAGACACGAGGATTCATCTCGATCACGACTTGTTCACCCGTCGACGGGTCGACGGCGAACTGGACGTTCGACCCACCGGTCTCGACACCCACGCGTCGGATACAGGCGAAGGCGGCGTCGCGCATTCGCTGATATTCGACGTCACTCAGCGTTTGGGCCGGAGCCACGGTGATCGAGTCGCCGGTGTGGACACCCATCGGATCGAAGTTCTCGATCGAGCAGATGATCACGCAGTTGTCGGCTCGATCACGCATCACCTCGAGCTCGTACTCCTTCCAACCAGCGATGCTCTTCTCGATGAGGATCTCGCTGATCGGACTGGCCTCGAGTCCTAGTCGAGCCAACCGCTCGAACTCGTCGGCTGTCGACGCGATTCCGGTCCCCCGTCCACCGAGGATGTACGCCGGGCGGATGATGACCGGTAGGCCTATCTCGGCCATGACGCCGCGAGCCTCGTCGACGGTGTGCGCGATACCGCTTCTCGGCACCGACAGGCCGATCTCGATCATCGCCTCCTTGAACTTCTCGCGGTCCTCAGCCGTGGCGATCGCCTCGGCGTTGGCCCCGATCAACTCGGGAGTGCCGGGAACGCCGACCAGACCGCGCTCGAAAAGAGCCATGGCGGTGTTGAGGCCGGTCTGGCCACCGAGGGTCGGCAACACGGCGTCGGGCCGCTCACGTTCGATGATGCGCGCCACCACTTCCCACGTCAGTGGTTCGATGTAGGTCCGGTGCGCGAAATCGGGATCGGTCATGATCGTGGCCGGATTCGAGTTGGCGAGAATGACGCGGTAGCCCTCGTCCTTCAGCACTCGACAGGCCTGCGTACCCGAATAGTCGAATTCGCACGCCTGACCGATCACGATCGGGCCGGATCCGATGATGAGGATCGACGAGAGGTCGTCGCGACGGGGCATCAGTTCGCTCCCTCGGTCATGAGGCGGGCGAACTCGTCGAAGAGATATCGACTGTCGTGTGGTCCGGGACCCGCCTCGGGATGGTATTGAACGCTGAAGGCCGGCGCCGCGAGAACCCGCATTCCTTCGTTGGTGTGATCGTTCAGGTTCAGATGAGTTACCTCGACTCGACCTTCGAGGCTCTCCGGGTCGACGCAGAAGTTGTGATTCTGACTCGTGATCTCGATCCGGCCCGACGCCTCGTGACGAACGGGGTGATTGCCGCCGTGGTGACCGAACGGCAACTTGAACGTCTGACCACCGAGCGACCGGCTGAGCAACTGGTGCCCGAGGCAGATACCGAAGAGCGGCACCTCACCCACGAGGTCACGAATCGTCTCGACGGCATAGGGAACGGCCGACGGGTCTCCGGGACCGTTGGACAGGAACACCCCGTCCGGCTTCATCGCCAGGACCTCGGCCGCTGTCGTCGAGGCCGGGACGACATCGACGGTGGCGATCTCGGCCAGACATCGAAGGATCGTCGACTTGATACCGAAGTCGAACGCGACGACGCGGAGTGCTCCCCCTTCGACGTGATAGGGACGCTCGGTCGTCACGGTCGACACCAAGTCGACTCCGTCCGTACCCGTCTCGGCTCGCGCCGCGGCCAGCAATTCCTCGTAGGAGCCGGTTCCGAAGGCGCCCGACATCGAGCCCGTGTCGCGCAGGATTCGAGTCAGACGACGCGTGTCGACTCCGGCGATTCCGGACACACCCCGCGACGACAACATCGAGTCGAGGCTCGACGTGGAACGGTGATTGCTGGCGCGTCGCGCGAGATCACGAACGACGACACCACGACAAAAAGGCCGGGCTGCTTCGTCGTCGTCGGACGTGGTGCCGTAGTTCCCGATGTGCGGATACGTGAACGTGACGATCTGGCCGGCATAACTCGGATCGGTCACGACTTCTTGATAACCGGACAGGACCGTGTTGAAGACGACCTCTCCGGTCGTCACCCGAGCCGGGGCGCCGATCGCCTCGCCCTCGAAGATGCTCCCATCGGCCAACACCAGGTGAGCGGGGGTGATCTCTCCGTCAGACATGGGAACCCTTCATGATCGCTGAATGAATGATCATACATTCTATTGCATGATTAGTGAATATCCTCATCGGGTCGCCTCCCCATCCACCACGACAGCGACACCCTCGAAGATCGTGTGACGGACCCGACCGCGCAGAGTGCGATCGACATAGGGCGTGTTCCGACTGCGACTGGCGAGTCCCGCCGGGTCGACGTGCCAGGCGATCGTCGGATCGACAACTGTCAGGTTGGCCGGCTCTCCGACCGCAATCGGTCGACCGTGCCGCTCGTGCAGTCGAGCGATACGCGCTGGCTTCCAACTGAGAGCTGCGATGACGTCGCGCAACGGCATGACCCCGGTCTCGACCAACTCGGCGATCGACACCCCGAGAGCTGTTTCGAGTCCGAGCATGCCCGGAGGGGCTTGATCGAGCGGCTGCTCCTTGAATCTCTCGGCGTGCGGTGCATGGTCGGTTGCGATGGCGTCGATCGTTCCGTCGGCAAGACCGGCCTTGAGTGCCGCGATGTCGGCTGGAGTTCGTAACGGCGGATTCACCTTGAACACCGGATCGAAACCCGACAACTGCTCATCGGTCAACGAGAAATGGTGAGGCGCAACCTCGGCGGTGACATCGAGTCCATCGGCTTTGGCGGCGCGAACGAGCTCGACGCTGCGGGCCGTCGACAGGTGCAGAAAATGCATACCGGCGTCGGTGAGTCGGCAGAGTTCGATGTCGCGATGAACCATCAACTCTTCAGCGACAGCCGGCCAGCCGGGAAGTCCGAGACGACTGCAACACGAACCTTCGTGCATCACGGCACCTTGGGTCAGGCTCGACACCTCGCAGTGCTGGGCGAGAGTCACCCCCAGGTCGCGTGCGTACTCGAGCGCCCTCCTCATCAGTTGAGCGTCCTGAACTCCCGATCCGTCGTCGGTGAAGAGATGAACACCAGCCGCCTGAAGTTCGGCGTACGGGGCCAGTTGCTGCCCGGCTCGACCGACGGTGATGCAGCCCGAAGGGACGACCTCGCACAACCCGGCTCGTCGTCCTTGTTGTCGGACGAAATCGACGACGATCCTCGAGTCGTGCGGAGGCTCGGTGTTCGGCATGGCGACCACCGCAGTAAAGCCGCCCTTCGCAGCGGCCCGGCTTCCGGTTTCGATCGTTTCGGATTCCTCACGCCCGGGTTCACGAAGGTGGACGTGAAGATCGACGAATCCCGGCGACACGATGCAGCCCGTCGCGTCGAGGACCTGATCAGCAGCGGGGAGATCGGAACCGGCGTCGACCACATGCGTGATCGACCCGTCGGCGACGCGAAGGTCGACTGCCCGACCGACGTCGTCGGACGACGAGGAGTCGAGGATTCGACCTCCACGAAGAGTCAGGCTCATGACGGCACCTCTTCACCCGATGCCAGAAGTTCGAAAAGAACCGCCATTCGCACCGAGATTCCATGGGTCACTTGTTCGACGATGGCACTCTTCGCGCTCGTCGACGGGTCGAACATCATCTCGACTCCTCTGTTCATCGGTCCGGGGTGCATGAGAATCGAGTCGGGACGGGAACGCGACCAGCGTGACTCGTCGAGTCCGTATCGACGGCTGTATTCGGCGAGGTCGGGCACGAGAGCCTCGTTCATTCGCTCGCGCTGCATACGTAGCATGTACAGAACGTCGACGTCGGGAACGACGTCATCGAGGGACGCCGACGTCGACACGTTCCAACTGGAGGTGTCGGGCGGAAGAAGAGTCGACGGACCCACGAGCACGACAACAGCGCCGAGAGCCGTGAAGGCCTCGATACAACTTCGGGCCACTCGACTGTGCCGGGAATCTCCGACGATGGCGATTCGCAGCCCCGACAGACACGTGGGTGACGGCTCGAGACCGCGGCGGGCGAGCACCGTGTAGCAGTCGAGCAGGGCCTGAGTCGGGTGTTGATGCCACCCGTCCCCGGCGTTCACGATGGACGCGTCGGTCCAGTCCGAGATCTGCCACGGCACTCCACTCGTGCTGTGGCGTACGACGAAGACCGAAGCCCCCATGGCGCTCACCGTTTCGATGGTGTCGCGCAGACTCTCCCCCTTGTTGAGGCTCGAGGTCGACACCGAGAAGTTGACCGTGTCGGCCGACAATCGTCGCGCGGCGGTCTCGAAACTGATTCGCGTACGTGTGGAGTCCTCGAAGAACAGACTCACGACCGTGCGACCGACGAGGGCCGGCACCTTCGGAACCGGCCGGGAGTTGACCGCCTCCATGTGTCGTGCGGTGCGAAGGATACGGACCAGCCCATCGGTGCCGATCTCCGAGATGCTCCGCAGGTGCTTCATTGCGAGGAACCTCGCCGCAGAATCACACCATCGGGCGACACCAGCACGTCCTCGTCGGAACTGGTCGGCAGATTCTTTCCGATGTAGTCGGGTCGAATCGGGAGTTCTCGATGTCCACGATCGACCATGACCGCCAACTGCACCTGGGCCGGGCGACCGTACTGATGAAGTGCATCGAGTGCGGCCCGGACGGTTCGACCGGTGTACAGCACGTCGTCGACGACGACGACTCGTGCCCCGGTCAGATCGATCGGAATCCTGGTGACGGCGACTGGAGTGACCGGGCGCAGACCGATGTCGTCTCGAAACAAAGAGACGTCGAGTTCCCCGCGCGGAACGACGCGCCCGTCGATCCGTTCGAGAGCGGACCCGAGGCGCTCCGAGAGCCACACACCGCCCCGCTGCAGTCCGACCAGAACGACTCCATCGAGTCCGCGGTTGCGTTCGATGATCTCGTGCGAAATGCGGGTCACGGCCCGATCGAGATCGTCGGAACGGAGAACGTGCACGGGCTCGTCGCTCTGACCGGGTCGGCCCGGATCTCGTGTCATGTCGTCCTCCGTTCGGGCCTCACGGGACCCGTTTGACGGTCGATCCGACTCTAGCAGTCGTCGCTCGAGATCACGGCCAACGAGCGATCACCGATTGCAAGTCGTCGGGAAGAGGTGAATCGACTCCCACATCGGCTCCGGTCACCGGATGACGAAACGTGAGGCGCGTGGCATGGAGAACCGGCCGGTGGGTCGACCAACCGGCTCGCTGACCTCCGTAGGTGCTGTCACCGACCACCGGATGTCCGACGGCGGCGAGGTGGACACGAATCTGATGGGTTCGACCGGTCTCGAGTTCGCAGATCACCAGCGATGCGTCGGGATCACTGAACTCACGTTCGACGCGATAGTGCGTTCGGGCTTCCTTACCAGTGGGCACGACAGCCATACGCAACGGATCACGAGGATCGCGACCGATCGGTGCATCGATCGTGCCGACGGGTGAATCGAAATGGCCCCAGGCCAGGGCCACGTAACGGCGCTCCACGTCGTGCTCGGACAACTGCTCGACGAGCGAACGGTACGCCTCGTCGGTGCGCGCCACGACCAGGAGACCCGACGTGCCCACATCGAGTCGATGAACGATCCCGGGACGCTCGGGATCCCCCACCGAAGCGATTTCCGGGTAGCGCGCCAACAAGCCGTTCACGAGAGTTGCTCCACGATGGCCCGGCGCCGGGTGAACCACGACTCCCGGAGCCTTGTCGACCACGATCACGTGCTCGTCCTCGTGGCGCACGATGATCTCGATCTCGGGATCGGGGCCCGGAAGTTCGGCCACCGGCCGGCTCGACGTGTCGATCTCGACGAGCTGCCCGACGTTCAGGCGCACCTTGCCCGACGACACCGTTGTACCGTCGAGTTTCACGCCACCGGCTTCGATCATCACCGTCGCGTCCCGACGACTCACGTCGGCGACCAAAGCCACCACCCGGTCGAGACGTTCGCCGGCCAAGGATTCCGGAATCTCCTCGCGCCTCATGTCACTCACCGGCCACCTCTTCGTTCGACGAACGACGGGCATCGAGCACGAAGCCCAGGATCAACAGCGCTCCTCCGACGTTGATCGCAACATCGGCCACGTTGAAGATCGGGAACCACTGGAAATCGATGAAGTCGACCACCGAACCACGTAGGACATCGCCGCCCCGAAAGACCCGATCGACGAGATTGCCGGCTGCACCGCCGATCACCAAGCCGATGGCAACCGTCGAGGAGCGCGACGAGGCGCGACGAATCGAGAGCAGGAGCCACACGATCACGATCGTGGCCACGATGGCGATCACCGGGCCGAGGCCTTGGGCCCGACCGAAAGCCATCCCACTGTTGAAGGCCAGATTGAACTGCAACGTCCAGATCACGTGAATCACGTCGCCGTCACCGAGACGACCGAGAGCCCAATGCTTCGTGAGTTGGTCGACCGCCACCACACCGACGGCGAGAAGGGACGAGACGGTGAGAGAGCCGGGCCGCACGAGGCCCGTCGAGGTCATCGCTGTCCGATTCCGCCGACTCGCTCGGTGACGAGCTCGGTCGCCCACGGGATGAACTCGAGACGCTCTCGGGGAATCGGCTTGGTCGACAGAACGCTGTAGCCGTAGTCGCCAGTCTCGATGCGGACGAGAGCCGCCTCGATATCGGACACGATCACGCGATCCTGATCCGACAACATCTTGGCCCGCTCGCGCTCCACCGCCAAGGTGTCACCCTCACCGCCGTCTTCATCGAACTGGTCGTCACCCATTCCCGATGCTTCGATCAGAAGCTCCCTCTCTCGATCGAGAGCTGCGACCTGTCCGAGATATTGATCGCGTAGTTCGAGGAGTTGTTCACGCCGAGCCCGCAGGAAGGCGAGATCGAAATCCTTGTTCGAGATGATCCCGTCCTTCGACACCGGCCGCTTGCCGGGTACGGGCGGCTTGACGAACACCGGCTTCTTCGGTGGCGCCTTGACGGCTGCCTTCTTCGCCGGAGCACTCTTGCTCGGGACTTTCGCCGCCACCTTCTTGGCGGGAGCCTTCGTCGCAACCTTCTTGGCCGGAGCCTTCCCCACGACTTTCTTGGCGGGAGCCTTCGTCGCAACCTTCTTCGCCGGAGCCTTCCCCACGACTTTCTTGGCGGGAGCCTTCGTCGCAAC
>JAQCIK010000050.1:0-6827 GCA_027592035.1 Actinomycetota bacterium | reverse complement strand
CACCGTGTTCTTCGTGACCATGTTCGGAGCCTTCATGTATGCCATTCAGAAGACTCGGGAGTGGGCCGAACGCGAGACCTGAGCCCCGGGCTCGTGCATGAGTCGTCGTTCAATGACGTTGATGGTCGAGATGTGCCGAGATGTGCGACTCGATGAGCCAGTCGAACACGGGCGCTCCATCGTCCCAACCGTCGTGAGTGCCGATGGACAGTTCGATCACGACCGCACCGTGAACCATGATCCAGAGAGCGTTCGCCTCACGGGTTTCGTTCGAATCGAGTGACACGACACCGTCGACCATGAGCGGATGTACGGCTGGACCAGGCGACGGTGGCGAGAAGTCACCCGAGTCCCACCCATCACGCAGAGCGCGTGTCGCGGGAATTGCGAGTGCCTGTGATGCTGCGTGGATGAACGCAGAGAGGGTCGGGTCGTGACATCGTCCCGCTGTCGGAAGCACGAAGCCGAACAAATGGGGATTGTCGAGAGCCCACGCTCGGTAGGCGTGGCACGCGGCGACCAGGCGGGCCCGAGGGGATGGGGCACCCGAGGAGCGTTCGGTGATCCAACGGGCCAGTGTGAGCAATCCGTTGTAGACGACCACGCTCTCGAGTTGGGACGAACTGCCGAAATGGCTGTACGGGGCTCCGGGAGCGAGTCCGAGACGTCGGCAGATCGCTCGGATCACGATCGGTCGGCCGTCGGCGGCGGCTGTCATGGCCTCCTCAAGGATCCGGCCGGCGGTACCTCCCAGGGCGACAGGGCGACAGGGTGAAGGTCGACGAAATCGATGGGCGGAGGAGAAAAAAGGTGGGTCACGGCAGAGCGAGACGCCATCTGAACACCGTACAGCGCGGGTCTGAACAGTGTTCAGGGACGGGAGAGGGACTTCTCATGGAAACGACTTCCGACGGCCTTCGCAGACTCAACGTGGCGGCCACTCTTCTGCACGTCGCGCAAGGCGTCGCCGTCCTCGTGCTGGCGAACGACTTCGCGTTACCTGTCACCTCGTTCTTCTGGAACGATGCCCCCAACAATCGTTTGGATACAGCGCGGCTCGACCGGATGTTCGACGTACGACGCCGAAATCGCTTCCGAACAGAACCGATTCCGATGGGTCGAGTATTCGTTGTCGTCGACCCTGATGATCGTGACGATCTGTCTGGTCTTCGGTATCGGCGACATTGCCGGTCTCCTTGGCATCGCCGGAATCCTGCCGTGGATCGGACTTCTCGTGTACCTCTTCGGCCAGAATCAGTACTTGCAATACCGCAAGGTCGGGAAGTGGGCCGACGACGTGTACGGCGAGAAGGTGTACTTGTGGCTGAGTCTGATCGCCAAGAGTGCCCTGGCCTGGCAGTTGTACGGCAACACGTTGTCTGCGTCAGACGCTTTTCTCGTCACCGATCCAGAAAATTCGATGGTCGGTTCTCGAGGAACAAGCCCCCGTCCCTCGCAGTCGAGTGGTGAATCTGACCTGCAGACCGATTGGAGTGCCGTCATCATGGGGGCGATAGGGGGGATGATTCTGCAGCGTCCACGACGGCGCGATGAGCGATGGCGCGAGCTTCTGCCGAGGCGGTCCCGAGCGACATCAAAAGGCGGGCAATGACCGATGTTCGATGTTCCTCGTTCGACTCGCCCTCGATCACACGGCGTGCGGCGAGTAGCAGAGCACCGAGGATGACGTCGTAGGTTCCCTCATCGAGCGGATTGGCGAAGCGACCGTTTTGGTGTCCGTCCTTGATGTTCTGGCCCAGATACGACAGTGGGCCCTCGATTGCGAGAGCTCGACGGACGGAGTCGAGTCGTAGCGCGACCCGCACCACATTCGGAGAATCCGCTGCGGCCCGAAGGGCGCGCGCCGAGATGAAGGCGAATCGCTCGGCTTCATCGTCGGTATGGACCTCCAGTTCGGAACGTTCGGCGAACTTTTCGACCGAGTACGGAACGAGAGCCTTCATGAGCGCATCACGGTCAGGGAAGTAGTTGTAGAGGGTGCCATGGGCGACACCGGCCAGTGCGGGGATGCGAGCCAAGCTGAACCCTTCTCCGTCTTCGGCCAGAACCTGAAGGGTGGCGTCGAGGAGCAGCAATCGAGTGCGTTCACGCTTGGTTGGTCGTTGCGGAGCAACGCGCTCCTGAACGGCAGATGGCAAGATGCAGGCCATGGATTGACACTATCGTCATAAATGACTACCTTGTCAATTATGGAACGTCCATCTTTTCGCCTTCGCCTCGGGCATGCCACGATTCCGGCGCGCGACCTCGAGGCACAGATCGCCTTTTACACCGAAGTACTCGGCTTTCACGTCACGAACCGGGGCGAACCGGTGCCGGGCATGGGTGAGCTGGTCTTCATCTCACAGACCCCTCAAGAACACCATCAGATCGTCCTTGTGCACACGCCGGACCCGGCTCCCCGTGGGTTCATGTTTGCCGATCATCTTGCGTTCCATGTCGAGAGTCTCGATCAGTTGCGAGAACTGGCCGACCGCTTGGTGGCCGCCGGCAACACGAGTGGTGTGTCCATCTCGCATGGGAACGCTTGGTCGGTGTACTTCACCGACCCCGAGGGAAACGGCCTCGAGTGTTTCGTCGACACTCCATTTCACGTGGCTCAGCCCTATGGCGACGGGCTCGATCTTGCGAAAGCCGATGCAGACATCGAAACTGAGACGCGCGAAAAACTCAAGTCACTTCCTGAGTTCCAGCCGTTCGACGAGTGGCGTGCGTCCATGACGAAGCGACTCGCCGGTCAAGGCTGAACGACATGGATCTCGGACTGGCCGGTCGTCGCGCCATCGTCTGTGCCTCGAGTCGCGGTCTCGGGTTCGCATGCGCATCCGCTCTGGCTCGTGAAGGTGCCGATGTGATCATCAACGGACGCAACGTCGACACGCTCGAATCGGCTCGCATCAGAATCATCGACCAGTTCAACGTCCGTGTGACTGCAGTGCCGGGCGATATCACGAATTCCTCGACCCAGGAAGCGCTCGTGTCCGCTTGCCCCGAGCCCGACATTCTCGTGAACAACAATGGTGGTCCGACACCCGGAAGCTTTGCTGAATGGGACCGTGACGCGTGGATCGCCGCACTCGATTCCAACATGTTGGCGCCCCTCGCCTTGGTGCGACTCGTGTTACCTGGAATGGTCGAGCGCAAGTTCGGTCGAATCATCAACATCACATCCGCCATGGTGAAGACGCCCATGTCGCCGATGGGATTGTCGACCGGTGCGCGTGCGGGACTCACATCAGTAGTGAAGGCGTTGTCGAAGGACGTCGCGCACGCCAATGTCACCATCAACAACATCCTTCCCGAACGCATTGACACCGAACGCCAGCACGAGATGGCGCGACTTCACTCCCAACTGGCTGATATCTCGATCGACGAGGCCTATGAGCGCATGGCCAACAGCATTGCTGCCAGGCGACTCGGGCGTCCCGAAGAGGTGGGTGACGCCTGCGCCTTCTTGTGTAGTGCGCAAGCCGGATACATCAGTGGTCAGAACCTGCAGCTCGATGGTGGGTCGTACTCAGGGATGATGTGAGATGACCCACTCTGACGACGAACCGATCGTGATCGTCGGTGCGGGCCCGGTCGGCCTCACCGCTGCTCGGTTGATCACCAACGCTGCCCGACGATGTGTGGTGTTGGAGCGGCGTGAGGGTCCGCAACGCAATCCGGCCGCCCACGTCGTCAACTCACGAACGCTCGAGATCTTTCGTCACGCAGGTTTCGACATGGAAAAGATCATGGCCATCGCCCAGGCTCGGGAGGATGCTGGTCACGTCAACTTCGTCTCGCGTCTGAACGGAAGGCTCATCGGGCGTTTGCCGTTCGAGCGACAGGGAGATGACATTCTCGCCCTGACACCGCACCCGTTGCGCAACATCTCCCAGCATCGACTCGAGCCTCTGCTGGCTGAGCAGTTGAAGGTGTCCGACCTGATCGATCTTCGGTATGACACCGAATGGGTGTCGGCGATCCAGACGCCGTTGGGAGTCGATTCCCTCGTGCGCGATCGTTGTACCGGGAAAGAATTCACCATACGTGGCGCATGGTTATTGGGTGCCGATGGAGCGGGTAGCGCAGTTCGTAAGTGGCTCGGCATCGAGATGATCGGCCCGGCGAGTCTGCAGAGCTTCGTTGCGATTCACTTCCGCGGCAGCCTTCGCGGCTACGTCGCCGATCGACCTGGTGCATTGCACTTCGTGATGGACCCAGCGGTGCAGGGTACCTTCATCGCTCACGACGTCGATCGAGAGTCGGTTTTCATGGTCGGTTTCGATCCGACCCAAGAGTCCCTGGATGACTACGACGCGAAACGGTGCGCGCGGATCGTTCGGGGCGCAATCGGTGACGAGGGTGCCGACGTGGAGATCGTCGACGTCGGAACCTGGCACATGACAGCGCAGGTGGCAGAGCACGTGCGTCAGGCCCGTGTGTTTCTCATCGGCGATGCAGCACATCGCTTCCCACCGACCGGTGGCATGGGGCTCAACACTGGGATAGCCGATGCACACAACCTCGTGTGGAAAATTCTCGCAGTCGATGACGGATTGGCAGATGCATCATTGCTCTCCTCGTACGAATCCGAACGCCGACCGGTGGCCGAGTCGAACTGCAACCAGAGTCTCTCCAATGCCTTCAAGATGATCGTTCTTGCCGAAGCGCTCGGGTTGCATCCCGAAGCAACCACCTCTGATCTCGATGTAGCACTCGCCGACCCGGAACGCTCCTCAGCGATCGCCTCGGCGGTGCAGGAGCAGGCGACACACTTCGACATGCTCGGCTTGCAATTGGGTTATGTGTACGAAACCCGTCTGAACCCCGGACGACCCACGCCGGTTTGTGAGATCGATCCGACGCCCTTCACGCCCTCGAACGACATCGGTTCTCGGCTCATTCATGGTTGGCTGTCAGATGGTCGTTCCACCTTGGACCTCGTCGATCCGCACCGACTCACCCTTCTGTCGTTCGGTGACCATGACACATGGTCGCGACTGACGAGTGAGTCAGACGTGTCGATCCATTGCGTGCGAATCGGCACGGATGTGATTGTCGCGGGCGACTGGACGGAATCCTGCCGAGTCGGGACCAGTGGCGCCATTCTCGTGCGACCGGATCAGCACGTCGCCTGGATCTGGTTCGAGTCCCCCGAGGGTGAGTCGGTCGAGTTCCGATCGATCGTCAGAACAGTCCTCGGAAAGTGAGGAGTCACAGTATGTCGGACATCCCCGTGTATGCGGTTGTCAACTTGTACGTCACAGATGCCACTAGGTATCGGGAGTACGAGAAGGGATTCTTCCCGTTGCTCAAGAAGTACGGAGGTGAATTCATCACATTCGACGACGAGTCGTTCACCCTGGAAGGGTCGTCACCGCGAGCCGGTCGGATGGTCATCTTCATGTTTCCGTCCGAAGAGAAGGCTCGTGAGTGGTTCGCTGACCCCGAGTATCAAGCGCTCGCCGAACATCGCCGCGCCGGGACACGTTTGGAATTCCTGACGATCGTCCATGGTCGACCCCCGCGGTGACGCAACGCAGACTCAACGAGTGTTCTACGGCTCTTGTGGAGGTAGTGCGAAGGTCGTCAGTTCGTGACGAGCGGAAGCGGGTCCATGCCCAGGGCAGTCCTGAAGGTGTTGTGGTAATGGTGCAGCGGGCGCTCGTTGCGCCCGTAGATCACTTCCTTCAGGGCCCCGCTGTTCGCGGTTGTCTGCTGGCTCGCACCCATGACGTAGTCCTCATCGCGGATGATCGAAGCGAACAGTTGAGCGAGAGTCTTCTCTTGGTCGGCGCGGGCCTCGGCACCTTCTGACGAATCGGTGACACCCTTGCGCAGGAAGAACGTGATGCGACTGGTGTGACGACCCGGATTGCCCACCTGCGGGTAGATACGGATGAGGAAGCACCCGTCCACCGTGGGCAACAACTGCACGTTCGGGAACAGGTAGTACGCGGGCAGTGTGGCAACCGCGATGTTCCATTCTTCCTTCGGCAACTTGCGCATCTCGTCGATCGAGCGACGGCACAGGAGGAAGCGGTGGTTGCGCCCGAAGGTCTCGTAGCAGGAGACATTCCCGTGGAACCCGCGGTTGATGGTGTTCTGGTGCAGAGCGGGGAAGTGGTACGTCTCACCGAACGTGTCATTGGCCAGCTTCCAGTTGCAGGCGATGTCGTAGTTGTCGCGGTCGGCCACCACGAGTTCGTCGAGCCTCCACGAGGCGAGTTCGTCGGCGAACTCGGTGGTGAGCAGAGCGTCCACATCGATAACACCGTCGGGGTCGGGGTGGACGACGAGTAACCCGTGCTTCTCGAGCGCTGGCAGGCGGATCAGGCCGTGGCACGAGGTGTCGATGTCGCCGAAGTGATCGCGCTTGGGAAGGCCGACCAGGTCACCACCGTTGTCGTAGGTCCAGTTGTGGAACGGGCACGTGAACCGGCGCGCAGTGCCTCGTTCCTCCTCCACCACCAAGGCACCGCGATGCCGGCAGGCGTTGACCATGGCCACGAAGGTTCCGTCCTGCTGGCGGCTGGCGATGACGGGCACTCCGAAGTCGCTGATGGTGACGTACGAGCCCGGCTCGGGGAGGTCACCCGACAATCCGATGATCTGTGGGTGGTGACGGAAGAAGGCGTCCCATTCTCGAGCGGCAAGGTCGGGGTCGGTGTAGGCGGAGGTGGGATTGCGTCTGATGCCGCCTTCATCGATGTTCGTCCCGGCATCGAGACGCCCGAGCATCTCCTCGATGAGGCGGACCTGCGTGTCGTGTCGCATGGTGGATTCCTTTGTGACGGGGAATGTGACGGGGAATAAAG
>JAQCIK010000019.1:0-37562 GCA_027592035.1 Actinomycetota bacterium | reverse complement strand
GCTCGGTGCGCGGCGATGAACGAGTCGACTTCGGCGATGTGTACCCACTTCAGGAGGTGGGGATCGTTGGCTCGATACGGACGTCCGTCGGAAGCGATTCCCACGACTCGTTCGTGGACCTTCTTGACCATGGCGATCGCGCGCTCGGACTCACTGACCGGACCGAAGGTGGTTGCGGCGAGGAAGTCGGCGGTTCGCTGGAGTCGACCCCACGGGTCGGCGCGGTAGTCGCTGTGGGCGGCAACCCCGGCCATGGCGAGCGGATGCAACGACTGGAACAACAGAGCGCGCAGCCCGCCGATGAACATCGAGACATCGGCATGGATGATGCGAATCGGACGATCTTCGGCGAACCATCTCTCGCCCGGAGCCGAGAAGAGTTGAGCCGACCTCTCGTCGGCTCGCTCACCGACCACTCGATCCCTCACGGCGTCGGCGATCAGTCGGCGAGCCGATTCGACGGCTGCCCCGAGATTCGTCACCGGGTTGGTTGGCTGGTCGTCCACCCCGACATCGTTTCACGGGTCGTGGCGAGGCGCCCGGTCGCGGTCACTACGCTCGTCACATGTCCGAGGAACGGCCCGACTCGACCGACGTCTGGGCATCGCGCCGCATGCCCCCCTGGATCTGGAAGGCGGTGATCGTCTTCTGGCTCGGATTCCTGGGCACGATTCTGATCCGCTACGCCTACGACCGTCTCTTCTCGCTTCTCATTCTGGTTCTCGTGTCGCTCTTTCTGGCGTTGGCCATCGAACCCGGAGTCATGCGTCTGTCACGACGAGGGTGGAAACGTGGACGAGCAACGGCTCTCGTTCTCGTTCTGTTGATCATCATCGTCTTGGTGTTCGTGGTAGCCATCGGAACGCTGGTCGCCACGCAGGTCGCCGACTTGTTGCAGAACTCCGAGCGCTACGTGAATCGAACGGTCGACTTCCTGAACGACACCTTCGGAGCGCAGATCGATCCCGGTGACGTGAACGATCGAATCCAGGACCCGAACGGACCGGTTCAGGAGTTCATCCGAAATCAGCAGGACGAAGCAGTGCGTCTGTCGGTGACCGCACTCGGTCTTCTCCTCCAAGGTTTCACGGTTCTCCTGTTCACCTTCTATTTGGTCGCCGATGGTCCGCGGTTGCGTCGTTCGGTGTGCAGCCGGCTCACCCCAGCGCGCCAACGTCGAGTTCTCGACACCTGGGAGCTCGCCATCGACAAGACGGGTGGGTATCTCTACAGCCGAGCGCTGCTCGCCGGAGTGTCGGCTTTCGTTCACTGGATCGCTTTCCAGTCGATCGGAACCACCGCCCCGGTCGCGCTCGCAGTGTGGGTGGGTCTGGTCTCTCAATTCATTCCGGTGATCGGCACCTACATCGCTGGCGTTCTGCCCATCGTGCTGACCTTCATCGATTCACCCTTCGATGCGTTACTCGTCCTCGTCGTGATCATCCTGTATCAGCAGTTCGAGAACTTCCTGGTGGCACCGCGTGTGACGGCTCGAACCATGGAAATTCATCCGGCTGTGTCGTTCGGTGCTGCGATCGCCGGTGCGGCGCTACTCGGTCCCGTCGGAGCGATCCTCGCTCTCCCGGTCGCTGCCATGGCGGTCGCTCTGTCGGCTGCATCGGGTGAACGACACGAGTTGATCGAAGACCCTCTGGTCACCCTCGACGAGAAGAAGCCACGTTCGGCACGGCGAGAGCTCCACTCCGACCAGTCGGCCGGAAAGCGCCGTCGCCTCCGACGCGGCCGGAATCGTTGATGCCTGCTGACGTCTCTCTCGACGCGACCGCCGGTTTCGAGCCGATAGCGGTCACCACGAGATCCGGCTACCGAGAATCGGTTCACCATGCGGCCCTCGTGGCGGTGGCACCCGACGGATCGGTCTCGTTGTCGATCGGCGACCCTGATCTCGTGGTCTTCCCACGTTCGTCGATCAAGCCTCTGCAGGCGTTCGCCATGGTGGAGCACGGTCTCGATCTTCCCGACGAGCTCCTGGCGCTCGTGTGTGCCAGTCATGACGGCCAGCTCCGACATCTCGACGGAGCGCGGGCGATTCTCGCGTCGGTCGGTCTCGACGAGTCGTCACTGTTGAACACGGCCGACTGGCCACTCGACGCAGCGGCGATGGAGGAGGTCGTGCGTGGAGGTGGAACGAAGACACCACTTCAACAGAACTGTTCGGGAAAGCACTCCGGAATGCTCGCCACGTGTCGGGTGAACGGCTGGGATCCGTCGTCGTATCTCGACGAGAATCACCCTCTTCAGACCCGAATCACCGATGCGATTCCCCGTCTCACTGGTTCATCGGTGGCGGGTATCGGTGTCGATGGTTGCGGGGCCCCGGCGCATGCGATCTCACTCGTGGGTCTGGCCCGGGCATTTCGGTCGTTGGCCACCGGAGAGGCCGGCTCGGCTGGTGAGCGTGTGTATCGAGCGATGTCCACGAATCCGATCATGGTCGGAGGTCCACGTCGTGACGTCACGCTCATCATGCAAGGGATCGCGGGAATGATGGCCAAGGACGGAGCCGAGGGCGTCTTCGCGGCCGCGCTTCCCGACGGTCGGGCGGTGGCACTGAAGGTCGCCGACGGGTCGAATCGAGCGCGACCCCCGCTCATGCACGCCGCGCTTCGTGTAATGGGCGTCGATGTGAGTGGAGTCGATCCGATGGCGTGGAGATCGCCGATTCTCGGACACGGGCATCAGGTCGGTGAAGTGCGTATCGTCGGGTCATTGGCCGAATTCGATGCCGCTCGAGGTGGCGGCAACCTCGACGAGTGAAGGAGGAGTGATGGCCGGTATTCCTTTCGTGACTCCGATCGATCCGCTGAACTACGCGACGATCGAGCGAGTCTCCCCCCGAGTCGAGCGAGTGATCGCTCGTAATCCCAACCACTTCACGTTCACCGGAACCGGCACGTATCTGATCGGATCATCCGATCCGTCCCGACTCGAGTGCGCAGTGATCGATCCGGGCCCTGACCTTCCCGAACATCGTCAGGCACTCGCGTCGGCGGTGGCCGATCGTCGAGTCACGGCGATCGTGATCACCCATTGCCACAGTGATCACGTGGGTCTGGCTGCATGGCTGAAGGAGATCACCGGTGCACCCACGGTGGCCTGGAAGCCGCACGGTGCCGTGGGCCTGCTCGACAACGACGACGACATCGAGGTCATGAAGCAACTGGCGCCACCGCCGAAATCGGCCGAAGAGATCGAAGCCGAGAAGGAGATCGCTCGACAGGCCGGTCTCGACCCCGATGACTTCGAGGTGCGTGAGACCGTCGACACCGACTTCGTTCCCGATGTCCGAGTCGATGACGGGGGACTGGTGGCCGAAGGTGACGGATGGACACTTCGTGGCGTGCACACCCCCGGCCACACTTCCAACCATATGTGCGTGACTCTCGAGGAGGAGAAAGGACTCTTCACCGGAGACCACGTGATGGGTTGGAGTACCACCGTCGTGTCACCCCCGGACGGAGACATGCGCGCCTACCTCTCGTCTCTCGACAAGGTGCGTCGTCGTGGTGATTCGATCCTGTGGCCCACCCATGGGGCGCCGGTCACCGAACCGAAGCCGTTCCTCGACGCCTATTACGAACATCGACTCTCCCGCGAACAGCAGGTTCTCGAGGCGATCACCGACGGGCTCACGACGGTCGTACCGATGGTGCGACGCATGTACGCAGCGGTGTCACCACATCTGCACGTGGCGGCGGCTCGAAGTGTCCTGTCCCATCTGACCCAGCTCGTCGACGAGGGCCGATTGCGAACCGCCGACGGTGGGCCGGCCCGACTGTCGAGCACCTACGTGATCTGACTGCGCTCGTTTCCGAGTCAGCATCGTGAGTACGGTGGGTTCATGTTGGTGGTGCGCACTCCAGACGAACGTTTCGACGGTCTGATCGACTTCCCGTACGAGCCGAAGTACACCGATGTTTCGGCAACTGACGGAACGACGTTACGCGTCGCTCATGTCGACGTGGGTCCGTCCGATGCGACCGAAACCATCTTGTGCATGCACGGCGAGCCCACGTGGTCGTATCTCTATCGACACATGATTCCGGTGCTCGTGGAAGCCGGCCACCGCGTGATCGCCCCCGACCTGGTGGGTTTCGGCCGAAGTGACAAACCGACCTCGACGTCCGACTACACCTATGAAGCTCATGTCGACTGGATGAGCCAGTGGCTGCTCACCAACAACTTTCACGGACTCACTCTCGTGTGTCAGGACTGGGGTTCGTTGATCGGGTTGCGGCTCGCCACGTCTCTTCCTCAGCGATTTTCGCGAATCGTTCTCGGCAACGGTGGTCTTCCGACCGGTGATCCGCCTCCCAACGATGCATTCCTCGCTTGGCGTGAGTTCAGTCAGACCACTCCGGTGTTCCAGGTGGGTCGCATCGTCGAAGGTGGCTGTGCGACCAAACCTCTGGCCGCCGAGATCGTCGCCGCCTATGACGCCCCGTTCCCCGACGACGAACACAAGGCGGGGGCACGAATCTTCCCCACGTTGGTCCCGGCGTCTCCCGATGCGCCGTCGAGTGCGGAGAATCGCGCCGCGTGGGACGTCCTCGGTACGTGGACGAAGCCTTTCGTGTGCATGTTCAGCGACAGTGATCCGGTCACACGTAACGGTGAATGGGCATTCCGTCAGCGGGTGCCGGGATGTGAAGGGATGCCTCACACGACGATCGAAGGTGCCGGACATTTCCTGCAAGAGGATCGCGGACATGAGTTCGCGCGGGCGATCGTGGATTTCGTGGCCCGCCATCCCTGAGGGGATGGCGTCAGCAGTCGGCCAACACTGCGGCGAGGGCGTCGTGTTCGGCGCGATCGACCGAGAGATTCCATCTGAGTTTCACGGCGATCCACGCGTCGACGTAGGAACAGCGATAGTCGAGCTTCGCTGGTAGCCAGTCGGCCGGGTCACGATCACTCTTCGATCGATTGCTCGAGGCCGAAACAGCGACGAGAGAGGCATCGAGTGAGAGATCGTTGGCAAAAGCTTGGCGAGTCGTCGCGTCCCAGGAGTGGGCTCCTGAGTCCCAGGCCTCCTTCAGGGGAACCATGTGATCGATGTCGAAAGTCGAGGCATCGGTGGTGGTCACACCGTCGTAGACCGAGAACCAGGTGCCGCCGATGATCGAGCAGCCGGCGCCGACGGTGACCGGAGTCGTCGACTCGGCGATCAGCACTTCTCGACGGGTGTCGCATCCATCGCGGTCGGCGTCGATCCAATGTTTGAAGAGTGTGCGGTCGTATCCGTTGGTCGTCTCTGGTTCCACACGAAGTTCGGCCAACGGTGATCGCGGGCTGGAGACGGGAGGCGAGGGGGAAGTGGGCGAACAGTCGCCGCCACGCGCTGCGACGTCGGACAGTGCGGCAGTTCCTCCGAGAACGGTGACGAGACCCGACTCACGCAATCTCGCCGCCACGTTGGTGGGAGCACAGGTTCGGCGGCTGAGAAGAAGTCCGCGATCGATCGTCACGAGCCGAGTTCCCCCGAGCGCGTCCGGCCAGTTCTCACCCGAAGCGACGATGGTGACCGCACCCGGGTCCTGTGTCGCGGTCGACGTCGAATACGGATCGAGTCGGTGATCGACTCGTCGAAATCCGGTGATCGAGATCGGTGCGAGCGACGATCCGGAGTCGACGACGTGAAGTGTCGCGCCCGGACTCGCAACACGAGTGATCTCGGTGGTCGTGTCGATGTCGAGGGCGCGGGACGGTGCAATCACGAGGAAGGCTCCGCCGACGCGTCGTGCTGCCGCTGCGGCGACGATCTGGTCCGGGAACGAGGTGCCGGGAGCGACCCAGATCGACGATGCGGAACCGGCGGCCCGTCCGGCTCGCGACACGGCGCGCGAGGTCTCGTATCGATCCTGACCCCAGAGCCGGGACACCGATGGTCCGAGTTCTCGGACCGTGTCGAGCACCGATTCGTCGACGACGGCCGGCCCTCCGATCACGCGAACGGTACGTACCCAGGTCTGGGTGAGCACGTCCAAGGTCGCTCGAGGGATGGATGTGCGTCGGGTGAGGAGAATCGCTCCGTCGCCGTTCCAACCCCCGGCCGACATGGCATCAGGGAAGTTCTCGCCCGTCGTGAGGAGAACGGTGTCTCCTGCTCGTCCCTCGGCGTGAACGCGTTGGGCGACGAGAGCGGCCGTTTCGTAGCGATCGAGACTACCCAACCGGTCGAGATCGGTGGCGCCCGCGGCGTCGGAGAACCAGGCGAGAAGTGCGGTGATCAGCGCGAACACCGTCACCAGTGCGAGACGTCTCGATCCGCGGCCCATGTCAGTAGCGGGACGCTTTGGTCAGTCGACGTAGCTGAGTGGCCACGTACGGACGAGCCCGTCTCATCCCCCCTCGTTCGACGAAGGCCTGTTCGAGTCGGCGGAGAGCACCGACGATCACGTCGCGGTTGGGCTCCCAACCTCGTCGCTCGCATTCGTCGATCCATTCGGCCGGCGTGAGGTGACCCCGTTGGCCGTTGCACCGACGACAGGCGGCGACTTCGTTCTCGATGATGCTCGGCCCACCCTTGATCCGGGGAACGAGATGCTCGGTGGTGGCTTCGACGAGATGAATGTCGATCGCACGCCGACACCACACACATTCGGCGCCATCACGGTCGAGGATGATCGCCATCCGCTCGCGCCGGTTGAGCTCACGTCGAGTGTCACCCACGAGAACATCTCACCAGACGAGGACGACCGGATCCTCACCGATCGTGGAGAATGCTGTGGTGAACGGAAACGGTGTGACTCGTGGGCGATTCGCCCCGTCCCCCACCGGAACTCTGCACGTTGGCAATCTCCGGACCGCTCTCGTGGCCTGGCTCGGTGTCGTGTCCGAGGGTGGACAGATGTTGGTCCGGGTGGAAGATCTCGATCGCGTCAACTCGACTCGTGAGAACGAGAACCGCCAGCTGGCCGACCTCGAACGTCTGGGATTGACGTTCCCGCGACCGGTCTGGCGTCAGAGCGAGAGATTCGACGTCTACGACGCCGTCGTGAGTGATCTGTCGAGTCGTGGTCTCACCTACCGGTGCTTTTGTTCGCGCAAGGACATTCGTGATGCTGCGAATGCCCCACACGGACGCAGCCCCGATCGCTACCCGGGGACCTGTCGCGATCTGACTGAACGTGAGATCGGCGATCGGGTCGCCAGTGGTCGGCCGGCCGCGATCCGTCTCCGAACCGAGGCCGAGGAGTATTCGTTCACCGATCTCGTCCTCGGTGACTCGGTCGGTTCGGTCGACGACTTCGTGCTGCGTCGAAACGACGGGGTTCCGGCGTACAACCTCGCCGTGGTCGTCGACGATGCACACCAGGGAATCAACCAAGTGGTTCGTGGTGACGATCTGGCCTCGTCGACTCCGCGTCACCTGCACCTTCAACGACTTCTCGACCTGCCGTCCCCTCGGTACGCCCATGTTCCGCTGGTGATGGGTGGTGACGGTGAACGGCTGGCCAAACGGCACGGTGCCGTCACCCTCGACGACCTCGCGAGCCGTGGCGTGTCCACCGAAGCCGTCGTCTCGGTTCTCCTGCGAAGCTTCGGTCTCCCCGGTTCACTCGACGACGCTCGGTCGACCTTCGACTGGAGGGCGATCGCAACGGGTGGGTGGACGATTCCCGAGGACTGGCAGACTCCAGCGTCATGACGACGGCACCTATCGATGACCTTCGACGAATCCTGGCGTACGACGATGCCATCGACCCTCGGCGGTCGGTCACCGAGATCGGGTCCGAACTGCACGTGGTGCCGTTCTGGACACCGTCGATGTGTGCGGCGATCATCAGGGCCAGCGAAGCGGTGGGTGGATTCGAACCGCAGCCCGACGATCCGGTTCCCGGCCACGAGGTGAGTCTTGCGGTCGTGAGTCCGCGGCTCTTCGAACACGTGCAGAACGATCTCGGACGCCGTATCTGGCCGCAGCTTCAGGAGGTGTGGCCTCTGATCGACTATTGCGGTTTACGTGACGTCTTCGTCATCAAGTATTCGGCCGATGCCCAGACCGAACTACGGATTCACCATGACGTCGCCCAGGTGTCGGCTTCGGTCAAGTTGAACGACGACTACGAGGGCGCCGAACTTCGATTCCCCCGTCAGGACGTGAGCAATGCGACTGTTCCGGTGGGCTCGCTACTCGTCTGGCCGTCACTCGTGACCCACCCTCACGTCGTCGAACCGTTGCGATCCGGAGTCAAGTACGGATTGACCGTCTGGTTCGAGTTGCCCGGTCAGTACACCTGAACTTCGTTGCGTCGTCATGCGACGCAACGACATGAGTATCCGCGAAAGTCGTAGAGGGCGTCACTACGTTCGGTGTCGCTGTGATGCGCCATCGGACGACTTCGCGAACGGTCACTCGTCCGAGTCGACTCGGCACTGTGATCACTTCACTTCTGGCATTGTCGATCACACCGGTGTTGGCGTCGTGCTCGCCGTCGGGATCGAGTGCCGTAGCTGCTGCACCGTCGATCGCCACCATCGATCTTCCACCCCTGATCGTGCCGAACACCACGAGTCCTCCGGTCGTCGAACCGATCGTCACCACGTCGTCGACGCCGCCACCGTCGACTCGTCCACCGGTACCGGTCGATGCGACCATCGAGCCGATCGAGCCCATTGGACGCCGGTCGGGTGAGGGTGCTCGTCGCGTCCAGGAACGTCTGCTCGAACTGGGTTTCTGGTTACAGGCGGCCAACGGTGACTACGGCGTCACCACCCGTCAGGCCGTCATGGCTTTCCAGAAATATCGAGATCTCGAACCGAACGAGTCGATCGACGACGCGACTGCAGCGGCCCTCTCGGAGGCTCAGAGTCGAGTTCGTGGCCGAGCCGACACCGGTTCGCTCATCGAGGTCGACAAGTCCCGTCAACTGATGTTCGTCGTGGTGGATGGGCGAACCGAATGGGCGATCAACGTGTCGACCGGCAGCGGTGTTCCGTACGTCGAGCGTGATGCCACCGAGTGGGGGAAGTGGGTACGAGGTGACTCGCAGACGCCGGATGGAATCTTCGTGGTGAATCGTGAATATGCCAAGGGTTGGCGTCCGGGCGATCTGGGTGAGATCTACCGACCCAAGTACTTCAACGGCGGTATCGCCGTGCACGGTGCGTATCAGATCCCGGCCTATCCGGCTTCGCATGGGTGCGTGAGAGTGTCGACTCCCGCCATGGATTTCGTCTGGTCCGAGGACCTGATGCCGCGGGGTTCGACCGTGTGGGTCCACTCGATCGACTGATCCGCTCGAAGTCGAGGTGGCGCTGTGCCACTCTTGGCGGATGCTGCCTGTCGTCGGAGGTCTGAGGCCGTGGTCCGATCCGGCTGCGGTGTCGATCGGACGGCGCGCGATGCGCCCCACCCTCTCGGCGGCACCTGCTGTCGACATCGTCCGGGCAGGTCGTGATGCCTCTCCGTGGCGAGTCGATCTGAACGGTTCCTGGCGGTTCCGTCTGTTCGATCATCCCGATGCGGTGCCCGCATCGGCAGTGACCGGATCCGTGTCTCGTGGCTGGCGAGTCGTCGAGGTTCCTGGCAACTGGACGTTGCAGGGCGTCGGTGATCTTCCGCACTACACCAACGTCGACATGCCGTGGCCGGGGCGACCGCCGACCCTTCCTGACCGAGTGCCGACCGGGGTGTACCGACGAACGTTCCGAATCTCACGGGCCGCACGGGGACGGCGCACCTTTCTTCATGTCGGCGGTGCCGAAAGCGTGCACGTCGTCTACGTGAACGGTGAGTTCGTGGGTTACGGCACCGACAGCCGACTTCCGAGCGAGTACGACGTCACCGATCACCTGGTGTCGGGAGAGAACGAGTTGGCGATCGTCGTGATTCGCTACAGCGCGCAGTCGTACGTCGAGGACCAGGACCAGTGGTGGATGGCCGGTCTTCATCGTGAAGTCTTCATGGAGCATCGCGGTCGTGTTCACGTCGATCGACTGAACGTCGTCGCTGATTGGGACCCGTCGACGTCGATGGCTTCGTTGTCGGTCGACGTGCACGTGGACGCCGGGTTCGACGATCTCGACCGGGGGTGGACCACCCGTGTCTGGGTCGAGACTTCGGACGGTTCCCGTCGAGGTCGGGTACTCGTGAGCAAGGTCGCGGCCCACCATCGATCGCCCTACGTGTTCACCGGTCACCGGGCGATGATGTCGACGGAGGTCAAAGGGGTGAAGCCCTGGTCGGCCGAGACCCCGACCTTGTATCGCTTGGTGTGCGAACTGATCGATCCGGCGGGTGACGTGTGTGAAGTGATCGCCCAGAACGTCGGCTTTCGTCGCGTCGAGATGATCGATGGACTCGTGTGTGTGAACGGCCGTCCGGTCACGTTTATGGGAGTCAATCGGCACGATCATCATCCGGATCGTGGGAAGGCGGTCACGGTCGCCGACATGCTCGCGGACGTGCTGACGATGAAGGCGCACAACGTGAATGCCGTGCGCACCTCCCACTATCCGAACGATCACCGTTTCTACGATCTCTGTGACGAGTACGGGCTCTATGTGATCGACGAGGCGAACGTCGAGAGCCACGCGTACAACACGAGCCTCTGCCACGATCCGACTTATCGCAGTACGTGGCTCGAGCGAGTGGGTCGGATGATCGATCGGGATCGGAACCATCCGTCGATCGTGATGTGGAGTCTCGGCAACGAGTCCGGTTTCGGCGAGATTCACCATGCCTGTGCATCATTGGCACGTTCGCTCGATCCGACCCGTCTGCTCCATTACGAGGGAGCGGTCTTCCACGCCGGCTGGAACGAGGGTGGACGTGACGTCACCGACGTGGTGTGCCCGATGTACGCCGGGCCGGAAGCAATCGAGAGGTATCTCGAGTCCGGACGTGGTGATCGACCGGTCGTCATGTGCGAATACAGCCACGCCATGGGAAATTCCAACGGAGGACTCGCCGAGTACTGGCGGTTGATCGATCGGTATCCCCGTTTCCAAGGCGGATTCGTCTGGGAGTGGAAGGATCACGGATTACGCCAGACGATCGGCAACGGCGAGCGATTCGCTTACGGAGGACAGTTCGGTGACGTGCCGAACGACGGCAATTTCGTGGCCGACGGTCTCGTGTCACCGATCGGTACTCCGCATCCGGCGATGCAGGAACTGGCGTGGGTCCATCGACCGGTCTCGGTCGTGTCGGCTGGCTGGAAGATTCGCGTCAGCAATCGTCAGTCGTTCCGTGATCTTTCGTGGCTGCGTGGTGAATGGGTCGTACAGCGCGACGGTGACACCGTGGCGACGGGACGGTGGTCTCCCGAAGTGGCGGCTGGCGAATCGGTTCTGGTGGAGACTCCTGTGGCGATCGCCGACGTCGTTGCCGAGGCCGACACGACCGACTCCGATCTGATTCTCACGTTCCGATGGCGAACGCGTCGTGCGACCTCGTGGTGCGATGCCGGTCACCTCGTGGCGTGGGACGAGATCGTTCTGCGCCAGCGTGAGCGTTCCCCGGTACCGATGGTGATCGGAACGAGTGTGGCCAACTCCGAATTGGAACGAGTTCTTCTGACCGATCCGACTCCAACGCTGTGGCGAGCCGGAGTCGACAACGACGGCTTCAAACTCATGCCCGATCTGCTGGAGAAGATGGGTATCGGTGGTCCGGCCCTGGCCCGATGGATGGCTCAGCGACTCGATCGAGGACCCGATGCCGCCGGAGTTCCGTGGCACACCGATGTCGTCCACTCCGTGGATGGTTGGACGACGTTCACTCATATGATCGAGATACCCGAGTCGATGTCGGATCTGCCGCGAGTGGGCGCGATGTTCGAAGTACCGATGGCCGATCGGGTTCGTTGGTTCGGACGCGGACCTCTCGAGAACGTTCCCGACCGCAACTCCGGTGCACTACTCGGCGTGTGGGAGTCATCTCCCGATGAACTGCCGTATCTCCTGCCACAGGACTACGGATTGCGAACCGACTGTCGCTGGATGGAGATCGTGTTCGATTCGTCGACCTGTCTGCGGATCGAGGCGATCGATCCCGTGAGCTTGCACATGTCGGCGATTCGGCATCGCGACGCCGATCTTTTCGCGGCGCGCGACATCACCGAGTTGACGGCGGGCAATCACTTGGTGGTGCACGTCGATGTTGCACATCGAGGGGTCGGAACGGCCAGTTGCGGACCTGATGTCAACCCGAAGTTCCGAGTTCCAGGCGGTCGACGAACGTTCAGCTATCGGATGAAGACGTTCGATCGACGCGGCGCACCTTCAGGGCGCGGTCGGCGGCGGTGAGGCATCGACCCGTCTCCAAGTCGAACTTCCATCCGTGCAGAGTGCACACGAGGACCTCGCCGTCGACCTCTCCGAACACCGAGAGATCGGCTTTGCGATGCGGGCAGTATCTCTCGACGATGTGGTCGCCGACGAGGATCTCCTCGGAGGGCGTGTCGGGACCTCGACGGCGCACGGCTTCTGCCTCGGCTCGCTGCATACGTTCGACCGACAACGACTTGAAGAAGTTGTAGAGGAATTCGTTGTATCCGCCACGTCTCCACGCGCGGAATCGGCACGAGAGGAACAACTTGTCGCTCCAGTCGACCGATCCGTTGGCGACCACGGTCTCCACGAGTCGACGATCGATCTCGAATCGAAAGTCGTGCTCACCACCGTCGTCGGGCCGAACCGTACCGTTGGGAAAGTCGAGCAGGATGCCGAGATCGCCGGCCTGCAACAAACAGCGACCACCGATCGCAGCGCGAAGTGTGGGGGCCATGGCCATGAGCGGCTCCCACCACACGCGCAAGGTGTCGATCAGATCGGTCGAGGGTCGCGCCCACTCCTCTTTCATGTGATGGAGACGTTCGAGGTTGTCAGCCTGATACTGACGGAGATACGACTCCTTGTCGGTGAAGATTGCCTCCACCTCGTTCTCGGGAATCGGGTGAAGAGTCGTCACCTCGTGGTCGACGAGCTCGAACGTCGTACCCGGAACGTTCAGTAGACCCGAACGCTGGTCGTTCGACAGCCGACGGAGGAACTCGGTCTGATCGGGAAAGATCGACAGTTCGTCACCCGAGATGACGTTGAAGCCGAAGAGCTCGGGGTCGAGAAAGGCCGGCGGGCCGGCCGATGGGACGACGTGACGAGCATCGATGGCTTCGACGTAACGAAGGGCGCGCGAGAACTGGCTTTCGACTTTCTCGTCGACGAGTCGTCTCTTCTCGGTGTCGGGCATCTCGTAGACCATCGGGTACCAGATGGCTCCGGAGTACTGCAACCAGTGCAGATCGACCGGACCGTGAGCAGCGAGGGCACCGAGATCACTCGTACGACAGTCGTTCTGATTCACGAGTCGGTGGACTCTGTCGGACACGACGAGTGCCGAATCACCACCGGGTCCATCGGCGATGGCCGTTTCGACATGGATCGCGATCTTCAGCCCGTCACCGAGGTCGATCTCTTCACCGTTGTTCGTTCGAACGAATTCGGTGAAACCGAGTCCACGGAGACGACGTTCGAGTTCCTGAGTCGGAAAATCGGGGAGCAGGACCGGCGTGAGGCGGGGCATGTTCTCGACCAACCACGTTTCGTCGAGGTGATCTCCGTGCAGGTGAGAGATGTAGAGGAACGACGGTCGACGAATCGCATCGGCCACACGAGCCGGCAGATGGTCGTTGCGCGGGAACGGGAACCAGGATCCGAAGAAGGCCGGTTCGAACCAGGGATCACAGACGATCGACCCCTGCGCAGTCTCGATGAGAATGCCGGCGTGTCCGATCGACGTGGCGCGCACGGATCGAACCTAGTTGACGACCACGTCGGCCATCAGGGCGTGGGTGGATCCTTGTGGACGGTGCCACCACGTGAGACGTGCTCGGTCCACTTCTGGCCGTCCCAATAGCGGTATTCGAACCGACCCGATGGGTCCTTGTACCAGTCGGCCGGAACCGACGGTGTGCTCGACGTCTGAGATGTGGTCGGCGAATCGGCCACTGGTGCAGCAGGCGTGGAGGAGTCGCTGTTGTGCGCACCCGATGGAGTGGCGGCAACGGCCTGTGTGGGTGCCGAAGACGACGCAGCACCGGTCGACGAGGCGCCCCAGCCCGCCGGTTCGGTGGAGGCGGTAGGCGCCGAGGGACGCTCGGTCGTGTCACGTGAGAGGTAGGCGACGATGTCGGAGTTGACCGACACGATGCCGACGACGTTCCACCCCTCGGCTGATTTGGCCGTGAGGCTCGTGGCGAGTGCGTCGTGATCGAACGACGACACCTTGATCGAGACGAACTCCTTCATGACGGCGAGTGTATCCACGACCTGACGAACTCGTCCGCCGGGGCACCATCATGGACGATGTCACCGTCGCGCAGGATCACGACGCGTGACACCCGATCGAGAAACGAGGGTTCGTGCGTCGCAACGACGAGAGTTGCTCCGCGTTCGGAGGCGTCGTCGAGTGACGAGAGGAGAGCTTTTCTTCCCATCGTGTCGAGTCCGACGAAGGGTTCGTCGACGAGAAGCAAGTCGAAGGGTCGGACGAGTGCGGTGGCGATGGCAGCTTTTTGTTTGAGTCCGCGGCTGAAGCGACCGGGCAGTTCATTGGCTCGCGAGTCGATTCCGAGATCGACGAGGAGTCGAGTGGCCCGATCGACCCAGTCGGTGACACCGTGGAGACGGGCCGTGTATTCGAGGTGTTCCCACACCGACAGATCGTCGTAGAAGACGGGAGTGTCGGCCAGATAACTGAGACGTCGTCGGGCGTCGATCTCGACTGGTCGTTCACCGAAGATCTCGAGACGACCTGACGTGGCATCGAGCAGGCCGGCGGCGATGCGCAGCAATGTGGTCTTCCCGGAACCGTTGTGTCCGACGAGCGCGATTCGTTCTCCGACATCGATGGTCAAGGAAACGGAGTTGAGGGCCGGTCCGTCCCCGTAGTCCTTGGTGAGTTCGACGGCGGCTAGTGCGGGTGCGGTCACGTTCGTACTCCTCGACTCTCTCGTCGTGCGTTGTCGATCCAGGTGCGAATGGCATCTCGACGGTGGATCCAGCCCGCCACGAGAAACACGATCAGCAACGTGAAGATCGCTCCGCGTAGCGCGGCGGCCTCGGCTCCGGCCCCCGATTCCCGTGCGGTTTCGGCGACCAGGATCGGAATCTGTCCCGTCACTGCGATCGCAACGGGCCATATCGCCTTCACGACGTTGGCGGTTCCGGCGATCTCGGGGGGAAGTGTGGCGTCGCGTGCGACTGACGTGACTGGATCGGGAGCGCCCGACACCACATTCACGGCGGCGCCCGCAACTCCGGCGAGCAGCGCCGGCAATCCGACGATGGCGGCCACGGCCCAGGAGTCGTCACCGATGACGCCGATGACGACGGAGGCAACGATGGCGAGGGGCACGGATGCGATCAGTGGTGCGGTGAGGAGGCCGAGATACACCTGTCCGCGTTCGATCGGCCAGCGGTCGGTCAGATCTCCATGGTCGATCTCCTGGGCCAACGGCTCGGTGAGTTCGAGCCCGATGACGAAGGCGATGAATCCTGCCACCACGATGAGGGGAGCGGTTCCGTCGAGAACGAATGCCGACGTCGCTCCGATGAGGATCGTCAGAACAGCGATGCGAATCAGTCGTGCTCCGGGGAATCGCAGGAGTCCGTGCCAGGCTCGTTGCCATTCGGCGCGGCGACCACTGTGACGACGACGGGCGATCCACGGCCGGGCCCGACTTCGTTCGTGACTCAATTGGCGTCGCAACAACATGACCGTTCGAAGATCCTGCAACGTCACGGCGAAGCGCATCTGAGTGACGAGAGCTGCTCGACGGGAGAGAGCTTCGAGTGAGATGCGGTCGAGCAGGGTGAGAGACGTCATCAGAACGAAGAGGCCGAACAGCGGAGCAGTGAGGTCGATCCATTCGACGTGAATCTCCCAGAAGGCGAGTGCACCGAAACCGTCGGCGGGTCCGACCAGATCCACGTTGTCGGGTAATGCGGTCGTCGTCTGCCACACGACGAGGACGGAGCCGAGCACCGTGGAGAGCCAACGTGGGACACGAAGTACGTGAGACAGCAGGGCCATGGCAACGAAGATCAGGCCGACCGAGGCGCCGAACGCAGCACCGGCGAGAGTCCATGTGAGTTCGGTGCCGGGAAGACGACGCCCGATGATCTGTCCGGTGGCGGCTCCGACCAGACCGACGACGAAGACGAGTGATCGAGTGCGCTGCACGGCCGGAGCGAGAAGGACCCGCCGGCGGTCGATCGGCGCACCGAGCACGTGGCGGACGTCGGCTTCCTCGAGGGCGATCGGACCACCGAGACTCCCCGAACGAAGACCGAGAGCACACACGACGGCCGTGAGAACACCGAGCCATCCGGGGGCTTCGGCCACGATGCGACGGGCCGTGTCAGGGGCGAATTCTTCGTCGGTCACCAGACCCGACACGAACAAGAAGGATCCACCGAAGACGAACGCCGCGAGGTACACCCGATAGAGAGCCTCGAACCATTCGATCCGGCCCAGCCTCTTCGTACGTCGAGTGCGCCTGAGGTCGCGCACGGCCGACGTTCCGAGTGACGCACCGAGTGAGGTACGACGACGGGCCGCCGCCACGAAACGTCGGCGGTCGGGAGACGAGTCTCCGAGTTCGGCGGGTCGTGTGGGATCGGACGACCACCCCGACCACGAGGCGACGAACAGGCGAGGCGGTGCGAACCCTGTGTACTCCATGGCGAGCACGTTGAGGCAGGCCGACACTCCCGAACCGCACGACGCGATGACGTCATCGGCCAGATCGACGCACAGATGGTTGTAGTGCTCGAGGAGTTCGTCGCGAGTTCGCAGGTGACCTTCACGGAGGAGGGAGTCCCAGGGCGAGTTGTAAGCCCCGGGGACATGACCCGGTCGTGGATCGACAGCGGCCACGTCACCTCGGAAGCGAGGCGCCGCTCGGGCGTCGAGCATCACGGTTCGATCGAGTGCCGAGCCCGCGGCGAATCGATCGACGTCTTCGATCGTGGCGAGACGTTCACTCGGCCACGGTGCTGCTGTGAACGATGCGCGGACTGGTGACACCTCTCCGGTTTCCCAACGATCTCCGTGTTGGTCGGCCCACGCCGCCAGACCGCCGTCCAGTAGGGCCGCCCGACGTCCGATCATGCGCAACATGACGACGAGGCGACCGGCTGTCATCCCTCCGGTGTCGTCGTACGCGACGACCCAGGTGTCGTCCCCGATCCCGAGTCTCTCCATCGAGTCGGCGAATGCCTCGGGAGTCGGGAACGGATGTCGCCCGTCGATCGGATCGCCGTGGTTCGAGAGGTCGGTGTCGACGTCGACGAAGATCGCGCCGGGTACGTGTCCGTCGCGATACACGGTCCGACCGTCACGACCGTCGAGGTACCAGCGCACGTCGGCGACGACCACGTGGAGCGATGGTTCGGCGAGCAGTCGGTCGACGTCGTCGATCGACACGAATGGTGGAATCGTCAGCTCGTCGTACGCGCTCAAGGACTCCATCTTCGCACCGTGCGACGGCATACTGGAATCGATGGACGTTCAGTCGATGGAACTCTTCACGTCGCTGTTGGCGATCGTCGCCGTGGCAGGAGTCCTGGTGGTGGTCGCAGCCCGCGCCCTGGCGTCATCGTCGTCGTTCGCTCGGCAGGTGAGTGAGAGTCTGCACGGAGTGTCCGTGTGGTCGGCCTGGGTGGTGGCGGCGGTGTCCACCGCCGGCAGCCTCTACTTCAGTGAAGTGGCCGACTACGTGCCGTGTCGTTTGTGCTGGTTCCAACGCATCTGCATGTATCCGTTGGCCGGCATCTTGTTGGTCGCTGCTCTGCGACGTGACCGAAGTGTGAAGTGGTACGCGCTACCGCTGACATTGGCCGGTCTCGGTGTCTCGACGTATCACTACGTCATCGAATGGAAGCCATCCCTCGGGGACGGCGCGTGTTCGGTCGGACCGTCGTGTACCGACATCTGGTTCCGAGAGTTCGGTTTCGTGACCCTGGCCTTCATGGCCTGGGCCGGATTCGCCGTGATCCTCGCCTTGTTGTTCGTCACACCGCGCCCTCCAGTGGGTGAGAACTGACGAGAATACGTGTCGAGCAGGGAGATCGTCATGAACACCAGGAAGGCTTCCAACAACACTCGACTCGTGATCGCCGCCGTGGTCGTGGCCGTCGCAACGGCCTTCGTGGTTGCTGTCGTCGCCGGCGGCTCGTCCGACGACGACGCGACGCCGGCGACCACGTCACCGTCCGCGGTCGTTCCGGGCGTAGGCGCCGAAAGTCAGCCAGTGGTGGTCGGAGGTATGTCGCTTCCTCGTCTGGGCGACGGTGACGTCGATCCGGTGGTCGGGAGTACTGCTCCCTCCTTGACGGGGGCTTCCTTCGACGGCAGTTCCATCGCCATCACACCCGGACAGGACGGTGACGTCCTCCTGGTTTTCCTCGCCCACTGGTGTCCACACTGCAATGCCGAGATTCCCGTCCTCCTCGACTGGCAGAGCCAGGGGATGGTTCCCGAGGGTCTGTCGGTCATCGGGATCAGTACGGCCGTGAGCGCCGATCGTCCGAACTACCCGCCGTCGGCCTGGATCGTCGACAAGGGTTGGACCTGGCCGGTCATGGCCGACTCGGTCGAACAGGCGGCTGCTGCGGCGTATGGCGTGAGTGGTTATCCGTTCATGGTGATCGTGGGTGCCGACGGAACGGTGAAGGGACGAACCTCGGGTCAAAAGGGGCTCGAGTCCCTTGACGCTTGGGTCACGTCGACGCTCGGCTGAACGTCGCCTACGGTGACCACGTGGACCTCTCCGAATTCCAGACGATCATCGATCGCACTTTTGGTGAGCGTGATCGCGAGCGCGGGGTTCCGTCGAGTGTTGCCTGGTTGACCGAAGAAGTGGGGGAACTGGCCCAGGCGGTTCGAAAGGGATCGCACGAACAACGCGTTCACGAATTCGGTGACGTGATCGCTTGGGTGGCATCGCTCGCCAACCAGATGGGGGTCGACCTGTCCGAAGCGGTCTCCCGTTACGCAGCGGGTTGCCCGCGATGCGCCACGCTCCCGTGCACGTGTGCGTGACGAACCGTCGGTTCGTCGGCCGAGAGTAGGGTCACGGCGATGTCATTCGATCCTGGTACGTACGACTTCGATCGCTTTCTCCGGTACGACGAGATGGTCGCTTGGCTCCATCACGTCGCAGCCCGCCGTCCCGATCTGATCACGCTCGACACCTATGGCCACTCGTACGAGGGTCGCAAACTCTGGGTGGCGGCCATCACCGACTCGACGACGGGTCCTCACGACGCGAAACCCGCTCATTGGGTCGATGCCAACATTCACGCGGTCGAAGTGACCGGTGGAGTGGCGGCGTTGTACCTGATCCAACACTTGGTGAGTGGAGTCGAGGCGAACGACCCCGTCGTCGTCGAGGCGCTGCGGACACGCACCTTCTACGTCGCACCACGCGTCAATCCTGATGGCGTCGAAGCGGCCTTGGCCGACCGGCCACAGTTCCATCGATCGAGCGTTCGTTCGTGGCCCTGGACCGATGGTCATCGCTGGCCCGGACTCCACGCCGAGGACGTCGACGGTGACGGTCGGATTCTCACGATGCGTATCTCCGATCCGAACGGTGCATGGGTCGAGCATCCCGAGGACGCGCGTGTGATGGTTCCGGTTCCCCTCGATGGGGTGACCGACCGTCCGAGGTATCGCCTGCTCACCGAAGGACGAGTGGTGGATTTCGACGGATACACGATTCCGACTCCACGCGATCCGTCCGGTCTCGACCTGAACCGCAACTTTCCCGCTGGTTGGTCGACGAACGTGACCGGTTCGGGAGATCATCCGATGTCGGAGCCCGAGATCGACGCTCTGGTTCGTGCCGTTCGAGCGCGAACCAACGTGTGTGGCTACGACGCCTATCACACCTTCGGTGGAGTGTTGCTCCGACCGTCGAGCACGAAGTCCGACTCGTCACTGCCACCCGCCGATGTCTGGACGTGGAACGAGTTCGGGAAACGAGGAACCGAACTGACGGGATACAAGGTTCACTCGGTGTACGAGGACTTCACGTGGGACAAGTCCGACGTGATGAGCGGCGCCGGTGATGATTGGGCGTACGAGCATCTCGGTGTGTTCTCGTGGACGACCGAGTTCTGGGACGTGATCCATCACGCCACCGGTGAACGAGCGCACACGTTCATCTGGTACGAGGGCCCGACCCCCGAACAGGAGCTGGCCGTCGCCAAGTGGACCGACGTCCACTCCCCGGGCTCGTACATCGCGTGGCACGCTTTTGATCACCCCGACCTCGGCCCGATCGAGATCGGGGGATGCGACGTGTTCCACACCTGGACGAATCCACCTGCGTCGTGGTTGAAGAAGGAAGTGGTTCCCCACGCCGAATTCGCCGTTCATCAGGCCCTGGCATCACCTCGGCTCGTGATCGGTGAATTGACGGTCGAATCATTGGGGGCCAACACGTGGCGGGTCGGTGTCGGCATCGCCAACACCGGATGGCTACCGACCGACGTGAGTGCGCTGGCCCGCAAACATTCCATGGTGCTCCCGATCACCGCCGAGATTCGAGTGCCGAACGGACAGGTCGTCGGATCGCCGACGCGTGCGAAGCTCGGCCAGCTCGAAGGACGGGCGGCGTTCCGTCTGAACGGAGGCGCCATGTCGGACGGAACTCCTGACCGCGTCCGACACGAATGGGTGGTGTCGTGCGCACCGGGCACCGAGATCGAAGTCGACGTTCGGCACCCCCGTGCCGGACGCACGAGTGCGCGTGTGGTGCTGGAAGGCTGATCGACGTGCCCATCGACGACGATTTCGACACAGAATTCGACACAGAGTTCGACGAAGAGTTCGACGTTGATGTCGACGATGATGTCGACGGAACGAACGAGACGAGCACGTATTCGGTGTCGGAACTGGCCGGAACCATCAACGACGTCCTGGAGGAATCCTTCGACGAAGGTGTGTGGGTCTGGGGCGAGATCACCGGTATCAGCAACAAGGGTGGTCACACCTATTTCACCCTCGTCGAGCAGATGAAGGATGGCAAGCGCGCGCAGCTGAACGTCAACCTCTGGCGGGGTGAGTTCAACAAGATTCGTCCGGTTCTCATGAAGAGCGGTGTCACTCTCGAGAACGGTCTCAAGGTGCGCGTGTTCGGCGAACTCGATTTCTACGCACCGTTCGGCAAGTTGTCGCTCGTCATGCGAGGTATCGATCCGCGCTTCACCTTGGGTGACATTGCGATGCAACGCGACGAGTTGCTTCGGAGATTGCGCGAGTCCGGTGATTACGACCGCAACAAAGCACTCGAGTGGAGTCCGGTGCCCTTGCGAGTCGGAGTGGTGACGAGTGGAAGCAGTGCGGCCTGGGCCGATTTCTCGCACGAGATCGAACGTAGTGGCATGGGATTCGTGCTTCGTCTGGCCGACGTGACCGTGCAGGGTGATACAGCGGTGACCCAGGTCAGTCGAGCGATCGAAGCATTGGGCCGTCGTTCCGACATCGACGTGATCGCCGTGATCAGAGGTGGAGGAAGTCGAGCCGAACTGGCCACGTTCGACGCCGAAGCAATCGCAATCGCCATCGCCCGTTCTCCGGTTCCGGTGGTGACGGGTATCGGTCACGAGATCGACACGAGCGTGGCCGACGAGGTCGCTCACCGTCGTTACAAGACTCCGACAGCATGCGCGACCGGGCTCGTGGAACGAGTCGCGCAATTCGTGGACGCAACCGAAGAATCGTGGCATCGAATCGCTCAGCTGTCGTCCCATCATCTCGACGACTCGGTCGCGTCGTTGACCGAACTCACTCACCTCATCGCGGGACACACGAGAAACGCGCTCGTACGCGCCGACGATCGGCTCGTACAGCGTCGACTGCGTCTGGTGTCGTCGTCACGCGGTTCGGTCTCGGCGGCGGCGACGGTACTTTCGGCGCACACCGACACCCTCCGGCGACGAGGACCAGCGTTGGTGGCAGAACACCTCCGTCGAGTCGGAGAGCTCGAGACGAGAACTCGTCTACTGGATCCACGGGAACTCATGAGGCGCGGCTGGTCGGTCACACGATCGATGACGGGCGGTGTGGTTCGATCGGTGAACGACGTGACCGAGAACGACGTCATCGTCACTCAGATCGTGGACGGCTCGATCACGAGTACCGTGTCGACGAGGACCACCGACGAAGGGAGAGACCGATGAGCAAGAAGGCCGGAACATCCGGTGACTCGGTCGATGACATCGGGTATGCGGCCGCGCTCGAGGAACTCGAGGTCATTCTCGGAGAACTCGAAGAGAGTGACGTGGATGTCGACGTACTGGCGGAACGAGTGGCTCGTGCGTCGGAACTGATCCGTGTGTGCCGTGAGCGCATCGGTAACGCCAAACTGCAGATCGAAAAAGTGGTGGCCGGACTCGAGGACTGACCCTCGTCGTCCCCGCCTTCCCCCTAGCCTGACCTGGTGACTTCGGTCCCCCCGCCGTCCCTTCTCCTCATCGCGCAGCGGGTGGAGGCACGTCTCGACTCGATTCTTCGGAACGAAGAGTCTCGTTGGTCGGACTTCGACGTCGATCTCACGTCGCCGGTTGCCGAGATTCGTCGACTGGTCGGTGCCGGAGGCAAGCGACTCCGTCCGGCTTTCTGCCAATGGGGATTCGTGGGTGCGGGAGGATCTGCCGACGACCCACGGGTGATCGACGCCGGAGCCGCTCTCGAACTCCTTCATGCTTTCGCGCTCTTCCACGACGACATCATGGATGGTGCGTCGACCCGCCGTGGCGAGCCGGTGACACACGAGGTGTTCGCCGAACGACATCGTGAAATCGGAGGAAGTGGTGAATCGCGTCGTTACGGGGAGGGGATGGCGATACTCATCGGCGATCTGACCTTCGTCCTCAGTGATCGTCTGCTCGACGGGGTGTCGGCCGAGGCGCGTTCGATCTGGCACGAACTTCGTGTCGAGTTGAACATCGGTCAGCTCCTCGATCTGATGGGTTCGGCTCATCATGATCGCCGCCGCGACAAGGCCGAGCGCATCTGTCGGTACAAGAGCGGGAAATACACCGTCGAGCGCCCACTGCACCTCGGTGCTGCGATGGCCGCACCGGGGTCCACGGTCGACCTCTTACCCGCTCTCAGTGCGTACGGTCTTCCGTTGGGCGACGCCTTCCAGATGCGCGATGACGTCATGGGAGCGTTCGGTGATCCGGCCGTGACCGGCAAACCGGTCGGTGACGATCTTCGGGAGGGCAAGCCCACCCCACTGCTCGCCATTGCGATCGAACGTGCCGATGGGTCACAGCGTGCAGTCCTCGATCGGGTGGGCCGATCCACACTCGACGACCGCGACGTCCACGAGGTCCAAGAGGTCATCGTCGCCTGTGGAGCCCTCGCCGAGATGGAGTCGACCATCGAGCGTCTGGCCAGTGAGGCCGTGGCCGCTCTCGATGCCATCGACCTGGAGGGATCGGCCCGGCTCGAGCTGATCGCTCTCGCCGAGTACGTGACTCGACGCCAGGACTGATCGCCGAGGATCATTCGGTTCGACCGCCTACGATGCGTGACGTGAGATCGGTCGTGTTCGCAGTGGTCGTGTCGTCGGCGCTCGTGGCGTGCGGTGGGGACGACGAGTCGGTCGACACACTCCCGTTGTTGACGGCCGCCCCCACGATTCCGGCGACCACACTCGCTCCGACCACCCTTGCGCCAGTGGCCGAGGAGTACTACACGATTCAGCAGGGCGACACTCTCTTCGGAATCGCTCAGTCGTTCGGGGTGTCGATGTCCGATCTCATCTCGTACAACGCCATCGCCGATCCCGACGCCATTCAGGCCGGCCAGCGTCTGAAGATTCCGCCCACGGCCTCCACCACGGTTCCGGTTGTCGAATCGACGATCGCCACTCCCTGAACCGACTTCGTACACTGCGGTCATGGCCGACGACGCACCTTTCTGGCCGACCCAGGACCACTGGTCGGTCAAGATTCCCCTCGACACTCCTCATCGTCGTCTTCCCGTTCTCGACGAGTCGGGCTTCGTGGCGTTGAGCCCGATGCCCATAGATGTTCCTCGTGAAGAATGGGAATCACTCGAGTACATGGACTGGAAGAGTGGCGGTGACACCAACTTCGCCCCACTCGCATCGGCCGATGGTGAACTCGATTGTCGCGGTTTCTGGGACAAGGGCAAGACCGACAAGGACGCGCTCTGGACGGTCAATGCTGCGAAGGCGCCCACCTTGCGCCGCTACGTCGATTCGGTAGGAGCCAATTTCGGACGAGTACGGATCATCAAACTCGAACCGCAGGATCACGCCACGGCTCTTCGTTCGATTCACCGAGACGACAACAATCGTTTCAACCCCGACGACGAAGGTTGGATCGTTCGTTCCTGGGTCGAACTCACCGATCAGCCCGACAGTTACATGTTGCTCATGGACAACGACGCCGACGGACTTCCCGATCCCGCGACCGAGCGACGTGTCCCTCTTCCCCAGGGTGCACGTTTCGTCGTGGACACCCAGCGTCTCTGGCACGTCGTGGTCCACAACGCCGATCGTCCTCGTTTCGCCTTGATCACGAGCTTCGAAAGCGGCCCGCGACTCGGCGAGTGGATCGACTCGGAGCGCGCCGTCTCGGTCTGAATCTCAGGCTCGGGAAGCCGATGCGATCTCGGCGATGTCGCGCATGATGCGGCCGAGTTCGAAGTCCTTTGGCGTGTAGACGGCGGTGACCCCACCGGCGAGCAGTCGTGGCCGATCTTCCTCGGGAATGATTCCGCCGACGACCACCGGAATGTCGACACCGTCCTTCTTCAGGCATTCGATGACCGCGGGTACGAGAGACAGATGTGACCCGGAAAGAATCGACAGGCCGATCACGTCGGGATCTTCGTCTCGTGCACTGGCCGCGATCTGTTCGGGTGTGAGGCGGATACCGGAGTAGATCACTTCCATACCGGCGTCCCGGGCCGCGACTGCGATCTGTTCGGCCCCGTTGGAATGGCCGTCGAGTCCGGGCTTGGCCACCAGAAGTTTGGGAGGACCACCAGGGATCGTTCGAACGAAGTCGGCGACGTCGGCGAGTTCACCGGGTCGTTTACCGACCGCAGCCGAGACACCAGTCGGTGCTCGGTACTCACCGAACACGTCGCGGAGAACTCCGGCCCATTCCCCGGTGGTGCCGCCGGCCTTGGCAAGAGCGATCGACGGTTCCATGATGTTGTCACCGTCGACTGCGGCTCGTCGGAGTTCGGTCAGCGCGGCATCGACCGCCCCTTGATCCCGTGCCCCTCGCCACGCATCGACATCGGCGATGGTCTCGCGTTCGACGGCCGGATCGACTTTCACGATCTTGTCGCCGCCTCCGAGAGGTGAGACTTCGGTTTCGCGGTAGCTGTTCACACCGACCACGACCTGTTCTCCGGACTCGATACGTCGGGTACGTTCGGCCATCGACTTCACGAGCCGACCCTTCAAGTGGTCGACTGCTTCGAACGCTCCGCCGAGCTGGAGGACTTCTTCGAATTCGGCCCACGCTTCGTCTCGGATCGCCGACGTTCGTTCTTCGATCACGTGGGAGCCGTCGAAGATGTCGCCGTATTCGAGGAGATCGCTCTCGAAGGCGAGAACTTGCTGCATGCGCAGACTCCATTGCTGATCCCAAGGTGTGGGCAGGCCGAGTGCCTCGTTCCAGGCCGGTAGTTGGATCGAACGGGCCCGAGCCTTCTTCGACAGCGACACGGCCAGCATCTCGAGAACGATGCGTTGCACGTTGTTCTCTGGTTGGGCCTCGGTGAGACCGAGGGAGTTGACCTGCACGCCGTATCGGAAGCGAAGGGACTTCTCGTCGGTGACGCCGTATCGATCACGACCGATGCGCTCCCAGAGTTCGGTGAAGGCGCGCATCTTGCACACTTCTTCCACGAATCGAATTCCTGCATTCACGAAGAACGAGATCGACGCGAACACTTGGGGGAACTGCTCGGCCGGCACTTGACCCGAATCGCGGACGGCGTCGAGTACGCCGACTGCAGTGGCGAGTGAGTAGGCGATCTCTTGAACGGGAGTGGCGCCTGCTTCTTGCAAGTGGTACGAGCAGACGTTCATGGGATTCCACTTCGGCGTGTTGTTCGCACACCAGGCGACCATGTCGACGATCAATCGCCGCGAAGGAACCGGCGGAAAGATGTACGTGCCTCGTGACAGATATTCCTTGACGATGTCGTTCTGTGTGGTGCCGCGAAGTTGCGCACGCTCGACACCCTGCTCCTCGGCGTTGGCGACGTAAAGAGCCAACATCCAAGCGGCGGTCGCATTGATGGTCATCGACGTGTTCATCTGTCCGGGCGGAATTCCGTCGAGCAGAGTGCGCATGTGACCGAGGTGGGCGACGGGCACACCGACCTTTCCGACCTCACCTGATGCCATCGACGAGTCGGGGTCGTAGCCGGTCTGTGTCGGGAGATCGAAGGCGATCGACAGACCGGTCTGACCTTTGGCCAGATTCGTCCGGTACAGCTCGTTGGATGCCTTGGCCGTCGAGTGACCCGAGTACGTGCGCATCAGCCACGGAGCGTCGCGACGAGGTGCATCCGACGGAGGGGCCGAGGAGTCTGCAGTCATGGCGTCAGTCTGTCGGGGTCAGCGGCGGAATTCCTCGTCGAACGGGCCCGACGGCCCGACGAAGCAACTCGAGATACTCGTGTCGGGGTAGGTCGACGGCACCCATCGACCGCAGGTGAGGTGTCGTCCACTGCACGTCGAACAGCTGGAAGTCGAGAGCGGTCAGCACCTCCATGGTGGCGACGAGCGCGACTTTCGACGCATCGGTCACCCGATGGAACATGCTCTCTCCGGCGAAGAGTCGACCGATGCTGACCCCGTAGAGACCTCCGACCAGGTCGTCGCCCAGCCACACCTCGATCGAATGGGCTCGACCGAGTCGGTGCATCTCGCAGTAGGCGCGAACGAACTCGTCGTCGATCCACCCGTGTGGTCGCCGCTCGTCACCGCATTCACGCATCACCTGTTCGAACGCCAGGTCGATCGTGCAGCGAAACCGCCGCGTGTGCTTTCGCAACGAACGCGAAACGTGCAGGCCCCCGATTGGAATCACACCGCGGGGATCGGGTGAGAACCAGCCGATCTCCTTTCGTCGATCACCGACGTGCATCGGAAAGAATCCGTTCGAGTAGGCCGAGACCAAAGTGGCCGGTTCGAGATCGGCACCGATGCACACCAGATCGGTGTCGTCGTCGGATCCTTCGTCGGGGAGTGGGACATCCGAGAAGTCCCACTCACTCGTGGCGAGAGGCGTCGGCTCGATCGCGAATCGCGCCTGATCGCCCGGTCCGAGAAGTGAGGACCTCATCGCTCGTTTCGATCAGTAGTCGTAGAAGCCGCCCTTGGTCTTGCGACCGAGGCGACCGGCGGCAACCATGCGCCGCAGCGTGGGCATCGCGGCGTAGTTCGGATCACGGAACTCGTCGTACAGGGCGTCCAGAATCGCGAGCGACGTGTCGAGGCCGACGAGGTCGAGCAACGCGAACGGACCCATCGGGAAGTTGCAGCCGCCCTTCATGGCGGTGTCGATGTCGGCCATGTTGGCCGTTCCCTGCTCGAGCATGCGAATGGCGTTGTTGAGGTAGGGGAAGAGCAGTGCGTTGACGATGAAGCCAGCGCGGTCCTTCACCTGGACCGGTTGCTTACCGCACGTCTCGGCGAAGGCCGTGGCGGCGTCGATCGTGGCATCGGATGCCGACAGGGGTCGGACGATCTCGACGAGCGGCATGGCCGGGGCGGGGTTGAAGAAGTGCACTCCGCACACCGAGTCGGGTCGAGACGTGACCATGGCCAGCTCGATCACCGGCAGGGTCGAGGTGTTGGTGGCGAGGATCGCCGCGGCTTTGACCGTGCGGTCGAGTTCGGCGAACAGAGTCTTCTTGGTGTCGAGATCCTCGACGATGCTCTCGATGACGAGATCACAATCGGCCAGCGCGCCGAGATCGGACACCGGAGTGATCCGTCCGAGAATCGCCGCCGACTCCTCCTCGGCGAGACGGCCTTTCTCGACCTGCTTGGCGAGGCCTTTGGCCACGGACGCGACCATGGCATCGGCGGTGGCCTGTGAGCGTGAGCGGACGATGGCGGTGAGTCCGGCTCGGGCGACGACCTCGGCCAGTCCCGAACCCATGATTCCCGAGCCAACGATGCCGACTGTGTGAATGGCCATCCCATGTCCTTTCCGAGGGGCCGTCCGACGGAGAACGGAGGCCAGGTGTGCTGGTCACCATAATTACCCCCCGGTAACCCGGGCAAGAAGTGGCCGAACACACCGCCTAAGGTCGTCGCCATGCCGGGAACCGTCGTTCTTCAAGGTGGAGGACCCTTCAGCGTCCACGACGATCTCGACCGGCGTCTCCTGTCGGAGGCGAAGGCCGACCGGGTGGTGGTGTTACCGACTGCCGACGCCTTCGAACGTCCAGAGGTACTGGTTTCAGCCGCGATGTCGTGGGCCGAGCGACTCGGTGTGCACGTCGAAGCTCTCATGGTGATGAGTCGTCCCGAAGCGATGGACGAAGGTGCGGCCGACGTCGTGCGTTCGGCGCGCGCCGTTTGGCTGGTGGGTGACAACCCGATTCATCTGCGCAGTGTCGTGAAGGACACCCCCATCTGGGACGCGTTGCACGACGTTCTACAGGCGGGAGGTGTCGTCGTCGGATGCGCAGCGTCGGCGTCGGCTCTCTGCGATCCGATGCTCGATCCGCGGGGTGGTGCACTGGCTCTCGGTCTCGGACTCCTGAGTGGAATGACGGTCGTTCCGCAATCCGAGACACTCACTCCCGATCGACAGTCGCGGGTTCGTCGCCTCACTGATGTGCCCTTGGTGTTCCTCCCGTCCACGTCGTCGCTTCTGAGAACTGATGCCGGATGGGAGGCCGTCGGTCCTCTCGAAGTCGTCGGTGAACTCCCGAGTTGAGCCGAACCGTGTCAGCTGATCTGCGTCTCGGTGTGATCGGCACCGGCATGATGGGTTGCGAACACATCCGCAATGTCGAAGCGTTGACGGGAGCCGAGGTCACGGCGATCAGTGATCCGAACGACGAACCTCTGGCGTGGGCACGACGTGAGCTCGGTGATCGTAAAGTCGCCGAATTTCGTGATCATCGTGATCTGCTCGATTCGGAGTCGGTCGACGCACTGATCGTCGCATCACCGAATTTCACTCACGTCGACGTCTTGCGTGACGTACTGGCGTCCGACATTCCTGTGTTGGTCGAGAAGCCGATGTGCACGACCATCGAGGATTGTCGATCAGTCGTCGAATGGGCCGGTCGTCGCCCTGCCATCACGTGGGTCGGGCTCGAGTACCGATACATGGCCCCCATCGCCGCATTGGTGGACGTGGTTCGATCGGGTCGGCTCGGAACCACTCGGATGGTCTCGATTCGCGAACATCGGTTTCCTTTCCTGGTGAAAGTCGACAACTGGAATCGCTTCTCACGCAACACCGGCGGAACACTCGTCGAGAAGTGTTGTCATTTCTTCGATCTGATGAATCTGATCGTCGGGGCGCCTCCTCGGCGTGTGTACGCGAGTGGAGGTCAGGACGTGAACCACCTCGACGAGATGTACGACGGGGAGCGATCGGACATCCTCGACAACGCGTTCGTGATCGTCGACTACGCGAACGGGGTTCGTGCGCACCTCGACCTGTGTATGTTCGCCGAGGGTTCTCGTAACGAGCAGGAAATCAGCGTGGTGGGCGATCGCGGAAAGGTCGAGACCTCGGTTCCCGGGGACGGTTCGGTGTACGTCGGACGCCGAAGTGATCGAACGGTCGAGCCCTTGCCCGTTGCGATCGATCCATCGGTCGCTCATGTGGGATTTCACTTCGGCGCCAGCTTCGTCGAGGTGGCCCGTTTCTGTGATGCCGTCCGCGGCGGTGCGATACCCGAAGTCGACGTTCACGCCGGGTTGATGTCGGTGGCCATCGGGGTGGCGGCACACCAGTCGATCGACGAGGGTCGTCCGATCGACATGTCGGAACTCGGACTGTGAAACCGGTCGTGACGATTCGACGTCACGACCGCTCGGATCGAGTTCGTCGACTCAGGCTTCGGTGACGGTGACCGACACGATGCGAATGTCACCGAGCGGTGGAACGCCGTTGTCACTCGGATTCCCGAGCGAGTCGAGAATGGCGACGACGTCGAGTCCGTCAGTGACCTGTCCGAAGAGGGTGTAGTTCGGCGGAAGGTCGGCTCCGTCGGAACCGGTGATCACGAAGAACTGACTTCCGTTGGTGTCGGGTCCGGAGTTGGCCATGGCGATCGAGCCGATCTCGTACTCACCGGCCTCGGGCAGTTCGTCGGCGAACGAGTAGCCGGGTCCACCGGTTCCGGTTGCCGTGGGATCACCGCACTGAACGACGAAGTTGGGGATCGCTCGATGGCACTCGGTGTCGTCGAAGTACTTGAAGCGCGCCAGGTTGACGAAGTTGTTGACCGTTCCCGGGGCGCGTGCTGGATCGAGCTCGATGGTGAACGAACCTTCGTTGGTCTCGACGACCGCTGTGTACGTCTTGGACGGATCGATACAGAGTTGCGGCGCATCGGAGAACTCGCGCGTCAGGGTGGCGCTGCCATCAGTCGGCGCGCACTCGCCGCTGCCGTAGACGAAGTCGACCGGCCCGGACGGCAAGGTGGTGGTGGGACCTTGGGGAACGGTGGTGGTGGCTCCTCCAACAAGGGTGGTGGTCGCACCGAAGTTCTCGGTGCCCGTCTGCGAAGTGGAGGGTCCATCACTGTCGTCGTTGGTGAGGACCGCGATCAGGAAGATGAGGGCCACGAGGACCACCACGATGCCGACGATGCGGGTCGTCCGGCGAATGGTGGCCCGTCGGCGCTCGGAGGCGGCAGCGGCCTGACGACCCATCTCGCGGTTCTGCTTCTTGCGTTCTCTTTTGGCGGTACCCATGAGCAGGTCAGGCTAGTAGCCTGCGATTTTCGTGACACTCATCGTGCAAAAGTTCGGTGGAACTTCGGTGGCCGACCCCGAGCGCATCCGCGCCGTGGCCGAGCACGTGGCGTTCACTAAGAAGCACGGAGCCGATGTCGTCGTCGTGGTGTCGGCCATGGGCAAGTCGACCGACAACCTCATCAAGTTGGCCAACGACGTGTCATCGGTTCATCCGGGCCGCGAACTCGACATGTTGCTCACCACGGGCGAGCGAATTTCGATGTCGCTCGTCGCCATGGCCCTCGCCGACCTCGGAATCGATGCGGTCAGTTTCACCGGCAGTCAGGTGGGCATCATCACCGACACCACTCACACCAAGGCCAAGATTCTCGAGGTGCGGGGTGACCGGATTCGTGAAGCCCTCGCCGAGGGGAAGGTCTGTGTCGTCGCCGGCTTCCAGGGTGTGAGCACCGAACGTGAGATCACCACTCTCGGACGCGGTGGCTCCGACACCACGGCGGTGGCGTTGGCTGCCGCTCTCGACGCCGACAGTTGCGAGATCTACACCGATGTCACCGGGGTGTTCTCGGCCGATCCGCGAATCGTGCCGCAGGCCCGCAAACTCACGCACATCAACTTCGACGAGATGCTCGAGATGGCCGGAGCCGGGAGCAAGGTTCTCGCACTTCGATCGGTCGAGTTCGCCCGCAATCACAACGTTCCGATCCAGGTTCGTTCGAGCTTCACCTGGGAGCCCGGCACTTGGATCACGAGTCAGGAGCCTTCCATGGAAGATCCCGTCATCTCCGGCGTCGTCACCGATGTCAGCGAGGCCAAGGTCACGGTTCGCAGCGTCCCAGATCGACCGGGAATTTCGGCATCGTTGTTCGAACCACTTGCGCAGTCGAACGTCAACGTCGACATGATCGTTCAGAACACGTCGTCCGACGGAACCACCGACATCAGCTTCACCGTCCCCAAGGCCGACATGAAGGTCGCCGAGTCGATCGTCTCCGACGTGGCGAAGCAGATCGGTGCCACGGGTATCTCGCACGACGATGCCATCGCCAAGATCTCGTTGGTGGGTGCCGGCATGAAGACGAGTCCGGGTATCGCGGCCAAGATGTTCCGGATACTGGCCGACGAAGGTGTCAACATCGAGATGATCTCGACCTCGACCATCCGTATCTCGGTCGTGGTGGCCTCGTCCGACCTCGAGCGGGCCGCTGGTGCTCTGCACACGGCGTTCGGTCTCGACAGTGGTCAGGCGTACAGCGCTCCGCTTCCCGAGCGGAAGTGACGGAGCCCCGACGAGTGGTCGACGAGCATCGTCATCAACACGTTCCGTGGAAGGCTGCCGGGCGCGCCTCCGAACGGCACGACGATCCCGACAGTGTCGTTCGCGACACGGGATGGGTGTTCAACAACGCAACTGGTGATCAGCTGACGCTCGAGCAATTCGTCGACTCGGGAGAGCAGGAAGTCGGCGCTTATCTGCAGTGCTTCGGATTCGATCCGACCGAGAACGAAGAATCGTCGTTGGTCGAGATCGGCTCGGGCATCGGTCGGATGACGGCCAGTTTCACGCGGCGCTTCGGGTCGGTGGTGGCCTGTGATCTCGACGCATCGTTCCTCGAACGCTGCCGTGAGACCGTCGAGAGCTTCGGAGTCCCCGATCGTCTGAGTACCTCACACGTGTCGGACGGACGTTCACTCGATCTCGAATCGGCATCGGCTGACGTCGTGTTCAGCTACATCACGTTGCAGCACTGCAACGCCGACGACGCTCTCCATCTCACGTCGGAAGCCTTCCGAGTGGTCAAGCCCGGTGGTCGAGTGGTCCTCAACTACCGCACCTGGATCGGTCGCGATGTGGCGCTCTTCCCGGCCGGCGTGATCACGCGCGTGTTGTGGAGGGCGCCGATCCTCGGCCCGTGGTTGTCGCGCCAGCGATGGTCCACGCGTCTCGGTTGGCAGGCGAATCGACTCTCACCCCGGGCCGTCGTTCGTCACCTCGTGTCGCAGGGCATCAAGGTGTCGGTCCCTGAACTCTGGTTCCGGACCGGTCATCGCAGAGTGGCGTCCAAGGGTGGTGTGAGCGGATTCTCGATACACACCTTCGAAGGGATTGATCCCAGTCACTGGTGGTTAATCGCCCGTCGACCCGACTGAGGTGACCGTTAGCCTCTGGACCCATGCGAGTCGGTGTGGTCGGAGCGACAGGTCAGGTCGGAAGTGTGATGCGCGTCCTTCTGGAGGAGCGCAACTTTCCGGTCGACGAGATCAGATACTTCGCGTCCTCTCGATCGGCTGGATCGACCCTGCCGTGGCAGGGCCGATCGATCACCGTCGAGGATGCGACCACGGCCGATCCGTCCGGCCTCGACATCGCCCTTTTCTCGGCGGGTGCAACCTCGTCGCGTGAATTGGCTCCCAAGTTCGCCGCGGCTGGTGTGACCGTCATCGACAACTCGTCGGCGTGGCGAATGGATCCCGACGTACCCCTCGTGGTGAGTGAGGTCAACGGAGAGCTCGTGCACGGCACGAAGAAGGGGATCATCGCCAATCCGAACTGCACCACGATGGCCGCCATGCCGGTGTTGAAGGTCCTGCACGACGAGGCGTCGCTGCGAAAGTTGATCGTCAGCACCTTTCAGGCGGTGTCGGGCGGTGGACTCGCTGGTGTCGACGAACTCGACAAGCAAGCGCGTGACACGGTCGACCGAGCACGTGATCTGACTTTCGACGGAGACTCGGTTCCGTTCCCCGAACCGACGAAGTTCGCCAAGCCCATCGCGTTCAACGTCCTTCCCTACGCCGGCAAGTACGTCGATGACGGAAGTCTCGAAACCGATGAAGAGCAGAAGCTGCGCAACGAGAGTCGCAAGATTCTCGACATTCCGGATCTGAAGGTCTCGGGCACATGTGTGCGAGTGCCGGTGTTTACCGGTCACTCGCTGAGCATCAACGCCGAGTTCGCCCGACCCATCTCGGTCGAGCGAGCGACCGAACTGCTGGCGTCGGCGCCTGGTGTGGTGTTGCTCGACGTTCCGACACCGCTCGAGGCCGCCGGACGGGACCCGAGTTATGTCGGTCGCATCCGCCAGGACTCGACGGTCGACGAGGGGCGGGGCCTCGTTCTCTTCGTCAGTAACGACAACCTGCGGAAAGGCGCCGCACTCAATGCGGTCCAGATCGCCGAACTGTTCGTGAAGTAGAACGTTTCCATGGGCGGACACGCAGTCGGAACCCTCGTCATCCTGCGCCACGGTGAGAGCACGTGGAATCAGCAGAATCTCTTCACCGGCTGGCACGACGTTCCCCTGTCCGACAAGGGTCGGACCGAGGCTGCGGCGGCCGGTTGCACCATGGCCGATGAAGGTCTGAGTTTCGACATGGCTCACACGTCGGTGCTCGAGCGAGCCGTGGTCACCTGCCATCTGGCCCTCGAGGCGATGGGGCAGGTGTGGTTGCCGTTGCAGCGATCGTGGCGATTGAACGAACGGCACTATGGCGCGCTGCAGGGTCTCGACAAGAAGGCGACCGCCGAACGGCACGGCCAGCAGCAGACCAACGTCTGGCGACGTAGTTTCGACGTCCCCCCGCCGCCGGTCGACACGACGAGTCCGGAGCATCCGGTCAACGATCCTCGTTACCGCCTGCTCGCCCCTGATGCGCTGCCGGCGAGCGAATGTCTGAAGGACGTCGTGGCTCGAGTACTTCCGTATTGGTACGACCAGATCGTTCCGCAGCTTCGGGCCGGTCTCGACGTTCTGGTCACTGCGCACGGCAATTCGCTTCGGGCCCTTCTCATGCATCTCGAGGGCGTGTCGGAGTCCGAGATTCCGGAGATCAACATTCCGACCGGAGTTCCTCGTCGTTACCGTTTCGCCGTCGACTTCTCGGTCACCGAGGTGGGGTACCTGGGTGATGCGGCAGCGATCGATGCCGCGGCGGCGGCCGTCGCTCGCCAGGCCGGCGGCTGAAACACCGATGGATTCGTCGGTCGCTGTGTCACCGGACTCGTCTCGGTGACGACTGGCTCGTTCACATGTGAACGGCACTTGTTCACGATCGCCGTATAGTGACGACCATGGCAGGCAAAAAGGCGTATTTGACGGGTCTCAGCAAGGTTTCTTTGTTCTCGTCGTGCTCGAACAAGGATCTCGAGAAGATTGCCAAGGCCGGTGACGAGGTCACGGTCGAGGCCGGATCGACCATTGTCGACCAGGGTCAGACCGGACGCGAGGCCTTCATTCTTCTCAAGGGTTCGGCCACCGTCCGGCGCAACGGTAAGAAGGTGGCCACCCTCGGACCGGGCGCCGTGTTCGGCGAGCTGTCGCTACTCGACCATGGTCCTCGTACCGCCACCGTGGTGGCCGATACCGATTGCACCATGCTGGTCATCAGTCAGCGGCAGTTCCTCGGCGTGATCGACGCCATTCCGGCTCTGGCCCACAAGTTGCTCGGCACTCTCGCCGGTCGCATCCGCGAACTCGATCGCCAGTACTACGGCTGATCGAGCCCTCACCTCGAGGTGAGGTTCCCCATCGTTGCGAGGCCCGAGTAGCGTTCTCCCTGCATGGCTACGCACACCGACTCTCCGGCCGCGCCCACGGGCCCGCGGCGACTGAAGCCGTATCAGCTCTCGATCGCCATCGGGTCGTTCATGGCGGTGTTCATCGCCGTGTCGGGCATCCTGCCCCTTCTGACCGGTTGGAAGAGCGATTCCCCGATTCACCGCGAGGTGTTCGGCGGGATCCCGGGTCCCCTGAAGGTCGCTTTCTACACGGTCATTCCGGCGCTGGTCCTGTGGGGTTCTTTCCGCTTCGCCGATCGTGTGCGCAACTGGGAGCGTGGAGCGCCCGACCGCCGTCGCACCACGACCAAGAACGCCAAGAACCGTCTGCGCGACTTCCGGGCCGGGGTGTACATGCAGACCCTGCTCCGCGATTCGGCGGCAGGTCTCATGCACTCTCTCATCTACTTCGGGTTCTTGATCCTTCTCGGCGTCACGACGGTGCTCGAGGTCGATCACCAGATGCCCGAGAGTCTGAAGTTCCTCCATGGCGATGTGTACCGCGGATACGTGTTCGTCGGTGATTTCGCCGGACTCATGTTCACAGCCGGTGTGGTGTGGGCCATCGTGCGTCGTTACGTGCAGCGCCCGTATCGCATTCGCATCAAGACCAAGGCGGAGCACGCTGTGATCCTCGGCGTGTTGCTCGCCATCGGCGTGTCGGGATTCGGAGCCGAGATGTTCCGCATCGCCGAGAACCAGGCCAGTGGTCTGAACATGGACCACGAGAAGTGGTCGTTCATCGGCTATCCGCTGGCCCAGATGGTCGATGGTTGGTCGCTCAGCAGTCTCGAACTGTGGCATCAGGGTTGGTGGGTCGCTCACGTGCTCACCTTCGTGGCCTTCCTCGTGATCCTCCCGATCACCATGCTTCGTCACATTTTCACCTCACCGCTCAACATGTACCTGAAGGATCGTGAGCGCCCCAAGGGTGCGATGAAGGCGATGCCGAATCTGACCGAAACGTCCTTGGAGACGTTCGGTGCCGCGGTGGTCGAAGACTTCACCTGGAAGCAGTTGCTCGACACCGATGCGTGCACCATGTGCGGACGATGCACGAGCGTGTGTCCGGCTCATGCCACGGGCAAGATGCTCGATCCGCGAGAGATCGTGTTGAAGACCGGGGAAGTGATGGCAGCCACCGCGTCACACGCGCCGGGTGGACGCGTGAGTCCGCCGCTCGGCACCGATCCCGAGATCACGATTTCGGCCAACTCGTTGTTCGAGCGCATCACTGCCGAAGAAGTGTGGAGCTGCACGTCGTGCAAGGCCTGTGACGAGATCTGCCCCGTCAACATCGAGATTCTCGACAAGATCCTCGACATGCGTCGCTACCTGTCGCTCATGGAGAGCAATTTCCCGGCGGAGTTGGGCAACGCTTACCGAGCCATGGAGAACCAGGGCAATCCCTGGGGCATGAACCAAGGAGAACGTGGTGACTGGGCCAAGGATCTCGACGTCGACGTCGTCGATCCGGGTGATGCCTTCTCGCACGAGTACCTCTACTGGGTCGGTTGCGCTGGTTCGTTCGACGACAAGAACAAGAAGGTCACACAGTCGATGGCCAAGTTGTTGCGCCGAGCCGGAATCGACGTAGCGATTCTCGGACCGAGCGAGATGTGCACCGGCGACTCGGCACGTCGATCGGGTAACGAATACCTCTTCCAGATGCTCGCCATGCCCAACATCGAGACTCTCAACGGCATGGGCGTGAAGAAGATCATCACGCAGTGTCCGCACTGTTTCAACACGCTCGCCAACGAGTATCCGCAACTCGGTGGCAACTACGAAGTCATCCACCACACCCAGTTGCTCGAGCAACTGATCGACAGTGGTCAGCTCGACGTGAGCAACGCGACTCTCGAGGAGCGAATCACGTATCACGATTCGTGCTACCTCGGTCGTCACAACGACGTGTACATGGCGCCTCGCAAGGTCGTGGCGTCGATCAAGGGTGTGGAAGTCGTCGAGATGAGCCGCAACGGCACCAAGGGGATGTGTTG
>JAQCIK010000049.1:0-7149 GCA_027592035.1 Actinomycetota bacterium | reverse complement strand
CCGCACCCATCCCGTCCAGCGTCGGGACTCCGGCCGCCGCCGTGAAATTGCCATCCGAGCCTCCACCAACACCCACGCCGGCCACATCGCCGAGTCCGGCGTCTCGTGCCGCCGCCTGAGCCAGCGGCAGAAGTCCGATCGACGTCGATTCGGGCATCGGTGGACGATTGATTCCGCCCTTCACTTCGATCGCAGCACCCGGAAGGACCGGCGTCAATTCGGCGAAGAGTTTCTCGACGCGATGACCTTCGGGGATCTCGGCGACTCGACAATCGACCAGGACTCTCGCCTCGGCGGGCACCACGTTGTCGGCGGTTCCCGACGACGACACCGTCGGCGTCACGGTCGTCCCGCGCGACACATCACCGAATTCGGAGATGCGCAACACCTGATGCGACGCTTCGACGAGTGAATTCACACCCTTCTCAGGTTCGAGACCGGCGTGGGACGCCCGACCGTGCACGATCACTTCGAACGTTCCGGTCCCCTTGCGCGCCGTCTTGAAAGCACCGCCATCGGCACTCGGTTCGAACACCAGCACGGTTCCGCACGCCTTCGCCCGTTCGACGATGAAGTCACGCGACGTCCGCGAACCGATCTCTTCGTCAGACGTGATCAGGATTTCGACACCTGATCGATCAGCGAGTCCGGCCACTCCGTGGATCGCCTGGACGATCCCGCCTTTCATGTCGAACACACCAGGCCCCGTAGCGCGTCCACCGTCCACCGTGAAAGGTCGTACCGCCAGCGCACCCGCAGGAAAGACCGTGTCGTGATGCCCGACGAGAAGCACCCGCGGTGTTCCCCCTCCCGACCACCAGACGTGCGGACCGTCATCACCGTCGACGATGGTCGGCGCGGATCCGAGTCGTTCCACCATCAGAGCCGAGAGCTCGGATGCGCTTCGCGCCAGCGCAGCGACGTCGCGAGACGGCGATTCGATCTCGACCAATCGGCGGAGATCGTCGATCATCTGATCGAGGACAGGAGTCGACGGATGGCTCACACCTTCATTCTGACCCATGTCGGACCGTAGAGTCGGATGACATCGACGAACTGCTTCGTCAGGGGAGGATCGACATGACCACGAATCGGCCTTTCACCGCGCTCGCCCTCGCCTCGGCGCTCGTCATCGCATCGTGCGGGGGTGACGACAGCTCGACCAACGAGTCGTCACCGGCCAGCACCACTCCGGCGCCCACCACCACCGTGACCGCCGAAGCGGTTCCGGCGGACTTCGATGCTGCGCCCGGCGTCCGCCAGATCACGGTCACTGGGGCGCTTCCGAACGACGAGTTGGTCGTTCTGGACGACTCCGATACCGAGGTCGCCTCGGGATTCGTCGACGAGAACGGCGCCCTGCTCTTCCGACGCGTTGAACCCGGCGACTACCGAGTCGCGACCGCCGATGGATCGGCGACCACACCTCTCGTCTCGGTGTACGGCGCCGACGAGATTCCCGACCAATCGTTCTACGGCGATCAGGTGATCGGAGCGGGCTTCGGATACGTCGAGGTTCGCGACGGCACACTCCTCTCGGCCAACGTGATGCTCCCCGGGCCGGTCGAGAACGGTCCCTACCCCACAGTCGTCGAGTACTCCGGCTACTCACCGAGCGATCCGGCCAACACGACGTTCGGTCTACTTTTCAACAACCTCGGCTACGCCTACGTAGGCGTGAACATGCGGGGCACCGGATGTTCCGGTGGCAGTTATCGCTTTTTCGAAGAAGCGCAACTCATCGATGGATACGACGTGATCGAAGCCGTTGCCGCACAGAGCTGGGTTCTCGACAACGAAGTGGGCATGGTCGGTATTTCGTATCCCGGAATCAGCCAGTTGTTCGTTGCGTCGACTCAGCCGCCGAGTCTCAATGCGATCACCCCCATCTCGGTTCTCGACGACAGTTACCGATCGACTCTGTACCCGGGTGGAATTCTGAACACCGGCTTCGCCGTGTCGTGGACGGCCGAGCGCATGCGCGAAGCACAGATGTACGGACAGGAGTGGTCGAAGAAACAAGCGGACGACGGCGACGAAGTGTGCGCCGAGAACCAGCTGTTGCGTCTGCAGAATCCCGACCTCACAGCCGAGATCGACGACAATCCGTTCTACGCGGCCGACATCGGCGACGAGATCAACCCACTCATGTTCGTCCCCAAGATCGAGGTGCCTGTCTTCATGGCAGGTGCGTGGCAGGACGAGCAGACCGGCGGCCACTTCCCGGCCCTGATCGACGACTTCACATCGGCTCCACATCTCTACGTGACGATGGTGAACGGCCTCCACACCGAGTCACTCAGTCCCTCGGTCTTCCCGCGAATGGCCGAATTCCTCAGCCTCTACGTGGCCAAGAAGACTCCCGACTTGTCGGCACTCCCGTTGGTGGCCGGACCACTCGGCTCCGGCCTCTACGGAACGGTCGCCCCTATTGACGCGACCAATCGTTTCGAAGGACTGAGCTACGAGGATGCTCTCGCTGCCTTCGAAAGTGAGGATCCATACCTCGTGCTGTTCGAACAAGGCGCGGCCGACGGTCAAGAACCCGCCTCGCCCGTGGCGCGTTGGTCGGCCTCGTTCGATTCCTGGCCCGTTGCGTCGGCGACCGCAACGCGCTACCTACTCGGTGACACCGGACGACTCGGAGAGACCATCGGCACTACCGGAGAGACGACCTACGTCGCCGACCCCTCGGCAGTTCCCGAAACGTTCTACGAAGGCTCGGGGTCGGGTATCTGGCGCGCCGATGTGCAGTACGACTGGGTGCGCAATCCCGAGGGCACGGCCGCAGTGTTCACCTCCGACCCGTTCACCGAGGACGCGGTGATCCTCGGCCCGGGATCGGCTGATCTCTGGATCACGAGTTCGGCCGTCGACACCGATCTCGAGGTCACGATCAGCGAGATCCGTCCCGACGGTTCGGAGGTCTACATCCAGAGCGGATGGCTACGCGCCAGCCATCGTGCTCTCGACGTCGCGAAATCGACCGAGCTCCTGCCCGTGCACACTCACGTGGCGGCCGATGCTGCCGCTCTCACACCCGGGGAGATCACCGCCGTCAGAGTCGACATCTTCCCGGTCGCTCACCCCATCAGATCGGGCTCACGTCTGCGCGTCACGATCGATGCACCCGGCGGAAATCGCGGGGTGTGGAAGTTCCGCACCCTCAGTGCCGGCGAATCGGTCTCGATCGTTCACGACGCCGATCATCCGTCAGCGATCGTCCTTCCGATCGTGCGGAACCTGCCGGTTCCGTCGGGAGTCGCGGCCTGTGGAGCATTGCGCGGTCAACCCTGTCGTCCCTCGTGAAACACCCCGACGCGATCGTCGACCCGATCGTCAATCGAGAATCGACTCGAGGCTGACGATCAGGTCGCCAGAGGCTGCATCGACGATCTCGTAGAGCTGCACTTCGTCGGCGACGAATTCGAAGGCCACGGCCTTCCCCGTCAATTCGGTTCCATCGCTCGTCAGACGAAAACCTCGCTCGATCGACGACGTGAGGATGACGCGCACCGGCGATCCGACGACGGTGGAAGCCAACACCGGCAGTTCTCCGTCGGCGTCGACCTCGAGATACACCGATTCGGTGGGAGGGGTTCCACCTTCCGGAATCACTTTTTCGGCCGTGCTGGTGGGAGGCATGGTGGCCGGCGGATCGGTGGGTGATGCGATCGCACTGTCAGCTGATGTCGTGGGTGGCGGCACTTGCTCCCGTCGATCTTGATCTCGGCATCCGATCGAGATCGCACCGACGAGAACCATGACGACGGGAAGGCTGAGAGTCGGGCGCGACACGGCTCCATGGTCGCACGCCGGAGTCGACCACGCACGCCACACCCGCTGGCCCTTCGGAACGAGATCGTGATCACGTGGACTACGGTCGCTTGCATGGCAAGCGATGGCGTTCGCGTTCGGGCCGCAGTGTGTCGCGCCCCGGGCGAACCGCTCTCGATCGAGGACGTCGTCCTCGAGCCACCGCAGCACGACGAGGTTCGAGTCGCCGTCGATGCCGTGGCGATTTGCCACAGCGATCTCTCTTACATCGACGGCCACTGGGCGACGAACCTTCCCGCCGTGTTCGGTCACGAGGCCGTCGGTCGAGTCGTCGAAGGTGGACCCGGAGTGACGTTGCCTGTCGGCACCCGAGTCGTGATCACCCTCGTACGTCACTGCTCGAACTGTCGGTCGTGTGTCAATGGTCGCCCGGCCACGTGCGAACAGGTCACCGACCTGGGTCCGAATTCGCCACTTCGCTCACCATCGGGTGAAGCGATCACACGAGGGCTGCGATGCGGCGCCTTCGCCGAACAGGTGGTCGTCCATCGATCACAGCTGGTCCCCGTCGACGATTCGTTGAGTGATGCGGCCGCCGCTCTGCTCGCCTGTGGCGTCATCACCGGGGTCGGAGCGGTCCTCAACACCGATCGCGTCGCGGTCGGTGACAGTGTCGTCGTGATCGGCTGCGGTGGCGTCGGACTCAACGTCATTCAGGGCGCGGTTCTCGCCGGCGCGTATCCGATCGTGGCCGTCGACGCCTCCGATTCGAAATCGGAAATCGCCGTGCGACTCGGAGCGAGTCATTTCTCCTCGCCATCCGAAGCCGCCGACGTGGTGACTCGAGCAACCAATGGTCGGGGCGCCGACCACGTGTTCGTGGCAACCGGTGCGCCGGCCGCTTTCCGCTCGGCCTCCGATCTCGTGGCTGTCAACGGTTCGCTCGTCATCGTCGGAATGCCACCTGATGGAACGACGATCAGTGTCGATCCATCGGCGCTCGCCGGATCCGGCCAACGAATACTGGGTTCGAAGATGGGTTCGTCCGATCCGACGATCGACATCCCCGAGCTCGTCGACCACGCCCGGGCCGGCGATCTCGAGCTCGAAGCCTTGATCTCGGACACCTTCACGCTCGACGAGATCGAATCAGCACTCGAAGGAGTCCGCCGCGGCTCAGCCCTACGAAACGTCGTCGTGATCGGAGGTCGTCATGAGAATCACTGAGGTCGAAACGTTCGTCGTCGGCAATCCCCCGCCGTCCTTCGGAGGCACCTATTTCGTTCTGGTGCGTCTGCGAACCGACAACGGCATCGAAGGATGGGGCGAGGCCTACGCGGCCACCTTTCGACCAGCGGTGATCGCCGCCGGCATCGAAGACCTCGCCCACCAGTACCTCGTCGGGGAGGACCCGTTCCTCATCGAACGTTTCTGGAGGCGCGCCTACGGCCGTGGGTTCACACAGCGGCCCGACGCGACTCTCATGGCCTGTACCAGCGCACTCGAGATGGCGTGTTGGGACATCAACGGAAAGTTTCTCGAACGACCGGTTCACGATCTGCTCGGAGGCCGCGTCCACGACGCACTGCGCGTCTACACGTATCTGTACCCGGAACCCGGCGACTCCTCCGACGTCTACGTCGATCCCGATCTGGCGGCGCAGCGTGCCTTCGAAGAAGTCGAGCGCGGCTTCACTGCTGTGAAGTTCGATCCGGCCGGGCCTTATACGGCGATGGGCGGGCATCAACCCTCGATGGCACGCCTCGAACTCTCGGAGCAGTTCGTCGCGCGCATCCGGGAGGCCATCGGAAATCGGGCCGACATCCTGTTCGGCACGCACGGCCAATTCACACCTTCGGGAGCGAAGAGACTGGCCCGTCGCCTCGAGTCGTACGACCCGCTGTGGTTCGAGGAACCGGTGCCTCCCGATGACATCGAGGGCCACGCCGAAGTGGCACGCTCGACGACGATTCCCGTCGCCACCGGCGAGAGGTTGACCACGCGCCACGAGTTCGCTCGAGTCCTCGAGCGACGCGCCGCGGGGATTCTGCAGATCAACGTCGCGCGATGCGGGGGTATTTCCGAGGGTCGAAAGATTGCGTCGATGGCCGAGGCCTTCGGTGCTCAGATCGCCCCCCACTGTTACAACGGTCCCATCGGTCTGGCTGCCAATGCCGCGGTCGCGGCGGTGTCGCCGAACTTCTTGATCCTCGAATCGATCCGCGATTCGGGAGGGTTCCACGCCGAACTCCTCGTCGAGCCACATCGGGTGGTCGACGGTCGTTTGCTGCTGAACGATCGGCCCGGACTCGGAGTGGAGGTGAACGTCGACGTGGCTCGCGCCCATGCGTACACGGGTGACGATCTCCACCTCTCGATGGCCGACGCTCCGAGTGATGTCGTCGATCCGTTCGGCCCGTTCAAACGCTGAGGCGACGCTCCTTGAAGACCTGACGCATCGCGGTGAGCGAGGTACTCACCTGAAGCACCAGCACGTGGCCCCACATGACGGCCAAGAGGCCGACGGTTGCCGCGTGGGTCGATGTCGCGTCCGATGACCACTGGCGCGCCAACACTGCTCCCCACAACTGCAGGGCCGCGAAACCGACTGCGGCCCCGATGACCCCGGGCCACAACACCGACCACGGACGACGAACCGAGCCGATGCGCATCAAACCGAACACCAACCACACATTGGCGGCGATCTCCGCTCCGACCACGAGGACCCAACCGACGGCACCTCCGATCAGCGAGGCCAGGATGGCGGCGCCAGCCACCACCAACACGCGCACAGCGAACACCACGAGTCCGAGAATCGAGGCCGTCCGTCGACGAGCACCGGTGATTCGCTCCTCGTTCGGCACGTCCCAGATCTCGTCATTGGCACCGAAAAGGGTCGAGAACGCACGCGTCGCTCCCCAAAGTGCGAGGGGCAGACCGAACACCGCTGCCACGACGTCACCCGCTCTCACCCCACTTTCGTCATCGACTTCCACGGCGCTCTGTCCGAGAACCGCCAGATCTTCACTGAGAGCCTCGCCCAGCGAATCGGCGAGATCGGTCGACACCTCCCCCACCAGATCGATCACGAACTGGAACAGATACAAAAGAGGGAACAACGACAGGAGCCCGTAGAAGGTGACCGCCGCAACGTTGCGCGACACTTGGTGACTCGACCACTCGCCACCGATGACACTGACGGTTTCTCCGAGTCGAGAGGCACGAAACGTCTCTCGCCAAGCGTCGACACGTCGGCGCAGAGAACTCACTCCTTCGACGGTACCCCGATCGATATTCAGTGACACCGCGAGCAGATTTCAGTGACATCACGGTCGTCGCCCTGCTCGAGTGCCCGGGGTGGGGCTCGAACCC
>JAQCIK010000048.1:0-7297 GCA_027592035.1 Actinomycetota bacterium | reverse complement strand
GGTATCTGGCGTCTGTTGCGCGGACACGACTCGGCCAAGGATCAGAGCTACGTGGTGCACGTCCTCGATCAGCGACGTCTGGCTCGCTGTCTGTTCCCGGTGGGCACGATGACGAAGGCCGAAGTCCGTGATCATGCCGAACGACTCCGACTTCGTACGGCGCACAAGCCCGACAGTCAGGACGTGTGTTTCATCACCTCGAGCGGAGGTCGAGCCGATTTCCTTCGACGTCGCATCGAGCTGCATCCAGCCGTCGTGATCGACGAGGATGGTGAGACTCTCGGCGAGGTCGAAGCAGTCGAACTGGTGACTCTCGGTCAGCGACGCGGGGTTGCCGGAGGGGGTGGCACCAAGAGATTCGTCGTCGACGTCGACGTGGATTCGCGCCGGGTCGTGGTCGGACCCGAATCCGATCTTCTCGTCGAACACGAGATCGGAGTCGATCCGGTCTGGACCGACGGCGAGTTCGAAGGTGACGTGATCGTCCAGTGCAGCGCACACGGCGAACCCCGACCAGGTCGGGTGAGTCGTCGCTCGGACGATGGAATCGATCACGTCGTCGTCGAGTGGGAGCGACCACAGCGACGTATCTCTCCGGGTCAGAGTCTCGTGTTCTACGACCCGGTCGGTGAGTGGGTCATCGGCGGAGCCACCGTCACTTCGACCGTGACGTCGACGAGCCCTCGTTCCACGCGCTGAGGGCACGTCCGGGTCGACTCGGTCGGATCCAGAGCGATTTCACGTGCAAGGCCGAGCCACCCGGTCGATTCGACGTCGCGGCCAGGACGACGGTCTCGAAATCGAGAAGCTCGATCGCGAGTCCGGTTCCACCGCACCGCCCACTCAGGTCGGCATCGTCGTTCGAGCGGCAGGTCGGATCGATCGACGCGATCGAGGCACGACCGAACATGGCCGTCTCGGCCAGCACCACGTGATCGTGAAGAACCACCCCGGCCGGAACGATGACGAACCAGCGGCGTGAGAGTCGATGAAAACGTGGTGGGAGGATGATCGTCAGAATCACTCCCACGGCCACGAGGGCTCCTCCGGCCAACCAGGCGTCTCGGACGAGAGCTGCAACTCCGACGACGAGTGACGACACCCAGATGATCCACGCCGCGACCTGGACGACGACGAAAGCGGGAGGTGGGCGAAGGGGGACCCGGCGTTCGTCGCCGTAGGCCGAGGCCTGAACGAACCAGGCGCCGGTTTCGGCGCCGAAGGCGACCACGTTGAGCACGACAGTCGGGAGCACCGCCAGGACCACGAGCGGAGAGGGATCGTCGACCAGATGTCCGATCACGAGAATTGCGGTGACGACGAGGTGTGCGGGTGCGACGAGTCGCACGGCCGTGAGTGATGTCGCCGCCGGAACGAGCACCGCGAGAAGAACCACCGCCCACATCACCCAGAGCGAGACCGCCGAGACGAGGGCCGTCGGATCGGAGATCTCGTCCAGACGTTCTGCCAACAAAGGAACGGTGATTCCCGTGGCCACCGCAGCCACGCGAAGAACGACTCGCGAGATCCATGTCCATCGATCGGTGCGGTCGGTCCCCTGCGGGTCCGGCATCGAATCGGCCGGTGAGTTCGAGTCTCCGTTGGTGGGTCCAGATGTCATCTCTCCTCCAATTGTGTCAGGAAGCGAGCCTCCTGCTACGAAGAGAGCGAGGGGACGAGGGAATGGTTTCGACGCGAGCGACATCGGTTCTGGTGGGGGGTGCGTCGACGTTGGTCGGCAGCCTTCCTCATCGCGATGCTCGGCGAGCGGCCGAGTTCGCCTGGTCGGTGAGTGATGTGCCGTGTGCGCCGAGCCTCCCGCGTCGTTCACCGGCCGAGGGAATGGTCGCTCAGGCGATCGTCGGGATCCGCGGGATCAGCCTCGGTCAGTACGGGTCGTTGTCGATCGACGTCTCGAGGATCGACCCATTGGCTCCCGTCCTCATCGATCTCGATCACGATGCTTTCGGCGGGTTCCGAGCCTGGCTCGCCCACGGACGAGAGCACGTGCGCACAACGGGCTACGCGGGTGCGGTCAAGTGGCAGTTCATCGGCCCGGTGAGCCTCGGACGGGCCCTCGTTCGAGCCGGAGTCCCGGTACACGTGGCGTTCTCGGTGGCCGTTCGAGTCGTACGTGACTACCTGGTCGTCATGTCGCACGCGGTCTCGCAGGCTCTCCCGAACAATCCGCAGCTCGTCGTGATCGACGAACCCGATCTCGTCGATCTCGAGGACGACGCGTTCCCGATCGCGCCCGACATCGCCATCGATCTCATGTCCGGGGCCATGGCGGCGGTCGAACGCGATGCCGTGGTGGGACTGCACTCGTGCTCCGATGTGTCACTCGGTCACCTCCTTGCGGCCGGCCCGCACGTTCTGAGCGTCCCGGTGTCGCCGTGCGTCGTCGACGATGCTCTCAAGATCGCTCGTTTCCTGCAGGACGGCGGTTGGATCGCGTGGGGAGCGGTGACGACCGACGGCCCCATGGGCCAATCGGTCGAGCGATGGTGCAAGAAGCTCGCGTCGGCGTGGTGCGGACTGGTGCAGGGAGGGTGTGATGCCTCACTTCTTCGACGTCAGTCGTTGGTGACACCCGAGTGCGGACTGGCCCTGCACAGTGTCGAGTCGGCGGGACTGGTGATCGATCAGGTACGCGAACTCGGAGAAAGAGTTCGGACTCAGGCACTGGCGACTCGCCTCAATGTCGGGGCCTGATGTGGGTCCGGTCGAGCGCATCGCCGAGTTGCGAAGAGTCATCGATCGTCACCGACGTCTGTATCACACGCTTGCCGAACCCGAGATCGCCGACGCCGAATACGACGCTCTGATTCGCGAACTCGAAGGTCTCGAGGCCGCGCACCCGGAACTCGCCGAGTCGTCGTCGCCCACACAGTTGGTGGGTGGTGACATCATCGAGACCTTCGCTCCCGTCACTCATCGCGTTCCGATGACCAGTCTCGACAATGCGATGGACGTCGATGAACTACGCGCGTGGGGTGAACGCGTGGTGAAGGGTCTCGACGACGGCGCGGCGATTCGCTACTGCTGCGAACTGAAGATCGACGGTCTGGCGGTCAGCCTTCGCTACGAGAACGGAAAGTTCGTGCAGGCGGCCACCCGAGGTGATGGGCGCGTGGGGGAGGACGTCACGGCGAACGTGGGCACCATCGCCGTCGTGCCGAAGTCCCTCCCCGAATCGGTCACCGTGCGACGGAAGAAGTTCGTGGTGCCCGAAGTCCTCGAGGTCCGTGGCGAGGTGTATCTCCCGATCGAGGCGTTCGAACGGATGCGTGCGGCGAAGGAGGCCGAGAACTTCGAACGAGTGGCGGCCGGACGACGTCCCGAACCGGTCCCGGTCAATCCGCGCAATGCCGGTGCGGGAAGTCTTCGTCAGAAGGACGCGAGTGTCACTGCCGGTCGTGGCCTCGCCTTCTGGACGTATCAGGTCGGTGAGGTGGTGGGTGGTCCGGAGTTCACGTCGCATCGCGACACTCTCGACTTCCTCGCTGCGTGTGGGTTCCCGGTCAATCCCGACATCGAAGTGGTCGATTCATTGGAAGACGTCGAGCGTTTCTGCATCGAGTGGCAGGAGAACCGGCACACGTTGCCCTACGAGATCGACGGTGCCGTCGTGAAGGTCGACGACCTCGGTCAACGAGGAGTGCTCGGGTACACGGCGCGAGCGCCTCGCTGGGCGATCGCCGTCAAGTTTCCTCCCGAGGAACGTACGACGGTGCTGCACGACATCCAGGTGTCGATCGGCCGGACCGGTCGGGCCACACCCTTCGCCGTTCTCGAGCCGGTGTTCGTCGGAGGTTCCACGGTGTCGATGGCAACTCTTCACAACGAGGATCAGGTTCGTCTGAAGGACGTGCGACCGGGCGACACCGTCGTCGTGCGCAAAGCGGGTGACGTGATTCCCGAAGTGGTCGGCCCGGTGCTGTCGCTGCGTCCGACCGGAGCTGAGCCGTGGTCGTTCCCTCGGCAGTGCCCGTGTCCGCTGAAGAGCACCCTCGTGCGACTCGAAGGTGAGTCCGACACTCGTTGTGTCGAACCGACGTGTCCGCATCAGCGTGATCAAAGAATCATCTATTTCGCGTCTCGCGGAGCGATGGACATCGAAGGACTGGGGGAGCGGACCGTCATGCAGTTGTCGGACGCCGGTCTGGTGACCGATCCCGGTGACGTGTACTCACTGACGGTCGATCAATTGCTCACCCTCGAGGGTTTCGGCCGCATCAGCGCCGAGAAATTGCTGGAAGCGATCGACGAATCGAAGACGCGTCCGTTGCCGAGGATCCTCACTGCGCTCGGGATCAAACATCTCGGACCGTCGGCCGCCGAAGCTCTGGCCGGTCACTTCGGCACGCTCGATGCGATCATGAACGCGACCGATGACGCTCTGGCCACCGTCGACGGCGTCGGAGACGTCATTGCTCGATCGATCACCTCGTGGTTCGCTCAGTCGAGCAATCTTGCCTTCGTCGCGAAGTTGCGTGACGCCGGTGTCGATTTCGGGCGAGTCGAGACGTCGACCGCACCGCAGACCCTGGTGGGTAAGGCGGTGGTCGTCACGGGGACACTCGACGGATTCGATCGAGAGTCCGCCGAGCAGGCCATCAAGGTTCGAGGTGGAAAGAGTCCCGGTTCGGTGTCGGGGAAGACGTTCGCCGTCGTGGTGGGTCGAGATCCGGGTGCGAGCAAAGTCACCAAAGCCGAGAATTTGGGTGTGCCGATGCTCGACGAAGAAGGTTTCCGACGATTGCTCGACACGGGCGAGTTACCCGGCTGACGTCCGGATCGACGTCAGAGCACCTCGAACGACCACGAGTAACTGCGGGCTGCGCCGCGTCCCTTTTCGATCTCCCAGAAGATCACCGTGACGTCGTGGCGACCGACCGAGTACGACTCGACCATGGCTCCGTCGGACGGCGTGAACCGGATGAGTGAGTTGCCCTGGTCGTAGATCGCCGTGGCTGGAAGTTCGATCTGTTGACCGGGTTCGGCGAGTCGGCCAGCGACCTCCGACAACGGTGTGGTCGGAAGTTCGAGGCCGTCGAGCACCAGAACCGCTTCGTAGCCGTCCTGCAGGTCGACGGAGATCTCGGTCTGCGACAGCACCTGTCGATCGTTGGGAGCCGGGGAAATGTTGACGATGGCATCCGGATAGCCGAGTGCCTCTCGGCCGGTGGTTCCGGCCAGGAATCCGAGGGCGACGAGAGTGAGTCCGAGTCCGACGGCGACGCTCAGAATCAACAGCTCCTTGTTGATCCGACGGCGACGTCCGGGAGGGGGGCTCACGTCCGTGGACTCGACGATCTCCGACACGACGACATTGTCGCTCGTCACCGGGTCGAACGCACGCTGAAGGGGCCTTTTCCCGTTCGCCGACGGTCACATCTCGACGGGGACCACTAGGGTCGACTGCCTATGAACGACCGGGAAGGGGCGGATTTCTCCGACGATGTGGACGCCCTGGTCGGTCGCTCGATCGACGGTCGATTTCGGCTCGATCGAGTCGTGTCGCAGTCGTCGTCATCGACCCTCTACGTCGCGATCGACGAGACGACGTCGACATCGGTGAACCTGCGGCTGTTCACGGCCGAAGCGACGAGTGCGTCGGGTCCGGTCATCGTCGAGCGGGCCGAGAGGATACGTGTGATCGATCACCGATCGCTCACGCCGGTTCTCGCCGTCGGTCAGACCGATCTCGAGGGGATCGTGCGCTGCTACGTGGCATCGTCCCGTCCGGTCGGAGGCACCTTGCAGGACATGCTCGACCGAGGTCGTCGTCTCTCCCCGTCGCAGGCGGTCGTGATCGGGGTGGCGATGTGTCAGGCGCTCGTCCGAGCTCATCGGGCCGGTCTCGTTCATCTCGACATGCGCCCCAGTGCCATTGCCTTCGATGCCGATCGTCAGGCGTCGTTGAACGAGACCGCGATCGTGTCGGCGATCGCCGAACGGGCCTGGGAGGCACCCAATGGCGTGTCGATGGAGCGCGCTCGTTACGCGTCTCCTGAACAAGCCGCGGGAAGGACGTCGGACGCCAAGACCGATGTGTACGCGTTGGCACTCGTGTTGTCGGAAGCGATCACGGGTTCGGTTCCCTTCCTCGCTGATTCGGTGGTCGCAACGCTCGCCGCTCGCCACGATCGGTTGTTCCCGGTGTCGGCTGATCTCGGACCGCTCGCGACGGTGCTCGAACGCGCCGGGCGATTCGATTCCGAGCAACGTTTCAGTGCTGCCGATCTCGGCCGGGCGCTCGTGCAGGCCGCCGGATCCCTGCCGCGTCCGACTCCTCCTCCTGTCGTGTTCGCCGACGCCACCGGTGACATCACGCGTCCTACCATCGACCCGGCCCCGACAGCCGATCTGTCCCGCCCGACCGAGTTCTCCGGTGTGGTCCCCGAACCGTCGTTGCCGTCGGTAACGGGTGGAACGATGATCATCAGACCCGAAACTCCCGATGACGTCCCGGTCGATCCGACCTCACCGGTCGCTCAACCCCGTGTCGGTCGATGGATGATCGCTGCGATCGCCGTTCTCGCCGTGGTCGTGGGAGGCTTCTTCGTCTATCGGGGCATCAGCGACGATTCGGAGCGTATTCCGATCCTCGTCGGTCTCGACGAAGGTGAAGCCACCAATGCCGTGACCGAGTACGGATGGCGAGTCGAGACCACCGAGGAGTTCGACGACGTCATCGCAGTGGGAAAGGTGGTTCGTACCGAGCCCGAATCGGGAACTGCTCTCTCGCGCGACGGGGTTCTCGTTCTCGTGTTGTCGAGTGGCCCGCCCCCTGTCCCGCTTCCCGACATCGTCGGCCTTCCCGCCGATGAGGCCATCAACCGTCTCGCCAATCTCGGACTCGACGTCCGACGGGAGGACGGTTTCAGCGAAGAGACGCCGGCCGGTTCGGTCTCTCGTTGGGAAGTGGCGAGTCAACCCAACTTGGTCGCTGGTGACGACGTGGTCAAGGGAACCGTGGTCGACGTGATCGTGTCGACCGGGCCGGAACCGCGAGTCGTTCCCGAACTGCGCGGTCAGACGGCCGAGGCCGCCGAGGGAGTTCTCGCCGAGTTGAAACTGCGCATTCGACGCGTCGAGGACCAATACTTCACCGACATTCCGGCCGGTGCCATCGGCTTCCAAGTACCGCCGCCTGGTGAACTCACCGACCGGGACGCCGAGGTCACGGTGGTGGTCTCGAAGGGACCCGATGTCGTGACCGTGCCGATTCTCGAGCGTATGAACCACGACCAGGTCGTTCGAGCCCTCACCGATGCCGGACTCGTGGTCG
>JAQCIK010000047.1:0-7310 GCA_027592035.1 Actinomycetota bacterium | reverse complement strand
CCCAGCCAGTCCGGACGTTCCGGCAAGGTGTTCGACCCCGCCACCGGCCAGGTGCAGGGCGAAGTCGGATTCGCCGACGTGTCCGAAGTCGACACTGCAGTGGCCACGGCCAAGGCCGCGCTACCGGCCTGGCGAGCCACCAATCTGTCGCGACGCGCCGAGATCATGTTCCACATGCGCGAGTTGGTGGCCGCCAACCGCAAGGAGATCGCGAGTTTGCTCACCAAGGAGCACGGCAAGGTGTTGTCCGATGCCCTCGGTGAAGTCGCTCGAGGCCTCGAGAACGTCGAGTTCGCGTGCGGTGTGCCCAACCTGTTGAAAGGTGGTTACAGCGAACAGGCATCGGCGGGTGTCGACGTGTACAACATCCGTCAGCCGCTTGGCGTGGTAGCGGGTATCACGCCGTTCAACTTCCCGGCCATGGTGCCGATGTGGATGTTCGCCAACGCCCTGGCGTGTGGCAACACCTTCGTGTTGAAGCCGTCCGAGAAGGATCCGTCGGCATCGATGTTCATCGCTGAACTGCTGAAGCAAGCCGGTCTGCCCGACGGCTGTTTCAACGTGGTGCACGGTGACAAGGTCGCAGTCGATCGCCTGCTCGACCACCCCGATGTGTCGGCGGTGAGCTTCGTGGGTTCCACTCCGATCGCCAAGTACATCTACGAGACCGGTACCAAGAACGGCAAGCGGGTGCAGGCACTCGGTGGCGCCAAGAACCACATGTTGGTTCTGCCCGATGCCGATCTCGACATGGCCGCTGACGCCCTCGTGAGTGCGGCGTACGGCTCGGCCGGTGAGCGGTGCATGGCCATCTCGGTCGTGCTGGCCGTCGACACCATCGCCGACGAACTGGCCGCCAAGGTCAAGGATCGCATTCCCAACGTGAAGGTCGGGCCGGGTACCGAGCCCGACGCCGAGATGGGTCCGTTGATCTCGGCCGAGCACCGAGACAAGGTCGCCGGCTACGTAGCCGGAGCCTCCGGTGAAGGGGCAACCGTTCTCGTCGACGGGCGTGATGGCGCGCCGAGCGATGGGTTCTTCTTGAAGCCGAGCCTCATCGACAACGTGAAGCCCGGCATGAAGTGCTACGACGACGAGATCTTCGGACCGGTGCTGTCGATCGTGCGGGTGTCGAGTTACGAAGAGGGTCTGCAACTCATCAACGACAACCTCTACGGCAACGGAACGGCCATCTTCACCCGTGACGGTGGTGTGGCCCGTCAGTTCCAGTTCGACGTGAACGTGGGCATGGTCGGCATCAACGTGCCCATCCCGGTGCCGGTGTCGTACTACTCGTTCGGTGGCTGGAAGGCCTCGCTCTTCGGCGATCAGCACATGTACGGCCCCGAGGGCATCAATTTCTTCACCCGTAGCAAGGTCGTCACGTCGCGCTGGCCCGATCCGCGCACGAGCAAGGTCGACCTCGGATTCCCGCAGAACCGCTGACATGGACATCGGAGTCGTACTTCAGACAACACCACCCGCGTCGCGTGTGGTCGATCTCGCCAAGCGGGCCGAGACCTTCGGGTTCAGCCACGTCTGGACCTTCGACAGCCACATCTTGTGGGAGGAGCCGTTCCCGATCTACACCCAGATCCTGAACGAGACGCGCAACGTGATCGTCGGTCCGATGGTCACCAATCCGGCCACGCGTGACTGGACGGTGACCGCGAGTGCGTTCGCCACGCTGAACGAGATGTTCGGTAACCGCACCGTGATCGGCATCGGTCGCGGTGATTCGGCCGTTCGAGTCACGAACGGTAAGCCCACCACCCTCGCCACGTTGCGCGAGAGCATCCACGTGATCCGAGAACTGGTGAACGGTCGCTCGGTCGACTACAAGGGCTCGTCGCTCCGCCTGCCGTGGGCGGGTAAGTCGCGCGCCGAAGTGTGGGTGGCTGCCTACGGACCCAAGGCCCTCGCTCTCACCGGGGAAGTGGGTGACGGATTCATCTTGCAGTTGGCCGACGAGAGCATCATCGAGTGGACGATCTCGGCGGTGCGGTCGGCCGCCGAAGCGGCCGGTCGTGATCCGAACAGCGTCACGATCTGCGTGGCTGCCCCGGCCTACGTGACCGATGGATCCGATGAGCACCTCGCGCATGCACGCGAACAGTGCCGTTGGTTCGGAGGAATGGTCGGCAACCACGTGGCCGACATCGTCGAGCGCTACGGCGAGAACGCTCCGGTTCCGAAAGCCCTCACCGACTACATCAAGGGTCGCCAGGGTTACGACTACAACCAACACGGTCAGGCTGGTAACACGCACACCACCTTCGTGCCCGACGAGATCGTCGACCGCTTCTGCATCGTCGGACCGGTGCAGACCCAGATCGATCGTCTGATGCGCTTGCGCGAACTCGGTGTCGATCAGTTCTCGATCTACCTTCAGCACGATGCCAAGGACGAAACCTTGCAGGCGTACGGCGAGAAGGTCATCCCGGCCATCGCCGAGCAGGTACTGGCGAAGAGCTGAATGAAGCGTTTGCGGCGGGTCGCCCTCTTCGTCACGTCACTGTTGTTGGTGGCGGTCGCCTGGGAGGTCTACAAACTCGTCGGTCCCGAAGCGGGCGGCAAGATCTTCGGCTGGAGCCTCCTGCCCCGGTCGAACGACCGTGCGATGCCCCACGTCTGGGAGATGCTGTCGCGCTACGCCGATCCCGAAGTGCGTGGTTCCGATCGTCAGATCTGGCGCGTGGTGTTGGCTGGGGCGTGGTTCTCGTTCCGACTGGCCTTGGTCGGTTTCGTGGTCGGCACGTTCTTCGGGCTGTGCCTGGCCGTTCTCATGTGCCGCTTCAAGGTGGCCGAGCGCGGGATCCTGCCCTATCTCGTGGTGTCGCAGACGGTGCCGCTCATCGCGCTCGCACCTCTCGTGGTGTCGTGGGGCGGCAAGATCGAGGTCTTCGGATGGAGTTGGCCGCGCTGGTTGTCGGCGTCGGTACTCGGAGCGTTCCTCGCCTTCTTCCCGGTGGCCGTCGGAGCTCTGCGTGGCTTGCAGTCACCGCCAGCGGCCTCGATCGAACTCATGAACAGTTACGCCGCCTCGTGGACGCAGACCCTCTTCAAGTTGAGATTCTCGGCTTCGGTGCCCTTCGTCGTTCCGGCCCTCAAGTTGGCGGCGTCGTCGTCGGTGATCGGTGTGGTGGTGGCCGAGATCTCGACCGGTCTGAAGGGCGGCATCGGTCGACTCATCATCGAGTACGCCCGAGCCGCCACCAGTGACCCGGCCAAGGTGTTCACCGCCGTGTTCGGCGCGGCACTTCTCGGTCTCGCCATGGCGGGCTTCGTCGCCTTGGCCGACATGTTCATGATGCGCAATCGCCCGAAGGAGGCCACCACATGAGTGCCGTCGACATCACAGGTCTCGGCAAGGTCTTCAACCAGGGTGCCTCCAATCAAGTCGATGCTCTGGTCGACGTCGACCTCTCGATCGCCTCGGGTGAGTTCGTGTCGCTCATCGGGCCCTCGGGTTGCGGTAAGTCGACCTTGTTACGGTTGATCGCCAATCTTCTCGAACCCACGTCGGGATCGATCACGGTGAATGAGAAGTCACCGAAGCAGGCTCGTCTCGATCAGGACTACGGAATGGCCTTCCAGCAGTCGGGCCTCTTCGAATGGCGAACAGTCGCCAAGAACATCGAGTTGCCCCTCGAGTTGAAGGGCTGGGACAAGTCGAAGAGGCGTGAACGGGCCATGGAGATGCTGGAGTTGGTGAAGTTGCCCGATTTCGCCGACCACTATCCCTGGCAGTTGTCGGGTGGAATGCAGCAGCGTGTGGCGATCGCTCGTGCCCTTGCCGTGCATCCGCCCCTCCTGCTCATGGACGAGCCGTTCGGCGCCCTCGACGAGATGACCCGTGAGCACATGCAGAGCGAATTGCTCAGCATCTGTCGTCGTACCAGCACCACGGTGGTGTTCGTGACTCACTCGATCCCCGAAGCGGTGTATCTGTCGAACCGAGTCGTGGTGATGTCACCTCGTCCGGGTCGTATCACGAAGATCATCGACGTGAACATCGAAGGGGAGCGCACCGACGCCACTCGCGACAACGCCGCTTTCTTCGCTGGCATCACGGCCGTTCGTGAAGCACTGCGTGGTGTCGAGATGAACGATCACGTGCGAGGGATCGAAGACCGATGAACTCACGGCTCCTGAACATCGTGCGTGGTGTGTTGCCGCCGCTCGTGTTCGGTGTGGGTTTCCTCGCGTTGTGGGAACTCGTCGTGAAAGCATTCGACTTGAAGCCGTACTTCTTGGCGCCGCCCTCGAAGATCTGGGAGATGTTCACCACCAACTTCGATCTGATCTGGGGTGCTACCAAGGTGTCGGGTACCAATGCGTTGGTCGGACTGCTCGTCGGAACGGCCTTCGGTGTCGTGATGAGTCTTCTGCTCAGCCGTTACAAGGTGCTCGGTGAGATCGTGACGCCACTCGCCATCGCACTCAACGCCATTCCGATCTTCGTACTGGTGGCCGTGCTCAACAACATGTTCGCCATCACGAGCGAGGTTCCCCGTCGCATCATGGTGACCCTCGTCGTGTACTTCATCGTGCTCGTGAACGTGGCACGCGGCCTCACCCAGGTGAGTCCGACGCACGTCGAACTCATGCGGTCGTACGCGGCCAGTGAGTTCTCGATCCTGCGCAAGGTCAGAGTGCCCAATGCCGTGCCGTACTTGTTCACGGCGCTCAAGATCGCCGCTCCGGCCTCGGTCATCACCGCGTTCGTGAGCGAATACTTCGGTGGTTCGCAGAACGGCCTCGGCAGCCGGATCGCGAGCAACATCGCCAATTCGAAGAACGCCGTGGCATGGGCCTACGTGCTCGGAGCTTGTCTGCTCGGCCTGACGTTCTATCTGATCTCCAGTCTGCTGGAGGGGGTCGCCACACCGGGTGGCGGCGCCAGACGTGGGAAGCGACGGACCCGTCCGTTGTGACACACTCGCGAGAACGGGCATCCGCCCAGGGGAGGAAGAGGAAGAGAATGAGAAAGCTCAAAGGATGGAAGGCAGTAGCCGGTGTGGTCGCCGCCTTGTCGCTCGCTGTGGCCGCCTGTGGCGGAGACGACGGCGACTCCAGTGGTGGAGACTCCGGTGGCGGAGAGTCGGCCGGAGAGTGCGAGTCGCTCACCCCGGTGAAGCTGCAGTTGCAGTGGTTCATCCAGGCTCAGTTCGCCGGTTACTACGCCGCGATCGATCAGGGCTACTACGCCGATCAGTGTCTCGACGTGAGCATCGTCGAGGGTGGTGTCGACATCGTTCCGCAGCAGCAGCTCGCTGACGGCGCCGTCGACTTCGCTTTGTCGTGGGTGCCCAAGGCTCTCGCCAGCCGGGAGGCCGGTGCGAACATCGTGAACATCGCTCAGGTGTTCCAGCGTTCCGGAACTCTGCAGGTGTCGTTCAAGGATTCGGGAATCACGTCTCCGGCCGACTTCGCCGGCAAGAAGATAGGTAACTGGGGCTTCGGTAACGAGTTCGAGATCTTCGCCGCTCTCACCAAGGCCGGCCTCGATCCGGCGGCCGATGTCGAGTTGGTGCAGCAGCAGTTCGACATGGCGGCTCTGCTCGCCGGTGACATCGACGCCGCCGAGGCCATGACGTACAACGAGTACGCCCAGGTTCTCGAGGCCGTCAACCCCGACACCGGTGCGCTCTACACCGCCGACGACTTCAACGTCGTGTCGTACGAGGATGAGGGCGTCGGAATGTTGCAGGACGCCATCTGGGCATCGGGTGACCGTCTGTCCGACGCCACCTACCGTGACACGGCCGTGAAGTTCGTGGCCGCGTCGCTTCAGGGTTGGGCGTACTGCCGTGACAACGTGCAGGGCTGTGCCGACATCGTCGTGTCGAAGGGCTCGATGCTCGGTGCATCGCACCAGTTGTGGCAGATGAACGAAGTCAACAAGCTCATCTGGCCGGCCGCTGGTGGTGCTGGTGTCATCGACAAGGCGGCGTGGGATCGCACCGCTTCGCTGTCGCAGGAGACGAGGAACCTCGAAGGTTCGACCGTTCTCACCGCGGCTCCTGACGCCGACGCCTACACCAACGACATCGTGAACGAGGCTCTGGCGATCCTCGACGGTCTCGGTGTCGACACCAAGGGTTCGGGTTACAGCCCGATCACCGTGGAACTGCAAGAGGGTGGCGCCTGACCGATCAGGCTTCCCCTTCGGGAAACGCAGGCGGGCGGGCTTCGGCCCGCCCGCTTCGCGTGTCACCGGTTGCGTTGGCGCCCGTTGCGTTCGTGCTCCTCTGGAGTACGGGTTTCATCGTTGCCCGGTACGGAACGCGTGATGCCGGACCGCTCACGTTCCTGTTCTTGCGACTCGTGGTGGCGGCGGGAGTTCTTTGGGTGTGGGCCGCCGCGACCAATGCGCCTCGACTCACCCGCCATCAAGTGGTGTGGGCGGCCGTGGCCGGTCTCGGTCTGCACGCCGTGTATCTCGGCGGTGTGTTCATCGCATCCGACTGGGATCTTCCGGCCGGTCTGGCCGCTCTGATCGCGGGTTTGCACCCGGTCGTCACGTCGGTTGCCGCGCTCGTCGTCCTCGGGGAACGGTTATCCCGGCGGCAGTGGATGGGTGTCGCTCTCGGGATCGGTGGTGTGACTGCCGTGGTCGTCGATCGACTAGAAGCAGGAGTATCGGGTATCACCGCGGGTGCGATCGTGGCGATGGTGGTGTCGATCATCGGAATGTCGACGGGCACGCTCGTACAGCGCGCCAAAGGTGGATCGATGCCTTTGTTGCGGGGAACGGCCGTGCAGTACGCGGCCGCCGCCGTCGCGCTCGGCATCGGCTCGATCGCCTACGAGGGATTCGAGGTCGACTCGACGGCTCGCTTCTGGTGGTCACTGGCGTGGGCCGTCGGCATTCTGTCGATCGCCGCCGTTTTGATCATGCTCTGGTTGCTTCAGCGTCAGGCGGCCGTGCGGGTGAGCAGTTTGTTCTTTCTCACACCGGCTCTCAGCACAGTGGAAGGCGCAATTCTTTTCGACGAGCGTCTCGGTACGTTGGCCGTGATCGGACTGTTGGTCGCCCTGTCAGGCGTTTACCTCACCACCCGCTGAGCCGAGCTCAGCCCAGGAGTTGCATGACTCCCAGGAGGAGAGAGGTCCAGGCTGCGGCAAACGTGACCAACCACTTGATCTGACGATTGACGCCGTCGATCATCTCGGTGCGCAGATTCGCGAATCCCACGCTCATCTCTGCGCTCAGACTCGTGCGGATCTGTTCGAGATCATTCTTGCTGGCCAGCTGATTCCAGGTGACAGGCGGTAGGTGAGCCATCAGAGTGTCGGCCTCCTCA
>JAQCIK010000046.1:0-7603 GCA_027592035.1 Actinomycetota bacterium | reverse complement strand
CGGTCCCGATGTAGGGCAGGAGGTCACCGACGTTCTCGACACAGGCGTCGACGAAGGTTTTCGCCGCGGTGACGACCTCGGCACGTGCTGACGGAGAGTCGGGAGTGGGGTCGAGCGAGAAATAAGCGTCGATGTCGTCGGTGCAGTCGAACTTCGGCCGCGAACCGGACGTACCTCGAGGATCCCATCCGATGATGTCGAAACGATCGAGAACGACGTCGGAGAAGTACCACTCGGCGTCGCTGGCCAGCCAACTCGACTCGGCGCCGGGACCCCCGGCGTTCGTGAAGAGGAGTCCGATTCGTTCACTCGGTTTGCGAGCACGTTGACGAGCGATGAGAAGGTCGAAGGTACCGAGTTCGGGATTCGCATGATCGCGTGGCACCTCCACCACCGCGCAGTCGCCCGAACCACCCGGGCACGGACCCCAAGTCACCGAGGGTTCGGGGGTCGAAGTGGTCGATGGCGCGTCGGTCGACCGTTCAGTCGAGGTGTTGCCTCGGTCGGAGCAGGCGGTGACGAGTACCGAGATCACGACGACGATCGCGACTCCTGCCTTCATCGATTCGCAGAGTAGGTGAAAGTAGCCTCGATTGCGTGCACACGAACCCCCACGCACTCATTCCCCGCGATCGGTCGGTGGTCGAAGGTCAGCGCTTCGGTGGACGATCCTTTCGCCGAGTCTGGACGTTCGCTCATCCATACCGACTGAGCATCGCCGGATTCCTCGCCACCATTCTTCTGGCGGCGCTGATCGCCCTCGTCCCACCTTTCGTGTTCCGGGCCATCATCGACGATGCGATCCCCGACCGTGATCGTTCTTTGATCTGGTGGCTCGCTCTGATCGCCGTGATCGCAGCTCTGGCCGACGCCATGTTGGCCATCGTCCAACGATGGTTCTCGGCCCGTATCGGTGAAGGCCTCATCTACGACATGCGAGTGGCGTTGTTCGACAAGGTGCAAAGAATGCCCGTCGCCTTCTTCACTCGTACGCAGACCGGGTCGTTGATCAGCCGTCTCAACAACGACGTGATCGGTGCTCAGTCCGCCGTCACGTCGACACTTGGCAGTGCGGTCAGCAACGTCGTGGTGCTCACCACCACTCTCGCAGCGATGATCGCTCTGGAGTGGCGACTCACCGTTCTGTCGCTCGTCGTTCTTCCGATCTTCATCGTTCCAGCCAAACGGGTCGGTCGCAAGCTTCAGGAGATCGCTCGCGAGCAGATGGGTCTGAACGCGCAGATGAACACTCAGATGACGGAGCGGTTCAACGTGGCCGGTGCCTTGCTCGTGAAGTTGTTCGGACGACACGACGACGAGGTCGGTGGATTCTCCGAGAAGGCCGCCGGTGTACGCGACACCGGAATACGTTCGGCGATGTACGGACGGGTTTTCTTCGTGGCTCTCGGTCTGGTCGGAGCACTCGGTGCCGTGGCGGTGTACGGAATCGGAGCCCAACTCGTGGTCTCCGGCGACATCACTTCGGGCACCTTGGTCGCCCTCGCCACTCTCGTCGCGCGGGTGTATCAACCACTCACCGGTCTGACCAATGCACGAGTCGATCTACTGACGTCGTTCGTCAGCTTCGATCGTGTGTTCGAGGTTCTCGACGCGCCAGTGGCGATCGAAGACCGGCCCGGGGCGGTCGATCTGGTCGATGCTCGTGGCCGGATCGAGTTCGAGCACGTTTCGTTCCGTTATCCGAAAGCCGCCGAGGTGTCGGTCGCATCACTCGAGGCGCCGGGCGCGGCGACCGGCGATCCCGACGTCGACGTCCTCCACGACGTCGATCTGGTGGTGGAGCCGGGTGAGACCGTAGCGATCATCGGTGCCTCCGGAGCCGGAAAGTCGACTCTCGTGTCGTTGATTCCTCGTTTGTACGACGCAACATCGGGAACCGTACGGATCGACGGACGAGACGTGCGTGACCTCCGTGGCGACTCTCTTCGACGATCGATCGGTGTGGTGTCGCAGGATCCCCATCTGTTCCACGAGAGCATCGAGGCGAATCTGTCGTACGCGCGTCCCGGGTCGACGGTCGACGAGCTGCGACTCGCGTGCGAGCGAGCGCGAATTCTCGACACGATCGACGCTCTCCCGGACGGACTGCGGACCGTGGTCGGAGAGCGCGGATACCGATTGTCGGGTGGTGAGAAACAAAGACTGGCGATCGCCCGTCTCTTGTTGAAGGATCCGGCCGTGATGATTCTCGACGAGGCGACGAGTCATCTCGACAACGAGAACGAGGCTCTGGTTCAGGCCGCGCTCGACGAGGCCATGCGCGGGCGCACCGCTGTCGTCATCGCCCACCGACTCTCGACGATCCGCGATGCCGATCGCATCGTGGTCATCGACGAGGGTCGAATCGTCGAAATCGGATCACACGACGAACTACTGGCGGCGGGTGGCGTCTACGCGCGACAGGTGCGAGCGGGCAGCTCGTCCCTGTGGGCCACCGAACCGTCCTGATCGGTTTCGTCAACCTGGTGTTCTGGGTGAAAAAATCGCCGCCAGGCGGCGATTTTTTCACCCAGAACACCGAGGGTCGATCAGTGGGGGGCCGGTTGGGCCCCGCGCACGAGACGGCCGGGCAGATCGCCCGTGTGAATCCCGCGTGAGAACGTGACCACACCGCGCTTGATGGTGTGCTCGTAGCCGGTTGCAGTCTGCATGAGACGTCGACCACCCGCTGGCAAGTCGTGAACGATGCGAGGTGGTGCAGCCGAGAGAGAAGCCATGTCGATCACGTTGAGGTCGGCGAGATATCCCGGAGCCACGACTCCTCGATCGAGCCACCCGACATGGCTGGCCGTGCGTTGGGTGAGGTGGTGAACCATCAATTCGACGGGAAGACGACCTTCTTCGTGGCGGTCGCGCGTCCAGAGCGCGAGTGCGGTCGTCGACATGCTGCCGTCACAGATCGCTCCGCAGTGCGCTCCGGCATCGGAGAGGCCGAGAACGGCGTTCTTACGGAGCAACATCTCCCGAACGTCGTCGAGATTCCCGTGCGAGAAGTTGAAGAGCGGTTTGTAGAGGAGTTTGTTGCCGTCGTCCTCGCACAGAAGATCGATCAGGAACTCGACGACGGGTCGGCCGGCCCTGGCGGCGCGAGCCGCGATCGAATCCGAGGCCTTCGGTTCGTAATCGACCGGATTCTCCATCGGGAAGATCTTGTGGAAACTGCCGAAGATGTCGAGTGCGAGACCGTCGAGTTTCGTGACGGCCTCGGCGTGCTCGACGACGAGGCGTGATCGTCGCTCGGGTTCTCGTAGCGCCCGAACGATCTCGGAAAGCGGGCGGAACATGATCTCCTGGAAACTCGGACAGATCATGAGTGGATGGGCGGTTGCGGTGAGACCTTGCAGGATGCCGATGGGTCGGACGGCGACCTGGGTCTTGAGTGGAGCGCCGCGTCCGACTTCGGAGTCGACCCAGGCACCCATTTCGCGCCAGCGATCGGGCAGCTCTTCGGGTTGCTGAACCGTCATGCTGAGCGGACGACCGGTCGTCGTCGCCAGAGCTGCCATGAGTGCCATCTCGGTGGATGCGAAGTCGGAATCGGGTGAGAGGTACGCGTCGGAGATCAACTGAACGACACCGCGTCCGGTGTCTCCCATGGCTTGAACGAGAGCCAACAGCTCGTCGGCCGACGAGAACCGAGTACCGAGTGGAGCGCCGTCCTTGGTGCGATGTACGTAGGTGCGACTGGTGGTGAAGCCGAGTGCTCCGGCGAGTACTCCGTCACGAACGGCTTCGGCCATGGTCACGAGTTCGGATGCCGTGGGTGCTTCGTTCGGGTCGGCACCTCGCTCGCCCATGACGTAGGCACGAAGGGGAGCGTGAGCCACTTGGGTGGCCACATCGATGGAGTAGTGACGACGATCGAGTGCGTCGAGATATTGAGGGAACGTCTCCCAGTCCCACGTGAGACCTTCGGCGAGTGCGGTGCCGGGAATGTCCTCGACTCCTTCCAACATGTTGATGAGGTAGTCGTGCTGTTCCTGAGTGGGAAGAGCGGGCGCGAAGCCGACGCCGCAGTTGCCCATCACGATCGACGTGACACCGTGGATCGACGATGGCGCGAGGATCGGGTCCCAGGTGGCCTGGCCGTCGAAGTGGGTGTGGATGTCGACGAAACCCGGTGTGACCATGAGGCCGTCGGCGTCGATTTCCCGGGCGCCGGACCCGTCGACCCGAGGGGCGACGTCGGTGATGCGGTCTCCTCGAACCGCCACGTCGGCCCGGTGCCCCGGCGCTCCCGTGCCGTCGACCACCCAGGCGTTGCGAATGACCAGATCGTGCTCGCTCATCCCACCATTCTGACGCACGCCACGTCCGAGGAGGATCTGGTGCGCGATGTCGACCCCTGCGGTCAGGAGTCCGCACCAGATTCACAAGGACATGAGTTGATCCGACTCAAGTTTGTGGGGGAGGAGGTTGCGGCTCGGGCGGATGGGGGCTAACTTGACACATGCCGACGCAGGTTTCGAATTCCCCCCGAGAAACCTGCGTCGGACCAGTCTTCCCGCCGGGTTCACCCCCGGCTCACACGAAACCCGCCGGGTTCGCCCCCGGCTCACACGAAAGAGGTAGCCACCATGGCCAAGGCAGTCGGAATCGATCTCGGAACCACCAACTCGGTCGTCTCGGTCCTGGAGGCCGGCGAACCCGTGGTCGTTCCCAACTCCGAAGGCGCCCGGACCACGCCGTCGGTCGTCGCCTTCTCGAAGGCCGGCGAGGTTCTCGTGGGTGAGGTGGCCAAGCGTCAGGCGATCACCAACCCCGATCGCACTTTCCGCTCGGTGAAGCGTCACGTCGGCACAAACTGGACGAGTGACGACATCGACGGCAAGAAGTACACGCCGCAAGAGATCAGCGCTCGAACGCTCATGAAGTTGAAGCGTGACGCCGAGGCCTATCTCGGTGACACCGTCACCCAGGCGGTCATCACGGTTCCCGCGTACTTCGACGATGCGCAGCGAACCGCTACCAAGGAGGCCGGGCAGATCGCTGGTCTCGAAGTGCTCCGCATCATCAACGAGCCGACGGCGGCGGCCCTTGCCTACGGACTTGACAAGGGCAGTGAGGACGAGACCGTTCTCGTGTTCGACCTTGGTGGCGGAACCTTCGACGTCTCGGTTCTCGAGATCGGAGACGGTGTCTTCGAAGTGAAGAGCACGCACGGCGACACCAGCCTCGGCGGTGACGACTGGGATCAGCGCGTGATCGACTGGCTCGTGTCGCAGTTCAAGTCGGCGCACGGCGTCGACCTGTCGGTCGACCGTATGGCCACGCAGCGACTGAAGGAAGCCGCCGAGAAAGCCAAGATCGAACTGAGCCAGGTTCAGCAGACGCAGATCAACCTGCCGTTCATCACTGCGACTCCCGACGGCCCCCTTCACCTCGACGAGTCGTTGTCGCGTGCGAAGTTCCAGGAGATGACCGCCGATCTGATCGAGCGCTGTCGTATCCCGTTCGAGCAGGCGATCAAGGACGCCGGCCTCACCAAGGGTCAGATCAATCACGTGATCATGGTGGGTGGGTCGACGCGTATGCCGGCCGTGCAGGATCTGGTTCAGGGCCTCACCGGGAAGGAGCCGAACAAGACGGTCAACCCCGATGAAGTCGTGGCCGTCGGTGCTGCGATCCAGGCTGGTGTGCTGAAGGGTGACGTGAAGGACGTGTTGCTCCTCGACGTCACACCCTTGTCACTCGGTATCGAGACCAAGGGTGGTGTGATGACCAAGCTCATCGAGCGCAACACCACCATTCCCACCAAGCGCACCGAAGTGTTCACCACTGCCGAAGACATGCAGCCGTCGGTCGAGATTCACGTTCTCCAGGGCGAGCGCGAGATGGCGATGTACAACAAGACGCTCGGCAAGTTCCAGCTCGTCGATCTGCCGCCCGCACCTCGCGGTGTTCCGCAGATCGAGGTCACCTTCGACATCGATGCCAACGGCATCGTGCACGTGAGCGCCAAGGATCGTGCGACGTCCAAGGAGCAGTCGATGACCATCAGCGGTCAGTCGACCTTGTCGAAGGACGACATCGATCGCATGGTGAAAGACGCCGAAGCTCACGCCGAAGACGATCGTCAGCGTCGCGAAGATGCCGAGGTTCGCAACAACGCCGACTCCCTCGTGTACCAGACCGAAAAGATCCTTCGTGAACAGGGTGACAAGGTGTCGGCCGACGAGAAGGCGGCGGTGGAGGCACCTCTGGCCGACCTGAAGAAGGCTCTCGAGGGCAACGACTCCGCCAGCATCAAAGCGGCTACCGAGGCGCTCATGTCGGCCAGTCAGGCGTTCAGTCAGAAGCTCTACGAGTCAGCGGCTCGTGACGACAACGCCGCCGGAACCTCGGCGTCGGGTGCGGGCTCGGCGAACGACGACGAGATCGTCGACGCCGAGATCGTCGACGCCGACAAGTGAGCTGACCGATGGATGCCGACATGGTCGAAAGCGACGAGGGTACGCCCGAGTCGCACGTAGTCGACACGACGGACGAGGTCGCCGAGGCGGCCGAAGTCGTCGAGCACGACATCGAAACATTGTTGGCCGAGCGCAATTCGTTTCGCGACATCGCGCAGCGACTGCAGGCCGACTTCGAGAACTACCGCAAGCGAGTCACTGCTCAGACGTCCGACGAGGTCGAACGAGCCACTGGTCGTCTGGCCGAGGCGTTGTTGCCGGTGCTCGATGCGTGTGAAGCAGCGTTCGTGACTCATCCGGCCGAGATCGAACCACTCTTCAACCTCCTCCTCGGTGAGTTGAAGAAGGTCGGGCTCGAAGGGATGAACATCGCCGGAACGACCTTCGATCCGAATCTCGCCGAAGCAGTGATGCGTGAAGACGGTGACGGAGACGGTGAGGGCAATGCCGTCGTCGTCGACGTGATGCGATCGGGTTACGTCTGGAAGGGCAAGGTTCTGCGTCCGGCCCTCGTCAAGGTGCGGGGCTGAGCCACGACGGAACGACGACGATGTCTCTGTTGCGAAAGGAGGGTGAACCGTGACGGCACAACGTGAGTGGTACGAAAAGGATTACTACGCCGTTCTCGGTGTCGCCTCCGACGCATCGGCCAAGGACATCACCAAGGCCTATCGCAAGTTGGCGCGAGAGAACCACCCCGATGCGAAGCCCGGCGATGCCGTTGCCGAGGAACGTTTCAAGGAGATCTCGGCGGCGTACGACGTCTTGTCGGACAACGAGAAGCGACGCGAATACGACGAAGTCCGTCGTATGGGCCCGATGGGTGGAATGGGCAACATGCGGTTCACGGTCGGGGGCGACAATGGGTCGTTCGAGGATCTCTTTCGAATGTTCTCCGGTGGGCGGGGCCGAGGTGGCGCGAGTTCCGGGGTCGGACCGCGCCGCGGCGCCGATCTCGAGTCACAGTTGATGCTCGACTTCTCCGACGCCGCACTCGGTGCCACGACCACCGTTCACCTCACGAGTGACGATCGGTGTCAGACGTGTGCAGGATCCGGTGCGCGACCGGGTTCGAAAGTCGAGACGTGCGGACAGTGCGGAGGTCGTGGTCAGATCGACGACAACCAAGGTTTCTTCTCGTTCTCCTCGCCGTGTCCGAGCTGTGGTGG
>JAQCIK010000018.1:0-41423 GCA_027592035.1 Actinomycetota bacterium | reverse complement strand
GCGCAACAGAGTGTGCGAAATTGCTCACCTTGAAGCGCAGTGTCCGCATACGGTGCACAGCGCTTCAGGGTGGGGACTTTCGTCAGGTCGGGGGGTTGTCGCGGTCGTCGAGGTAGCGCTGGAACTCAGCCGCCAGATCGTCACCGCTCGGCAATTCGGCCTCGGCCCGCCGGTCGAACTCGATCTCCAGCATGCGCACGTAGGCCCGCGCCTTGTCGTCCTCCGAGACGGCCTCGTCGTGGAGCGATCGCCACCTGACGATCTCGTCGTCGAGGTCGCTGTGTCGAGTGGGCACGCCGAGGACGTGTTCGAGATGGCGCAGCAGCGCGGCCGATGACTGTGGGTGATCGGCATTGCCCAGATAATGAGGAACCCCCACGCGCAGCGAGATCGCTGGCAACTCTTCTCGCTCGAACTGCTCTTGCAGGACACCGGCGACTCCGGTCATGCCCTGATAGGACGGTCGGCTGAGACCGAGTGAGCGCGCCAGACGTTCGTCGGACGAGCTGCCGACCACCGGTGGAACACGAGTGTGCGGAACGGCATCGGCCGCCGCACCGACGGTCACGAGCGCCTCGCACCCGAGACGGGTGTACGTGGCGAGGACACAACGCACGTAGGTCTGCCAACGAACATGGGGCTCGACTCCCGACATCACGACGATGTCACGAGACCCTTCAGGAAAGCGAAGTGCCAGGACGTCGTTGGCGGGCCACACGATCACCCGCTCACCGTCGTCGTCGAAACGTGCTTCGGGGCGAATCTGTGTGAAGTCGTAGAACGGATCGGCATCGATGACGGCGATCTCCTCGGCGTCACGACCTTCGACGAGATGCTCGAGGGCCATCGTCGCGGCGCGAGCGACGTCGAACCATCCGGTGAGAGCGACCACCAGAACCGGCCGACGCAGCGGTGACGACACACCGTGCCACGTGAGAACGTCGGCGACTTCCATGAGGGGGAGTCTGTCAGCCCCTCAGGCGTTCGACCACCTCGTCGACGCAACGAGTCAGTGCGACGACGTCATCGGGTTCGATGGCTGGGAACATGCCCACGAGTTTTCGGTAGCTGTCGGTATCGAGGATTCCGTTGGCGCGCAGGGCGGAACAGATCTGATTGGCGTCTACCCCTCCGCCATCGGGAGCGGCGATGTCGATCGTTCCGACGACATGGGAACGCATCGCAGGATCGGCGACGAAGGGTGAAGCCCACGGTCGCGATTCGGCCCACGAGTACAAGGAATCCGATGATGCCTTCGATCGGGCATTGCACGCTGCGAGGCCACCGATCTCGTTCATCCAGCGAACCTGCTCGGCGAGCATCACGAGCGTCGCCACTGCAGGAGTGTTGTACGTCTGATTCGCAACCGAGTTGTCGAGCGCGATCTTCAGGTCGAGTGAGGCTGGAATCCAGCGCCCCGTGGAGCGAATGGCGGCGATGCGCTCGAGTGCACGGGGAGAACAGGCAGCGATCCAGAGTCCGCCATCGGAAGCGAAACACTTCTGCGGCGCGAAGTAGTACACGTCGACCTCGGAAGGGGACCAGAGCAGACCGCCGGCCGCAGACGTCGCGTCGACGACGACCAGAGCTTCGTCCGAACCGGCCGGACGGACGAGGGACATCATCACGCCGGTCGACGTCTCGTTGTGCGTGAACGCATACACGTCGACCGAGGAATCGATCAATGGAGAGGGGTGAGTACCCGGGTCGCACTTGACGATGACGGGATCATCGAGATGAGGTGCGGCGGCAGCGGCTTCGGCGAACTTCGACGAGAATTCACCGAAGACGAGATGTTCACTACGTGACGAGATCAGACCGAATGTGGCCACGTCCCAGAACACCGTCGAACCTCCGTTGCCGAGGACGATCTCCCAGTCGTCGGGAAGAGCGAAGAGATCGCTGAGGCCGCGCCGGATCTCACCGACCAGATTCTTCACCGGGGCCTGGCGATGGGAGGTGCCGAGAAGGTTTCGTCCGGCTGCCGAGAGGGCCGCGACCTGCGCGTCGCGAACCTTGGAAGGTCCGCAACCGAAACGTCCGTCGGAAGGTAGGAGGTCGGAGGAAAGGCGAATGGAGGAGGGGTCGGTCGCGCTCACTGTGTCAGCATGTCAGGTATGAGTTCGTCCCCCCAACGGAATCGCACCTCGGCCCGTCTGGCGGCTATCGCCGAATCGGCCACCCTCGCCGTCGATGCCAAGGCCAAAGCGTTGAAGGCGGCCGGAGAGAACGTCATCGGATTCGGTGCCGGCGAACCCGACTTCCCGACCCCTGAGCACATCGTCGAGGCGGCAGTGAAGGCCTGTCGCGATCCGAAGATGCATCGATACACCCCGGCCGCTGGGCTTCCCGAGCTCCGCGAGGCGATCGCGGCCAAAACGTTGCGCGACAGCGGTTTCGCCACCACAGCGAATCAGGTGCTCGTGACCAACGGTGGCAAACACGCCGTCTACACCGCCTTCGCCGCCTTGTGTGATCCGGGTGACGAGGTGATCGTTCCGGCCCCGTACTGGACGACGTATCCCGAAGCGATCACTCTTGCCGGTGGGGTTCCGGTGATCGTCGACACCGACGAAGAGACCGGGTTCCGAGTCACGATCGAACAACTCGAACGTGCCCTCACGCCGCGTACGAAGGTGTTGCTCTTCGTCTCTCCCGACAACCCGTCGGGTGCGGTGTACCCGCCGGAAGAAGTGAAGGCGATCGGCGAGTGGGCGGTGGCCAACGGTGTGTGGGTCATCACCGACGAGATCTACGAGCACCTCACCTACGGTCCTCACCGATTCGCGAGCATGCCCACTTTGGTTCCTGATCTCGCCGATCAGTGTCTCATCGTGAATGGAGTGGCCAAGACCTATGCGATGACCGGTTGGCGTGTCGGCTGGATGATCGGTCCTCCCGACGTGATCAAAGCGTCGATCAATTTTCAGAGCCACGCCACGTCGAACGTCAGCAACGTGGCTCAGGCAGCGGCTCTCGCCGCGGTGTCGGGTGATCTCACGGCCGTCGCCACCATGCGTGAGGCATTCGAACGACGAGGCAAGCGAATGCACGAGATGTTGAGCGCGATACCGGGGGTCACTTGCCTCGAACCCCAAGGAGCCTTCTATTGCTACCCGAACGTCTCGGGTCTGTTCGGAAAGAACCTCGGCGGGCAGACGGCCAACACGAGTATGGAGCTCGCCGATCTGATCCTGTCCCAGGTCAAAGTCGCGCTCGTTCCGGGCGAAGCTTTCGGGACCCCTGGCTTCGCTCGATTCTCGTTCGCGCTGGGTGATGCCGACCTCGAAGAGGGGATCCAGCGCATCGCCGACCTCGTTGCCGGCTCCTGACGGAACACCGACGAGTTCGTCACCACCAGAGTTGGTGGTGGGTCGCCACGATCGAAAGCACGACGAACACAGCGATCTCGCCGCATTGCTCGATAGCTCCGAGAACATCGCCGGACACGCCACCGATCTTTCGGTGAGACCACCACGTGATGGTGCTCGTCGCGGCGACCACGGCCGCGATCACGAGCGAGATCCACCAGCCCACGAGGGCGGTGACGAGAATTCCGGTGGCGAAGATTCCGATCGAACAATGTCCACGCCGAATACGTGCCACGTATTCGGACCCCAGGCCTTCGTCGGTTGCTGGTCGAGCGACGGTCATGGAGCTGACCGCTCCAGCGCGGGCGGCACCATGAGCCGCAACGGCCGCTGCGAACGCGACTTTCGGTCCGATTTCGACCAGAGCCCCGAGAGCGACGATTCGTAGGGCGACCGACGACACGAGCGCAACCACACCGTATGTCCCGTGGCGCGAATCCTTGAGGATGCGAAGTCGGTCCTCTCGAGTCCATCCACCTACGAAGGCGTCGGCGACGTCCCCAAGACCGTCTTCGTGGAATGCTCCGGTGACGAGAAGTCCGGCGACGATCGCGACTCCCGCTGCAACGAAGGGCGACGACCAAGGTTCCAGCAGTGCTGCGATTCCTCCGACGATTGCACCGATGAGCAGTCCGACGGTCGGAAACCACGGCACCGAGCGAGCAGTGTCGAGTGAACGTGATGTCCGCACGGGTATACGAGTGAGGAACACGATGGCTCCGACGATTCCGGTCATGTTGGGCCGCTCATGTCTCGGTCATTCGGGTGGACCGAAGAATTCGGTGAACGTCGGAACTTCTGTCACTGAGGCACACGCCATTTTCACGAGCGGTACCGCAGCCATGGCACCACTTGCCTCGCCGAGTCGCATGTCGAGATCGAGGAGGGGTGACATCCCGATGAGCCTCAGGAGACGACGGTGTCCGGGTTCGGCCGAGCAGTGGCCGGCGATGCAGTGATCGAGAGCATCGGAACGGATCGCATGCAGTACGGCCGCAGCAGCCGTGACGACGTATCCATCGAGAATCACTGGGATGGAACGTCGACGCGCGGCAACGATCGCGGCGGCAATTGCGACGAGCTCGAGGCCTCCGATTTCGGACAAGGTCGAGAGTGGATCGAGTCCCCGTGAACGGGCGACGGCAGACCTGACTGCTTCGATCTTGCGAGCAAGCGCGTCGTCGTCGACGCCGGTTCCCCGGCCCACCCACTCTTCGGCCTCTCCGCCTCCGAGGGCGTGAGCCACGGCAGCAGCAGCGGTGGTGTTTCCGATACCCATCTCTCCGAAGACGAGGAGATCGGCATCGACTGATTCGACGGCCTGACGGGCGGCGTCGACGCACTCGTCGAATCGATGTTCGTCGACGGCGCGTTCCGTTCGGAGATCCCCACTCGGTCGCCCGACGCCCACGTCGACGACCCGCAGTTCTGCGCCGGCAATGCGGGCCATCGATGTGATGGTCGATCGATGGGTGGCGAATGCATCGAGCATCGCTTTCGTGACCTCGATTGGATACTTGCTCACGCCGTTGACTGCAACACCGTGGTCCGCAGCAAAGACGATTCCGACCGGCTGATGGACAGACGGTGCGACCGAGTGCTGCCATCCCGCCACCCAGACTGCAACATCGTCGAACCGTTGAAGTGCTCCGGCGGGGCGCAAGATGTCGTCAGCACGACGACGAACTGCCGCTCGCGATCCTTCGTCGGGACCAGTGAGGTGAGCCATCTCGAGGTCGAACCACTGGCGACCAGTCATGGGTTGTCCTCAGCGGGTACGAGTGTGAGGGCGCGTCCCGACACCATGAAGAGAGCGCGATCGCTCTCCGCCACGAGGATCTGGTTCACGCGACCCAGCAGATCTCTGTACCGACGACCCAGCTCCGATTCAGGATGAACTCCGAGCCCGACTTCGTTGGTGACGAGAACGACGTGGGCCGCGCTCGTGCGAAGTTGCTCGGCCGCGCGTCGAGCCGTCGCTTCGACTTCAGCATCGGTGTCACCTCGCCACATCAGGTTCGATACCCAGAGCGTGATGCAATCGACGATGACCATCGCATCGGCTGGCGCCGTTGCAGCCGCCGTGATCCAGTCGTGGGGCTCCTCGACGGTCGGCCAATCGGGTCGTTCGGCACGATGACGTGCGATGCGCATCTCCATGTCGTCGTCGAGCGGTGGCGCGGTCGCGACGAAGATAACCGGGCCCGAGTGACGAATTCCAAGTTCGACGACGTGGGAGCTCTTCCCGCTTCGCGCGCCGCCAGTGACGACTGTGATCATCAGTAATCGATTCCCCGCTTGGCTGCTATCCCACTGTCGTAGGCATGTTTGACGTTCGTCATCGACGTCACGGTGTCGGCCAGATCGATCAGCGAAGGATGAGCGTCTCGACCCGTGCAGATGATGCTCACATGGGAAGGCCGTGAGGAAATCGTCTCGATCACAGGTTCGATCTCGAGCCAACCCCACGAGATCAAGTACGTGAGTTCATCGAGAACGATCAAGCGATGCCGCCCCTCCGTGATCAGTTGGGCCGTCTTGGTCCACGCACTGTGCGCGATATTGCGATCGTGTTCGAGATCATCGGAGTCCCATGTGAATCCGGATCCCCAAGCGTTCCATGAGACCCCGAGTTGCCGACAGATCTTCTCCTCGCCGGTGTTCCATTCGCCCGACTTCACGAACTGGACCACGGCGACGTCCCATTCCCGGGCCAGAGCTCGCATCACCATCCCGAAGGCCGAGCTGCTCTTCCCCTTGCCGTCCCCGGTGAGCACGAGAACCAACGACTCTGGGCTTCGCAGGCCGGAGGGGCGCGGATCCTCGAGAGGAGGTTCGGTGGTGACCTCGTCGTCGGGCATCCCAGGAGGGTAGAGGCTCGTCGTCGCACGTGTTATGTTCGCCGGGTCGGCGATAGCCGGCACGCTCGAACTCAGCGAAGTCCGGTGAGATCCCGGCACTGTCCCGCAACGGTGGTCCGATACGAGAACTGATCGTGTCGGCGAGTCCGGTCGCCTGGCTCGAGTGTGATACCGAACCCTCGAGGCAAGGGTGGATCGTGGTCGACAGGCCGCACTCCTCTTGCCTCCTCAGAGCCTGAGGAGGCCCCATGAAAACGACCAGTTGGCGACGATGGACCGTCGCTGTTCCTCTCGTACTGATCGCTGCCGCCTGTGGCGGTGACGATTCATCCTCGAATTCGACGTCGTCAACGCTGGTCGCCCCAGCCGAAACCACACCTCTGTCGGATCCCGATGGCTCTCCGATGCGCATCGTGTCGTTGTCGCCGACCCATACCGAGATGCTCTTTGCGCTCGACGCCGGAGATCAGATCGTGGCGGTCGATTCGCTCTCGAACTACCCCGAGGAGGCCGAGGCCGTCCGCACTGACTTGTCGGCGTACGAGCCGAACGTGGAGGCGATCTCGGCTTATGAGCCCGATCTGGTGGTGATCGCTGACGACTTCACCGGACTCACCGAACAACTGGATTCCATCGGTATTCCGGTGTGGGAAGGTCTGGCACCGACATCGCTCGATGACGTCTATGCGCAGATCGAAGATCTCGGTGCACGAATCGGCCGATCCGACGAGGCGGCGATGACGGTTGGTCTCATGCAGTCGGCCGTGGAGACGATTCTCGGCCAAGCGCCCGGACTCGATCTCGGGCTGACCTACTACCACGAGCTCGACGACACGTACTACTCGGTGACGAGCAACACCTTCATCGGTCAGTTGTACTCGTTGTTCGGTCTTCGCAACATCGCCGATGTCAGCGAGGGAACGAGTGACTACCCGCAGTTGTCGGCTGAATTCATCGTGTCGCAGGACCCCGATCTCGTCTTTCTGGCCGACACCGTGTGTTGCGGGGTCACGGCCGAGTCGGTGGGTGCACGTCCGGGCTGGGGAGAGCTCTCGGCGGTGAAGGCGGGACTCGTGTTCGAAATGAACGACGACTTGGCCTCCCGGTGGGGACCGCGCATCGTCGAGTACCTGTGGGCGATCAACGAAGCACTCGAGAAAGCGGTGTCGCTCGACTCGTGAGCACTGTCGTCGCGAACTCTGACCCGTCCGCTCCGAAGAGCGAGACGTCCGGTCGTCGCTCCTGGTGGATTCCGGGAGCCACGGTCGCGCTCGGCGTTGCCTTCTTGTTCGGAGCCATGATCGGCCCGGCCGGACCGGCCTGGCATCAGGTGCCGGGTGAGATCCTCGACCGTCTGCCGTTCGTGTCGTTCGACTCGGGTGCGACGGCGTTGGAAAGTACGGTTCTCTGGCAGATCCGAATGCCACGGGTCGTCCTCGCCGCGATCGTGGGAGCGATGCTCGCCCTGGCCGGAGCCAGCTATCAGGGCGTGTTCCGCAATCCGCTGGTCGACCCCTACCTGCTCGGTGTGGCGGCCGGCGCCGGACTCGGCGCCACGATCGTCATCGTCGTCAATCGCTCGGCCACCGATTCGTGGCCGGTCGACCCGTTGCCCGTCGTCTCGTTCGTCGGTGGACTTCTCGCCGTACTCGTGACGTACACGGTGGGCTCGGCGTTCGGGGCCTCGCGTGTTCCGGCGACTCTCGTTCTGGCCGGTGTGGCCGTCACGGCCCTGGCCACCGCCGTGCAGACCTTTCTGCTGCAACGAAACACCGAGGTGGTTCGTCAGGTGTACAGCTGGATTCTGGGTCGGCTCTCGACGGCCACGTGGGCCGACGTGCGCCTCGTTCTGCCCTACGTCGTGGTGAGTTCGGTCGTGTTGTTGTGGCATCGACGTCTTCTCGACGTGTTGCGAGTGGGGGACGACGAAGCGGCGGCACTCGGAGCGCGAGTCGATCGCATTCGATTGACGGTCGTGATCGCAGCCACGCTCGGGACCTCGGCCGTCGTGAGCGTGAGTGGACTCATCGGCTTCGTCGGAATCATGGTTCCACATCTCGTACGCATGCTCTCCGGAGCGAGCTATCGGCGTCTCCTTCCTCTGTCGGTACTCGTCGGTGCAGCGTTTCTGATCGTTGCCGACATTCCCGGACGAGTGCTTTCGGATCCGGCCGAGACACCGATCGGTGTGGTCACCGCCTTTCTCGGCGCACCCTTTTTCATCGTGGTCCTGCGAACCCGGCAAGGAGCGTTGAGATGAGTTCACTCTCGTTCGTCGATCTCGGTGTCAGATATGGAGACACCACGGCGCTGCAGCCGTTCACCGACACGATCAAGCCGGGCGAGTGGCTGTGTCTCATCGGGCCGAACGGTGCCGGCAAGTCGTCGATGCTGCATGCAGTCGCCGGACTGGTCCGTCACGACGGTCGGGTTCTCGTCGACGGCAGTCCGCTCGATCTGCGATCGAGTCGACGCCGAGCCGCTCTCGTGGCTCACGTTCCGCAGTCACCGGTCCTTCCGCACGACATGACCGGCTTCGAGTACGTCTTGCTCGGACGTAATCCGTACGTCTCGTACTTCGGATCCGAGACAGCGCATGACCGAGCGATCGTTCGAGACGTTCTCGAACGGCTCGACCTCGCGAACTTCGCCGATCGCCGACTCGGAACTCTGTCGGGCGGCGAGAAGCAACGTCTCGTCATCGCACGCGCACTCGCCCAGGAGGCGCCGATCCTGCTCCTCGACGAACCGACGAGCGCGCTCGACATCGGTCATCAACAGCAGGCTCTCGAACTCGTCGATCGTCTCCGCCGCGAACACGGATTCACCGTGCTCTCGGCCATGCACGATCTCACTCTGGCCGGTCTGTACAGCGACCGCCTCGCTTTGTTGCATCGCGGACACTGTGTGGCGTCGGGGCCGGCCGAGACCGTGCTGCGAGCCGAGACACTCTCGGAGTTCTACGGAGTCACGGTGTCGGTGCACCGTGATCCGGACGGAACGGTGATCGTCGTTCCGCGCCGTACCATGCCTCTGGCATGACGGATCACAGTTTCGACCCGGTCCTTCTCAATCGTCGGGTGGAGGGTCTCGCAGCCTCGCATCAACGAGTGCTCAAGCTTTTCGAGCTCATTGATGACGGCATGCTTCATCGTTCGTCAATGCTTCCCGAATGGACGGTGGGGCACGTTCTCGCTCATCTCGAGCAGAACGCGCGTGCCATGTCACGAATGATCGAAGCGGCTGAGCGTGGTGACATCGCCGAGATGTACCCGGGAGGCGTGGAGGCGCGTTCTCGGGCGATCGACAGTTTTTCCGGTCGGAGCGCCGACGAACATCGTCGTCAACTGCGTCAGTCGATCTACGAGCTCGAAGGTTGGTTCGCCCGCGCCCGAGAGGGTTGGTACGGATTCGGTCGGTCCACGACAGGCGTCGAGATTCCGATCGTCGATCTGCCGCTGCGTCGCTGGAGAGAAGTCGAGGTTCATCTGGGCGATCTCGGGCTGATGGAACTCGGGCCCACCGGACCATCGGCATGGTCGGAGGCTTACGTGCGTGACGATCTGGCGGTTCTGTCGATGCAATGGAAGGCTCGGGGCTCGATGGGTCTCACCGACTTGCCGTCCGTCATCGCCACCCGTGTGCCTCGCGAGCGATTGGCCTGGCTTCTCGGTCGCCTCGATGTCGATGGTCTGGCCCCCGCCGGAGTGATGGCGTGATGACGACTCCGAAACGTGCTCTGATCACATTCGGATTGATGGTCGTCGGCGTCCTCGGTGCATCGTCGGGAACGGCATCGGCGCATGCGTCGTTGGATTCGTCCGATCCGGCACCATCGGCGGTCGTCGACGAATCACCGATGGCCATCCGCCTCGAGTTCTCCGAGTCCGTCGCCCCGGCCCCGGGCGCAGTGGAAGTCTTCGACGCCGATGGCCGGTCCATTCGGACCGGGGCGGCGCGAGTCGGTGAATCGACGTCGTCGATCGTTGTCAACGACCTGCCCGAACTGTCGAACGGCCTCTACGCAGTGGCGTGGAGAGTGGTGTCGAGTGACGGGCATCTCGTACAAGGCGCCTACACCTTCACCGTCGGCTCGTCGATCACCGGAAATGCGGACGTAGGTGCACTGATCGGCCAGGTGCTCTCGGCGCGTGACGGAGCCGCTGGTGTCGAGAGTCTTCTCGTTCTCGTGCGGTGGCTGTCGTACTTCGCAGTCGTGGTGGCTCTCGGCGCATTGATCTTCCACACCGATGCACATGTCGATCGGGCACGACTCGGGGTGATGGCTCTCACCTCGCTCGTCGTCCTCGCTGTGTCGAGTTTCGCTCACTTCGTGGTCCAAGGTGTGTACCTCTCGGCCGCCGACTGGTCGTCGGCGTTCGGGGCCGATGCATGGCGAGAGACGTTGTCGACTCGTCTCGGTCTCGGTCTGGTCGTTCGCTTGGCCCTCATCGCAGTTCTCGTCCTCCTGGTCCTGGCCGTGCCGTCGTCCGACGAGAAGCGGGCCCGAGACAGGGTCGCCACCTCCTGGTGGCAGTCGTTGACGGCGCTGGCGGCGGTAGCCGTCTTGGTGACTTTCGCCGCCGGAGGTCACGCCAGCGCCGTAGCTCTCGCCGGTGTCGCAGTCGCCGTCGACGTCGTCCACCTCGCGGCCATCGCGATCTGGATCGGTGGCCTCGTCGTGGTCCTGGTGGCCGCTCGTGGCCGGTCCGAGGTCGTGGAACGGTTGTCGCGATTCGCCGTGGTCGCCGCTCCTGTCGCAGTGCTGACCGGACTCTGGCAGACGTGGCGAATCGGCGGGGGCCTCGGTGATCTCACGTCGACCGACTGGGGTCGAGGAATGATCGTCAAGATCACGGTGGTGATCGTGATCGTGACCCTCGGGGGAGTCGCTCGACTCGCGGTTCGTCGGAATTCGCCCGGGATTCGTCGGCTCGTGATCGTCGAGGTGATGGTGGCTGCTGCGGTCCTCGGAGTGAGCGCCTACGTGGTGGGGGAGTCTCCGGTCGTCGCCCGAACTCCCGCCGTTTTCTCGACGACCCTCACCCAGGGATCGACGATCGTCGGAGTCACGGTGACCCCCGGTCTCGTCGGCAACAACGAGATTCACGTGGTGGTCACGCCACCGGGAGGTTCACTGGAACGCATCCCGTCGATCGAGATGCGCGCCTCATCGCCCGATCGCGACGGTTCTCCGCTCACGGTCGCGGTGAGCGACGCCGGCCCGAATCATTTCGTGGGTCGGGTCGCCTTCCTCGAGGAAGGGACGTGGCTCCTCGAGATCGTTCTCCGACCGAATCCGTCGAGTTCGTTCCTCTTGGCCACCGAGGTTCCGATCAAGAATTGACGTCAGTGGGTATGTCGGCGACCGACCTCACCACCACGTGATGGGGTAGGCCGGTCACGGGCTCGATGAAGCCGTCACCGATCACGGCGAAATGCTGGCGTCGGTAGAAGTCGAGAGCCGCATCGCGAGCATTGGCCCACACGATCTCGGCCCGTCGTTCGCGTAGGCGAACCAATCCCTCGTCGATCAGTCGTGCTCCGAGTCCCTGACTCTGCCGATCGATGGCCGTCGCCATACCTCGGAGCTGGAAACCGAGCCGTCCGGATCGGTCGGGAAGATCGCGTCGAAGCCAGGTGCTCGTCGCAATGACCCGTCCCGACGTGTCGAACGCGGCGAGATGCATGGTTTCGGTGTCATCGTCCCCGTCGAAGTCGACCGACTGATCGACCATGCCCGCTCGTAACACCTCGCGACGCAGAGGTCTGACCGTGGTCACCGGAACCGACAGAACGGTCACGTCATTCGTCGAGCCGAGACGATGAACGCCGTCGGCAACCGTGGTCACATCGGATGGATCGTGTGACACGAGCAGAGCCGTGGTCCCCGATGCGCGCAACATCTCGCGCACAACGACGGCCAGGTGCAGCCGTCGTTCGTCGTCGAGTCCGGCGAAGGGTTCGTCGAGGAGCACCACGCGTGGCATGGGAGCGAGAGTTCGAGCCAGGGCGACCCGTTTGGCTTCACCTCCCGACAAGGTGTCGATCGATTGATCGGCTCGATCCGAGAGTCCGACGGCTTCCAATAGTTCGGTCACGCGCCGCGACATTTCCGAACGCTGCCAGCCCGCTGTTCGCAGTCCGAAGGCCACGTTCTCGGCCACGTTCAAGTGAGGGAACAGCTGGTTTTCCTGGAACACGAGGCCGACCCGTCGACGATGAGTCGGCCAGTGGGTCACATCGGTCCCGTCGATTTCGACTCGTCCATGATCGGGCCGTTCGAGTCCGGCCACGATGCGTAGGAGCGTGGTTTTCCCCGAACCCGACGCGCCGACGACGGCGAGGATCGAGCCGGTCGGAACGTGCAACGATTCCTGATCGAGAACGGGGCGATCCTCGAATGCCTTGCCGATTCCGACGACCGACAGGCTCATGTTCGTGCTCTCCGATCGACGAGCAGAACCAGTCCCGTCGTGGCAACGAGGAGGAGAACTGCCGCTGCCGATCCGGTCATCACCGACAGTGAACCAGGTCGTGAGAGCAGAGACTCGACGACGATCGGCAGAGTCGTGGTGTCACGTCGAGTGAGGAAGCTCGTGGCACCGAACTCCCCGAGCGACATGGCAAGTGAGAAGGCCGAGGCCGTGGCGATGGCCGGACGGAGGAGTGGGAGTTCGACGCGTGACCATCGCCGCCAGGGGGTCGCTCCGAGGGTCGCCGCCGCTTCTCCGAGACCGCTTGGAACGCTGCGGACGAGTGGTAGGACCGAGCGGACGACGAAGGGGAGGGCCACGCTCGCGTGCACCACGGGAACGAGCCACCAGGATCCTCGAACGTCGATCGGATCGACGTCGTAGGTGATCACGATGCCGAGTCCGACGGCCACCGCCGACACGCCGATCGGCGCATCGGCGACGGCGGAGGCCCAGCGACTCGTGCGGCGCGCCGCCGATCGAGCGAACGCCACCCCGACGGGTACGGCCACGCAAGCGGCGACGACGGCGAAGAAGAGTGAATTGGTGAGGGCCTCGACGATCTCGACGTCGGGCAGTCGGGATTCGACGAGTCCAAAGAGGTTCTTCCAGCCGGCCAATGACCAACCCGTCGAAGAGCGAAACGAGGTGGTGACGAGGGCAGCCATCGGCACGAGAAATGCAAGAGCCATCGACCAGACGACGACTTCGGCAAGGGGTCGTCGACGGCGACTCGGACTCGTCGCCGAGATCATCGACCATTCGGTCGAGCGTCGGCTCGACATCGCAAGTGCGGTGACGACGACGGCAGCCTGGACGGAGGCCAGGACGGCTGCTCCGGACACGTCGCCGAGCGCAACGGCCCGCCGATGGATCTCGACATCGACGGTCGACCAGCCACTACCGAGGACTCGAATCACGCCGTAGGACGTTGCGCACATGACGAACACGAGCGAAGCGGCAGAGACGATCGCCGGCCGAACGAGTGGCCACACCACGTGTCGCGCCACCTGAAGCGGGGTGGCTCCGAGAGTACGAGCGGCCGCCAGAAGCTGTTCGTCGAGCGAACGCCAGAGCGGTAGGACAGTGCGCAACACCACCGACACGTTGAAGAACAGGTGGGCGAGAAGAATCGCTGCCAGAGATCGGTCGAGTGATGAAGGTAGAAGGGCGAGAAACGCGGCGCCCACCACGACGGTGGGCAGAACGAACGGAGTTGTGAACACCGCCATCAGGACGGAGCGACCTCGAACCGGATAGCGGGCCAGGATCCACGTGGGAACGAGTCCGACGACGAGGGTGATGACGGTCGAGAGCGCTCCCTGCCAGATCGAGAACCAGACCGCACGAGTGACTCCGGGACGTGACCACACCGACCACGGATCGTCGACGGTCTCCGTCACCAGGACGACGAGGGGCACGACCACGACCGCAACGACGAGAGAGACGCCAGGTGCGGTGGACAGGCGGCTGCTCACGAGACGATCGCGAGCCATTCCTCGACCCAGCGAGCGCGACCGTCAGCGATTCGCGAGGCAGCCATCGTCGCCGGGTCGGTCACGGTGGGGGCGTGGCGAACGAAGCTCGACGGAAGTTCGGCCCGGGTGTTCGCCGGGAACACGAAGAGACTCTCGGGCAGAGTGCGCTGGAACTCGGCACTCACCAGATAGTCGACGAGCTGACGCGCTTGTTCGACATACTCGGTTCCCCGAAGCACTCCAGCGAACTCGACTTGTCGAAAGCAGGAGTCGATCATCACTGACGTCGGTGCCGGAGCACCCTCGGGAAGAGGTGGATCGGCGAAGATCACCTCGGCCGGCGGGCTCGACGCATAGCTGAGGACCAGTGGTCGATCGCCGCCGTAGCGACTGAATGCCGTGTAGTAGGCATCACTCCATCCGCTGACGACGAGCACTTCGTTGGCGACGAGTGCGCGCCAGTAGTCGGCCCAACCGTCGTTTCCGTAGCGATCGATCGTTGCGAGAAGAAACGCCAGACCCGGTGAGGAGGTGGACGCGTCGGACACGACGAGCAGGCCCCGATAGGCCGGGTCGATCAGATCGTCGAGACTCGTCGGAGAAGGAAGGTCCCGTGAATCGAGTGCAGCGTCGTCGACGTTGATGCAGACGTCACCGAAATCGACAGGCGTGACGACCCCGGCCCCCGATGCGACGAGATCCTCGCGCAACGGATGGACTTTCGAGACGTAAGGGTCGAACACGTCTGCTTCGAGTGCTCGTGACAGCAGTGTGTTGTCGACGCCCCACAGCACGTCACCTTCGGGATTGCCGGCGGTGAGTCCGGCCTTGGCGATCAACTCGCCGGCGTCGCCCCCGAGAGCGATTTCGACCTCGATACCCGTCTCTTCGGTGAAGAGGTCGAAGGCATCATCGGGAGGTGAGAACGAGTCGTAGGCGATGAGAACGAGTCGCTTGGGTGTCGAATCGTTCGAGGAGGCACACGCGCTTGCGAGTGCGGCCGCGAGAACCATGACAGCGAGAGACGGTCGGTGTTTCATGTCGGGCCACCCTTCGGGGACAGGCTGTCGAGCAGGCCGGGTGTGATGACGGCGAGAATGCCGGAGTCGAGAGATATCGAGATCGGATTCGACGTCACGCGATTGCTCACACCACGTGCTCGGCCGGGATCGAGAGTGTCGCCGCTCAGTGTCCACTCGAGACCCGACGCACGTACTCCGACCGCCGGTCCACCGAGCGGGAGCAGGCTGAAGGTCGAGCCGATGGAACGATCGAACTCCAATGGGCGGTGGGGTCGGGCGACCGCAAGATGATCGGAGCCGATCCATGCCTCGAGTCGTTCGAGCCCGTCGAGGGTGTGATGGCCCAGTGCAGCGATCACACCGAGAAGATGATCGATTCGATCACCACCGCCCGTCAGCAGCACGATCGCTGAAGCGCCGAGTCTCAGCGATTCGACGAAGGCGAGTTCGGTGTCGGTCTCGTCCTTGCTGGGTGAAGCCATCGTGATGGGCACGCCGAGTTCGTCTGCTCGAGCGAGTCCATCACTCGAGATCGAATCGAGATCTCCGACCAGAGCGTCGACGGTGAATCCGAGTGCGAGCGCGTGATCGAATCCCGAGTCGGCGCACACGACGAAGTCGGGTGAGGGGAGAATCGAAACCACGCGAGGGTCGGGAGGCAACCCTCCGGTCACGACGATCGCAGTCGACGGGTGATTCTTGGTGTCCATGTTCCTCCGCTGGCATTACCCAGATCAGGTTTGCGGGTCGGTGACGCGGTCACCCTCTCAGCCCGTCGAACGCACGAGCTCCCCGTTGGTCTCTTCGACCCTAGCGTTCTTTCGTCCCTTGGTGGGTCCCGTGCGACAATGTCGTGACGAACGACGATGATCGCTGGGTCGACGAGGGGGAGTCATGGCCGGACAATTGACGGGACGAGTGGCGCTGGTGTCGGGTGGCGGACGAGGTATCGGCCGGGGGATCAGCGAACTTCTGGCGGCTCACGGAGCATCGGTCGCCGTCAACTTTCGGCGCGACGCCGAGGCGGCCGACGACACCGTACGAGCGATCGAAGCGGACGGAGGTGTCGCTCGCGCCTATGGGGCGTCGGTCGACGATGCCGACGCCGTGGGAACGATGGTCGAGCAGGTCGTGAGTGATTTCGGTTTCGTCGACATTCTCGTGTGCAATGCCGGAATCGCATCGAAAGGTCGCGCCGTGGCCGACACCGATCCGGCCGAACTCCTCAATGTGGTCAACACCCATGCCATCGCTCCCCATCACCTCGCTCGATGTGTCCTGCCCTCCATGCGGACTCGGGAACGTGGAGACATCGTGATGATCTCGTCGGTGGCGACATCCCACATGGGACCGAACGGCGCTCCGTACAACATGGGCAAGGCGGCGATGGAGGCATTGGCATTCACGTTGGCCAAGGAGGAACGCCCCCTCGGGATCCACGTGAACGTCGTGGCTCCCGGTCTCGTCGAGACCGACATGGGAGTGCGTCTCGCGCGGGCCATGACGGGCAATCGCGAGATGGACGATCTGCGCGCACTCGATGCCGGCTCGCCGTTCGGTCGGGTGTGTCAGCCTCTCGACGTGGCCAATGTGGTTCTGTGGTTGTGCAGCGACGGAGCCTCATATGTGACCGGTCAGCGCATCGAATGTGACGGAGGCGGACCGCGTTGAGTCGCCCCGCCCTCCCATGAGGGCCGACTCGCCGGTATCTTCGAAGTAATGAGCCCACTCGCACCGAAGAGTCCTCTGGCTTCCGGCAGCACCTCGGAGCCGATCGTCGAGATCACCGAAACCGCCCTGGCCGAACTCTTGCGCCTGCGCGATGCCGAGGAGGACGCATCGTCGCTCGGTCTACGGCTCGAGATCGTGAGTGGTCCGGGTGAGGAGTTCAAGTACGACCTGTCACTCGACGAGTTCCGCAAGGCGGCCTTCTCCGACGAGGTGCGCACCCACGAGGGTTTGAAGGTCATCGTTCCCGCGAAGGACGTCGAACTTCTCTCCGGTGCGGTCCTCGACTTCACGAGTTCGGCCGGACTCGTGATCCGCAATCCCAATCGTCCGCCGGCTCCGGTGGTCGACGGCCTTGCCTCCGACGACGAGTTGTCGGCCGAGATCGAAGCAGTGATCTCGACCGAGGTCAATCCGGCACTGGCCGCACACGGTGGATTCGTGACCTACGTGGGTCACGATTCCGAAGGCACGGCCTACCTGACGATGGGTGGCGGTTGCCACGGCTGCTCGATGAGCAGGATGACGATGCTCGAAGGAGTCCAGACGACCGTCGTCGAGAAAGTTGCGGCGATCGAGCGTGTGCGCGACCTCACCGACCATACGTCGGGTGAGAATCCGTATTACCGCTGAACCACGTCAGCTCCGAGGGCCGCGTATGAGTCGGCCCGGTCGTTCTCCGGTGAACTCGTCGTGGTCGACCGTGCGAACGCCGTTCACCACCGTGGCCACGTAACCGACACCTCGTTGAACGAGTCGTCGTCCATTGGCGGGCAGATCGAATGCCATCCGCGGCACGTCGAAACCGAGATTTTCGTAGTCGATGACGTTCAGATCGGCTCGCATGCCCGGTGCGACGAGACCTCGGTCGTTCAGTCCGTAGAACTCGGCCGTCTGTCGGGTCTGGCGGTGGACGACGAATTCGAGAGGTAAGCGGGGACCGCGGTGGCGGTCACGGGTCCAGTGCGTGAGCATGAAGGTGGGCATACCGCCGTCGCAGATCGCTCCGCAATGAGCTCCGGCATCGGAGAGGCCCATTCGAGTGTGCGGATGCAGGTGCGCATCGTGGATCATCGAGAGATCGCCGTAGGAATAATTGAAAAAAGGTGCGTAGATCATCCCGTTGCCGTCGTTCGACGTGAGTTGATCGAGCACGATCTCGGCGATCGGACGTCCGGTGCGTCGTGACACGGCGGCAATCGAGTCGTCGCGACTCGGTTCGTAGTCGATGTCGGCACTGTCGACGATCCACATGCCATCGGCCTTGTCGATGACGACTTTCCGAAAGAGCCCTCCGTCGTCGGGAATCTCGTTTACGATGCGTCGACGTCGTTCCGGATCGGCGAGAGCAACGAGGCGCTCGGCCATCGGTAGGTGTGCGACCTCGGCGTAGGCGGGGTGGAACAGCAACGGATGAACGCTGCCGTGCAAGCAGTAGAGAATGCCGATCGAACGTCCGGCCACCTGAGTGAAGATGGGGATGCCGTCGGCGTGCGCTTCGGTGAGAAGTTCGAGCACGCGGCGCCAGAGATCGGGTGATTGGTCGGTCTGGCTGAGATTGACACTGACCGGACGTCCGGTGCGACGGGCCAGTTCGCGCATCCAGATCCATTCCTCGTCGGGTACGCGCACGTGTTCCGGAGAGAACTGGAAGTTTCCGTGGCCGACGCGAGCCATGGCCTCGGCGATGGCGTAGAGCTCCTCGGCGTCGACCATCGTGCCGGGAACGAGTTCACCACTTCGCGAACGGTGGAGCGGTGTGCGACTGGTCGAGAAACCGAGGGCACCGGCCCGTAACGCCTCTTCCACGATGTCGGCCATGCGCTGAGCATCGTCCGCGGTGGCTGGTTCGTTGTCGGCCCCTCGTTGACCCATCACGTAAGCGCGGACCGGTCCGTGAGCGACCAACGCCCCCACGTCGATCGCATACGAACGAGAGTCGACGGCGTCGAGGTATTCGGGGAACGATTCCCACTGCCAATCGATTCCGTCGGTCATGGCCGAGCCGGGGATGTCCTCGACGCCTTCCATGAGTTCGATCAGCCAGTCGTGTCGATCGGGACGGGCCGGTGCGAATCCGACACCGCAGTTGCCCATGACGACCGTGGTGACTCCGTGCCACGAACTCGGTGTGAGCCACGGGTCCCACGACACCTGAGCGTCGTAATGAGTGTGGACGTCGACGAATCCGGGTGTCACGATCGCGCCGTCGGCGTCGATCTGGTGGCCGGCGGACGAGACTTGCCCGACCTCGACGATGCGACCATCTCGTACCCCGACGTCGGCACGCCGCGCCGGTGCGCCCGAGCCGTCCACGACGAGTCCGTTGACGATGTTCAGGTCGTTCATCGACCGAACGCTAACAAAGGCGAGCGATGACCTCGTCGTGCAGTGATCCGTTGGTCGACACTGCGGAATCGCTCAGGTAAGTGCGAACTCCGAGTCGATCGGTGAGGCGACCGCCGGCGGCCTCGACGACCGCCTGCACGGCTGCGACGTCGTAGGGCTGCAGTCCGATCGCGTCGACGGCGACATCGATCGATCCTTCGGCCACCAGCATGTGCTGCCAGAAATCGCCGTAACCGCGTGATCGGTACGCGTCACGCTGCAGGTTCACGAGTCGATCGGTGAGACCGAGTCGGTCCCAGCCGTCGTTCATCGTGATGCTCACTTGGGCATCGGACAGTCGCGACACGTCGGACACGCCGATGGGATGACCGTTCACGAAGGCCTGACCGGGTCGTGACCACCAACGGCGACCGAGGGCCGGGGCCGACACGACGCCGACGACAGGACCATGGTCCTCGTGCACGAGCGCGACGAGGGTGGCCCACACCGGTACTCCGCGCACGAAGTTGGACGTTCCGTCGATCGGATCGACGACCCAGGTCCACGCCGACTCGACGGAACCACTGCTGCCGTGCTCTTCGCCGAAAATCGCATGGGAGGGTCGATCGGCGAGGATCCGTTCGACGATCGCGGCTTCGCATCCTCGATCGATCTCGGTGACTTCGGATCGATCGGCCTTGCGTGACAAGGTGAAGGCTCGCGACTCGAACGAGGGGAGGGTGATCCCGTCGGCGAGGTCGGCGAGGGAAAGCGCGAAGATGAGTTCGTCGGCGAGATGCTCGAGTGATGTCGAGTCGTTCACGCCCGTGCCGATCGCACGGAGGCGACGATGCCGTCGGCGTCGAGGCCGAGTTGCGACAGGATGCGATCAGGTTTGGCCTGGGGGATGAACTTGGTCGGCACTCCGAGCACTTTCACGACGGTTGTGGGGTCGACGTCGGCGACCTGCACCGCGATGGACGAGCCGATGCCTCCGTCGGCGATTCCGTCTTCGATCGTCACCACGAGCTCGTGGCGAGCGGCGTCGTCGATCATCGCTCTGTCGAGCGGAGCACACGATCGCACGTCCCAGACGGTCGTTGGAGTTCCGGATTCGTTGAGGACTTCGGCAGCCTTGAGTGCCGCCGCCACCATCTTGCCGACGGCGAGCAGAGCCACCGATCCGTCACCTTCGGTGAGTCGGCGTGCGTCGAGACCCGTTCCCACGTCGTCGGTCGCGACCTGACGGGCCGCTCCCTTCGGATAGCGAATCGCCACCGGACCGGACTCGACGAGTTCGAGCGCGTCGTGGAGCATCTGTTGAAGTTCTTGGGCACTCGATGGCGCGAGCACCCGCATGCCGGGCACCTTGGCGAGCAGTGCCATGTCGTACACGCCATGATGGCTCGGTCCGTCGTCGCCTGTGATGCCAGCGCGATCGAGACAGAAAATGACCGGGAGACGATGGAGGGCCACGTCGTAGACGACCTGGTCCCAGGCTCGACTGAGGAAGGTCGAGTAGACGGCGACGATCGGACGCAGACCGCCGAGAGCCATGCCGGCCGCTCCGGTCACGGCGTGTTGTTCGGCGATGCCGACGTCGAAGAAGCGATCGGGATACCGGTCCTGGAAAGGAATGAGTCCGGTCGGCCCGGGCATGGCGGCCGTGAGGGCGACGAGCCGCGGATCGACCTCGGCTTCTTTCAGAATCGCTTCGGCGAAGGCCTGGGTGTAGCCGGTCGGAAGGGCTTTCGGAGGTCCGACGTTGGGATCGAACACCGGTGCGTCGTGCAGATGCTTCTCGTCGTCGTCTTCGGCCGGGGAGTATCCCCTGCCCTTCTGAGTGATCACGTGCACGACGATCGGACCTTCGGACGACAGTTCTTCGGCGTTCCGCAGAGCCCGTTCGAGTTCGCGCATGTCATGACCGTCGATGGGGCCGACGTAGCGAACGCCGAGTGCTTCGAAGAACGACGTGGGCTGCAGGAACTCACGAACTGCCGCCTTGACGGCGTCCATACCCTTTTCCGCCTGTTGGCCGACGACGGGCAGATTCTGGAGCCAGGCTTCCAGTCGACGCTGACGTTGCACGTACACCGGATTGAGTCGAATCTTGGTGAGAGCGACCGACAACTTCTCGCTGATGCGCTCGGGGAGAGCCGGTCGCTCGACGGATGTGGTCTCGTCGTCGGGAACCGGGAGTTGTTGGGTGAGATTCGAGATCGTCGGTGCGTAGCTGCGTCCGTTGTCGTTCAGGACGATGATCACGCGTCGACGGCTGTGTCCGAGGTTGTTGAGCGCCTCGTACGCCATTCCACCCGTCATCGATCCGTCCCCGATCACAGCCACCACATGGCGATGATCGTTGCGTCCAGCATCGCGAGCGATGGCCAGACCGTAGGCGTAGGAAAGGACCGTCGACGCGTGGCTGTTCTCGATGTAGTCGTGTCGACTCTCTTCACGGCTCGGATAACCCGACAGCCCCTCGGCCTGGCGCAGCGCAGTGAAACGATCGGCGCGTCCGGTGACGATCTTGTGCACGTACGACTGATGACCGGTGTCCCAGAGGATGGCATCGCGAGGTGACTCGAACACACGGTGAAGAGCGAGAGTCAGTTCGACTGCTCCGAGGTTCGAGCCCAGATGACCGCCGTTGTCGGCGACGGCGCGCACGATGAAGTCGCGGATCTCGCCGCTCAGTTCGTCGAGTTCGGGGTACGACAAGCGACGAAGATCGGAGGGTTCACGAATGTCATCGAGGGGCATGGCAAGGCCACGCTAGCCCTGGGAGGGAGTGGACACGTCGGCGGAATCGGCAGTGTGACGGGTGGACATCTGCTCGTGGAGGCGCTGATGGCGAGCATCGAGCCGGTTCTGGTTCCAACGATGAAGACCCCAACCGAGCAAGGCACCGATTCCGAGCGCGATCTGTCCACCGACGCCGTCGATCCAGTAGTGGTTTCCGGTCACGACGATGCAGAAGAGAGTGGCGGCCGGATAGAGCAGGACCGTGATCTTCGTCCACCGACGGCGCAGGAGTGGCCACATGGCGAATGCGCACCAACTCGCCCAGCCGATGTGAAGGCTCGGCATCGCTGCGTACTGATTGGAGATCGAATTCATGGTGTCGGATTCGAATGTCCAGAGTCCGCCACCGAACTCGGGCAGCGTGTCGACGAATCCGAACGTTCCGTCGTCCTCGGTGCCGGCGATTCCGTCGGCACCGGTGTCGCGCAATGGGCTGGCGATACACGCGCCTCCGAATCCGCCGTTCGGTCCGGGACACTGTGCGTCGAGCAGGCGCGGTGGCATGACCGGGAAGAGCGAGAAGCCGACGATTGCGATGGCGGTGGTGATGGCGAGCGTGTTGCGCCACTGTGGGAACACGTTCGGGCGCTTCACGAAGAGGACCCAGAAGACCCCGAGCGTCACGATGAAGTGCGCGGTTCCGTAGTAGGTGTTCCAGAAGCGGATGAACCAGTCGTAGGGGAGGAACCAGTCCTGCACGGTTTCCTCGTGGTAGAGGCCGATTATTCGTTCGAGTCGGATGAGTCGCTCGGCGTTGTTGAAGGCCTGTTCGGGCACTCCGTCAGCTGCGATCTCGGCGGAGCCGAACTGGTTGCGTGTCCAGGAGTAGACGACGTAGAAGGCGCCCATGATGAGCGTCTCTTTCCACCAATAGGTGCGATGGGTGCGGGGAGGGGCCGTCGACACCGGTTCCACGGGCCAAATCTAGGCGTGACGTCACGTCGGCCCTGGTGCTCGAGTTCGGGGGTTCTAGGCTCGGACCGTGATCGACGACGACGTTCTCGAACGAGTATTGGCTTCAGCCCTGCGTACCGGTGGAGAGTTCGCCGAGGTCTTCGCATCCGACTGGCAAGGAACCGGAGTGGGGCTCGACGACGGCCGCATCGAGCAGTTGTCCACCGGTCGTAGTCGTGGTGCCGGGATTCGCGTCATTCGGGGCGACAGCACTGGATTCGCCCATACGGCCGACGTGTCGGAGGCCGGCCTCTTGGCAGCGGCCCGGGCGGCGGCTGAGGCGGCCAGTCACGGTGACGGTGGTGTGCGGACGGTCGCGCTGGTCGAGCGGCCCACCCGAGTCGTGAGCCCGATCGACGTCGATCCCAGCACGGTGGGCAAGGCGGCCAAGGTCGAGCTTTTGCGGCGCGTCGACGAGGCCGCTCGATCGGCCGGTTCGGCGATCGCTCAGGTTTCGGCGGGTTACTCCGACGGTCGAACGCGCATCCTGATCGCGAACAGCGATGGACTCCTCGCGCGCGACGAGCGCACTCGCACCCTGATGCGGGTCAGCGCGGTCGCCAACGGTGACACCGGAATGCAGACCGGTTTCGACTCGGTCGGTCACACCATGGGTTTCGAATTGTTCGACAAGATCTCGGTCGAGGAGGTGGCCCGGACCGCCGCCAATCGAGCCCTCACCAAACTGAAAGCCCGTCCGGCTCCTTCGGGTTCACTTCCGGTCGTCATCAAGGCAGGAAGCGGTGGCGTCTTGTTCCACGAAGCCTGCGGACATGGCCTCGAAGCCGATCTGGTGTCGAAAGGCGCCAGTGTCTATCGAGGAAAGGTGGGCGAACTCGTGGCGTCTCCTCTCGTCACGCTGGTCGATGACGGGACGATGACGCATGAATGGGGAGCGATCGCCATCGACGACGAAGGTCACCCTTCGCAGTACAACGTACTGATCCAGGACGGAGTCCTGACCGACTACATGTGGGACTTCCTGCGGGCGCGCAAAGAGGGACGCGCTCAATCGGGCAACGGTCGCCGGCAGTCGTACAAGGATCTGCCGATGGTCCGTATGACCAACACTTATGTGTTGAACGGCGAGGAAGATCCCGGCGACATCATCCGTGACACGCCGCACGGTGTCTACGTCGCACACCTCGGTGGCGGAAGTGTGAACACCGCGACCGGAGACTTCGTGTTCGGGATGACCGAGGCCTACATGATCGAGAACGGACGGATCACCGAACCCCTGCGCGAGGGAAATCTCATCGGCAACGGACCTCAGGTCCTTCGTGACATCGATCGTCTCGGCAACGACTTCGCCATGGGAAATCCCGGAACGTGCGGCAAGGACGGGCAGGGTGTTCCGGTCGGTGACGGCCAGCCCACTCTTCGAGTGGCGTCGTTGACCATCGGCGGCACGGCGGCATGACGAGCGTCGATCGAAGCGGTGAATTGCTCGCGCTCGCCGAGCGCGTCGTGGCGATGGCCGGCCGAGGTGAGCAGGTCGAGGCCTATGTCAGTCGGGGACTCTCCACCGAAGTTCGTGTGTACGAGGGTGAAGTCGAGCATTTCGTGTCGGCTCAGAGCGAGGGAATCGGTATTCGTGTCATTCGTGACGGACGAACCGGAACGTCCTACGCCGGCACCCTCGACGAATCGATCGTGAGTGAAGTGCTGGCCGAGGCTCGTGACAATCTTGGGTTCGCCGAAGCCGACGAATGGGCCGGACTCGCCGAACCGGACGGAGTCGACGTGGTTCCACAGCAGTTGTGGAACTCCGACCTCGAACTCACTGCCACGTCGCGAAAAATCGATCTGGCCAAGGAGCTCGAACGTCTCACTCTCGGTCGTGACAACCGCGTTCGGGTCGATGACGCGAATTACGCCGACTCGTTCGGTGAGGCCGCCGTGGCCACGTCCACCGGCATTCGAGCGGCCGGTCGGGAGAACGGTTGCTACGTGAGCGTCGGCACTCTCGCCGACGACGGTGACGAGACCCAGACCGGTTTCGGTTTCGCTGTCGGCCGGACCGTCGACGAACTCGATCTCGACCGGGCGGCGGCCGATGCGGTCGATCGCGCCACCCGACTTCTCGGAGCCACCAAACCCGAATCACGTCGGGTCACCGTGGTTCTCGATCCGTACGTCACTGCGCAGTTCCTCGGGATCATCGGCGGCACCTTGAGCGGCGACGCCGTGGCTCGAGGGCGCAGCCTGTTCGCGCAGCGACTGGGTGACGATGTGGCGAGTTCGTTGCTCACTCTGGTCGACGACCCCACCAATCCTCTGGCCTACACGGCGACCGACATCGACGGCGAAGGTTTGGCGGCTCGTCGCAACGTTCTGATCGACGGTGGTCGCCTCGATCGGTTCGTCCATTCGAGTTATTCGGCGCGTCGTCTCGGAGCGCGACCCACGGGCAACGGTGTTCGAGGTGGGTACGCCGGTTCGCCCGGAGCCGGATGTCTGGCCCTCCAGGTGGTTCCGGGGACCAGATCACAGGCCGAGATCGTGTCCGGTATCGACGACGGAATTCTCGTCCAGCAGGTACAGGGTCTGCATTCGGGTGTGAACGCGGTGTCGGGTGATTTCAGTACCGGCGCCGCCGGACTCGTGATCGAGAACGGAACGATTGGACGACCGGTTCGTGAGTTCACGATCGCGTCCACTTTGCAGAGAATGCTGCTCGACATCGTCGAGATCGGCGGAGACGTCGAATGGCTTCCCATGAGAGCGGCTGGCGTTTCGCTCGTGATTCGCGACGTCACCATGAGCGGTTCCTGACCTCCCATGCCGTTGCTCCACGCGATCGTCCTCGGGATCGTGCAGGGTCTCACCGAGTTCCTGCCCATCTCGTCGAGTGGACACTTGCAGATCGTTCCTTGGCTCTTCGGCTGGAACGACTTCGACGACGCCGGTGTGAAGAAGGCATTCGATGTGGCTCTGCATCTCGGCACGCTGGCCGCTGTCGTGTTCCACTTCCGCCGTGATGTCGTGCTCCTCGTGCGCAAAGGATTGTCGAAACCACCTCTCGATCGTGAAGGTCGCCTCGCATGGTTGCTCGTCGTCACAGCGGTGCCAGCGGCGATCGTCGGTGCCCTCTTCGAGACCTGGATCGACGACGAGCTCGGCACGCCATTCGTCATCGCATGCTCTCTCGTGGTCTTCGGTGTGTTGCTCGGCTGGATCGACCGTCGTCGACGTGGATCTCGTGACGTCGAGGACTTGACGTTGCGCGACGCCTTGTTGGTGGGTGGTGCGCAGGTGCTCGCGCTCAACCCCGGTACGTCGCGATCGGGTGTCACGATGACCGCCGCCTTGGCACTCGGATACGGACGGGAAGCCGCCGTGCGTCTCTCGTTCCTGATGAGCTTGCCGATCATCGCCGGAGCGGGAGCTGTGAAGGTGGCCGGCCTCGTGTCCGACGGTGTGCCAGAAGGGTTGCTCGTCCCCATGATCGTGGGAGTCGCGACGGCGGCTGTCGCGGGCTGGGTCGCCGTGTGGGGGCTCCTACGGTTCGTACGGACGCGTACGTTCGCTCCGTTCGTTCTCTACCGGATCGGCCTGGCGCTCCTGATCTTCGTGGTGCTGGCGGCCGGCTGGCGCTGAGTACTCAGTCGGCCGACGACGATCCGGACGACGTGGAAGCCGCTGTCGTCGAACTACCCGAGCCACTCGACGTGTCACTCGACGAACTCGCGCTGCTCGACGAGGTCTCGCTCGAGGTGCTGGAACTCGACGCTCCGCCGGAGCTACTGGAGGAGCCGCGACTGTCGGTCTTGTAGAAGCCGCCACCTTTGAAGGTCACACCCACCGGCTGGAACACCTTCTTGACCGGTCGCATCGAACCGTCGGATGGGTGAGGAGCTTCGGTGAGCGCGTCGTCGGTGAACGCCTGCTGGATCTCGATGGTCTCGCCGGTGTCGAGGAACTTGTACACGTAAATGGGCATGAGGGGGTCTCCGAGGGTCGAAGTCTAGGCTGACCCCGTGTCGAGTGCATCGTCGATCCGCACTGCGGTGATCCCGGCGGCGGGGCAGGGGACTCGAATGTTGCCGGCCACCAAATCGGTGCCGAAAGAACTCTTGCCGATCGGCGAACTTCCTGCTCTGCAATTGGTGATCGACGAAGCGATCGGAGCCGGAGTCGACCACGTCGTCATCGTGACGAGCGATGACAAGCCGGCCGTGGCCGACTACTTCCGGCGAGCCCCGTGGGTCGAAGATGCTCTCGAGCGTCAAGGACGACACGAAGTCGCTCGGTCTTTACGCCGTTACGACGATTCGATCCGAGTGTCGTTCGCGACACAGGATCGACCGGGCGGTCTTGGTCATGCCATCGGTTGCGCCGCCGACATCGTCGGAGATCAGCCGTTCTTCGTCCTGCTTCCCGACGAACTCATGACCGATTCATCACTTCTCGTCGATCTGGAACGAGTTCTGAGCGAGAGTGGTCGTTCGGCCGTTGCGTTGAAACGGATGCCCCGGGAGGACGTGTTCCGTTACGGGGTCGTCGAGCCCTCGGATTCCGAGCGATCAGTGGCGGGAATCACTTCGATTCCTTTCCGCCACGTCGTCGAGAAGCCGACCGTGGAAGACGCGCCGAGTGATCTCGTGATCATCGGTCGATACGCGTTGACACCCGACGTCTTCGCCGCCATCGAACGTGTCGCACCCGGTCCGAGTGGTGAGATCCAGCTGACCGATGCCCTCGAGCTCCAGGCTTCCGACGGCGACCTTCATGGAGTGGTCTCCGACATCGGTCGACGCGATATCGGCCATCCCCTCGGCTGGATGCAAGCGGTCGTCGAAGCCGGCTTGCGTCACCCCGACTTCGGGGAACCTCTGCGAGCCTGGCTCGATTCGATCTAGGCGATTCGGCGGAAGTGACCGTCGACGTCGAGGGGGAGTCCGAAATCGTCGACGTCGAATTCGTGGGCCGGTCGATCGTCGTCCCGACGTATCACCCAATGGTGCGATCCGAGGCGTGTGTATTCGAGGCGCGCGCGCTGCACCGACAGGGTCTCGGTGTCGACGGTGATCGACTCCACGTTGGTCGACTGTCCGACGCCCAACTGAAGGCGTCGAATCGCCATCGTGCGGGTGAAGGGACTGCAGAGAACGTCGATGTCGTCGCAGCCTCCGAGTTCGCGTCGTACGGCGCCGTTGACCTCACCCCAGCGCCCTTTCCCGTCGTTGGCGAGCCAGAGGTCTGGCTCGTCGAGGTCCCGAAAGAGGAGCATCTGCTGGAGCTGCCACGTGGCCGTCAGCCGGAACACGTACTGAACGTCGGCTCCGGTGATCAGCCCTTCCGCAGTCCAGGCTTCGTTCTCGAAGCGAAGAGTCAGGGTCTCGTTTCCGAGTCCGTCATCGGTGGTCCAGGCGGCGCGCATTCCTTCGAGAGGGAGGAGCCGGTAGGAGGGGCCGGCGTCCGAAGTCATGACTCGAGTGTGCCAGCAACGAGAGTCGACCGGTACCGTCGAGGTCATGGTGCCCATCGACGAGGCTCGTCGTCTGGTTCTCGACCGCTGTCCGGTGTTGCCATCGATCGGTGTGCACGTCGACGACTCGATCGGTTGCGTCCTGGCGATCGACACGCGCGCCGACGAAGACGTTCCGCCGTTCGCCAACACGGCCGTCGACGGCTACGCCGTCCGAGCCTGCGACACCGAAGGGGCCGAAAACGCGCCGGTGTCGCTCTCGGTCGTCGGGGAAGTCGCGGCCGGAGCCGCGGCCGATGTGGTCATCGGCCCCGGACAAGCCGTACGCATCATGACCGGCGCTCCCATCCCCGAAGGCGCCGATGCGATCGTGATGGTGGAGGACACCGAGTTCACCGGCGATCGTTCGACGTTCGACGGATCGCAGCGTGTCGACATTCGTCGCGTCGTCCGACCGGGTGCAGCCGTACGCGCCGCTGGTGACGACGTTCGCTCGGGTGAACTCGTGTTCGAAGCCGGAACGCCCATCACTCCGGCGGTGGCCGGTGTGTTGGCGAGTATCAACGTTCGTCAACCACTCGTGATTCGCCGTCCGCGAGTCGCCGTGCTCTCGACGGGTGACGAGTTGGTCGACGACGGCTCGCCGCTTCGACCGGGACAGATCCGAGAGAGCAACAAGGTCATGTTGCTCGGCTTGGTGTCGGCCACTGGTTGCATCGCCGTCGACTTCGGAGTGGTGCGGGACGACGAAGCGGCTCTCGAACAGACGCTGCGCCTGGCGGCGACCGAATGCGATGCCATCGTGACGAGCGGCGGTGTGAGCATGGGCGACTACGACGTCGTCAAGTCGGTTCTGTCTCGTATCGCCACGATGACGTGGATGCAGATCGCCATCAAACCGGCCAAACCATTCGCATTCGGATCGTTGACGCGACGCGACGGCACCGACGTCCCGGTGTTCGGGTTGCCAGGCAATCCCGTCAGCTCCCTCGTCAGTTACGAGCTCTTGGCCCGACCCGCTTTGCGCAAGATGGCCGGTTACGTACCCGAACTCCAGGAACGTTCTCGAGTATCGGCGATCGCCGATGTCGACTTACGTCGGCAGCCGGACGGAAAGGTCCACTTCCAGCGCGTCATCACGTCGCGGGGGACCGATGGTCGGGTGCACGTTCGCCCCGTGGGCGCGCAGGGCAGTCATCAGTTGGCGGCGAGCGCGCTGGCCTCGGGACTCGCAGTGGTTCCCGATGGTGACGGCATCGTGGCCGGTGGCGAGGTCGACGTCGTTCTCCTCGCGGACTGACCTCTATCCTTTCGGCATGGTGGCCCAGGACCTTGTCGATCCCTTCGGCCGCACGATCCGTGACCTGAGAATCTCGGTGACCGATCGGTGCAACTTTCGTTGCACCTACTGCATGCCAGCCGAAGGAATGGTGTGGCTGCCGAAGAGCGAGATCCTCACCTTCGAAGAGATCGAACGGCTCGCTCGACTCTTCGTCGAACGTTACGGAGTCGACGGAATCCGTCTGACCGGTGGTGAACCGACCGTGCGCGCTCATCTGCCGGTGCTGATCACGAAATTGGCCGCACTCACGGTTCCCGACGATTCGGCGTCCCCCCTGGCCGGTCAGCCGATCGACCTGGCGCTCACCACCAATGCGTCGACGTTGGCCAACTGTGCCGACGAATTGCGCAGTGCCGGACTCCGCCGTATCAACATCAGTCTCGACTCCCTCGACCGCGAGAAATTCGAACGAATGACGCGGCGAGACGAGCTCACTCGAGTTCTGGCGGGTATTCAGACCGCGATCGACGTCGGATTCGAAAGCGTCAAGATCAACACGGTGGTCGAACGAGGCGTGAACGACGACGAGATCCTCGCCCTGGCCGAGTTCGGGCGCCGATCCGGAGTGGAGGTCAGGTTCATCGAATTCATGCCCCTCGACGCCGAAGGACACTGGGGGAACGAGAAGGTCGTGAGTCAGGACGAGATCGTCTCGCGGATCGCCGAGGTGTATCCGCTCGAATCGGTTCCGGCCCGAGGCGCGGCCCCGGCCGATCGCTGGCGATATCTCGACGGGGGCGGAACCGTCGGTGTGATCCCGAGTGTCACCAAACCGTTCTGCGGTGACTGTGACCGGGTGAGATTGACCGCTGACGGCCAATTCCGGACGTGTCTGTTCGCGACCACCGAATTCGATCTTCGGGCGCTGTTGCGAGGAGGTGCCGACGACGACCAGGTCGCAGCGGAGATCGAGCGCGCCGTCGGAACGAAGTGGGCCGGACATCAGATCAACCAGGTGAACTTCATTCGTCCCGGACGCTCGATGAGTCAGATCGGCGGCTGACGACATGACGAGCGAACCGCTTTCCTTCACTCACCTCGACGAGGCGGGCCGGGCCCGGATGGTCGACGTGTCGGCCAAATCCCCGACGCATCGTCGGGCGGTGGCGCGAGGAAAGGTCTTCATGGCCGCCGAGACCCTCGCCGCCATCGGCCGGGGCGACACCAAGAAAGGTGACGTGTTTGCGGTTGCCCGGGTGGCGGGAATCCAGGCGTCGAAGCGAACGAGCGACATGATTCCGTTGTGTCACCCCATCCCGGTGAGCGCAGTAACCGTCGACTTCGAGATCGCGGCCGATCACGTCGTCGTGGAAGCCGCCGTCGAGACCGTCGATCGCACGGGAGTCGAGATGGAGGCCCTGCACGCATGCTCGGTCGCCGCCCTCACGATCTATGACATGTGCAAGGCCCTCGATCGCGAGATGGTGATCGGCGAGTTGACCCTCTGGGAGAAGTCGGGCGGCCGTTCGGGGGAGTACCAACGCTCTGACCAGGCCTGATCCGGCGGTGCGATGACCACCTGGAGACGAGGAGGCCGGTCCGGGTGGCCGGGGTCACAGGCCGAAAAAGGTGGGCTTCGTTGCTGCCGCCGTCACGAATGTTGCTAAATTGTAACGAAATGACGCGGGTCGTTCGGCCCGGTCGAGATCTCAGGGGAGTCGATCAGTGAGCAAAATCGTGCTTCTGGTGGTGGGTGCGGCCTGGGCGGCCGTTCTGATCCCGCCGCTGGTACGTGGTCGCTCGGAGAACCGTCCGCACTCGTCGGTCGTCGATTTCCGTCGTCAGTTGTCCACCTTGCAGCGCTCGGCGCCGCATCGCCCGGTGTCCCCGCTTCGGGTGGCTCGCCCCTTGGCGCCGGCACCGACACGTCCGACTCACCGCACGTCTCCCCGGGCGGCTCGGCACGCAGCGCACGAATCGACCGCTCTGCGCGCCTCGCACCGCTCGGTGTCCCGAGCCCACCTCGTGCGTCAACGTCGTCAGAACGTCGTTCTGACCCTCACCCTCGTGACCCTCGGTTCGGCCTTCATCGCCTTCACCACCAAGAGCGACTTCTTCGTCTACGTGTTCGTGCTCTCGGCGATGGCTCTCGTGGGCTACTGCTACAAGCTCTCGCAGATTCGTCGCTACCAGTCGGTGACGCAGACGTATCGACGCGACTGGATCCGAGCCGCCTGAACCGGCCGGCGCCGTCGTCCCCCAGGTAGAGTTCGACGACACCGGTTCGCCGGTTCACCCTCGGGGGTGTAGCTCAGTTGGCAGAGCGCAACAATCGCACTGTTGAGGCCAGGGGTTCAATTCCCCTCACCTCCACCCGAATCGACCCGAGTGCCTCTGGCACTCGGGTCTTTTGTCGTCACGACTAGGTTGCGGGCATGTCCGGCCCACTGAGCGGAATCAAGGTGGTCGAGCTCGGTCTCTGGATCGCCGGCCCGGCTGCGTCGGGTGTCCTGGGCGATTGGGGAGCCGATGTGGTGAAGGTCGAGCCGTTGCGCGGTGATCCGTCGCGGCTCTTTCGCACGATGCTCAGTCGCAATCGCGCCGACAATCCGATCTTCGAACTCGACAATCGCAACAAGCGGGGAATCGCAGTCGACATCGGATCCGACGAGGGTCGTCGTGTCGTCGTCGATCTCGTGCGGTCGGCCGATGTCTTCGTCACGAACGCTCGTCCCGACTCGGTGCAACGGGCCGGGCTCGACTACTCGTCGTTGTGCGAGGTCAACCCGCGTCTGGTGTACGCAATGGTGACGGGATACGGGCTCGAAGGTCCCGATGCCGATCGCCCGGGATTCGACATCGCTGCCTACTGGGCGCGATCGGGAATGGCTCATTTGCACACGCCTGACGGTGGTACGCCACCGATCATGCGCGGAGGAATGGGTGATCATCCGACCGGTTTGGCTCTGGCGGGCGGCGTCGCAGCGGCCCTCTTCCATCGTGAACGAACGGGTCGCGGTCAGATGGTGTCGACGTCGCTGTACCGCCAGGGCGTGTACACGCTCGGATACGACCTCAGTTTGGTGTCGAGTTGGGGGAGGTGTGCGCCGGTGACCGATCACGCCTCGGCACCATCGCCGACGGCCAACAGTTACGCGACCCGTGACGGGCGACGTTTCTGGGTGGTCGGCGTCGAAGCCGATCGGCACTGGCCGCCACTCGCTCGAGTCATCGGTCGTCCCGACTTGATCGATGATCCTCGCTTTGCGACGTCGGCCGATCGGGCCGTGAACGCCCGTGAACTCGTGGCAATTCTCGACAGCGTCTTTGCAACGCGTGATCTGGCCGAATGGGCCGAGATCTTCTCTCGGGAGCCCGACATGTTCTGGACTCCGCAGGCGACCCCCGACGAAGTACTGGCCGACCCTCAGCTACGAGCGGCCGGTGGTCTGATCGAGGTGCCGGGAGACGACGGATCGACGACGATGATCGCTTCCCCGATCGATTTCCACGGCGCTCCGTCCGAGCCGCGATCACATGCGCCTCGGCTCGGTCAGCACACTCGTGACGTGCTCACCGAACTCGGGTACGACGACGCATCGATCGACGAACTCGTGTCGAGTGGTGTCGTCGGCGTCGACGAGTGAGCCGGCTTCGCCAGAGGATCCGAATCGTCAGAGGGCTGGACGCAGGCGATCCACGAGACGGTCGACCAGACCGACGACGTCGACGGCACAGGTGACGAAATCGTCGACCTCGCCACCACCCGGATCGATCACTTCCTCCCACGGCTTGAGTTCGACCTCGTGCAGGGCGAGCCGAGAGATGCGCTCGTCGAGGGGTCCGTTCGCACCGAGGTCTCTCACCAATCGTCGCAGCGTTGCCGTTCGAACCGACATGTCGGGGTGTTCGCGCCTGATCCACTGCACGTGTTCGGGAGCGAGACCGATGATCAGATCGGACGATTCGAGATGATCGCGAGTGATCTGCTTGCTCCGATGATGACGTGCTTCCAATCCGACGTGCCGGAGGGCTTCTCTGGTGCGCCAACTGATGGGTTGACCATCGACGCTGAAGGTTCCCGCAGTCACCACCTGTAAGCGTGGTTCACGATCGACGAGAGCCGCGCCGGCCATCACCGACCGAGCGGCATTGCCGGTGCAGATGACGAGAAGTGACGACACGTCAGCGCGCGGCGCGCAACGGAGCCATGGCGGCCGGATCGATGTATTCGTCGAGGCTGGTGATGAGACCGTCGTCGTTCAGGTGGACGATCATGCACGAGTGGGCGCGGAGGTCGCCGCCGGGTGCCGTGCCGGTGATGGCGGCTTGCCACACCCATCCGTCGTCGGTGTAGGCGATCGACCTCGTTTCCCATCGGAGGTCGGGGATCTGACGATGCATCCATTCCAGGGTGGCACCGGTTCCGGCGTATTCGATCGTCTTGTCATCGAAGTTGTGCCAGACCGTCGCTCCGGGAACACACATCGACATCGTGACATCGGCCCGTCCGGCGTTGGTGGCGTCGGCGAAGCGCTGGTGATGATCGATGAGGAATTCTCGAGTCAGGGTCATCGGTGTCTCTCTTTCGCAGATGTGGGTGAGTACTCAGGTAGGAACGCCGCCGTCGACGGTGAACACGGTTCCCGTGGTGTACGACGAGGCATCGCCCGCCAGGAACAGGGCCGCCCCGACGATTTCGTGAGGTTCTCCGACTCGTCGGAGGGCGACCCGTTTCATGGCTTGATCGACCAGCTCCCAGTTCCAAGCCTTGCTGATGTCGGTGCGAAACGACCCGGGCATGATGCAGTTGACCCGAACGTGCGGACCGAACGTCTGAGCGAATCCGATGGTGATGGCATTGAGAGCCGCTTTGGCGGCGGTGTAGGGAATGACGTCGGGAGTGGGATGAATGGCAGCAATGCTCGAAATGTTGATGATGGATCCCGAACGGCCGATCTCTTTCGCTCGCTCGACCATTCGAGTACCCAGCAGCGCGGAAAGCCGGAACGGACCCTTCAGGTTGAGTCCGATGACCGAATCCCAGAGCTTCTCGTTGATCGCAGTGACCGATTCGTAGAGCGGGGACTTGCCGGCGTTGTTCACGAGAACGTCGACTCCGCCGAGTTCGGTCCAGGCGACCTCGGCCAGGCGATCGACCTCCTCCCAGCGTCCGACGTGGCAGGCATGTACCTTGACGTCTCGACCCGATTCGTCGGCGATCTCGTCGGCGGCGGCTCGACACGAATCGAGCGACCGACTCGCGATCATGACGTCGGCACCCGCAAGAGCGAAGGCTCGGGCCATCTCCTTGCCGAGTCCGCGGCTGCCTCCGGTCACGAGGACGCGTCGATCCGTGAGATCGAAGAGCTGGCGGGGATCGATCGTCACGGGACGACTCTAGGCGACCGACTTTCGGCGCTTCACGTGCTCGATCGACGTGACCGAAACGGATTGGTGAATTCCTCGGTACGACCGAACTCTTGCGAGACTGTGGCCGTGGAATTCACGGACGATCCCTCCATCACGAGTTTCCGACACGACGTGCGGGACTGGCTCACCACGAATCTGGTGGGGGAGTTTCGGGCCCTCGGAACCTCGGCCGAGATGGGAGCTCACGATTGGCCGGCCCGTGTGCGGTGGGAACAAGAACTGGGTCGAGACGGTTGGCTCGGCCTCACGTGGCCTCAGGAATTCGGCGGGCGAGCGGCTTCGGTGGCCGAGGAGTTGGCTTTCGCCGAGGAATACGCACTCGCCGACGGGCCCCAGCGAGCGGGCTTCTTCGGCGAGGGTCTTCTCGGTCCGACACTGATCACGTTCGGTTCTCCCGAGCAACAGGAGAGATTTCTTCCCCCGATCCTTCGTGGCGACGAATACTGGTGTCAGGGTTTCAGCGAACCTGGTGCCGGTTCCGATCTCGCCGGTGTGCGCACGACTGCGGTTCTTGACGGTGACACGTGGCGTATCGACGGTCAGAAGGTCTGGACGAGTCAGGCTCAGTTCGCGCAGTGGATCTTCGTTCTGTGCCGTACCGAACTCGATCAGGTCGCACACAAGTCGTTGTCGTACCTTCTGGTTCCGATCGACCAACCCGGTGTCGAGGTCCGACCTCTCATGGACCTCTCGGGCAACGATCATTTCTGCGAGGTTTTCTTCGACGGAGCGGTGACTACTGCTGACATGGTCGTCGGTGGACGCGGCAATGGTTGGCGTACGGCCATGGGAACGCTCGGCTTCGAACGGGGAACGGCCTTCATGGCTCAACAGTTGCGTTTCGCCAAGGAGTTCGCCAAGGTCCGACGTTTGGCGGTGGACAAAGGGGTGGATCGGGATCCGGAGATCCGTCAGCGCCTCTCGCGCGCCCACGGTGAACTCGAGATCATGCGTTGGTCAGGGCTTCGGAACGTGACTCGGTTCCTACAGGGTGGTCAGCCGGGCCCGGAGGGTTCGATCGGCAAACTCTTCTGGTCGAAATGGCACCAGCGTCTCGGTGAACTCGAAGCCGACCTGCTCGGTGCCGATGCGCTCGTTCTGCAGCCCGAAGGAACGGTGGCTCACGACTTCCAGCACACCTTCTTGTTCAGCCGGGCGCACACGATCTACGCCGGGTCGTCGGAGATCCAGCGCAACATCATCGGCGAACGCGTGCTCGGTCTGCCTCGCGAGTGATGGAGGCGGTGGTGTCAGTCGCCGGCTGGTCCGCGGAAGTCCGGTCGACGCTTCTCACGATGTGAGGCCACTCCTTCAGCGGCGTCGGGTCCGCCGAATCCGAAGAATTCGTAGGCGAGTGACGCATCGAAGGCCGGCATCATGGATCGGTACCAGTGATTCAGGGTGTGCTTGGTGAAGCGAAGCGCGGCCTGCGCCCCGTCGGCCAACTCGGTGGCGACGTCGAGGGCCGACGAGTACACCTGATCGTCCTCGACACACAACGAGACCAGTCCGATACGTTCAGCTTCCTCGCCGGTGAGCGTTCGGCAGGTCAACAGGTAGTACTTGGCCTTCGCCATTCCCACGAGCAGTGGCCAGCACACTGCAGCATGATCACCAGCAGCCACTCCGAGCCGAGTGTGTCCGTCGATGATGCGAGCCGTTCGTCCGACCACCGAGACGTCGGCGAGCAGTGCCGCGACGAGTCCGGCTCCGACGGCCGGACCGTGCACCGCCGAAACAATGGGTCGGGTGCACTCGATGACGTTACGGACCAGGTCACGCGCCTCGCGCATCACCCGAGACCTGATCTCGTAGTCACCGATGATTCCGTCGATCAGGTCGAAACTTCCGCCGGCCGAGAAGGCGTCGCCGGCTCCGGTGAGTAGCACCACCCGAGTCTCGGGATCGCGATCGACCACGGGCCAAACGTCGGCGAGTTCTCGGTGGGCATCGATGCCGACCGCGTTGAGGTGCGGTCCGTCGAGGGTGATCTGCAGGACGCCATGGGCCGGACGCGAGAACTTCAACTCGTGGAAGTCGGAGAAGTGCTCGACGTCGGACACGATCACATGCGTTCGATGATGGACGCGGTTCCCATGCCGCCTCCGGTGCACATGGTGATGAGAGCCGTGGACTTGTCCTGACGCTCGAGTTCGTCGAGCGCGGTCTGGATCAGGATCGGCCCACTGCCCCCGATGGGGTGACCGAGGGCGATCGCCCCACCGTTCACGTTGACGTTCTCGGGAGTGATACCGAGTTCGCGCATCGCCTTCAATGGAATGGCGGCGAAGGCTTCGTTGATCTCCCAGAGATCGATGTCGTTCACGGTCATGCCGACCCGCTCGAGGCACCGCTTGGACGCGGGAGCCGGTGCGGTCAGCATGATCACCGGCTCGGCTCCGGCGACGGCCGACATCACGATGCGAGCCCGTGGCTTCAGCCCGTGGGCCTTGGCGTATTCAGGGCTCGTCACCATGATGACGCCGGCCCCGTCGACGACTCCGGACGAGTTGCCGGCATGATGCACGTGATTCACGGCGTCGATGTCGGGGTAGACCTGCTTGCACATGTCGTCGAACGACTTCTCGAAGCCGTCGAGAATGCGACTGCCGAGACGCTCGAACGACGGGGCCAGCCCGGCGAGGGACTCCATGGTGGTGGTCGGCCGCAGATGCTCGTCCTTGTCGAGGGCGACCGAACCATCGGGATTCAGGATCGGGACGACACTGCGATCGAAACGTCCCTCGGCCTGTGCTCGCGCCGCGCGCTGTTGACTCTCGAAGGCCAATGCGTCGACGTCTTCACGTGTGAAACCTTCGAGGGTGGCGATGAGGTCGGCCGACACGCCCTGCGGTACGAGCGGATACATGGCCCGTAGCGCGGCATTGCCGACGGTGAAGTCGGGAGGTCCACTCGGAGCGGGCCAACGCGACATCGATTCGACACCACCGGCGACGACACAGTCCTGGTGGCCCGATTGCACTGCCATGGCGGCCCACGACACAGCCTGCTGTCCGGAGCCGCAGAATCGATTGATCGTGACGCCCGGTGCTTCGACCGGCCAGCCGGCGGCGAGCACCGCCATACGTCCGATACAAGCACCGTGGTCACCGGCGTCGTTGCCGTTGCCGATGATGACGTCGTCGACCTCGGCCGGATCGAAACCCACGCGCTTCTGCAGCGCGTTCAGGACCTGAGCGAGCAGTTCTTGCGGATGAATGTGGTGCAAGGAACCGGTGTCCTTGCCCTTGCCGCGGGGGCTGCGGACTCCGTCGATGATCCAGGCTTCGCTCATGGTTCCTCCCGATCGTGGTGAACGAACGATGTGACGGTAGCCGAACAGCTGAGGTCGATTTCAGTCGAGACGAGCGACGAGTCCGGGGCCCTCTCGTCGCCGCAATGCCACGTTGACGCGCTGGCGTTCGAGGATCTGTTCGAGAGTCTTGGCGGCTTGAGGGATCGGGCGCTCGGCGAAGAATGCTTGGACATCGGTCTCGACGTCGTCCGTGTTGAGGAGTTTGACGGGGTCGATCATGCGAACGATGGTGTTGGAGGGAAATTTCTCGTTGGCGAGGTTCCAGTTCCGTCGGACGAACTCCCAGGACTCCCGACCGTGCTTGCGATGGGCGATGCATCGAGCGAGGAGGAACGGGGCGTTCTGCGTCTTCACGTCAGGACCGAGAGCGAGTTCACAGGTGCGTCGGACGAGTTCGGCGGAATCGAATTCGGCGAGAGCGTAGAGATAACGGAGTTGCTCCTGCGGAGTATCGGAGTTGCGGAAACGATCGACCATGTCGTCGTAGACCTCGGTGTCACCGTAGGTGGCGACCACGGTGGTGGCAGCGGCAACCAGTTCGGGGTGCACCGAGTTCGCTTGGCTGCGAGAGCGATCGAGTACGGCTCGGCAGCGTTCGATGGCCGAGGTGTCGGCACCAAGGACAGCGGCGAGGGTCACGAGCAGACCGCGCAACTTGCCACGGAGATCGTCTTCCCCGTCGACCGGCTCCCAGCCGAGATCATCGAGCGCGGGTGTCACGATCCGACGCACCTCGGAGCGGAATCGCTCGTACGACACGTCGTCGAGAAGCCGTCCGATGGCTCGTAGTCCGTTCGCCATCACCTGCCAGACGGCGAGGTCTCGCTCGTTCACGAACGATGCGACGAAATCGAGGTAGCTGCCGGCGGACAGTCGTCCGGCGACCACTGCGTTCCAGGCGTCGTCGACGAGGTTGTATCGCTCGATCGTGGAGACCTTGGCCAGAACCCGAGAATCGATTCGAGAGAGCAGGTCGGGCGAGTAGGCCACGCGGTAGAAGCCGTGTCCCCCTGCGTTGACGATCACCGCCTCGGAAGAGGGCAGAGGAATCTCGATCGGTTCGTCCTCGAGAAGTACCCGAGCTTCTTCGTCGCCGATCCGTACGTGGATCGGAACGAGCCAGGACTGATGTGGAACGTCGGCATCTGCGTCGAAGAGGAATCGTTGTTGGGTGAGCCTGATGCGAGTTCCGTCACCGACGAGAGTTGCGGTGACCAGCGGGAATCCTGGCTGCCAGATCCACGAATCCATGATGCGACGGACGGGCTCACCACCGTCGTGGACGACGGCCTCCTCGATCGAGTCCCAGAGATCGGAGGTCTCGGTGTTGCCATAGGAATGGGCGGTGAGATAGCGGCGCACGCCGTCGCGGAATCGCTCGGGTCCGAGGTACTGCTCGAGCATGCGGAGCAGCGCTCCACCCTTCTGGTAGGTGAGGACGTCGAACATTCCTTCGCAGTCCTCGGGAGTGAGAACTTCGTATTCCACCGAACGAGTCGCGACGAGAGAGTCGGTCTCGAAGGCCACCGAGCGTTCGAGTGAGAAACTGGTCCATCGCTCCCAGTCGGGACGGTAGGCGTCGACCGCGGCGACTTCCATGAAGGTGGCGAAGGCCTCGTTCAGCCAGATGCCGTTCCACCATTTCATGGTGACGAGATCACCGAACCACATGTGCGCGAGTTCGTGACTCACGACGTCGGCGACCAACTCTCGTTCGACTTGCGTGCTGGTGGTCGGATCGACGAGGAGCAAACTTTCGCGGTAGGTGATGCAGCCCACGTTCTCCATGGCACCGGCCGCGAAGTCGGGGAGGGCGATCATGTCGATCTTGGCGTCGGCGTAGGGGATTCCGTAGTACTCGGTGAACCAGCGAAGGCTGGCCGATCCGACGTCGAGACCGAAGTCGGTGAGGTGGGCCTTCCCCGGAACGTGGACGATCCTCAGGGGAACGCCCCCGACGTCGATCGAAGGAGTCGCGTCGAGTCGGCCCACCACGAACGCAACCAGGTAGGTGCTCATCGGCATGGTGTCGGCGAAGGACACCGCCACCTTGCCGATGCGCTCCTGACGCCCGATCTCGGGGCCGTTGCTCACGGCCATCAGTCCGTTGTCGACGATCAGGGTCACGGCGAAGACCGCCTTGAAGTCGGGTTCGTCGAAGCACGGAAACGCTCGCCGGCAGTCGGTCGCTTGCATCTGAGTGCATGCGATCACGTGCTCGACACCGTCGTCGTCTCGGTAGGTGCTTCGGTAGAAGCCGCGGAGCTTGTCGTTGAGGGTGCCCGTGAACTCGACGTCGATTGCCACCGGTCCCGGGCGAATCTCGTCGATCGTGCCGATCACCAATCGCTCACTCTCCTCGTCGACCGAGAAGGGCACCGGGCCCCCGTCGACGAACACCTGATGAACGTCGAGTTCGGCGACGTTGAGCACGATCCGACGGGTCGTCTCCGTGGCTTCGGCCGAAATGACGACTCGACCGACGAACGTCGCATGGGCCAGATCCGGTTCGAGTTCGAGTTCGTACCGTCGTGGAATCACGTTCCGAGGTAGGCGATGTGGGTCGAGATCGGTCTCGGTTCTGGTCACGTCGGCGAGCGTAGTGGCAAGGTACGGTTGACTTTCGTGCCGTTCCCCGATCCGAGCAGTCGTTTCGTGCCCCGTGCTGATGGTTCGCGTTTCGACGTCGTCGGGATCGGAAACGCCCTCGTCGACGTGATCTCCCACGCCGACGACTCGTTCATCGAACGTCAGGCTCTGACCAAGGGTTCGATGACCCTCGTCGACACCGACCGAGCGCTCCACCTGTATCGCGCCCTCGGATCGGCCGTCGAAATGAGCGGCGGTTCGGCCGCCAACACCGTCAGTGGTGTGGCGAGTTTCGGTGGCCTCGGCGCTTACGTCGGCAAGGTGAGCTCCGACGAACTCGGGGAAG
>JAQCIK010000004.1:0-130856 GCA_027592035.1 Actinomycetota bacterium | reverse complement strand
GCCTTCGTCGCGACCTTCTTCGCCGGGGCCTTCTTGGCGGGAGCCTTCTTGGCGGGAGCCTTCTTCACAGGTTTCTTGGTCGCGACCTTCTTCGCCGGGGCCTTCTTGGCGGGAGCCTTCTTGGCCGGAGCCTTTTTCACTGGTTTCTTGGTCGGCATCGCGACTCCTCGCTCGAACAGCAGGGTTGCGGAAGGATATCCCCTCGTCGTGCGCCGGGCATCGACTGATGGGCCGGACTCAGGTCACGCGCTCCACCGACACGTATACGTCATCATCGTCGAGTTTCGCCGTGGGTTCACCGGATCCCCACGACACCGACACTGCCAACGTCTCGTTCGCCAGCACGTCGAGGAACGGCTGAACACGTCGGCGAATCGCCTCCGGCACGCCGAGCGTCAGAGAGATTCGATCACTCACGGCGAGGCCGGCGTCACGTCTCGCCTGCTGCACGAGGCGAACGAGGTCTCGTGCCGTCCCCTCGGCCTCGAGTTCGGGGGTCACCTCGGTGTCGAGAGTGATCACTCCGAGACCATCGGACATGGTGGCACTCGCCTCACCCTCGGCTGCCACGATCTTCAAGGTGTACTCGCCGTCGTGAAGTTCGATTCCACCGGCGACGACACGATCACCCTGTTGCGACCAATCACCGGCCTTGATCGCCTTGATCACTTCCTGGGTTCGACCACCGAGACGAGGACCGAGAGCGGCCGGAACCGCCTGAAGCACCATGGGTACGGCTCCGATCTCGTCCGACAACAGGACTGATTTGACGTTGACTTCGTCGGCGATGATGTCGACGAAATCGCGAACTCTCTCGGCCCCCGGGAAAGCGACCCGCAATTCCTTCAGAGGCTGACGAACTCGACGACCGTGGGCCTTGCGAATCGAGAGGGCGACCGAGCAGATGTCCCGGACGGAATCCATTGCGTCCACGAGATCGTCGTCGGATGGAACGACGTCGACCGACGGCCAGTCGGTCAGGTGAATGCTGTCGTCACCGGTCAGTCCGCGATACACGTGGTCGGACAGGAGCGGAAGCAACGGAGCGGAGACTCGACTCAACAGCACCAGAACGGTGTGCAAAGTGTCGATTGCGTCACGATCGCCGGCCCAGAACCGGTCGCGAGACCGTCGGATGTACCAATTGGTGAGAACGTCGAGAAAATCACGAACGGCCCCACACGCCGAGAACAGATCGTAGGAGTCGAGATCGGCTGTGGTCCGCTCGACCAACCGAGCGACCTTGGCGAGTACGTAACGATCGAGGACGTTCGTCGAGTCGGTTCGGAAGACTCCGGCAGTGTCCTCGGCCTCGCTGTACAACGCCAAGAAGTACCACGAGTTCCAGAAAGGAAGGAGTATCTGGCGGACGGTGTCGCGAATTCCGGCTTCGGTGACCGAGAAGTCCGCTCCCCGCAGAATCGCGGACGACAGCAGGTACCACCGCATGGCGTCGGCACCGTACTTGTCGAAGACTTCCATCGGATCGGGATAGTTGCGAAGACTCTTCGACATCTTCTGTCCGTCGTCACCGAGAACGATGCCGTGACTCACGCACGTGGAGAAAGAAGGTCGATCGAAGAGAGCAGTGGCGAGGACGTGGAGGGTGTAGAACCAGCCGCGCGTCTGGCCGATGTACTCGACGATGAAGTCACCCGGGTAGTGCTCGTCGAACCACTCTCGGTTCTCGAACGGATAGTGCACCTGAGCGAAGGGCATGGATCCACTCTCGAACCAGCAGTCGAGAACTTCGGGCACTCGACGCATCATCGAGTGTCCAGTCGGATCGTCGGGGTTGGGTCGGATCAAGTCGTCGACCGCCGGACGATGGAGATCGGTCACCTCGACACCGAAGTCACGGCGGAGCTCCTCCAGACTGCCGTAGACATCGACACGGGGATGTTCGGGATCGTCACTCTTCCACACCGGAATCGGTGAACCCCAGAAGCGGTTGCGACTGATCGACCAGTCCCGGGCATTGGCGAGCCACTTGCCGAACGAACCGTCCTTCAGATGTGACGGCACCCAGCGAATCTGCTGGTTGAGTTCGACCATTCGATCCTTGATGGCAGTGACCTCGACGAACCATGACGAAATGGCGCGGTACACGAGCGGTTCGGCGCACCGCCAACAATGCGGGTACGCGTGATCGTAGGTGTCGTGACGTACGACGACACCCAATCCCTTCAGGTGCTTGATGACGGCCGGATTGGCGTCGAACACGTGCTGACCGGCCCAGTCGGAGATTTCGGCCGTGTAGCAACCGTGACTGTCCATCGGGCAGATGGTGGGAATGCCCACGGCTGCGCAGGCGTTCTGGTCCTCCTCACCGAAGCCCGGCGCCATGTGCACGACACCCGTTCCGTCCTCGGTGGAGACGAAGTCGCCGGGAAGGACCTGGAAGGCATTCGGTGTATCGGCCAGATACGGCAGCAGTGGCACGTAGCGACGGCCGACGAGCTCGCGACCCAGGATCGTCTGCGAGATCTCGAACCCATCGAGTTCTTTTTCGTAGGCGCCGAGTCGAGCCGACGCGAGAATCACCGAATCGTCACCTCTCCGCATCACCGAATATTCGATGTCGGGTCCGACGGCGAGGGCCAAATTCGACGGAAGAGTCCACGGGGTGGTCGTCCAGGCCCAAATCGTCTCACCGGACTCGAGCCGGAAGCCGACGGTGACCGCCGGGTCCTGTCGATCGCGGTACACGTCGTCCATCCGCGTTTCGGTGTTGCTGAGAGGGGTCTCACAACGCCAGCAATAGGCCAGCACGCGGAAACCCTCGTAGACCAGACCCTTGTCGTGAAGGGTCTTGAACGCCCACATCACCGACTCCATGTACGAGAGATCGAGCGTCTTGTAGTCGTTGTCGAAATCGACCCAACGGGCCTGTCGTGACACGTAGCGCCGCCACTCGTTCGTGTAGCGAAGAACGCTGAGACGGCAGTAGTCGTTGAACTTCTCGACGCCGTATTCGGAGATTTCGGGGTGACCCGAGATACCAAGTTGCTTCTCGGCTTCGACCTCGGCTGGCAGACCATGGCAGTCCCATCCGAAACGACGCTCGACGCGACGGCCGCGCATCGTCTGATAACGAGGGATCGCGTCCTTCACGAATCCGGTCAGGAGATGGCCGTAATGGGGGAGGCCGTTCGCGAAAGGAGGCCCGTCGTAGAAGATGAACTCGTTGGCTCCCCCGTCCCCGGCCGATCGATTCTCGACCGAACGACGAAAGGTGTCCTCCCCGTCCCAGCGACCCAGGACCTCGTTCTCGAGGTCAGGGAAGGACGGTTGTGACGCGACGGGGGGATACCGGTGTGACGACATGGGTGTCGACAGGCTAGCGACGGGGTCAGAGAGCTCGCAGAACCACGTTCAGAACGAGGATGACGACGATCGGCGACAGATCGAAACCGCCGAACGACGGAAGAACGCGCCGGACCGGACCGAGGACGGGTTCGGTGACACGAACCAGCGCGTCCATCACGGAGCGAGCTCCCGAACTGGACATCGGGAACCACGAGAGGATCACTCGACCGATGATGGCCAACTCGAAGAGAAAGACCACCGTGTAGATCAGTTCGCGCATGACGATCAGTACTCGACGACCGCAGCCCGTGGGGACGGCTTCAAGAGGTACACACCCTTGGCCACCTTTTCGATCTTGCCGTGAAGCCCGTAACACAGGCCGCTCGAGAAGTCGACCATCCGGCGGGCCACATCGGCCTCGCACCCTTCTGTGTTGAGAATCACGGGGTGGCCGTCTCGAAATCGATTGGCGACTTCCTGGATGTCGTTGAAGCGAAGTGCCTTGACCGTGTACGTCTCTCCGGGGGCGCCGACCGAACCGATCGTGCGGACCGACGACGCCTGTCGGCCCGACACCGGCCGCGGTTGCACCGACGAGTCGTCCACCGACGTGCGACGGGTGGGGACCGGATCGACGTCCCGCGGTGTCACTTGTCGCGATGTCGGACGCGACGGGTCCTCGGCCTCCCGCACGGGCGAGGCGTCGACGTCGTCGTAGTCGTCGTACGCGTCGTCCTCACCGAGGCCCAGATAATCCATGGCTCGCCGGAAAATCGACATCGTGACGGAATGGTAGTACGAGGGCTCAACCGACGGGTGGACGGTCTCCGAAGATCGCGGATCCGATCCGCACCATGGTCGAACCGCACGAGAGTGCCACGCCGAGATCAGCGCTCATTCCCATCGAACGCACGGCGAGACCCTCCCGATCAGCGACCTCGGCCGTGCGCTCGAAGGCCGTCCGCGTGCGAGCCGGATCGCCGTCGGTCGGTCCGACCACCATCACGCCGTCGACCGTCAATCCCCGATCGGTCGCGTGAGCGACGAGACCCGAGACCTGATCGAGCTCGCATCCACCCTTGCCCGGCTCACCAGTGGCGTCGACCTGCACCAGAACGTGGGCCCCTGGAGCTCGTCGAGCGATCTCGTCGACGAGGGATACTCGATCGACGCTCTGCCACAGATCCACGTGTTCGGCCAGAAGACGGACCTTGTTCGACTGCAGCTGTCCGATGAAATGAACTCGAGGACGAGCAAGGTCGGGATAGCGCCGAGAGAACTCTTCGGATTTGGCCACCAATTCCTGGGCGTAGTTCTCGCCCACGTCGGTGCCACCCGCCCGAACGATCGCCGCCCAACTCTCGACGGGAAAGGTCTTCGTGACCGCCACGAGGGTGATCCGCCGATTCGTTGCGTCGAGTGAGGCGCGAGCCTCACGCCACCGATGGGCGATCTCGTCGTCGGGGAGCACCTCGCAGGGCGGGTGTTACTTCAGGAACGACGGGACGTCGAAGTCGTCGTCGCCGTCGTCTCCGATGTTCAACGGATCGTCGGCGAAGATGTCCTTGGCCGGGGCCGAACGCTGATCCTTCGCGGCCGACCGACCCGCCGGTCGAGCCGACGGCTTGACCTGAGGCGCTCCGTCCCAACGGTCGAACCCGGCAGCGATCACGGTGACCTTCACTTCGTCACCCATCTCGTCGTTGATGACGGTTCCGAAGATGATGTTGGCGTCCTGATGCGCGATGCCATGAATGATCTCGGCCGCTTCGTTCATTTCCATGAGAGTCATGTCGGACGGGCCGGTCACATTGAGAAGGACGCCGCGCGCACCTTCGATCGACGCTTCGAGCAAGTTGCTCGACAGAGCCTTCAGGGCCGCGTCGCGAGCACGGCTGTCTCCGCTGGCCGACCCGATGCCCATGAGGGCTGATCCGGCGTTCTGAAGAGTCATCTTCACGTCGGCGAAGTCGGTGTTGATGAGACCCGGGTTGGTGATGAGCTCCGAGATGCCCGACACTCCGCTGTACAGCACTTCGTCGGCTTTGCCGAACGCTTCGATCACGGTGTCTCGAGCATCGACGACCGAGAGGAGGCGATCGTTCGGCACGACGATCAACGTGTCGACCTTCTCTTTCAACTTCGCCACACCCGAGTCGGCCTGCACGGCACGACGACGGCCCTCGAACGAGAACGGTCGCGTCACGATGCCGATGGTGAGAGCGCCGAGACTCTTCGCGACCTCGGCCACGATGGGCGCCGCACCGGTTCCGGTGCCGCCTCCTTCACCCGCCGTGATGAACACCATGTCGGCACCCTTCAGAGCGTCTTCGATCTCGTCACGATGCGCCTCGGCGGCCTGACGACCGATCTCGGGATCGCTACCAGCTCCGAGGCCGCGTGTGAGTTCGCGTCCGATGTCGAGTTTCAACTCGGCGTCCGATGTCATGAGCGCCTGAATGTCGGTGTTGATCGCAATGAATTCGACGCCGCGCAAATTGCGCTCGATCATCCGATTCACGGCGTTGACACCGCCGCCACCGACACCGATGACCTTGATCTGACAGATGTAGTTGTTGTGACTACCGGCCATCCGGCTCCTCCGCTCTCGGGTCGATCGGGGTCGGCTTCGTCCGAACGGATGTGCCCGGACCGGCCGCGCCGACCGACGTGGACGACATTCTCTCAGGTCAACCTGGGAAATGGGGGGATACCCCGACCGGCTCGACCCCATCCTCCCAGGTCAGCGCACACTCGCCTCACCACTCGAGACGTCGACGATCGAATACGACCGACTCCCCTGACGTTTGATCTCGTTGACCAGCGCGACCAGTTTGTCCTGGAACCGATCAGGTCGGCCGAACAGGACGGTCACGTCGTCGGACAGGAGAAACGACACCTCGCCATCGGGTGTCGTCGACATCGACACCAGTCGTTGGCGCAGATCCCTCGGCAGGGCATTGACGAGTTGAGCCGCGCCGAGGAACGGTTGGCCGACCACATCGCCAGCCGAGAGATTCGGACCGGTACCGAGAACGGGCGGATAGTCGACCGGGTCTCCTTCGATCACGTCGAGAACTCGTCCCTCGATGTCGATCACGCGATTGAAGCCATCAACGGCCCGGAAGAACGCGATCGGGACGCGCTCGTCGATCTGTATGGCGACACGCCGAGGCAAGTGCATCGAGACGCGGGCCTCACGAACCCAGGGAATACTCTCGAGCGCACGCTCGGCAGCATTCAGATCCGCGGTCAGAATCGGATCGCCGCGCAACGACGCCACGACTTCACCGACGCGGTCGGCATCCGCGTACACGACTCCCTCGACGTCGATCGTGCGAATCGACAGGATCGGGCTGGCGAGCACGAGGAGAAGTGTGATGACGACGGCCAACACCCCACCGATTGCCAGAGCGATCCGCAGCCGTCGTCGACCCTCGGCACGACGGGCGGCGATCCGACGTTCCCGGAACCGACCCTGACCCGAAACTCCTGAGACCTTCGTCGGTTGAGCAGTGTCGTCGGCGATGACGACGCGGGTGCGACCATCGGCGCCGGTCGTGGTTCGCGAGGTGACCCTCGGAGCCGAATCCTTGGACTGCGACGTTCTGGTCGAAGTGGAACGCCGGAGCCCGGGGACCGAGAGCCGCGGCACCCTGAAGCGAGGGAGTGACGGTCGTGGAATCGACGGTCGCGGCAGCGACGGACGTGGAAGGCGTACCCGCAAGAGGTGACGACGAAAGAAGCCCCACGCATCGTCCCCATCGGTGTCACTCACACCAGGTGACGGTTCTCCGCGAGGCGCCGGTGTCGGGTCGTCATCGGAGAACTTCACTCGTCGCGACGGTTCGGCGCGTGACTCCGTCGGAGACGGGGATGCGGTCGACTCGGTCGCGATCGGACCTTCCTCGGCGAAGGCTTCCGCCAGTTCGGCTTCGACGTCGGGATCGAGCCCGTCGTCGGAGAAATCGTCAGTGGGATCGCGACGGCTCACGACACGACTCCGGTGACGTCCCGCAGATTGGATCCCGAGTCGTCATCGAATCCGACGAGCCGAATCTCACTGCGCAACTCGATTCCGAATCGTTCGAACACCTGATCCCGCACCAGATCCATCAGTGCCTTCACGTCCGAAGCCGTTCCACCGTCGTCGGCTTGAATGAAGTTGGCATGTTTGGTCGACACTTCGGCCGTACCCAGACGTCGGCCTCTCAACCCGGCTCGATCGACGAGCTCACCGGCCGAGAGTTCTCCGGGAATCGGGTTGACGAACACCGAGCCGGCATTCTGACCTCCGGGTTGATGTTCCCGGCGCCAGGCCACGATCTCGTCGATCGCAGCTTCGCATCGAGAAGCGTCCGCTCGTGTCACTCGCAAGCGGGCCTCCGTGACGACCTCGTGATCGCTCAGATCGGAGCCGCGAAATCGAAGACCCAGTTCCGCAAGAGTTCGTTTGCGAGCCGAGCCGCTCTTGAGGTCGCAGACGTCGACGTCGACGAGGCTGGCCGCCATGTCCGAACCGTGTCCCCCTGCGTTCATCCGAACGGCGCCTCCGATACTCCCCGGCACACCCACCGCCCATTCGAAACCGGTCCAACCCCCGGCGGCGGTGCGACGCGCCACCACCGGCAGAAGTGCCGATCCACCGGCTCGGACGATGGCTTCGTCACCACGTTCGTCGATCGCGCACTCGGTGGCGAATCGACCGAGCTGCACCGCCACACCGGCGAAACCTCGATCGGCGACGAGCATGTTGCTCCCGCGTCCGACGATCACGATCTCGACGTCGACCTCGGACAGAATTCGGGCCACCGTGTGCAGTTGCTCCTGTGATTCGACCTGCACGCGAACTGCGGCTCGACCTCCCACGCGGTAAGTGGTCGACCCGCCGAGCGGAGCGTTCCGCTCGCCCCCGAGGCGATCGGCCAATCGATCGAAATCGACGTCAGCCACGTCGCCTCACCGTCACGATCTCGTCGGGAAGGAATTCGACGTCTCCGCATCCCATCGAGATGCAGACGTCTCCGGTCATGAGAAGGGCCGACACCACCGAGGCCAGTTCGTTCCGATTTTCGACGTAATGAACCGACCCTCCCCCACGAGTCGCCGAGACCGCATCGGCCACCAGACGGCCGCTGACTCCCGGAATCGGATCGGTACCCGAGGAGTAGATGTCGGCGATCACGACGACGTCGGCGTCGCCGAAGGAGTCCGCGTAGTCGGGCCACATGATCGCCATACGGTTGAAGCGATTCGGCTGGAAGACCGCCACCACTCGACGTCCGGTTTCCGAACTCCTCACGGCGGCCAGGACCGCCTCGATCTCGCGTGGCAGGTGGGCGTAATCGTCGATCAGCGCGATGCCATCGATCTCGGCTCGAACGTCGTAACGGCGTCCGACACCACCGAAATCGGCGACGGCTTCGATCGCTTCGTCGAGATCGGCACCGAGCGCCAGCGCAAGGGTCAGACAACCCGTCACGTTCGACACGTTGTGCTCGCCGCGCAGAGGAGTCGACACGCGACGTTCGAAGTCGACACCGAGGATTCGGCCTTTCACCGAGAAGGAGGTACGACCGTCGAGATGGACGACGTCGCTCCAACGCACGTCACCGCTCGACGAACCATAGGTATGGAGTCGATCGGCGTTCATCGAAGCGAGGTGAGGATCGTCAGCGCACAGGACGACCGGACCTGCGACGTCACGCACGAATTCGCTGAAACTCCGAACGACTGCGTCGAAATCACCGAAGTGATCGAGGTGGTCCTGATCGACGTTCGTGACCAGCGCCGCGCCCACCGGTAGCTGCCGGTGAGTGCCGTCGCTCTCGTCGGCCTCGACGACGAACAACGACGAGCCCGTCCAACGCGCTCCGACCCCGAGGTCGCGGACCGTGCCCCCGATGAGAAAACTCGGATCGAAGCGTGGGGCGAGCATCGCCCGAAGAACCGAGGACGAGGTGGTCTTTCCGTGAGTTCCGGCGACCGCGACCGTGGTGGCGAGGGAGCACATGGCCGCGAGTGTCTCGGCACGACTCACCGTCGGAATTCCCGCACGACGCGCCGCTTCGAGCTCCACGTTCGAGCTCCGAATGGCCGTCGACGAAGTGACGATGTCGCAACCTTCGATCGACCGAGGATCGTGGCCGATCGAGACTCGCACTCCGACCTCCCGCACGGAATCCAGAGTGGAGACCTCGCGAACGTCGGAGCCCGACACCTCGTGCCCCATCTGTGCCAAGACGATGGCAATCGCGCTCATTCCCGGACCACCGACGCCCACGACGTGGATCCGGCGGCGTGTCGACAGATCGAGGACCGACGAGGTCACTCGGACGCTCTCCCCTCGGCCACCTCGACCACGAGATCGGCCACTGCGGCACGACGATTGGCCTCACCGAGAACGAACGCCTTTTCGCCCATCTCGAAGAGGCGAGAAGGATCGGCGCGTAATTCGGACACGAGACCCGGTAACCGGTCGATGACCGTGTCGTCGGTCAAGGTGATCGCTCCTCCGATGTCGCTCAACCAACGCACGTTCTCGCTCTGGTGATCATCGGCCGCTCCCGACCACGGAACCAGAATTGCTGGAACTCCGACGGTTGCGATCTCGGCGATCGTCCCCGCGCCACCTCGCCCGACGAGCACGTCGGCCGCTGCATAGAGGTCGGCCATTTCCGAGTGGTATCCGACGGCATGGTGGATCACTCGTGCATCACTCGTCATGATCCGTTCCATCCGTTTCCGTACCGACTCGACGAATCGGTCGCCCGTCACATGGAACACGGCCAGACCCGAATCGTCCCGACATTGTCTCACGAGAGCCTCGGCCGCGTCGTTCAATGCACCCGATCCCAGGGATCCACCCACGACGACCACGACGAAACGATCGCTCGGCAGACCGAGTCTCCGCCGAGCGTCGTCACGGACCCGACCGCGATCGAGGTGACGAATTTCGGCTCGGACCGGAGCTCCGGTGTGGACGGCGTGCCGCAACTCGCTCTCGGGGAAGGCGGTCGCCGACACGGTTGCGAAGCGACTGGTGAGTCGGCTCGAACGTCCGGGTCGACGATCGTACGACACGACGACGATCGGGATCTTCAGCTTTCGTGCGGCCAGGACCGCCGGCAGGCTGGCATAACCGCCCACGCTCACGACGACTCGCGGTCGATCGGAGCGGAACATCGAGACGGCTCGGCGTCGGGCCCGCAAGAGGCGCGGTACGAATCCGAGATTGGCGCGCCAGGCCCCGATCGAACGCTGCAATCCGACGACATCGAAAAAGACGTGAGGCGTCCCGGTCGGAGGAACGAGGGATGTTTCGACTCCACGAACTGCTCCCGTGTACAGCAGCTCGGATCGATCGTGTCCTCGCTCGATCAGCGCGTCGACGAGGGCGAGAGCCGGCACCACGTGTCCTGCGGTCCCTCCACCGGCGACCGCAGCGAACACCGTCATCGCGGTCGTCGGGCCACGTTCATCAAGAGGCCCGCCGCCGCCATCGACGCGATGAGTGAGCTACCTCCGAACGAAATGAACGGAAGTGTCAGCCCGGTCACGGGAAGAAGTCCGATGACTCCACCGATGTTGATCGAGATCTGCACGATGAACCAGCAACCGACTCCGGCGGCCAACAAGAAGCCGAAACGATGACGACACGAGAGCGCGACCTGGAACGCGAAGTAAATGAGGAACACGAAGAGGGTCAACAGGCCGAGCACTCCGAGAAGACCCATCTCCTCGCCAACGATGGAGAAGATGAAGTCGGTGTGAGCGAGTGGAACGTATCCCCACTTGCCGGTTCCGGCTCCGATCCCGGTTCCGGTGAGACCGCCGTTCGAGATGCTGATCAGAGCCTGGTACACCTGATAGCCGTCCGTGTCACGAGTTCCGTGAATGTCGAGAAATGAAGTGAAGCGAGCCCACTTGTCGCTGTCGAGCCGCGCGTAACCGATGAACACGACGGCGCCGACCAACGAGAGGCCGAACAGGGGTCGCAAAGGTGCCCCGGCCAAGAAGAGCATCGACATGCCGATCGCGGTGATCACGAGACATGACCCGAGGTCTCCTTGAGCGATCGCAATGAAGGCACCCACACCGACCCAGCCGAGATACGGGATTGCCGTCGTACGGAAATCGGTCAACTGTTTCTCACGTCGGGTCAACCAGTCGGCGCCGTATACCACCAGTGCCAACTTCATGAATTCCGAAGGCTGAATCGTGTACTCGCCGATGGCGAGCCAGGCCTGAGCACCGTTCACCGTCTTGCCGAGACCGGGCGTGAACGCCGCCAACATCAACACGGTCGCGAAGGGTGGAAGGACTCGAGCCGTCGAATGAAGGATCTTCAACGGCATTCGGTACGTGGTCACGAGGGCGACGAAGCCAAGACCGGCCCAGAAGACCTGCTTCACGAAGTAGTACCACGGTGAACGTCCTCGATGGAACGAGACGATCGACGATGACGACAGGACCATCACCAGACCGAACGCAACGAGGGCGAGAGTGACCGCAACGATCACGTAGAAGCCGAGTGGCTTCGGATCACGGCCGACGTCCTCCTGGTAACGACGCCGACGTCCGGTACGACGTGCCTTCTGCGCCGACTCGAGCGCCGCACGTCGACGTTCGGCCAACTGCGACGTTCGACGCGAGCGGTTGGGTAGGGCGAGAGTCATGAGCGTCCTCCGATCAACTCGCGAACTCGACGACTGAAATCTTCACCACGTCGCGCGTAGCCGTCGTACCAGTCGAAACTCGTACAGCCCGGAGACAGGAGAACGACATCACCGTCGGTCGCCAATTCGCGGGCCGCCTTGACGGCCTCCCCCATGTCACCGGCGGTCACCACCGATCGACGCCCGGAGAAGGCCCGAGCGATCTCGGGCGCAGCCTCCCCGATGGCGACCACGGCTCGGACCCGTGACTCCTCGGCCGCCAATTCACCGAGATCGAGACCCTTGTTCCGACCACCCGCCACCAGAATCACGCTGTCGAAACCGCGAAGCGCAGTCAGGACGGCGTGAGGTGTCGTCGCCTTCGAATCGTCGTACCAACGAATTCCGTCGGCTTCACCGACGAATTCGATTCGATGACTCGGAGCACGAAAATCGGGAAGAGCTCGGGCAACGGCGCGACGATCGGCCAGTCCACTCTCGAGGACGAGGGCCGACGCACACAGGGCGTTCGTCACGTCGTGCGGAAGTGATCGCGAAAGACCGTCAACCGGCGCGATCTCACCCTCGGGACCGACCAAGGTGTCGTCGACGACGCGGTAATCGGCCGTCCCGACACCGAAAGTCACCCGACGGCATCGGGCCCGAGCCAGATGGTGCATGACGATCGGATCGTCGATCCAACCGATCGCCGCATCGTTCTCACGAACGTTCGACCAAAGACGCGCCTTGGCGTTCTCGTACGACTTCATGCTCTGGTGCCAGTCCAGATGGTCTTCGGCCAGGTTCAGCCAGGCCGATGCCTCGGCGCGGAAAGTGTCGCAGAACGCCAAGCGGAAACTGGTCGCTTCGACGACGAAGCAGTCGACGTCGAGATCGAGTGCTTCCACCATGGGCACGTCGGTGTTGCCGCAGGCGACAGTGGCTCGGCCCCCGGCCTCGAGCATCGACGCGGTGAGAAGTGTCGTGCTCGTCTTGCCGTCGGTTCCGGTCACCGCGACCACGGGTCGCGGACCTCCTGGACGGGCGCTCTCCCACTCGTAAGCCAGATCGAGTTCGGTCACGAGTCGCCGATCGGCTCGTCGAGCGATGTCGACGACCGGATGCGACTCGGAAATTCCCGGAGCCGGCGCAACCATGCTCGATTCGACGACGAGACCCGAGAGAAGTGCGTCACTCGGACTCTCGATCAGTTCGACCCCCAACTCGGTGACGGCTCGCCGCTTCGCCTCGTCCACCGAATCATCGACTGCGATGCAGTCGATGTTGCGCCGAAGGAGTGCCCGCACCGTTGCGAGACCGGCCACAGCGACGCCGTACACCAGGACGCGCTCGGTCACGGCAGCAAGTTCCCGGCTTGATCGGTGATTCGCGTGAAGTCACCGATGAACATGGCCAAGGCTGCCGCAACGCAAATCCCGCCGATGATCCAGAAACGAATGATCACGGTCGTCTCGGGCCAGCCGATCAACTCGAAGTGATGGTGAATCGGCGTCATGCGGAAGAAGCGCCGAGTTCGCCCACTCGCCCGGAAAATGGTCATCTGGACGGCAACCGATCCGGCTTCGAGCACGTTGATTCCACAGATGAGTGGCAGCAGGAAGTGCGTGTTGGTGGCGACGGCAAGCAACCCGAGCGCAGCACCGATTCCGAGTGCTCCGACGTCACCCATGAAGATTCGGGCCGGCGCCGCGTTCCACCAGAGAAATCCACCGCATGCCCCGGCGAAGCCAGCCGACAGAACGGCGAGGTCGAGCGGATTCACGGTTCCGCCCGCGAGCACTCCGTAGACCTCGGGATTGCGGAACGACCAGTAGCCGATGACCGCGAAGGCCAAGAAGCCGAACAGTGCCGAACCTCCTGCGAGACCATCGAGCCCGTCGGTCACGTTCACGGCGTTGGTCGTCGCCCACATCATGAGTCCGGTCCAGGCCACCCACAGCCACCACGGAATCTCCCAACCGGGAAAATCGAATCGGGTGAACGAAATGGTCTCGGACACGTCCGTCGCTGCCACCAGCCACCAAGTGACTCCACAAGCGAGAGCGAGAGTGATGAGGCCCTTCTTCTTCCAGAAGATTCCCCGGTTGTGTCCCTTGTTCACCTTGATCACGTCATCGAGCAGACCCATACCGGCCATGATCAAGATGCCGACCCAGATGATGATCGCCTGATTGGAAAAGGCGAGTCCGTCACGAACGTGAGCCACTGTCCATCCGACGAAGGCGGCACCCACGATGGCGAGTCCACCCATCGTTGGAGTCCCCGACTTCTTCTTGTGGTGTTCGGGGCCGTGGTCCTCTTTGCCGAGGATCGGTTGACCCTTGCCGCGCTCGCGGAAGAACACGATGAGGAAGCGAGTGCCGAAGAGCGACACCAGCATCGAGGTGGCGCCGGCGATCATGACGGCGATCATGCGCGCACCCCGAGTACATCACGTGCCACGTCTCTGTCGTCGAAGGGCAGCACGTCGTTTCCGATGATCTGCGTGGTCTCGTGACCCTTTCCGGCGATCAACACGACGTCACCCGGACGGGCGCGACCGATGGCCGTCTCGATGGCGGCTCGTCGATCGACGACTTCACCCACCAGCCGATGGCGAAGATGATCCGGAACCCCGGCCACGATCGACGCGATGATCGCCCGTGGATCCTCGCTACGAGGGTTGTCCGACGTCACGATCACTTCGTCGGCGAGACCCACCGCGACCTCTCCCATCATGGGCCGCTTGGCCTTGTCCCGATCACCGCCACATCCGAAGACGACGAGAATCCTTCCCTCGAGATTCGACTCTCGAAGTGACCGGAGAACGGCCGACAATCCATCGGGAGTGTGGGCGTAGTCCACGAACACCGTGAAGTCCTGCCCATCGTCCACCCGCTCCATACGACCGGGCACCGGGGCCACTTGGGCGAGCGCATCGGCGATCGTTGCGGTGTCGACTCCGAGCGCGTCGGCGACCGTGGCAGCGGCCAGAGAATTCATGACGTTGACCGCACCTCCGAGCGGACAACGTACCGAACGGCCATGCCAGACGTAGCGATGCTCGACCGTCGACACCTCGACGTCGACCAGATCGGCACGTGAGAAGGGAATCGTTCGGACACGGGAAGCGCTGGCGAGTCGTCGACCATACGGATCGTCGACGTTGACGACCGCCATGTCGGTGAACGAGGGATCGAAGAGTCGCGCCTTGGAAGCGAAGTACGTCTCCATGTCACCGTGGAGGTCGAGATGGTCGCGCGACAGATTGGTGAACACCGCCGCCGCGAACCACGTTCCGGTGACTCGCTCCATCACGAGGGAATGCGACGAGACCTCCATGGCCACTGCACGCGTACCGCCTTCTCTCATGCCGGCAAGGGTCGCCTGCAAGTCGGGAGCCTCCGGAGTGGTGAAGCCTCCCGACAGCGTTCCGATGACCTCGGTGGGACGCCCGGCCGCGGTCAGGATCTCGGCGAGGAGGTGGGTCGTCGTGGTCTTTCCGTTCGTACCGGTGACCCCGATGACCTCCATGTGACGAGACGGATCTCCCCAGAACGCCGTGGCGAGACGACCCATGGCAAGACGTGCATCGCGCACGACGATCTGGGGCACCGAGGAATCGACCTCGGACACCGGGTGTTCGACCACCAGGGCGACGGCACCGAGGCCCACAGCATCACGAACGAAATCATGTCCGTCGAATCGAGCTCCACGAACGGCACAAAAGACCGAACCGGGTCCGATCCGGCGAGAGTCGTGAGAGATGCCCGACACGACGGTGTCGCTCCACGACTCGTTCGATGGCGTTCCCGGCCGATCGAGATCGAGGTGAGCATCGCGGCAGAGATGTCCGAGGGTGCGAATCCTCATCGGTCACTCCGCCGCCACACATCCGACGTCGCCGTCGGACGGTTCGATGGACAGTTCTTGGATCGCAACTTGGGCGAGCGCCGAGAAGACCGGGGCGGCGGCGGTTCCACCGAAACGGTCACGACTGGAGGGATTCGGCTCGTCGATCGACACGAGAATGGTGACGCGTGGGTTATCGGCCGGAAGGTAGCCGACGAACGTGGCGAAGTAAGCGCGAGAACCGTCCTCGGTCACGTAGGTTCCGTTGTCCTGCACCTTGTATCCGGTGCCGGTCTTACCGGCCACCGTGATACCGGGCACCTGAGCTCGTGAACCGGTACCGGTGCACACGACCGCCCCAAGAAGATCGGACATCGTCGCAGCCGTGGACTCCGAGATCACCCGATGGGACTCGCCCATCGGCGTCTCCCACACCTTGCCGTGCTCGTCGATGGTCGAGCGAACGAGACGTGGCGGCACGTAGACGCCACCGTTGGCCACTGCGTTCACCGCCGACACGAGCTGTAGTGACGTGGCCGCGAATCCGTAACCGTACGTGATCGTCGCCTTCTCCGAACCACGTAGGCGGTCGACCGAGCGCAACGTTCCCGAACTCTCGCCCGGGTACTGCAATCCGGTCGCCGAGCCGAAACCGAACGAAGTGAGATATTCGTGGAGCCGCTCCACTCCGATGGTTTCGGCCGCCATCATCGTTCCGATGTTCGACGAATTCACGAGTATCTGTCGCAGGCTCATCGGCTCGGTGTCGTGGGGGTAGGCATCCTTGATCGTCTGCTCGAAGTCGGTTCCCTCGTCGAAGACGTAGACACCCGGAACGAGGAACATGCTCGACGGGTTCACGGCGCCCTGGTCGATCGCCGAGGCGACGCTGAAGATCTTGGCGACCGAGCCCGGCTCGTGGGCCTCGACGGCGGCCATGTTTCCCGACGTCACTTCGGCCACTCCTTCACCGTTGCGCCCGACACTCGCGATCGCAAGAACTTCTCCCGATTCGGTGTCGAGCACGACTGCGTTGCCACCCTTCGCGACGAGTTCCTCGACTCGCCGCAACAGAGCCTGCTCGACCTGGTACTGCATCGATCGATCGATCGTGAGAACGAGATCGGTTCCGGGTCGCGCGTCTTCCACCATGCGACTGGCTCCCGGGATGGTTCGGCCAGAGTTGTTGGTCTCGCGGATCATGAGTCCGTCGGTTCCGCGCAACACCTTTTCGTACTGAAGCTCGAGTCCGGTCGAACCCTCTCCGAACGGGTCGGTGCGCCCCACGACGTTGCGCGCCAATCCACCCGACACCTGCACCCGCTTCGGCTCCGTCACACCGTTGACCCCGGCCAACCCGAGCGACAGGATCGCTTCGGCCACGTCGTCCTCGACGAAACGCTGCACGTACACGAACGTCTTGGATCGATCCGACATCTTCTCGGCCAACTCGGCCTCTCCGACCGCGTCGATGCCGAGCATCTGAGCAAGAACGTGAGCCGTCGCGACCGGATCCCCGACCGCCTTCGGATTGGCGTAGATCGACAATGCGGGAACGGTGATCGACATCTCGTTGCCGTCGCGGTCGAAGATGGTGCCGCGGTCGGCGGCCACCGTCACGTACGACTGACGTTGGGCCAACCCATCGGCCCGATACTCGGCGCCGTCGAGAAGCGACACCGACACGATCTGGTACAAGAACACCACGAACACCACGGCTGCGACCGTGACGGCGAACTGTGCTCGACGGCGTGACGGACCGATCTTCCATCGGCTGACCGTCTGTACCGTCCGGGCGGCCCTCGTCGAGCGTGCCGACCGTGACGAGCGGGAGGACTGGGAGGCCGTACGGGAATGCGCCGTCGAACGTGACGAGCGGGAGGCGGTGCGAGAACGAGCTGCCGGGCCGGACGAGCGGGACGTCGCGCGGGACCGGGGTGGTCGACGAGCCGTCACGGCGCACCACCCACGATGGCTTTGAACTCCCCGTATTCCTGAAGCGGATCAGCACCGTCGGTCAGCAATTCGGGATCGACACCACCGGTGGCAACCAACACTGCCGCCACGGTCATCGGGTCGACCGTCGTGAAGTCGACACCGACACCTGGCTGCATTCCGAGCGCGCGGGCCTCGACCACCAGACGAGCCGGTTCGCGCAGGACAGAACGCTCGAGACGGAGCTGGTTGTAGCGATCGCGCTCGGATTCGATGCGAGATTCGATGCGATCGAGCTGCATCTGATTCTCGGCGATACGCGTCTGAGCGACGACCACCGCCATCATGATGCCCACCAGAATTACGAGGACGACGAGTGCGCTCGTCACGAGACGCCGTCCGGCTGCGGTGGCGTTCTGAGGGTCGACGGCGCGCGCGATCGGAGATCGTGAACGCGACGCGGAAGGAGCGACCTTCGGGGCGGCCTTGGTTTGCTCTTTCTTGGGCGCGACTTTCTTGGGCGCGACTTTCTTGGGCGCGACTTTCTTGGGCGCGATCGAACGACGATCCGCAGCGGTGCGAGTGGTCACCCGACGCGTCGGGCGGGACGTGGTCCGGGGGGACCGTTGTGGAGCGCGGGTGGCGGCTCGAGCGGTGGCGCGGGCCATCAGACTGCCTCCACCACTCGCAGACGGGCCGAGGCACTCCGTGGATTACGCGTTCGTTCGGCCTCGCTCGGTCGAGCCGGCACGCGAACCCTTCGAACCGCCGCCTGCGCACCGCAACCACAGGGCAATCCCGACGGACACGTGCATCCACCGGTTTCGTGATGGCGAAAACGCGCCTTCACGATGCGGTCTTCACCCGAGTGATACGACAGAACGGCCACCCGACCTCCGGACCGCAGTCGATTCACGGCCCGATCGAGAGCCACGGGCAGTACCTCGAGTTCGCGGTTGACCTCGATCCGTAGAGCCTGGAACGTTCGCTTGGCCGGGTGGCCGCCTCGTCGGCGGGCCGGGGCCGGGATGGCGGCCACGACGATCTCGGCGAGTTGTTGGGTGGTCGTCACGGGTCGTGCCGCGACGATCGCCTCGGCGATCCGGCGGGCGAAGCGTTCGTCGGCATTGGTGCGAAGAAGTCGAGCCAACTCTTCGACCGTCCACTCGTTCACGATCTCGGCCGCAGTACGCGATTCGGTCGGATCCATCCGCATGTCGAGTGGTGCGTCGTGCCGGTAGGAGAAACCGCGCGACGCCACGTCGAACTGATGCGACGACACCCCGAGATCGAACAGTGCCCCCGACAACGTCTCGATGCCGGCCTCGGCGAGTCCATCATCGATGTCGTCGAAACGACGATGTTGCACGATCACCCGATCGGCCACATCGGCGAGTCGAGTCCGGGCTGCATCGAGAGCCGACGGATCGCGATCGAGACCGAGGATCGACAGATCACGTCGCGACGCAAGGAGTGCTTCGGCATGTCCACCGCCACCGAGAGTTCCGTCCAACACCACACCGGTCGGGACGGTCGAGAACACGTCCACGATTTCGTCGACCATGACCGACTCGTGCGAGAAGTCGTTCACGACTCCTCCCCAGCGATCGCTTCGGTGCCGAGGGCCAACTGCCGCTCGAAACGACTCGGCTCCCAGATCTCGACCCGTTCGAAGTTGCCGGCCACGACGACCCGACTGCCCGCCGTGAGTCCGGCGTAGGCGCGTAGCGACTCGTCGATCGTGACCCGTCCCTGGGCGTCGATGACGACTTCGACCATGCTGGCCGCCAGGGCTCGGCGCTCCTGTTCGGTGGTCTCACCACTTTTGACGGCGGCCGTGATCTCATCGGCCAAGCGAGCCGAGTCCTCGGCCGTCACGACCGCAATGCACTTGTCCTGGCCAAGGAGCAGATAACAGCGGGGTTCCAGACGACTCCGGAAGGTCGCCGGAAGCGCAAGTCGACCCTTGGGGTCGAGCTGTCGCTCGTGTTTTCCGACGAATACCTGCACTGACTGCCCCTCTGCCCGAGTTGTGGAGTATTCCTAGTCCCCAATCCTCCCCTCTGTCAACCACTTTTCCCCACTTCGCGCCACTTTTCCTCCCCACACCCCCACCCGGACCCCACCGGGGGACCCGGCGACACCCCGCCACATCCCCGCCACCTGCCCGCCACATCCCTCGTGATTCCCCTCAAGGTCGTCCCGGATGCGGCCGATACCTGAGCCGTGATGCCCGCTCTCAGTGCTGCGATCGTGGGGACCTCGCTCGTCATGACGTCCTTTGGCGCAGCGCCCGTTCTCGCGACGTCGACCCCGCCGGCCGCTGTGTTCTCCAGCCACCCGGCGTCGGTGACGGGACTCGTGACCGCATCGAACCCTTCGGCTTCGTCACCGTCATTGGCTCGTGGGGCCCGCGGTGATCGGGTCGCCGCCCTGCAGCGAGCACTCATCTCGGCCGACGTGACCGTGCGCGGAGGTGCCGACGGCATTTTCGGTCCGGCGACCGAAACGGCTCTGCGGACCTTCCAGACCTCGGTCGGGTTGCAACCGACCGGCACACTCGACCACCTGACGGCGCATCTTCTCTCGCTCGGACCGGCACCCGACTTCCCCGCTCGCGGTGATCGTGGCAACGAGGTCGCCCACGCTCAGCGCGCCCTGCTCGACGCCGGAATCTCGCTGCGAGGTGGGGCCGACGGAATCTTCGGTCCGGCGACGAGCGATGCCGTCGCCCGTTTCCAGCAACGGGCGAATCTCGACGTCAGTGGTCGGATCGACACCCGAACCGCCATCGCACTCGGCCTCGCGTCACAGGAACAGCCGACGATTCCCTCCGACACATCGGCGAGCTCTGCTCCCGCTTCGGACCGCGTGCAGGCCGAACTCGTCGAATCCGCCACCGCTCCGATGACACTGCCCCGACGTGGCGACACCAGCGAATCGGTCGCCGTGGTGCAACGTGCTCTTCTCGCCGCTGGCGTGACCGTTCGCGGCGGAGCCGACGGCATCTTCGGATCGGCCACCGAGAACGCCGTGAAGTTCTACCAACGCAACGTTCGGCGACCGGCGACGGGTGAAGTCGACGAAAAGACCGCCCAACTTCTCGGCCTCCTTCCTGCACCAGCGATCCCCCGCCGTGGAGACCGAAGTGACGAGGTCGCGACCGTGCAACGTGCTCTCCTCGCCGCTGGCGTGACCCTCCGCGGCGGAGCCGACGGCATCTTCGGATCGGCCACCGAGACCGCGATCACCACGTACCAATCGCGCCTCGGCATCACGGCGTCGGGACGACTCGATCTCGTGACCTTCTTCAGCCTTCTCGACGGCGAGAAGGTCGGGCCGACGAGCCCGAACGCGGATGCCTCGTCATCGAGCCCGTCATCGAGCACGTCACCGAGCACGTCACCGAGCACGTCATCGAGCGCCGAACCGACGCGTGCCTCGGTGTTCCCCGTCCAAGGACCGTGTTGGTTCACCGACACCTGGCATGCACCGCGCTCGGGAGGACGTCGCCACGTCGGTGTCGACATCATCGCCCCCACCGGCAAGGCCATCTACGCCGTCACCGACGGCATGATCACTCGCCAATGGTTCGATAAGCCCGGCTCACTCGGCGGGAATGCCCTACGACTGACCGCCGACGATGACACGTACTTCCACTACGCCCACCTGTCCGAATTCGCTCCCGGAATCGATCTCGGATCCGAGGTCGTGGCCGGCCAGATCATCGGATACGTCGGGTCGACCGGCAACAGTTCCACTCCCCACCTGCACTTCGAGTATCACCCCCACGGTGGATCGGCCGTCAATCCCTACGCCATGGTCAAGTCGATCGACGCCTGCAAGGCCACCGAGCTCCTCCCCCAACCGTCGGGGGAATGATTCACCCGCCGAGTCGATCGACGAGTCGAGCGACCACGTGCCGTCCGAACACCGACGGATCGAGATCGAGATCGGTGCCCAAGTGTTCGAGTGCTGACGGGTCGAAGGAATCCGTCCTCACCACTCTCCGATGAAGATCGGCGTCCCAACGAAGACTCAACGCACATTGGAATCGGGCCCACTCGCGAGTGCGTCGCTGACTGATCCCCACCGCTTTGGATGCCGCCGAGTTCGGTGTCGACACGACCACCTCGCCCGGCCCTCGCCCGGCGAAACACACCAGTCGTGACAGATCCGTGGCTTGCATCGGCCCGCGATGAACGTCACCCGCGATCTCGACGTCGGCCAGAGCCTCGGCCCACACGTCACCGAGCCACCACGTCGCACGCCCGATGTCGTCGTCCCAGAGTCGATGATGCCGAGGAACCAACACATCGACCCAGAGCGTGAGATCGGGACCGACGATCACGATCCCGCCGCCACTTCGACGAGTCACGACGTCGATCCCTCGACGTGAGCACTCCTCGAGGTCGACGATGTCGCGATCCTGAGTCGATCCGAGAACGACCGCCGGAACGACCGGCTGGAACCACCACACGTGTGGTCGACCGTCGTCGGGTAGGGGCCGACCATGAAACGAGGCTGCGTCACCGTCGGTGACGACGAGAACGTCGACCACGACTACGACGCGCGCGCCAGGTAGGGCTTCCAAACCTCGGGAACTCGCCCCACCGAGATCGTGACCCACGTGAGTTCGCGCGGAGCGCGTGGTGCACGAGCGAGACGCATGCCGGCCTCGTCGGGCGTTCGGTCACGTTTGTCGAGATTGCAGCGACGACACGCCGCTGCCACGTTCTCCCAGTCGTGAAGTCCCCCACGTGAACGAGGCATGACGTGATCGATCGAGTCGGCCGCTCCACCGCAGTACTGACAACGATGTTCGTCGCGGGCGAAGATGGCCCGTCGCGACAGAGCAGTACGACGGTGATACGGAACCTTCACCACGTATCGCAATCGGATGACGAGCGGATTGGGGACCGCGAGCGACTCGGAACGCAGGTAGGTGCCGTCGTGTTCGACGACTTCGGCTTTGTCGGTCAGGACCAGACACGCAGCCCGTCGGCACGGAACGACGCTGAGCGGCTCGTAGGTGGCATTGAGAACGAGCGCGCTTCTCATGGATCAGGGCCTCCGTCGCCGCCCGAATCGACTCATGGATTCCATGCTCGTACCCACAGGAGATATTTCAGCACATCGTCGACCTCGAACGGCGCCAGCGGATCCCCGTAGTGAGTTTCTTTGCGGAAGCGCACGTAATCGCGTGGCGGGACGGGCAGGAACGGTCGGTGCGCCCACCATCGACGCGGCACGACTCGCCGAGCGACGACGACGGCCGTCCACCACAGCGACGGCCGACGCAAAATGGCCGCAGCGATACGGATGAACTCCCGTGCCCTCATGATCGGAGCGGAGCGGCCTGGGGCTCTTTCGGAAGTCCGAGCACCATCTCGGCCATGATGTTCGACTGGACCTGCGACGAACCGGCGTAAATGGTTCCGGCCCGAGCGTTCAGAAAGCTTCCGATCCAACTGGCCGAGCTGTTGGGTGCCGAGCGATCGTCGGGCTGGAACGCGTTCGACGGCAATCGCCCCTCGACGACGAGTGACGACGCACCCATGATCTCGAGAGCGAGCTCAGTCACGGACTGGTGGTACTCGCTCCAGTAACGCTTGAAGGCTCCACTCTCGGGTCCGGGATGATGACCGGCCAGGAACGACGTGAGGGTGCGCAGGCCCAAATACCTCATGATCTGAACCTTGGAATGAGCCCACGCCAGTCGCTGACGTACGCGAGGATCGTCGACCACGCCGTACTCGCGCGCGAGCAACAACAAGCGGTCGAGTTCGGCCTGGAACCGAACCGGCACCGTTGCCGCTCCCTCACCGCGCTCGTAGCCGAGCAAGGTCATGGCGACAGCCCAACCGTTGTTCACCCCTCCGACGACCGCATCCTTCGGACACGTCGCATCGGTGTAGAAGACCTCGTTGAACTCGCTCTCACCGCTGATCATCTTGATCGGTCGGACCTCGATCCCCGGCTGGCGCATGTCGACCAGAAGAAATGAGATGCCCTTGTGTTTGGGTGCGTCGGGATCGGTGCGCGCCAAGGTGAAGATGTGGTCGGCGAGATGGCCGGCCGACGTCCAGATCTTCTGCCCGTTCATGACCCATTGGTCGCCGTCGAGAGCGGCACGAAGCCCGAGACTTCCGAGATCGCTCCCGGCGTTCGGTTCGCTGTAACCCTGACACCAGATGTCATCGTTGGCGAGAATTCGCGGGAGGTAGTACGACTTCTGCTCGTCAGTTCCCCACCGCAACAAGGTGTTGCCGAGCATGGTGATTCCGAAGCCGTCGTTCGGCCCGCCGGTCGGAACTCCGGCCTTGGCGAACTCTTCGGCCAGAATCACCTGCTCGAGAGCCGACAATCCTCCACCGCCGTACTCGGCCGGCCATCCCGGTGCGAGGTACCTCTCGGCATGCAGGACTCGTCGCCACTCCATCACCCACGGGCGCACCTCGTCGACCGGCATCCGCCCGATACCGGGAAAGTCAGCCGGCAGGGCTTGGGACAAGAAGGCGACGACTCGGCGGCGAAACGATTCGGCTTCCGACGAATAACGAGGATCCACGACGGAAAACTAGTCGCCACCGACCGCGCGACGGGCCAAGGCGGCCGCACCGATCAACCCGGCCCGGGGCCCGGCGGCGACGATGTCGATCGTCTGTGTGAACGACAGGCGACTTCGAGCGGCGAACTCGTCTCGAGCGGCAGTGAAGAATTCGTCACCCCAGCCCCACGCCACGCTGCCGGCCACGACCACCCGTTCCAGACTCGTGAGAGCCGCCACCGAGGCCACCGCGCGGCCGAATCGCCGCCCGGCGTCGAGGATGGTGGTCGTCGACGCCTGACGAGCCGACTGCCCGGTTCGTGCTTCGATCGCCGATCCCGACAGGTACGCCTCCAGACACCCGTGGGCCCCGCACCGACATTCGAGACCATCCTCTTCCACGATCAGGTGGCCGATGTGTCCGGCATTGCCGGATCGACCATCGACGAGCCGACCGTCGATCACGAGTCCGGCACCGACTCCGGTTCCGACGACGACGGCCATGTAATCACGCAGACCCTTCGCAGCACCGAGCCATCCTTCACCGAGGGCCAGCGCCTTCGCGTCGTTGTCGACGGCGACCGGAACACCCACCAGATCGGCCAAGGCGGAACGCAGTGGGAAATCTCGCCAGGCCGGTATGTGCAAAGGCGACACGGTGTCACCGCCTCGCGCCATCGGTCCACCACAACCGGCACCGAGTGCCATCGGCTGGAGATCCGGTGTGGCAGCCACGACCCGAGAGACGAGCGCCGCAACCGCCGCCCACGGATCGCGGGCCGGGGTGGGCAATCGGTCCGAGACCACGATGGAACCTTCCGTGGTCACGATGGCGGCGGCGAGTTTCGTGCCGCCGATGTCGAGAGCGACGTAGCTACGCGGAGACGGATCGCCGACCGGCGTTGTCATCGACGGCGTCCGTCGACGTCAGTCGAATCGGCGAGACGCGCTCGCCCGCGCCTTGCGCAAGGCTCCCGCCACGTCCTGGAATCCGGCCCGGCCGATCGCCCGCGCATTTCGTTCGATGACGGCGAGCAGAACCAACATGCCGAGGAAGACTCCGAACGAGACCAAGAAATGGATGCGTAGCGCAAGGACCAGAAGAGCCACGCACACCACCAAGCCGAGGACCGACCAGCGCACGAGGCGAGCCGAATGCGAGTAAAGACCCGACGGGGACACGGCTTGCGCGAACTTCGTATCGTTCTCGAGCTCTTCTTCGATCTGACGCAAGATGCGCTGCTCGTCGTCGGACAGACCCATCGGAACCTCCTCTCGCCCTCCAGTGTCCCAGATCGTACGGGCCGAGGCAACGCGAAGACCGTCTCGACGTTCGCGACGGTCTCGCGACACACGTCGTGACCGGCGTCATCGAACCCCAGAGACGATCTCGTCATGACCCCGGCAACGATCTCGTCACGACCCTGGCAACGTCCCCCTACGGACGAGTACCCCGCGGTGGATCATCACCCGAGTCGACGTCACGTTCCGGCGAGCTCTCCGGACGACGTTCGGGTCCCCAGGGTGTCCCCTCGTGACGTTCGTTTCGTCCGAGTGAACCGGCCGGCCCGATCGCCCGACTCCCGAATCGCTCACGGATCGCATCGATCGCCCGGCTGGCCGGCTCCCAGCGGTTCTCGACCGCATCGATGTCCTCGGCCGCATCGTTGCCCGCGGCTCGGTCGTCGAACAACGTCATCTGCGACGAAGGTTCGACGAGCTGAGATACCGAGACCCCGAGGAGGCGAATGCCGATCGTCGACGACAAACCTCGCGCGATGTCGCCGATGATCGGATCGAGGGCGGACATCATTCCCGGCGAGGTGTTCACGGCTCGACTCGGTGTGACCGACCGAGTGATCGTCTCGAACGTCGAATAACGAATCTTGAGCGTGACCGTTCGCGCCGAACGGCCCTGACGTCGCAAACGTCCGGCCACGTGATCGGCGAGGCGGACGATCTCGCTACGGATCTCGTCGGCCGCCACCAAGTCGCGTGCGAACGTTTCTTCGTTGCCGATCGACTTGATCGGTCGGTGCGGAATCACGTCCCGGTCGTCTTCGGCCCGAGCCAGCGCAGCCAGATGACGACCATGCGCGACTCCGACGGAGCGCTCGAGTACCGCCGAGGGAAGGTCGGCGAGATCGGCGACGGTTCTCACCCCGAGTCGTTCGAGACGTTCGAGGGTCGCCGGTCCGACACCCCAGAGTGCCTTCACCGGTAGAGGTGACACGAAGTCGCGCTCACGGCCGGGTTCGACGACCAGCACACCGGCGCCGTCTTCCACCCCGCGTTCGGTGACCAACGGCTTGGCCGCTTTCGACGCCAATTTGGCGACGAACTTACTGGTGGCGACACCCACCGAGCAGACAAGATCGAGTTCGTCGAGCACTCGCCGACGAACGAGATGCCCGATCGTCTCTCCGTCACCGAAGAGTGAACGCGCCCCGGTGACATCGAGAAAGGCCTCGTCGAGCGCGATCGGTTCGACGAGAGGTGTGACGTCCTCGAAGATGCGATGAACGTCCTGGCTGACCTCGGCGTACAGCGCGTGATCACCGGGGAGGAAGACCGCCTGCGGACACAGTCGACGTGCACGTGACGAGGGCATGGCAGAAAAGACACCAAAGCGACGGGCTTCGTAGTTCGCTGCGGCCACGACACCTCGGGAACCCGATCCTCCCACCACGACCGGACGGCCTCGTAGTTCGGGGTGGCGTCGCAGTTCGACCGACACGTAGAAGGCGTCCATGTCGACGTGGAGGATGGTTCGCGGTCGATTCTCGGTGACTTCGGTGTTCAGCGGGATCTGCGGCGACGACACGATCAGAGATGACGGCGGCGACCACGCCGCAGATCGTCGATGGCGAGAAGAGTCACCAGCCGGAACGCCTCCCCGATGATTCGATACGACAGCTTGGACTCACCGCGCTGGCGGTCGCGAAACACGATCGGAATCTCGACCACTCGACCTCCGCATCTCACGAGTCGGTGCGTCATCTCCACCTGAAAGCCGTATCCGTCGGCGAGAACCGTGGGAACGTCGATCCGTCGCAGAATCGAAGCCGAATAGGCGCGGTACCCGCTCGTGGCGTCGTTGACGGCGAGTCCGAGCATTCCGGCCGCGTACCGATTTCCCCACCGACTGAGGAAGCGTCGCAACCTCGGCCAATCGACACATCCACCTCCCGGCACGTAACGACTGCCGATCACTGCGTCGGCTCCGGCCCGAACCGCCGACAGCATCTCGACCAGGTAGTCGGGATCATGGGACAGATCGGCATCCATCTGAACGACAATTTCGGCGCCGCTGTCGAGGGCGTGGGCGAATCCGTCGCGGTACGCCGCACCCAGTCCGCTCTTTCCCACCCGTTCGAGAACCTCGACACCGGCTCGACGCGCCACGTCGGCGGTGCCGTCGGGACTCGCGTCGTCGACGACCAGGACGCGAACTCCGGGCAACACCTCACGGATCCGACCGATGAGGGGTTCGATGTTCTCGGCCTCGTCGTAGGTCGGAATCACCACCCGAACATCGGTCACGTCGACCGACGCCATCTTCTCCCCCACCGGATCTCGGTCGTCCACGCCACGAGCCTACGATCGAACCGTGAACGACGAACGACCACTCTCCGCTCTGCCGTCACCCTTGGCTCGGGCCATCGGGTTCGTCTCGATCCTCGTGGGTGGTGTCGCCGGAGCCGTGATCGGGTACGCCCTCGTCGACATTCAGTACTCGGGGTCGGCCGATTGGCCTCGCGGTCTCGGCGTGTTGGTGGGCGCGACCGTCGCCGCCGGCGGAACTGCGATCGTCGCCGTTCTCGTTCTACGAGCCCTCGGCGAGTGGAAGGACATCAACGATCGCACCGGTCCGCGACGAGGACGTTCATGACCGCGAGCGTCGACGCCGTCGCGCTCATGAACGTGGCGGCCAGTGTTGCGAGGCGCGCCGGTGACACGGTGCTCGTCGGCCGTCGGCAGGGTCCTGTCGACGCCGACACGAAATCGACCCCGACCGACATGGTCACGCTGTGGGACGGGCGATCGGAATCACTCATCGTCAGAGATCTCTCCGAACGCCGCCCGCACGACGGCGTGATGGCCGAGGAGGGAAGCGCTCGGGAGAGTGAGACAGGAATCGTCTGGGTCGTCGATCCGATCGACGGAACCACCAACTTCCTCTACGGTCTCGCTGGCTTCGCGGTCTCGATCGCCGCCACGGTCGAGGAACGTTCGATCGCCGGCGCCGTGTACCTGCCGGCCACCCGCGAACTCTTCGTCGCCGCTCGTGGCTTCGGCGCCTGGCTGGGCGGCCGTCGACTGACGTGTTCGTCGGCGTCCCGAAGCGAACACGCGCTCGTCGGCACCGGCTTTTCGTATCACGCCGAAGAACGCGCTCGCCAAGGACGACGCGTCGCCGGACTCATCGCTCACGTGCGCGACGTACGCCGACTCGGGGCGGCGGCCCCCGACCTCTGCTTCGTGGCCGACGGACGTCTCGATGCGTACTTCGAGGAGAACCTCCGACCGTGGGACGTCGCCGCCGGATCGCTGATCGCCGAGGAAGCGGGGGCCCTCGTCACCGACTTCACCGGAGGACCGGCTCACACGGGGCAGATACTGGCGTCGACACCCGGGATTCACCAGGCGATGGTGGAGTTGCTCGCCGACCCCTCACCCACCGTCTGACCCTCGAAGGCGCGAAACCACCCGATTTTCCGGCAACATGGAGCCGTGGGAACTCGAATCCTCGCCGTCGAGGACGACGAACGTATCCGAACGGCGGTCAAACTCGCGCTCGAGGACGAGGGCTGGCTCGTCGACGAAGCGGCCAGTGGCGAGGAAGCCGTGACCATCTTCATGCGTCAGCCCGCCGATGTCGTCCTGATCGACATCATGCTCCCGGGAATCGACGGCTTCGAACTGTGCCGGACGTTGCGCCGCTCGAGCGACGTACCGATCGTGATGGTCACCGCTCGAGCCGACACCCACGACGTCGTCGCCGGACTGGAAGCCGGCGCTGACGACTATCTCACCAAGCCGTTCGCCCCGAAAGAACTCTCGGCGCGAATCCGCGCGCTTCTGCGTCGCGCCCGCCCGGCGAACCCTGCTCACCCGCGTCTCGTCTTCGGCGATCTCGAAATCGTTCCCGACGAGGGAAAGGTGATGCGCTCCGGCGAGGAGATCCACCTGACCAAGACCGAGTTCCGACTCCTGTGCGAACTCGCCGAGAATCCCGGTCGCGTCTTCAGCCGTGAAGAACTCCTCGATCAGGTGTGGGGCTATGGCTACTTCGGGGACGGCCGACTCGTCGACGTCCACGTCCGACGCTTGCGCACCAAGGTCGAGATCGACTCGGCCAATCCGCGTCACATCGTGACGGTGCGTGGACTCGGTTACCGACTCCAGGCCTGAGGTGGACACGACGAGGAGACGCCGGAGGTTCGGAGTAGGTCTCCGTACCCGCATCCTCGCCACGTTCGGCCTCGGCAGCCTCGCTCTGTCGGCTTTCCTCGCTCTCGCCACGTACAGCTTCACGCGCACGAATCTGGTCGACGAGCGCGAGTCGAGTGCCGTGAACCAGGCCTACGACGCCGCCACCCGTCTGACCAGTGATCTGCGATCGACCCCCAGCAACGTCCAGGCCGTACTCGATCGATTGGGGGCCGACCGGCCGCTCCTGTACTTCCGAGGCACCTGGACCGCGACCGATGCCCGCTTCTCGTCGTCGCAGATCCCGGACGATCTGCTCGACACCGTGTTGACCGATGGTCGTCCCGCCATCATGCGCGTTCAGGTCGGTTCGACACTCGTCGTCGCGGTGGGTGTGCCCCTTCCCGACGTCGACGGGGCCTACTTCGATTTCGTCTCGTTCGATGACGTGGAGAGCACACTCCGCAGCGTCGGCGTCGCGCTCGTGTTCGCCGCCGCCATCACCACTCTTCTCGGCATGGTTCTCGGCGCCATCTCGGCGTCACGCGCCGTCCGACCACTCACGGCCGCGAGTCAGGCCGCGCAGGCCATCGCCGGTGGTCGACTCGAGACTCGTCTGGAGCCGACCGACGACCCCGATCTCGACGCGCTCACACGCTCGTTCAACGACATGGCAGCCACGTTGCAGACGCGAGTGGAACGCGACGCGCGTTTCGCGTCCGACGTGAGCCACGAACTCCGGTCACCACTCATGACGTTGTCCGCCAGTGTCGAAGTGATGAAGTCACGACGCGACGAGATGCCCGATCGCGCCCAGGCCGCTCTCGATCTTCTCGTGGCCGATGTCGCGAGATTCCAAGGGCTCGTCGAAGACCTTCTCGAGATCTCCCGTTTCGATGCCGGTGCCATTCGCCTCCATGTGGAAGACCTTCCCGTCGCCGAGTTCGTGCGACACGCCGTAGCCGTGAGCAGTGCGCCACGGACGCCCGTTCGAGTGGCGGCCGACGCCGAGACGGCCGTGATTCGCGGCGACCGACGCCGTCTGGCTCGCGTGATCGCGAACCTCGTCGACAACGGACGGCTTCATGCCGGCACCGACCTCGACGTTTCGGTGTTCGTACCCGATGACGATCCGACCAACGGAACCATCTGGATCACCGTCGACGACCACGGCCCGGGGGTCCCACCCGAAGAGAGGTCACTCGTGTTCGAGCGCTTCGCACGCGGTGCGTCGGCCGGCCGTCGCAGTGGATCCGAAGGAGCGGGACTCGGTCTCGCCCTCGTCGACGAGCACGTCAAACTGCACGGCGGCCGGGTCTGGGTCGAGGACCGCCACGACGGCTCCGAAGGCGCGTCGTTCGTCATCGAACTCTCGGTCGAGAGGTACTGAGCCATGGGTGTCAGAGCACGAATCGGCCTCACCATCGCCATCACGTCCTTCGCGGGTGCGTGTGGACTCGGCACCGATGGCTCCCCACGCCTCATCGCCGACGAGGATCAACGTCCACTGGTCGAGGTCACGACCGAACTCGTCAGTTCGGGCACCGGACGTATCTATCTCGAACGGACCGACGAGACCGGACGCTCGCTTCTCGTTGCGGTGGCTCGTCAGATCTCCAACGACCCCGCGGACGTCGTGGAAGCCCTTCTCGGTGGACCGACCGACGACGAACAAAACGGTGGTATCGGATCGGCGATCCCCCTCGGCACCGTGCTTCTCGATTCTCGTTACATCGCCACCGACATGGTTCGCGTCGACGTGTCGAGTGACATTCTCGAATCGACCGGTGACGACCTGGTCTCAGCCCTCGCCCAGATCGTCTTTTCTCTCGGCGAAGTGAATGGCGTGGAGCGAATCGACATCACGGTCGACGGCCGTGCCCAGGACTGGCCACGGGGTGACGGCAGTCTGACCGCCGATCCACTCACGGGTTACGACTACCCCGGACGTGCCGCATCGAGCCAGCCGGCCTTCCCGGGCTACGTCATCCCGACGGGCTGAGCAAATCACGGACCGTGATCCGGTCGGATCGTGATTCGGCGCGCTGTCAGCCGTAGAACACTCGCGCAACGTCGTGGAGAAGAGTGAGATCGACGGTGCGAGTGCGACCAACTACATCGGCCAGCGGGACCCGAACCACGTCGGTTCCGCGGAGCGCGACCATGCAACCCCAGTCCTCGTCGTGGACGGCATCGACGGCGGCGAGACCGTACCGAGTCGCAAGGATCCGGTCGTACGCAGTCGGGGTTCCCCCCCGTTGCACATGTCCGATCTGAACGACGCGGGCGTCGAACCCGGTCCGACGTTCGATCTCGCCGGCAATGCTGACAGAGATTCCACCCAAGCGAGGTCGCCCGAGGTGATCTCGTGCGTACTCGGGCTCGACCATCGTGCCGTCGATCGGTCGAGCACCCTCGGCGACCACCACGATCGACGCGTATCGCCCTCGATAGTGGCGGCGCTCGACGATCTCACACACCTCGGCGATGTCGAAGGGTTCCTCGGGAACCAGCACGACCGTCGCGCCACCAGCGATACCTGCGTAGGCAGCGATCCAGCCGGCCTCACGTCCCATCACCTCGACCACCATGACCCGATCGTGACTCTCGGCGGTGGTGTGAAGTCGATCGATCGCATCGGTTGCGACCTGCACGGCAGTGTGGAATCCGAACGACACATCGGTTCCCACGATGTCGTTGTCGATCGTCTTGGGCACTCCCACCACCGGGAGTTCGAGATCTCGGTGCAACATCGACGCGACGGTGAGCGATCCGTTGCCACCGATCACCACGAGCGCATCGAGACCGAGCGAACCGACACAATCGCGCACTCGATCGAGACCGTTGTCGTGATCGTACGGACTCCCCCGACGAGTGCCGAGCACGGTGCCCCCTCGCGGCAGAAGACCTCGCATCGACGAGACGTCGAGGCGCAGATAGCGCTGCTCCATCACACCGTCCCACGAGTCGATGAACCCGTAGATCTCGTCGTCGTGGACCGACTCGGCCTTGCGAACGATCGCCCGAATGGCACCGTTCAACCCCGGACAGTCCCCTCCGCCGGTCAGGACCCCGATGCGCATGCGCCCAGCCTAAAGGTGAAGAATGGGACCATGGCTTGGGATGCGAATCGAGCAGTTCCGTGGGGGCGTCTGTCACGCGAATGGCTCGTGTATGCCGTCGTGATGATCGTCGCCTTCGTAGTGTTCTTCCGAGAAACGGTGACCGGTGCTTCCGTCCTCGGTCTCGCGGCGTCGTATCCGCTCTACCTCGGGTTCGGCGGCATCCTTGCGAAGTTCGGTTATCAGCGAAAGACGTTCCGAGACCTTCGCCGCGAGACACAACGCTCACGCGCCGAGACGACCGACTCCACCCCGCGCACCGAAAACCGACGACGCCCGGCTCCCACGAGTCGCACCTCGACTGGTCCTTCTCAGCATCGTCCGGCCGGATCGCGCAAGAAGAAGCGGCGCTGACGTGTCCGACGACTACGTCCTCGCGATCGATGCCGGAACGACCGGCGTTCGCAGTCGGGCGGTGTTCGCCGACGGCCGTGCCGGTCACACCTCGTACCGCGAATTCACTCAGCACTTCCCTCGTCCTGGCTGGGTCGAACATGACGCCGAAGAGATCTGGACATCGTTGGCGACGACGATGCGCGAGGTGATCGACCGACTCGGTGTGCCGAGTGCCATCGGTATCACCAACCAACGCGAGACGGTCGTCGCCTGGAATCGCGCCAACGGACGCCCCTACGGACGCGCCATCGTCTGGCAGGACCGACGTACCGCCGACGAGTGCGGACGACTCGCCGAGGCCGGTCATCTCCCCACGGTTCGACGCACGACCGGACTCGTCCTCGACCCCTATTTCTCGGGAACCAAGATGAAGTGGTTGCTCGACAACGCTGTCGACGATCGCACCGACGTGGTCTTCGGAACCATCGACACGTGGCTCGTCTGGAAGTTGACGAAAGGTGAAGTATTCGCCACCGATCCGTCGAACGCGAGTCGCACGATGCTCTTCGACATCACGTCCATGTCGTGGAGCGACGAAATGTGCGATGTTCTCGGAGTTCCACGATCGTCGCTACCCGAAGTCCGCGCCTCGAGCGAACGATGGGGCCTGACCGCATGTCACGAGATTCCGACGGGCATTCCGATATCCGGTGTGGCCGGAGACCAACAAAGCGCACTTTTCGGTCAAGCCTGTCTGCGTCCCGGAATGGCCAAGAACACCTACGGCACCGGAAGTTTCGTCCTCATGAACGTGGGTGAGACTTGCCCGTCCCCGTGCGAGGGTCTGCTCACGACTGTCGCCTGGACATTGCGCGGCCCCGACGGAGCGACCACCACGACGTACGCGCTCGAAGGAGCGATCTTCGTCACTGGCGCAGCTGTCCAATGGTTGCGGGACGGACTCGGAATCATCGAGTCGTCGTCGGAGATCGGTCCGCTCGCCGAAACCGTCGATGATTCCGGTGGCGTCGTGATCGTTCCGGCCTTCACCGGCCTCGGCAGCCCGTGGTGGGACCCGTACGCCCGGGGAACGGTTCTCGGCATCACGCGCGGAACCACTCGCGCTCATCTCGCCCGAGCGGTGATCGACTCCATGGCCCTTCAAACCCGCGACGCCGTCGAGGCGATGGTTGCGGCCAGTGGAGTGCCACTCGCCGAATTGCGCGTCGACGGTGGAGCGTCGGTGATGGATCTCCTCCTGCAGCTCCAAGCCGATCAACTCGGCATTCCCGTCCGGCGACCCGTCGACCAAGAAACGACGTCTCTCGGAGCGGCCTTTCTGGCCGGACTCGCCGAGGGAATCTGGCCCGATCTGGCCGCCATCGAATCTCGTTGGACGACTGATGCCGTCGTCACGCCTCACGCGCCGGATTCACTCGAACGGGTACTGGCCGAAGCCCACTACGCGACCTGGAAACGAGCGGTCGAACGCTCGCTACGTTGGGCTCACGACGGCGACTGAAGCGCCCCGACCACTCGACCGATGCGTTCGATCTGCTGCCGTTCGCGAGCTCGAAACGCCCGACCCGACCGTTCGGCCGCCAGCACACTTCCTGTTCCGGTCACCGGTGCCCACGCGACATCGGACGGGGTGAGTTCCGAGGTTGCAGGCAGGTGAACGGTTCCGGCCACGAAGGCCGTGAGCCAAGCCGGATCGGGAACACTGCCGTCGTGTGACGCGATCTCTCCGGCCTCGACGTCGATCACCGCCACCCAGTCGGCCTCGAGCAGATCGCGTACTCCTCGACACAACACCTCGAGACGGCGGGGACCGGCCGACACCACCCCCGACACCACCTCGAGGGCCAGAACGCCCGGATCAGGACGACCGGGTTCGACCTCGTGAGCGTCCTCGACGGCCACTCCTTCGACCGACGCCAATTCCGACACGATCCGTTCGATCGTCGTGTCGTCACCGAACTGGACGGTCACCTCGTCGATGGCCGTGCCGGCACCACGCTCCAGGATCTCGATGCCGATCACGTCGGCATCGGCACGTCCGATGGCCGCCGCCACTCGTCCGAGCGTTCCCGGACGGTCGGGGAGCCACAGTCGAACGATGAACGACGACGTGCTCATGACGAGGTTCTCACGAGCTGGCCACGTCGGGTTCCCCTACCCGAGTTTGGGCAGGCCCTTCTTGAGATTGCGGACGGCCTGGGCGATGCGCTGTTCGTTCTCGATGAGAGCGAACCGGGCGAATCCCTCTCCACCCGGCCCGAAACCGATTCCGGGCGACAGCGCGACCTCGCTCTCGCGCACCAGATGCGAACAGAACTCGACTGACGACATGTCGGCGTACGGCTCGGGAATCGGCGCCCAGACGAACATCGAGCCCTGAGGTTTGGGGATCTCCCACCCGATACGCGCCAGTCCGTCGATGAGAGCATCACGACGACTCTCGTAGATCGAGCACACCTCGGCCGGATAATCGGCCGCCTCGTTCATCGTCACCGTCGCTGCGATCTGAATGGGCTGGAAGGTTCCGTAGTCGAGGTAGCTCTTCAGTTTGACGAGGGCTTGGACGACATCGGCGTTACCGAGGAGGAATGCAACTCTCCATCCAGCCATCGAGAAGGACTTCGTCATCGAGTACAACTCGACGGCACACTCCTTGGCCCCTTCGGCCTGCAGGATCGACGGCGGCTGATAGCCCCCGAATCCGACGTCGGCGTACGCGAAATCGTGGACGACGATCATGTCGCGCTCTCGGCAGAAATCGACCACGCGCTGCATGAACGGTAGATCGACGCACGAGCCAGTCGGGTTGTGCGGGAACGAGATCACGAGGACACGCGGCTTCGGCCAACCCACCTCGTAGGCCGTCGTCAGATTGTCGAAGAAGTCGCCTTCGAAATCGGTTTGTACCCGCGGGTCGGACAGACTGCGCATCGGCACCTGACGCAGATCGGCTCCGGCGAACAACGGGCCGTAGATGTGAATCGGGTAGCTCGGGCTCGGGACGATGGCGGCGTCGCCACGATCGAGAAGAACCCACATCAAGTGGCTGAAGCCTTCCTTGGATCCGATCGTGTTGGTGATTTCGGTTTCGACATCGAGATCGACGTTCCACTTGCGCTTGTAGAGATCGGCGATCGCCTCGCGCAACTTGGGCAGACCTCGTGACATCGAGTAGCGGTGGTTCCGGGCGATGCGCGCCGACTCCCCGAGCTTCTCGACCGCGATCGACGGGGAAGGAATGTCGGGGTTGCCGAATCCGAGATCGATCACATCGGCTCCGTTCCGCCGGGCCTCGATCTTCAAATTGTTGATGATCGTGAAGACGTACGGCGGCAGATTGGTGATCCGGCGAAACTCCATGACTGACGACGCTACTGCCCGAGGTCCGGCGAACCCGGGTCCTTTCGTCCGGATGCGGAATTCAGTGCGTGTCGTCGGGCTCGAGAAAGGCGGCGCCGATCGCTCCGGCATCCTCGCCGAAGTGGGCCAACCGGACCGGCGGATGGGGACGGACGTGAGACGCGTAGAGATGATCGGCGAGGTGGCGTTCGACCGCATGGCGTACGACCTCGGCCCGATGCGCGACTCCACCTCCGATCACCACCGACTCCGGATCGATCACATGGATCAAGGTGGCGACGCCGAGTGCGACCCAATCCGCGAACTCGTCGATCACCCGCAATGCCGATTCGTTCCCGCCCTCGGCGGCCCGCCGGACGACGACGGCCTCGTCGACGGCGTTATCGCCGGCGTTGTCGCCGGCATTGTCGCCGGCATCATCGTCACGGTGCTGCACCGACCTCGGCCACTCGGCACCGTCGAGCAGGGCCTCGCGCGCCAGGCGTCGAAGGGCCGTCCCTGACGCGTACTGCTCCCAACAACCTCGACGACCGCACGCACATTCGCGACCGCCAGCGTCGACCACGACGTGACCGATCTCGCCCGCGAAACCATGAGCCCCGCGAACGAGCCGACCTCCGACCACCATTCCCCCGCCGATGCCGGTTCCGAGGGTGACGATCAACGCGTCAGACGCACCTCGTGCCGCGCCGACCCGCCACTCGGCCCGGGCCGCACAGTTCGCGTCGTTGTCGATCGGAATCAGCCGTCCGAGTCGCTCGGTCAGACGACGGGCAGCGGGGAAGTTCTCGATACCGGGCAGATTCGGCGACGACACGATCACTCCCTCGCGAGACACGAGGCCCGGCACTCCGAGCCCGATGTTCAGCCAGGAATCGACGGGCACCCCGAACGACTGGACGAGTTCGACGAGAACTTCTTCGAGAGCCGCCGCACCCCTCGGCGTCGGGACTCTCTTCCTCTCGACGACGGCTCCACTCGGGTCGACCACAACGGCCAGACACTTCGTTCCACCGACGTCGACACCAAGACGCAAACCTGAAGGTTCGGACACGAAAAATCTTCAGGACTCGGCGAGAACCTTGAGTTCTTTCACCGTGTTGAGGATGCGAACCTCGGCTCGCCTCTTGACGAACCCCGGCAGGGGCACGATGAGATCGATCGACAGGTTGTAGGTGAGCACCACCCCGCCGGAGGCGTCGGGCGCGAACATGTAGGCGCCGTCGACCGCCCGCATGATGTCTCCGGACACCATCTTCCATGCCAGTCGGTGAGGGGCTGCCGAGTAGTCGTAGGCCAAGACGTAGTGCGTGCTTCGACCCAGCGCCGAGGTGCGGAACTCGACCTCGATCGCCCGACCCTCGGCGTCGCGTCGACGAACCACCGCCGACTTCACGTCGGTCGCCCACTCGGGATACTTCTCGAAATCGGTGGCGATCGCCCAACACCGTTCGAGAGGTGCCGCGATCGAAATGGTGAGCGATGCGGTGTCGGCCATCCCTTATTTCTAGCCGACCGAGACGCGACGAGGTGGGAAACGACCGTGAAGGGCTAGCCGACCGAGACGCGACGAGGTGGGAAACGACCGTGAAGGGCGGCCCACAGTCCGTTCAACCCGAGCCCGAGGACCGGAACCAAGACTCCGAACGCGAGCGTCGATCCGGCCGTCGAACCTCCACTCGCTCCACCGTCCGACGGTGTCGACGGCCGAGCGAGTGCCGTGGCGAGGGCCACCAGGGTCTGGGCCATGAGGCAACCGTTCAGCACACGCTTCACCCGAGACGGAATGGCCGGCCCGAGCAAGAAGTACAGCTCGGCCACCGCCAATTCGTCACGACGACTGCGCTGGACGGCCGCCCAGTAGCCCCACAGGAATGCGACGACTCCCACGGTGAAGAGCGCGAGAGCGACCACGACCCCTTGCACTTGGATCCAACCGTCGAAGACGATCGCCGCAAGAACACTCGACACGGTGAACACGGCCGTGCCGACCAGATCGATGCGCACGATGAGCCGACCGGGAAGGAACTCGTTCACGACCACACCCCGAGAGCACGTCCGAGACGTTGCGACAAGACGTCGTACGAGAATTCGGATTCGACTCGTTCACGAGCGGCGCGACCCATGGCGACCCGCCGGTCGGGTTGGGAGAGCATGTGGTCGAGACGACTCACGACCTCTGCGACATCGCGCGGGTCGGCCACGACGAAACCGGTGACTCCGTCGGCCACCGCCTCGGCCGCACCTCCGCTCGCGCCGGCGATCGCCGGCACACCACACGCTGCCGCCTCGACGAAGACGATGCCGAAACCTTCCTGTTCGAGTCCGGCCCAACGATTGCGACACATCATCACCGAGACGTCGGCACACCCGTAGAGGATCGGAAGATCGTCGTTCGACACACGACCGAGGAAACGTACGGGTGCTGATTCCGCGCTGGCCAACTTCTCGAGACGCTCGCGATCCCGACCGGCTCCGGCAATGACGAGGACGAGATCCGGACGACGGGCCGACAGGCGGGCCACTGCTCGGATCGCCGTGTCGAAACCCTTGCGAGGGACGAGTCGACTCACGGCGACCACGACTTCGGCGTCGTCGTCGAGTCCGAAATGTCGTCGAGCCGCGACTCGGGCGTCGGGCTCGAGGGGGACGAAACGTTCGATGTCGACCCCCGGAGGCACGACCGTCACGTCGAGCGGTCGACCCGCGGCGCGCTCGGCCTCGGCTGCTGGATACCCACCAGCAGCGATCACGTGACGAGCCTTGCGAAGAACACGACCGAGCACCTGACGCGACACCGGGAGTCGACCGGGGACGGTCACTTCGGCACCGTGCAGTACGACGTCGTACGGACGGGACAAGAAAGGTCCGACGATGCCGAGGGGTACGGCGGGGTCGAGAACCACGAGATCAGCGCCGACCTCGGTGGCGAGTGACTCGATACGACGCACCATCCACGGATGCGGCAAGAGAACGGGTTCGCGCGTGCGTTCGATGCGAAACGGCTGAGCCGCGTCGAACTCCTCGGATCCTGCGTAGGGGCTCGTCAGAACCGTGAACGAGTCGGGTGGAAGACGTCGCCACCACTCCCACAGGAGCGACTGGATGCCACCGATCTTGGGCGGGAAGTCGTTGGTGACGAGAAGGTGCTTCATCGCAGCGGAACCGGCTGACTCACTTCAGCGACGACATCGGGATGGGTGTCGTTGCGCACCAGTTCGAGGAGATCGTCGGCGCCGAGTCGGCGAGCCGCCCAGACGGCATGAGCCCGCAACATCGGATCATGGTGAGAAAGGTAGTGGTGAAGCACCATACGGACCGATTCGCTGACCGGGACAGGAGCCACATTGCCGAGAATCACGAGCGCATTGCGCCGGAGCCAGCGAGGGTCACGTTCGGGGACGTACCATCTTCCGTAGCGATCGAGAAGTTGCTCGTCGGTCGCCTTCAGCAGATCGATCACGTCGACCACAGGCCCGGTTCCCTCGACCATCGAACGGGCCGGGACCCGACTCGACAGACGAACCGTGGGCGGACACGACTCCTGACAGTCGTCGCAGCCGTAGATGCGATCGCCGAGTGCGACTCGGTGATCGCGGGGAAAGATGCCGACCTTTTGCACGAGCCAGGCCAGACAACGACGCGCATCGACGACGCCGTCAGCGACGATCGCCCCGGTGGGACAATCGTCGAGGCATCGTCGACACGAACCGCACCCATCGGCGGCCCGACCGGTCGAGACGCGAAGAGGGGCCGTCGTGACCACCGAGCCGAGAACGAACCAACTTCCCGCACCGGGTAGGAGGAGATTGGCGTTCTTTCCCCACCATCCGAGGCCGGCCCGCCACGCCACCTCACGATCGACGAGATCGTTCTCGTCGGCGAAGACGACGGCACGGAATCCATCGGCGCGCAGTCGTAGCGCCACGTCCTGAAGCGCACGCCGCAACGGCGTGTAGAAATCGTGACGGGCGTAGCGCGCCACCCGCGCCGAGACCACGTTCTCGTCAGGTGACTCGTCGAGTGTCTCCCCGCCGGGCCCTTCGTGTGCGATCTCGGCGTAACTGAGAGCCCCGACGAGAATGGACCGCGCCCCCTCGACGGCTCGATCGGGATCGGTCGATCGGATCGGATCGCGGAAGGTGAAGCCCATCGTGTCGGACAGACCGGCATCACGTCGGTCGACCAAGGCGACCCGTGACCGTTCGAGAATTCCGGCATCGGTCACCCCTACCCGATCGAGGCCACGCGATCGGGCGAACTCGAGTAACTCCTCGAGATATTCGGACGAGGAGGCGTCAGGAGGCGGAGACTTCAGCGGACGCACGATGTCGAAGCGTAGGCACCAGACCGGCTTCGGCGAGAACGCGCACCGCGCGCCACTCGGCCAGATCGAAGACCACGGCAGTGGAGGCCTCGTCTCGACACAGATACGACACCATGCAATCGGTACACGCGTCGGTGTCTTTGGCCACACAGGTCTGACAATCGATGACGATCGACGGCGTGCCGGGACGGGATGTGAAGGAACTCATGGTCCAAGTGGACCAAAGGGGTGTGACACGGCACCGTCGTCAGTGGCCGCTCACCGCGCTGAGGTGGCTCCCACCAGGAACTCCGCCACTCGCTCGGCCACCATCACGGTCGGGAGGTGAGTGTTCGCACGCGGCAGACGCGGCATGACCGATGCATCGGCGAGCCACAGACCTTCCACGTCCCAACTACGACCCGACGGGTCGACGACCGACTCACCACGACGCCCCATGGAACAGGATCCGGCCGCATGCACGTAATCGCCAGTCACCGAGGTCACCCACTGGCGAAGTGAGTCGTCGCCGCTTCCGAGGGCATCGAGTGGAGTTCCCCGATCGTCGATCAGAACCGCCGACACGACGTCGGTGAGAGGTCGGCTCGCGAACCACGGACGAATGGTTCGAACACCGTCGACCAAAGTCGCCAGGTCACGTTCGTCGCTCAGCATGTCGAACGACACACGATCGAGATCGACGACTCCACGCGAGTGCACGTTCATGAGAGCGACGTTGAGGACGGCCAATCCCGGAGCATCCGGACCCAGATGATCGATCGGCAGCACTTGAAGATCAGCGGGCGCTCGACCCGACGTGAAGCGACCGACGACCCCGACGGCGAGACCCTCGACACTCCACTCCTCTTTCATGGCGAGGGTGAACGTGGCCGCTGCATGATCCTGGATGCCGACACCCACGTGTGGGTTCTCCAATTCGGATCGCAACAAGATACGGGGCGTCTCGATCGCCCCGGCCGCGACGACCACCACTTCGGCGTCCAGAACCGTTCCATCGACGAGCACGACACCCGTCGTCCGGTCGTTCTCGATCGCCACTCGATCGACCTCGACATCGGTTCGAACCACCAGACGTGGGTCGGATCGAACCGGTGACACATAGGCACCGAACGCGCTCACCCGACGGCCTTCGGTGTCCTGAGTGAGACGGCAAGCACCGACGTCGCGCCCGAGAGGTCCGACGGCTCCTGGTCCGACGTGTTCGACCCACCCTTCGTCGTGTCCGATGGACGCAATCGCACGACCGACCGGACCGACTTCGTGGAGTCGCGGGGTACGCAGGGGCACCGGCATGCGCTTGAAGACCGGAAGAACGTCCTTCCACGACCAACCCGTGCAGAAGTGATCTCGCTCCCAGCGGTCGTAGTCGTCGGGCTCACCCCACAGACCGATCATGGCGTTCACCGCCGACGACCCGCCCACTCCGCGACCTCGTGCGTACAGGGTCTCCGGTCGTCCCGAGACTCGTGTCGCCATGAGGTCGGGCCAGATTCTCCCGGGTTCGGCCAGCGCATCGAAGAAAGAGGAACTGGCGACACCTGGTGGTGCGACTCCGTCGGGCCCTGCTTCCACGAGCGTCACTTGGAAATCGGCGTCCACGAGTCGACGAGCCATCACCGATCCGGCCGAGCCGGCCCCGATCACGATGGCTCGGGTTCTCGTCATGGCAGACCGGCGAGGTGTGCGACGTCGTTGTAACGGACCAATCTCCAACGGCCGGTACGGACGAGTTCAAGTTCGGTCACCGAAGTGTTCTTGGTGTGGATCTCGAACTGACCGGTGCCGAAGACTCGGAGAGATTGACGCAGAACGGTGTCGATCACTCCTCCGTGGCAGAAGACGGCGACCGTCGATTCCGGATGGCGCTCACAGAGGCGTCGCACGGCCGAGCCGATCCGCAACTGGAACTCGGCGATGGTCTCCCCGCCCGGGAAGGTGACGCCGTACGGATCGGCCTCCCAATCGGGATTCCCGAACTTCTCCTCGAATTGAACGTAGGTCAGTCCGTCACAATCGGGACCGGGATCGTGCTCACCGAGCTCGACATCGATCTCGAGCGGCATCTGTCCGAGCGATGGCAGAACGATCTCCGCCGTCTCGCGGGCCCGGGGATAGGCGCTCGAGTACACGGCGTCGAAGGACAACTCGGGCTGCGTCGACCAGCGATCCCGGAGTCTCTCGGCCTGGACCCGTCCGAGATCGGAGAGTCCGCGACACGAACGCGGGCCACCCACCACCCGATCGACGGTCACTTGCGACTCGCCGTGCCGCACGAAGACGAACCGCGTCAACTCAGGCCAACTTCTCGACGAAAGCTTCCAACTGACGCAGGTTGCGGCACTCGAAGACCCCATCGGTGTAGGTGCCGTACTCGCCGACGATCGAGTCACCCGTGTTCCAGTACGAACGCGGTTCGGGATTCAACCAATAGACGTGACGGGCCTTCTGTTCGATCTCCTTCACGACCCACGCCTGCGACGCGTGGTAGTTGTTCCGGGCGTCGCCGAGGAGAAGGACCGTGGTCTTCGGGCCGACATCCTTGCCGTATTTCTCCCAGAACACCTCGAAGGCGTGTCCGTAGTCCGAGTGCCCGTCGACCCACACGACATCGGCTTCGGTGTTGACACGGTGGATCGCTTCGGTGATGTCTTCGGTGTTGCGGAAGAAGTCGGTCACCTCGTCGAGTCCGTCGATGAAGACGAAGGATCTCACTTTCGAGAATTGGTTCTGAATCGCGTACACGAGCATCAAGGTGAATCGTGCGAAGGCGGCGACACTTCCCGAGATGTCGGCCACCACCATCAATTCGGGCTTGGCCGGTCGCGGATACTTGAACTTCGGATCGGCCGGTACGCCACCGTACGACAGCGAATGACGCACTGTGTTCCGGAAGTCGAGTGGGCCTTTGCGCCCATGTCGGCGTTTCCGAGCCAGTCGAGCCGCCAACTTACGAGTGAGGGGGTAGAGCGATTTCTTGAGAAGGGCCATCTCGTCACGGCTGGCGTGCATGAACTCGACGTCTTCGGGCAGCGGTTTCCGAAGAGTCTTGGCCATGGCCTCGGCGCCGCGATCGGCGACCAACCGGCGGCGGATCTCGGCTTCGATCTCCTTCTTGAAGTTCTCGATCCGTGTTTCGTACTCGTCGCGTTCGAGGCGCTCTTCGAGAGGAGTCAGTTCGCCGCCGACCTCATGTCGGCTGGCGTCCATCAGCTTTTGCAACATGCCGTCGAGATCGAGGTTCCGCAGAGTCCGGTACAAGTAGTACGTGCCACCGACCGGGCGACCGGGCTCCATGCCGGCGAACCGCTGGACCGCCTGACGAGCCAGAGCCCTCATCATCGCTTGATCGCCCTTCATGAGCGCTTGCATGAGCATCTGCGCCATTTCTTCGGGAGTGAGGGATTCCATTCCCCCCGAGGCTCCCCGACCATCGGCCTGCTGCATCTGCTCCTGCATCTCGCGCCACAACTCGTCGAGTTCTTCGGGAGATCCGTCGACCAACGCGTATTCGGGACCACGAAGTGAGAAGTAGACCTCGAAGACGGTTTCGAACGATCTCCAATGCGCACTGTTCTTCACCAGCGTCGCACCGAGCGCGTATTTGAACGCGTCACGATCCTCGATCGGGATGTGTCGGACCGCCTCCATGGCGTCGAGGTTCTCGGTGAGCGACACAGGTAGCCCCGCGTTGCGGAGCTCTTGGACGAAACCGGACAGTAGGTCGAGCACGATTCCTCGGTGGTCGGGTCAGGCCGGGTCGACCGACAGTTCCTTGGCCGCCTTCGCAATGTCGGTCTGATACTTCAACAGCACGTGAAGGGTGCTCTTGGCGGTCTCGACATCGACGGTGTCGGCGTTCAACAACAACAGGGTTCGTGCCCAGTCGAGAGTCTCACTGACACTCGGCGCCTTCTTCAGATCGAGTTGACGAATACTCCGCACGATACGCGCGACTTGATCGGCCAGGTGCTCGGTGATGCCCTCGACCTTGGCCAACACGATCTCTTTCTCGCGCTCCATGCTCGGGTAGTCGACGTGCAGGTACAAGCAACGGCGCTTCAGGGCTTCCGACAGCTCGCGTGTGTTGTTGGAGGTGAGGAAGACCAGTGGGATCTGAGCCGCGGTGATCGTGCCGAGTTCGGGAATCGACACCTGATACTCCGAGAGGATCTCGAGTAGCAAAGCTTCGGTCTCGACCTCGACGCGGTCGACTTCGTCGATGAGGAGAACGACCGGATCGCTCGCGCTGATGGCTTCGAGCAACGGACGGGTGAGGAGGAACTCACGACTGAAGATGTCGTCGTGCACTTCGCTCCAGGAGTCGCTGTTCTTGTCGGCCTGGATGCGCAGCAGCTGCTTCTTGTAGTTCCACTCGTAGAGCGCCTTCGACTCGTCCAGACCCTCGTAACACTGCAGACGGATGAGTCGGGCGCCGGTGAGCTCGGCGATGCTCTTGGCGAGCTGGGTCTTTCCGGTGCCGGCCGGACCTTCGACGAGGACGGGCTTGCCCAACCGGTCGGCGAGGAAGGCCACGCCGGCGATTCCGTCGTCCGCGAGGTAGCTCACGTCACGAAGACCGTCACGTACCTGTTGGACCGATTCGAAGCGAGGTTGCATGTTTTCACCCTACAAGTTGCCCTGTTCAGGCCATCAATTGGATGCCCCGACGTGACGTGAGGCCCGTTCGTCGCGAAACCCGAGCCGTTTCCCGACGACATCTACGCTGTAGCGAATGGCCGACCCGATCGAGGACTCCTCCCCGCGCGGGCACGATCTGTTGCGATCGAACGCCGTGGTCGCCCTCGGGACCGGCCTCTCACGCCTCACCGGAATGCTGAAGGTGATCGTCTTCGGTTTCGTCATCGGCCAGACCGCATTGGCCGACGCCTACGACGGCGCGAACAACTCGCCGAACGCCGTCTACGAGCTACTTCTCGGTGGCGTGCTCTCGGCCACTCTCGTGCCGCTCTTCACCCGTCTCCTCGAGGACGACGACCGCGACGGTGCCGAAGCGGTCGTCGGAGTGAGCATCATTGCTCTCACCGTCATCACGGCGATCGCCGTGGTGTTCGCGCCGTGGATCTTCCGCATCTTCTCGCTGAGTCCCGACGCTGCGGTCGATGCCAACGACTTCCGGACGGTCGGCACCGCACTCACACGGATCTTCCTCCTGCAGATCTTCTTCTACGGAATCGCGGCCGTCCTCGGAGCGCTTCTCAACGCCCAACGTCGTTTCTTCGCCGCCGCCTGGTCACCCGTTCTCGCCAATGTGGTGATCATCTGTTCACTCCTCTACGTGCCCACACTTCTCGACCACGAGGCACCGGTGCTTCGCGACGTTCTCGACAGCCCGTCGTTCCGCTGGCTCCTCGGTCTCGGAGCCACGGGCGGGATCGCGTTGCAAGCCCTCATCCTCCTGCCCGCCATTCATCAGGCCGGTCTGAATTTCCGTTTTCGGTTCCGTCCGCTTCACCCGGCCGTGAAACGTCTTTTTGCCCTGTCGGGTTGGACGTTCGGCTACGTCCTCGCCAATCAGGTCACCGTGGTGATCGTGAAGAATCTGGCCGTTCCCGGCAGCGGAGGTCAGGACGCCTACGCCAAGGCTTCCACGTTCTTCTACTTCCCACATGGCCTGCTCGCCATGAGCATCGCCACCACGTTCATTCCCGAGATGGCGCGTGCGGTGGCCCGGCGCGACCGCGACGCATTCGTGGATCGAACTGCGCTCGGAGTGCGGCTGGTCGGAATTCTCACCATTCCGGCGGCTTTCGGGTTCCTGGCTCTGGCCCGTCCGATCGTCGGAGCCCTTCTTCAACACGGGCAGTTCGACTCCGCGGCGGCCGACACCACGTCACGCGCCCTCGCTGGACTCTCGCTCGGTCTGATCGGCTACTCGATCTACTTGTTCGCCCTGCGTGGCTTCTACGCCCACCAGGACACACGCACACCGTTCGTGATCAATCTCGGCCAGAACGCACTCAACATCGTGCTCGCCTTCGCTCTGGTCGGACCCTTCGACGTTCTCGGTCTCGGTCTCGCCTTCGCCATCTCGTACCTCGCTGCCGCGGTGGTGACGCTGCTCGTGCTGCGCATCAAGGTTCCGACGTTTCCGGCCTTCGACGTCCTCACGGGATTGTCTCGGGTGGTTGTTGCCGGTGCGGCCATGGGCGCCGTGGTGTGGCTCGCCGTGCGTGCCTTCGGCGACGATGACGGCGGTGGTGCCGTGTTGAGACTCGTCGCTGGCACCGGTGTCGGTGTCATCACCTACCTCGGTGCGCTCCAGTTGCTGCGAGCCCCCGAGATCGAGCATCTCCGAACCCTTCGTCGACGCCTCAGAGGACTCGAACCTGACGCGGAAGGCGACTCCGAGCGTCCGGAGTGAGCTCACTCACGAAAGTCGCGATGATCAGCCGAAGACGACCATGTCGTCACGATGAACGACGACACGAGGCCAAGCCTCGTCGAGATCGGACGTGCGACGACCTCGTGACGCACGAGCCTGCTCCGACGTCATAGTGGCGGCACCCCGCGCCACCACTCGGCCCGCTTCGTTGACCACTTCGACCGTGTCGGCCTCGTCGAATTCTCCCCGAACGCCCACGACTCCAGCCGGTAGCAACGAGCCGTTACCGGTGACGAGTGCACGTTCGGCACCGGCATCGATCACGACCGAACCGACCACTTCGCTTGCATGAGCGAGCCAGAGTTGACGAGCCGAATAATGGCGGTCGGAACCCAAGAACGTGGTGCCGACCAGATCATGTCGATCGACCGCCCGGCGAACCACGTCATCGATGGTCGAACGGGCGATCACCGTGCGAACGCCGGAGGCCGACGCAATGCGCGCTGCGGCCATCTTGGACGCCATGCCACCGCTCCCCCGACTGGTTCCGGTCACTCCGGCCGACACACTGAGCAGCGGATCGCCCGCTGCCACCTCGGCCACGAGCGTGGCCGAGGGATCACGTCGAGGATCGGCTGTATACAGGCCGTCGATGTCGGTCAACAACACGAGGACATCGGCCCGAAGGAGGTGTGACAAGAGGGCGGCGATCCGATCGTTGTCACCGAATCGAATCTCGTCGGCGGCGATGGTGTCGTTCTCGTTGACCACCGGAACGCATCCGAGTTCGAGAAGGCGTTCGAGCGTCGCCCGCGCGTGCAGATACTGCTGTCGATCGACGAAATCGTTCGGCACGAGAAGCACCTGAGCGGCGATCAACCCGACGGCGAGGAACTCGATGTTGTACACCTCCATGAGACGGCTCTGACCGACGGCCGCCAAGGCCTGGAGGGTCTGGACGTCGTTCGGACGCTCGGTCAGATCGAGAGCGGAAACTCCGGCCGCTACGGCACCCGATGACACCAGCACGACATCGTGGCCATCGGCACGAAGTTCGGAGATCTGTCGGCAGACCGAGGCGATCATCGATCGGGAGATCACCCCGTGATCGTCGGTCAACGACGACGTCCCGATCTTCACGATCACACGCGACCTCTCGCGCGCCGGAGTGGAGGAGTCGCTCGACATCGCCGACACGTTACGGCACGCGAGCCACGAGCGAAGTCGGGATTCGTCCTGTCAGATGTCGCGGTGGTAGTCGAAGGAGAACGAACCGATCCAGACCACGTCGCCTTCGGTCGCGCCGGCTCGGGACAGCAGTTTCGGAACCCCCAACTTGGTGAGGCGCTCGTCGATGTACGACAGGGCATCTGGAGTGGTCACGTCGTTGAGGTGCACGGCTCGCAGCACCTTGCGGCCATGAACGCGCCATTCGTTGTCCCCGACCCTTTCGACCCAGGCCGCGTCCGACTCCGGTCGCAGGATCACTCGTCCTTCGGACTCGGGTTCGTCATCTCGAGCCTGGTGAACGAGTGAGGCCAGACGACCCACCAAATCACGCACTCCTTGGCGAGTGATCGACGAGATCACGGGCCCGTCCCACGCCGCCACCCGATCGGGATCGGCCATGTCGGTCTTGGTGCCCACCACGACTCGCGGACGGGTCAAGAGCTCGGGGTCGTACTCACCGAGTTCGTCGAGAAGAATCCTCACTTGATCGTCGGGGGACGTGTCGTCGACCGGCGCCAGGTCGACGAGAACGCAGAGGACTCGGGCTCGTTCCACGTGCCGCAGGAAACGATGACCGAGGCCGCGTCCCTCGGCTGCGCCTTCGATGAGGCCCGGAATGTCGGCGACCACGAACTCAGCACCGTCGTCGAAGCGGACCACACCCAGATTGGGTTCGAGGGTCGTGAAGGGATAGTCGGCGATCTTGGGTTTCGCAGCCGAGATGACGCTGATGAACGTGCTCTTTCCGGCATTGGGGAAACCGACCAGGGCCACGTCGGCGAGAAGTTTGAGTTCGAGTTTCAACCACCGTTCTTCACCGTGTTCCCCTTGTTCGGCGAAGCTCGGGGCTCGTCGTCGATTGGTGAGGAAGCGGGCATTGCCCCGTCCACCACGACCGCCGTGAGCCGCCAGCCATCGATCTCCGTGGTTCGCCAGGTCGGCCAAGACCTCTCCGGAGTACATGTCGCGAACGACCGTCCCCTCGGGCACCGTCACTTCGAGAGTCTCGCCGCGCCGCCCGTGCAGATCCTTGCCCTTGCCGTGAACGCCGCTTCCCGCACTTCGATGCGGGTGGTCGCGAAAGGCCAGCAGCGACGCGACATTGCGATCGGCCACCAACCAGATGTCACCTCCGCGCCCGCCGTCACCACCGTTCGGACCGCCCATGGCCACCGGACCCTCACGACGAAACGAGACGCAGCCAGCCCCACCGTCGCCGGCGCGCACGTTCAATTGGCACTCGTCGACGAACTGGCTCATGAGATTCTCAAGTTACTGGCCCGAACGACCAGCACACCCCCGTCGTAACCTGGGCCCCGTGACGAGTGACGATTCACGAGAAGCCTTCCCGGACGACTCTGGTGACGTCGCTCGCGACGATCTCGCCGAGCGGGCCGAACGCTGGGCGAGCACCATGGCCGGGAATCCGTCCGATTCCATCGTCGTCGCCCACACTGACTCGTGGGCCGGCAGCGGAGAGGCCCGAGCCATCGATCGACAGACGCGCGAAGATCTGCTCGACAGCCAATTGGCCCGACTCGCCACCCGATCGACCGGAGCCGGACGTCGCGCCATCACCGAGGAGGCCGATCCTTTTCGCACCTGCTTCGAACGCGACCGCGATCGAATCCTGCACGCCACGTCGTTCCGGCGTCTGGCCGGAAAGACCCAGGTGTTCGTCTTCCCCGACGACCATCAACGAACTCGACTGACGCATGCCCTCGAGGTCGCCCAAGTCGCCGTGTCGGTCGCCCGCCCCCTCGGCCTCAATGTCGCCCTCACCGAAGCCATCGCTCTCGGACACGACTGTGGTCACGGACCGGGTGGTCACGCGAGTGAAGATGCTCTGTCGCCCTACGTCGACGGAGGTTTCGATCACGCCGTCTGGGGGGCCGACGTCACCCTCGTTCCACTCAACTTGTGCCACGAGACTCTCGACGGCATTCGCAATCATTCGTGGAGCCGACCCGCTCCGGCCACTCCGGAGGGCGAGATCGTCAGCTGGGCCGATCGCATCGCCTACGTGTGTCATGACTTCGAGGATGCCGTGGCGGCGCGAGTCGTCGATCCGAGTGAACTACCCGCCAACGTACGGTCGTTGTGTGGCACGACCCGCCAGAGCCAGTTGAGCGCCTTCATCCGATCGATGATCGGCGCCACCGCCACCACCGGTCGCATCGGAATGGAGCCCGACGTGGCCGAAGCCCTGGCGTCTTTTCGTCGCTTCAACTACGACGAGGTGTATCTCCGGTCGGCGAGCCGAGATCAGGCGGCCCGGGTCGTCGACCTGCTGCGGGCACTCGTCGACCACTACATCGACGTGCCACATCTGCTCCCCGATGCCGTCGATCTCGCCCCGGGGTCACCAGAGTCGGTGTCGGCGGCTGTTTCTTACGTGGCCGGGATGACCGACCGATTCGCCTGTCGACAAGGAATCACTCTGCTCGACTACCCGCTGCAAAAGTTGCCACGCGGGTTCGACATCTGAGACGTCGTGTACCTCAGTCGGCGGGAAGAATGTCGACGACGCGTCGACCTCGACGCTCACCGAACTTGACCGCCCCGTCGATCAGAGCGAACAACGTGTCGTCCCCACCTCGGCCGACGTTCTTTCCGGGGTGGAACTTGGTTCCACGCTGACGAACGACGATCGTTCCGGCGGTGACCTGCGTTCCGGAGAACACCTTCACACCGAGGCGTTGGGCGTTCGAGTCACGCCCGTTACGAGTTGAACCGCCACCTTTGGTCTTCGACATGACTCAGCCTTTCGCGATCGAGGTGATCTCGACGACCTGATACTTCTGACGATGTCCGTACCGACGACGCTGGTTGGTACGACGCTTGTACGTGAAGCCGTTGATCTTCGGGCCGGTGGCGGTGCCGACGATGCGGCCCTGCACCTTGGCCGAGGCGAGTTGGTCGGGTGTGGCGAGGACGGTGTCGCCGTCGACCAGGAGAACCGGGGTGAAGTCGACGTCGGAGCCCTGATCGGCCCCGAGCAATTCGACATGCACCTGCTGCCCCTTGGTCACACGGACCTGCTTGCCTCCGGTAGCGATGACTGCGTACATAGCGATTGACGACACTACCTGGCCGAACGGCCCGGCCCACTCCCCGAGCCGGGGATTTCAGGCCAAGAGATCGTGGTCGACCACGACGCCACGCCCATGGCAGATCTCGCAGGGGTCGGCGAAGGCCGTGAGCAGGCCTTCTCCGATCCGTTTGCGAGTCATCTCCACCAGTCCGAGCTCGGAGATGTCGAACACCTGAGTCCGGGTCTTGTCCCGGGCCAGGGCCGATCGGAAGGCATCCACGACCTTCTTTCGATTGTCCTTGATCTCCATGTCGATGAAGTCGATGACGATGATTCCACCGATGTCGCGCAGCCGGAGTTGGCGGGCGATTTCCTCGGCCGCCTCCAGATTGTTCTGGAACACGGTCGATTCGAGGTTGGAGGTTCCGACGTTGCGGCCGGTGTTCACGTCGATCACCGTCAGAGCCTCGGTGTGCTCGATGATGAGAGAACCGCCCGACGGCAGCCACACCTTGCGGTCGAGGGCCTTGTGCAACTGTTCGTGCACTCGATAGTGCTCGAACAGTGGCAGGGACTCGGTCTCCGGATCGAAGTATTCGACGCGATCGGCCAATTCGGGATTGAAATCCTCCACGTAGGACCGAACGTCTTCGAAGAGTTGGCGATCGTCGATGGTGACGCCCCGATATTCGGCATTGAACTCTTCGCGAATCACCCGAACGGCCAGCGGAGGTTCGCGGTACAAAAGGGTCGGGCCGTTGGCCTTTCGAGCCTTCTCCTCGATCTGGTTCCACTGCTCGACGAGACGTGTCATGTCGGCTCTCAGTTCGTGTTCGGTCGCCGCTTCGGCCGCCGTCCGAACAATGAGCCCGTGCTCGGCCGGCTTGACCCGATCGAGAATGCTCCGGAGTCGTTTACGTTCGTCGTCGGGCAGTCGCTTGGAGATTCCGTAGGTCTTCGAGTTGGGGATGAGAACCACGAAGCGTCCGGGGAGCGAGACCTCTTGAGTCAGGCGCGCTCCCTTCACTCCGATCGGGTTCTTGGTGACCTGACACACGATCAACTGCTTGGCCTTCAGAATGTTCTCGATTCGCGGCTGACTGTCGACGATGTCCTCGGCGTCATATTGAACGTCACCGCGGTACAGAACGGCGTTCTTCGGTGTGGCGATGTCGACGAAAGCGGCCTCCATACCCGGCAACACGTTCTGGACCCGCCCCACGTAGATGTTGCCGTGGATCTGCGACACGTCGTCGGCCGGTCGGCTGACGTAGTGCTCGAGCAGGCTTCGTCCTTCGAGCACCCCCACTTGGGTGAGGTTCGGCCGGACCTGAACGCACATGAAGTACCGGCCGATGGGCCGACCGTCGCGCTCTTGGCCGCGACGGCGTTCGATCACCCCGCCATCGGAGGGGCGGCCTTCACCCGATCCGCGACTGCGTCCACCTCGACGACGGCGTCGACCTCCGCCGTCGCCGCTCGCCCCCGCGTTCGAACCCGCCGAGGCGCCACCACCACCGTTACGCTTCGGCTTCGCGCCACCAGCGCGCGCGCCACCCGGCATCGTGACCGACGGTTTGGTGGCCGGAGGAGCCGGCCGAGTGTCACCGATTCGAGGTCGACGAACCACGGCTTCCGATCCGGCTTCGGCATCGGGTCGACCCTCACTGGCTCGTTCGGGAAGCTCGATGTCGCCATCGGACGACGAACGGCCGCTTTCACCGGCCGCACCGTCGCTCGGCCGTCCCGAGCGTGAGCGATTGCGCCCACCACGCGATCCACGACGACGCTTCTTGCGGGCGGCGTCTCCGGTCGGACGCGATCCGACGGCTGCGCCGTTCGAGTCAGCTGATCCGTTCGAGTCGGCCGACGAGTTCGACTCGTTCGAGGAATTGGTTGCGTCAGTGGACCGTGCCGGTTCGACCGGCGGGTTCGGGCGCGCGTCGTTGCTCGAGTCGTTCGAGCCGTCGTTCGAGTGATTCGTCATGGGTGATGTCCTTTCCAGCGCGTGCGGACACGCGCGGCGCGTCGTCGCGCCCGATCCATTGATGTGTCCGGACGACCCGAGGCATGGTGACCCACGGATCGACTCCCGGACGGAGTACTTCGGCCATCTCGGTGGGCCGAACACCGCGACCAGAGGTCGTGAGAGTCGCTTCGACGAACTGAACGTTGGATGAGAGACGTGCGACATCATCGGCCCACGAGGCGATTTCGCTCGCGGACGACCAGTTGTCACGGGTGACAACTCGTAGATCGAGAACTCCGGGGCGGACGTCGTCACGTCGACGCTCCCCTTTGCGTTCGCGCTCGATCCAGATCTCGGGTGCGTCCACGACTTCGGATACACGGTCGTACATCTCGTTCTCCGTGGTCGAGTCGATCGCCATGACCCACGTCGTCGCCGTCACGTCCTCTTGAAGAGACCACACCAGCGGGGAGGCGGAATCGACGTCGAGGACGTCGATTCCAGGAGGCATCGCACCGGAGAGCGACGACTGCAGTCGTTCGTGATCGACTCCGTGATCGATATCGAGATCGACACCGTGATCGACACCGTGATCGACACCGTGATCGACACCAGGATCGAGAGTCACATCGAACAATTCGACCACCGACTCGGCACCGGTGGGCAGAGCGAGTCCGAACGAGACCTTGGGCCGTGGGGTGAATCCGGCCGACATGGCCACCGGAACCGCAGCCTTGCGGAGACCTCGCTCCCAGAGGCGAGCCATGTCGAGGTGACCGAGGAATCTGACCTTCCCCAATTTTCGATAACTAATGCGCACCTTCACGACCGCGCCCCCAGACGAACCGGAACCGCTTCGGGGATCCGACCGCCGATCGACAGATCCTGTCCGGTCCCCTGACTGCCCCCGGCCGGAGGAACCGGGGAGGCGACCACGTGTTCGAGCCCGTCGCCGGTGCAGACCCCACAGTCGTAACACGGCGTCCAACGACAATCGGGAAGGCCATGTTCGTCGAGGGCGGACCGCCAGTCCTGCCACAGGAAGTCTCGATGCAACCCGGCACTCAGGTGCTCCCAGGGAAGAATTTCACTCTCGTCACGATGGCGGGTGGTGAACCAGTCGACGTCGAGACCTTCGGCCGCCAGCGCATCGGTCCAGCGATCGAGCCGGAAGTATTCGGACCACTCCTGGAAGGTTCCACCTTCGCGCCAGACTCGCTCGATCACCCGACCGACACGACGGTCACCTCGACTCGCCACACCTTCGGCAAGAGACGCCGCCGGATCGTGCCACTTCACGTGAACTCCTCGCGACGCCGCCGACCGGACCACACCGATCTTGCGACGCAATTCGTCGACCCCGTTCTGGCCGAACCACTGGAACGGCGTATGAGCCTTCGGGACGAAACCGCCGAGGCTGACCGTCACGTTGGCCCGTGGCGTGTACTTCTTGCCGATCGCCACACAACCAGCGGCCAATTCGGCGATACCACGAGTGTCGTCGTCGGTTTCGGTGGGTAAGCCGGTGAGGAAGTACAACTTCATGCGGGACCACCCGTTGGCGTAAGCCGATTCCACGGCCCCGTAGAGATCGGCTTCGGTGATCAACTTGTTGATCACCGTTCGAAGACGCCACGTGCCCGCTTCGGGAGCGAACGTGAGCCCGCTACGTCGGCCACTCGCGACCTGAGCGGCCAGGCCGACGGTGAAGGCATCGACACGAAGCGACGGGAGGCTCACCGTCGGGGCTCCACATGCGGTGGGGTCGGGAACGATCGACGACACCACGTTCTCGACGCCGCTGAAGTCGGCGGTCGACAACGACGTGAGCGACACCTCGTTGTAGCCCGTGCGCTCAAGGCCGCGAGTGATCATCGTGCGAACCTGTTCGGCCGGGCGTTCCCGGACCGGACGGGTGATCATGCCCGCCTGACAGAAGCGACACCCACGGGTGCAACCTCGAAAGACCTCGACGGCCAATCGATCGTGAACCACCTCGGTGAGCGGAGCGAGGGGGCGACGCGGATAGTCCCACTGCGCGAGATCGGAAACCGTCCGCTTGACCACTGTCGACGGGACGTCCGTGTACCTAGGGGTGACCGACACCGTGCGCTCGCGCTCGTACTCGACCTCGTACATCGACGGCACGTAGACCCCAGGGATCTTCGACAGGGCGCGAAGGACGGCCTCCCGAGAACCTTCGGTGCGACCCGAGGCCTTCCATTCACGGACGACCTCGGTGATCTCGCTCACCACCTCTTCTCCCTCACCGAGAACGGCGACGTCGATGAAGTCGGCCAGTGGTTCGGGGTTGAACGCCGCATGGCCGCCGACGATCACGAGGGGATCGTCAGGGCGCCGACGAGCAGCGTGAATCGGCACACCCGCCAGATCGATCATGTTGAGGACGTTCGTGTAGACGAGTTCCGCCGACAAATTGAACGCGATCACGTCGAAGTCGCCCGCCGCCCGGTGCGTGTCGACAGAGAACAGGGGAATCGATCGCTCCCTCATGAGCGCTTCGAGATCGACCCACGGCGCGTACGTACGCTCGGCGACGGCGTCGGCGCGCTCGTTCAGGATCTCGTAGAGGATCTGAAGCCCTTGATTCGGTAGGCCGACTTCGTACACATCGGGATAAGCGAGAAGCCAGGCGACTTTGCCCGGACCATGACGAGGCTCGATGGCCCCGTCCTCGCACCCGATGTAGCGGGCTGGTTTGCGCACCCTCGCCAACAACGGTTCGACCCGCGTCCAGAGGGATGTCATGACTCCGTAATCCTACCGGTCGGGCCTGTCTCGATCAGCGCATTCGGCGCATGTGCACGCTCTCGACCAGGCCAATCATGATGGAAAAGGCCACCAGAGCCGATCCCCCGTAACTGACGAAGGGCAAGGGAACACCCGTCACCGGCATGATTCCCATGGTCATGCCGATGTTCTGGAAGACGTGCCAGAGAATCATGCCGAAAACTCCGGCGCAGATGTACGTGCCGAAGGTGTCCTTGCTCAGATGGGCGACTCTCCAGATACGCACGAGAAGAAGTGCGAACAAGAGGATCACGAGGCCACCACCGAGCATGCCGAACTGTTCGGCCACCGCCGAAAAGATGAAGTCGCTCTGCTGCACGGGAATGAACTTTCCGTTGGTGAGCGGAGCCTCCAGATAACCCTTGCCGAACCACCCTCCCGTTCCGACGGCGCGCTTGGCGAATCGCACCTGGAGAACCAGATCCTTCAGATTGTCATCGGTCGAGTTCTGATTGAGGAACGCTTCGATACGACGCAACTGGTAACGATCGACCACCCCGGCGATGACCGCAGCCGCCACTGTCACCACCGTCAGAAACGTGATCATGGCGAGGTAGCGCAGCTTGGCCCCCGCCATCAGGAAGACGACCAGCGCCCCGACGATGATCACGAAGGCCGAACCGAGATCGGGTTGAAGAATGATGAGAACGACCGGCGCCCCGACGAGCACCAGGCCTCCGATGAAACGGGCGTAGCTGACCGAGTCCTCTCGAATTTCGGCGAGATAGGCGGCCAACACGACGATCACGGCTGGCTTCGCGAATTCGGCCGGCTGGAACAGGACCGGACCGAGGTCGAACGACAGACGCGCTCCTCCACGCAGTGCTCCGACGGCCAGGACGAGGGCGAGCGCGACCAGTGCACATCCGTAGAGAAAGAACGCCCGTTCGCGCAGCAGTGTGTAGTCGAACGACATCGTGGCCGCCAAGACGATGGCCGACACGATGGCGAACACGACCTGTCGAACCGTGAACCAATACGGGTCGTCGGCGACCTTCCAGAACGTGGCGCTGTAGATCGCGAAGGCGCCGATCACCGCGAGGAGCACCACCGCAACGATCAGTGACCAGTCGATGTTTCGACTCGGATCCCCCGGTCCGGCTCGGAAGCCCCCGAGCCGAGAATCGCTGCGACGAGGAAGAATCGGGGCCGCCATCAGTCCCGTCCGCCGTACTGAGAGCCGCCGAGACAGCGATTGCTCTCGAGCTTTCGATCGGGCGCCGCTCGGGTGGATTCGACGTCGAGGGGATTCGACAGTTCGACGTCCGAGGTGTCGACGGCCTCGGCGAGGGCCATGAACATGCACTTCACCACCGGTGCCGCCGCGCGTGATCCGTAGCCCGACTTCTCGAGATACGCCGTGACGGTGAAGGGACGGAACGGATCGAGGCTGAAGGCTCCGAAAGCCGAGGAGTCGTTCCAGGGAAGACTCGCAGCCCCCTGTGCCGTACCGGTCTTACCGGCGATCGGAAGATCGTCGTAGGGGTAACTCGCGAACAACTTCTCACCGGTCGTCGAGTGATAGCGATCGCTGTCGACCCCTGGTCCGGTGATCACGCGTTGGAGACCCTTCACGATGGGGTCTCGATACTCGGCCGGCATGTCGATGGTTCGGATCGGACTCACACCGGCCAGATCGAGTGTCACCGTCGACTGCGACAGGTCGGCCACTCCCGGCACGTCGGAGTCGGGGGTGCCGGGCTCGAGGAGCGCCAGTGCCACGAGGGGCCGCAGAACCGATCCACCGTTGGCGAGGGTCCCGTAGGCCTGTGCGAGTTGAAGCGGTGTCGCAGCCAAGAGGCCCTGTCCGATGGCCAACTGGACGTTGTCACCGACCAGATAGTTGGGACTCTCTCCTTCGGCCAGCACGCCCCTCTCGACGAGATCGGCTTTCGATTCCTTGTCAGGAACACGCCCGGCCGATTCGTACGGAAGGTCGATACCGGTCCGGCCGCCGAAACCGAAGAGGCGCAACTCCTCTTGAAGGATCGGTTGGCCACCCCGCTCGGCGAAGATCTGCTCGCCGATCTTGTAGAAGAACGTGTCACTCGAGACTGCAAGTGCATCTTCGACGTTGACCGACCCGTAGTAGCAGGGGCTGTTCCCTCCACCGCACAAGGCGTTTCGATAGACGCACTTGACGACCTGGCACGTGGTCGAGTCGATGCTCGTCAACGTGTAGGTGCCCTGGTCGAGATAGCGATAATCAGCGCCCCCGATGAGCTGACCGGAATCGAGCGCTGCGAAAGCGACGAACGGCTTGAAACTCGAACCGAGGTTGTACTGACCCTGAATGGCCCGATTCACCAGAATCGACTTGTCCGGATCGTCGTCGCGCGGAAAGATCTGAGCGAACTTGTCGGAGGACACTCCGGCGTTGAACCACCTGTTGTCGAACGTCGGGTACGACGCCAGCGCGAACACTTCACCTGTCCCATGGTTCGAAACGACCACCGAGCCAGCGGGCGCCTTCAGGTTCTGGCAATCCGGGAACTGTGGCTTCACCGAGATCTTGTTCGCATCCTTGGCCTGACAGGTTTCCACGAAACGCCGAAGCCGTAGCTGAGTTTCCAAGGCCTGCTCGGCGAACTGTTGAAGATCGAGATCGATCGTCAACTGCAGATCGTTGCCCGGCATGGGTTCGACCTGCTCGACGACACTCAGAATCGCGCCTCGTGAATCGACTTCGTACCGCACGAAACCAGGGGTGCCCCGGAGATAGGGCTCGAAGATCTTCTCGACTCCGAACTGACCCACCCGTTCGTTCAGGTCGTAACCGAGGTCGCGATACTGCTCGGCGTCCTCGGGAGTGATCGCGCCCAGATAGCCGACCACATGAGCAGCGAGCGGTGCGTAGGGGTAATCACGGCGCCACTGATTGGCCACGTCGACACCCGGGAAGTCCTCCGAACGTTCGATCAGATAGAGCGCGACGTCCTCCCCCACCCCTTCTTTGACCGGCATCGGCAGCAGCGGGCTGTAACGCCCACTGTCGTAGCGATTCTCGAGATCGGTCACCGACACGTCGAGGACCGGCGACAGACGGGCGAAGAGTTCCAATCGATCCGCTTCGCGTCGGATGACGTCCCACGCCACGGTGATGGTCAGGATTCGCTCGTTGTCGGCCATGATCCGACCCTCACGATCGAAGATTCGTCCGCGCTCAGGAAGAAGGCGAACCGTTCGGGTCTTGTTGGCTTCGACCTTTTGTTCGAGAACCGGCGCGTCGACCACTTGCAGGAACCACATCCGCAGACCGAGCGCCGAGAAGAGCACGGCGGCGATCGCTCCGACGACGGAGAGTCTCGTGGAACGCCGATCACCGCTCACAGGAAGATCTCCGGTGGAGGGGCCAACCGGGCTCGCCGTTTGATCACGAGTGCCCAGCGCATGAGAGGAACAGCCGCCGGGGCCAGAACCGCGTTGAACCCCGCAACGACCACGGCCACTTCGACCACCCGAAGAGTGAGCCACCCATCGACACCGACCCACGATGCGAAGACGGGATGCACGAAGGTCGCCAACGCCGTGGAGAGGCCGACGACGATCGAGCCCAGCCACCATGGATGATTGGCCGTGAGCGAGTTCACGTATCCGGCCACGAAGCCGGCCAACCCGTAGACGAGAGCCGTGAGACCAAGAGGTGTGGACAGAACCAGATCGAACATGGTTCCGAACATGAAACCGACGAGGGCACCGCGCTCGGGTCCTCCTGAGACACCCGCGGCGACCGACAGGCAAAGCATGAGCTGAACGACGATGCCGTCGAGGGTCATGTCGGCCAGCAACGTGGTCTGCACGGCGAGCGCAACGAGACCCAACAGCACCAGTCTCAGCACCGGTCGATTCAAGAGTTCGATCATTCGCTCACCGCCGGTTGATACAACAGCACACGAACGAAGTTCAGTGACGTCAGCCGAGCCGAAAGCCTCACTTCCAGGATCGCTCCCGACGTACCCGGGCGCTCGACGATCTTCACCACTCGGCCGACGACGATTCCTCGCGGAGCCAAACTCTTCGATCCACCAGCCGTGATCACCACGGCACCGACTCTGATCTCCCCGAATCGCGAGCTCTGTTCGACGAACTCGACGATCGGCGGTTGATCGGGCCCCCGTCCACGCAGAGCGCCGATTTCGGTGGCCGGCAGATTGTCGATGTCGATGGTCGTCGACGTCTGGGCCGACGGTGGGAAGACCGTGGTCGCCGGAGTCGCGGTCACGATCGACGCGATCGACGTCGACGGCGCCGGGGCCGTGGGTGCCGTCGCTCGGTCCTCCGGTTCGGAACCGACCACCGGGGGGATTCCGGCCGGTACGTCGTCGATACCCGGAGCGACCGTCGACGTCGGCGCCATCGTCGTCGTGGTTGTCGTTGTCGTCGTTGTCGTGGTCGTGGTGGTCGTCGTCGTGGTCGTCGTCGTGGTCGTCACCACCTCAGGGAGGTTGATGATCTGGACCGGCACCGCGTAGGTGGCATCGTTCACGAGAAGAACGATCGAACGCGTCGAGAAAACCTGGGTGACCTTGCCCACGAGTCCACCGGCGTTCACGACCGGCATCCCGACGCGCAGCCCGTCATTCGATCCCTGATTGATCTCGACCGTCTGGGAGAAGTTCGACGGTGCTCCACCGACGACCTGGGCCGTGATCGACGAAATCTCGGTGAGGTCGTCGATGCCGTTCAGAGCGAGAAGTTCTTGGGCGTCACGTGCGGTGGCCAAGGCGGCGATGAATGCACCTTCTTGCTGATCGACCAGATCCTGCAGTCGTCGGTTCTCCGCTTCGAGATCGCTGTAGTCGGTGATACCTCGCCACGCGTTCTCGATGGGTCGAGTCACCACACGAGCCGAATCCTGAATTGGCTCGAACACCGTTCCGAACGCTCGCCGCACGCCGTCGACGATCGAATTGCCCTGCAAGTCGAGGGTGATGAGAAGGATCGACGTGAGAGTGAGGAGGGCGAGCGCCCTCCGACGACTCACCGAGTAGACCGGCACGTGCGATCACCCCCGACGACGAGACTCACCTCAATCGGCACTGTCCGCCAGCAGTCCCCCCATGGCCTCGATGTTCTCGAGCGCTCGACCCGAGCCGATGACCACGGCGTACAGAGGATCAGGGGCGATGTTGATCGGCATACCGGTCTCGTGGGCCATACGGCGATCGATCCCGGCGAGAAGTGCGCCACCGCCCGACAGGGTGATTCCGGCGTGCATGATGTCGGCCGCCAGTTCGGGAGGGGTCTTGTCGAGCGTCGTCCGTACGACGTCGACGATGGCTGCGACCGGTTCGGCGAGCGCTTCGCGAACCTGTTCGGTCGACAGCGAGATGGTGCGTGGCAAGCCACTGATGAGATCACGACCGCGGATGTCGGCGGTCATTTCTTCTTCCATCGGCCACGCCGAGCCCATCTGAATCTTGATCTCCTCGGCCGTACGTTCTCCGATGGCCATCGAAAATTCTTTTTTCAGGTAGGCCATGATCGCCTCGTCCAGTTCGTCGCCGGCGACTCGCAACGACTGCGCCGTGACGATTCCACCGAGCGAGATCACGGCGACTTCGGTCGTTCCGCCACCGATGTCGACGATCATGTTGCCACTCGGTTCGTGCACCGGGAGGTCGGCTCCGATGGCAGCGGCCATCGGCTCTTCGATGATGTGGACCGGTTTGCGTGCCCCGGCGTACTCGGCGGCATCCTGCACTGCTCGCTGTTCGACGCCTGTGATACCCGACGGCACACAGATCACCATGCGGGGTTTGCTCCAGCGACTGGTGTGCACCTTCTGAATGAAGTAGCGCAGCATCTTCTCGCAGACCTCGAAGTCGGCGATCACTCCGTCTTTCAGCGGACGTACGGCCCGAATGTGACCAGGGGTCCGTCCCATCATCCTCTTGGCCTCGTTACCGACGGCCACCGGACGCCCGTCCGCCACGTCGAGAGCCACGACCGACGGCTCGTTCAGGACGACGCCGTGCCCACGCACGTACACGAGGGTGTTGGCCGTCCCGAGGTCGATCGCAATGTCACGGCCGAGGGCCAGCGGATTGTTCCTGGCCATGGGCCGAAATGTTACAGATTGGGGAAGAAAATCCCGATCTCCCGCTCGGCCGAGGCCAGGGAATCCGACCCGTGGACGAGGTTCTCGGTGAAAAGAATCCCCAGGTCACCTCGGATGGTTCCCGGCGCAGCGGCGCGGGGATTGGTGGTGCCCATCATGGTGCGCACGACTTCCCACGTGTTCTCCGGTCCTTCGAGCACGAGGGCCACGACCGGGCCGCGCGACATGAACTCGACGAGATCGGCGTAGAACCCCTTCCCCACGTGCTCTTCGTAGTGGCGAGCGAGGGTGTCGGCATCGAGACTTCGGAGGTCGAGGGCGACCAGACGGAGCCCCTTGGCTTCGAAACGACCGAGGATCTGGCCGACGAGACCACGCTCGACGGCATCGGGCTTCAAGAGGACAAGGGTGCGATCGGACATGGGCGGGAACGCTACCGGCGTCGTAGCCGAGCGCGGGCGGCTCCCACCACGTACAGCGAGCCGGTCACGAGAACCGCATCGTCGGCCGACATGAACGCGAGAACGTGTTCGAGGGCACCCTCGACGTCACCGATCTCACGTACCTCGTCGCACCCGAGTTCTCGAGCTGCCCGCGCGACCTCGGATGCCGGAAGACCCCGCGGCGACGGGGCCGTGCAGCACACGACCTGATCGAACTCGTCGGCACGGAGCGCAGCGAGCATCTCACCCGGATCACGACCACGTAGACAGCCGACCACCAGGACGCGGCGGCCCGCCGGATCGAAGTCGTGGAAGAACACCGAGGCGCAGACGTCGGCCCCGGCCGGGTTGTGGGCACCGTCCACGATGACGAGCGGTTGGTGGTCGAGAATCTCGAAGCGGCCGGGCATCTCGACACCGGCGAATCCTTCCGACACGACCGACTCCTCGAGTGGGCGTGCGAAGAACGTTTCGACCGTGGTGAGCGCCACGGCGGCATTCGTGGCCTGATGGTGGCCATGAAGTGGGACGAGAACTTCGGGGTAGATCGTGGTCGGGGTGCGCAATTCGACGAATCGACCACCGAGAGCGAGTTCGTTCGATCCGACACCGAAGTCGGCATCTTGCACGAGCATCACGGCGGGGTTCGCGTCACGAAAGACGGCCAGCATTTCCGGGTCGGTCTCCCCCGTCACCAGAGCCGACGTCGGCGTCACGATTCCGGATTTCTCGCGCGCGATGTGAGCTCGTGTCGGTCCGGCGAATTCGGTGTGATCGAGACCGATGTTGGTGATCACCGCCACCTGAGCATCGACGACATTGGTCGCGTCCCAGCGACCGAGAAGTCCGACCTCGACGACCCCGACGTCGACCGCCTCATCGGCAAACCATCGGAATGCAGCCGCCGTGCAGGCATCGAAATAACCGGGCCGAACACCGGCGACGATCTCGAGATCGGCCACCGCACCGACCTGCTCCCCGAACGCCTCGTCCGAGATGGCTACGGCATCGATGGCCAGCCTTTCGTTCACTCGCTCGAGATGCGGACTCGTGTACGTACCCACTTTCAGTCCCGATGCCATCAACAGGCGCGTCACCATCTGGGCGGTGGAACCCTTGCCGTTGGTCCCGGTGATGTGGATCACCGGAGCGGCGTGTTGGGGATCCCCCATCGCCGAGCACAGACGTTGGATCACGTCGAGCGACGGCGCGTCGATACGTCCCGTCTTCTCATAGGACGCATGGGAATCGAGGTACGCGAGGGCCTGGTCGTAGTTCATCGGTGGATGTCCATGAACCAGGGTCTGGTCAACTGGCGGCGCGACGCGGTCGCGTCGAACGAACCGATGCGCGCGGCACGAGCGTGGGTGGCGCCTTGTCGGTGACGGTGTTCGTCTCGATCACGATCTTGGCCACGTCGGCTCGCCCCGGTAGTTCGTACATCGTGTCGAGCAACACCTCTTCGAGGATGGCTCGCAGGCCACGCGCACCGGTGCCCCGCTTGAGGGCGAGATCGGCGATGGCTGCCAGAGCGTCGTCGGCGATGTCGAGTTCGACGTCCTCGAATTCGAAGAACTTGGCGTACTGCTTGACGAGAGCATTCTTCGGCTCGACGAGGATCTTCACCAAAGCTTCCTGATCGAGATTCCGCACGGCGCCGACCATGGGAAGACGTCCGACGAATTCGGGGATGAGACCGAACGACAGGAGATCTTCCGGAAGAACCTGGGCGAACAATTCGCCGGGGTCCTTTTCGGCCTGACTGCGAACCGTTGCGTGGAAACCCACTCCCTTGTGTCCGATCCGCTGTTCGATGATCTTGTCGAGTCCGGCGAAGGCTCCACCACAGATGAAGAGAACGTTGGTGGTGTCGATCTGGATGAACTCCTGATGCGGATGCTTGCGGCCGCCTTGGGGCGGCACTGACGCCACTGTGCCTTCCAGAATCTTGAGGAGTGCCTGTTGCACTCCTTCACCCGACACGTCGCGAGTGATCGACGGGTTCTCACTCTTGCGGGCGATCTTGTCGATCTCGTCGATGTAAATGATGCCGGTCTCGGCCTTCTTCACGTCGAAGTCGGCGGCCTGAATGAGCTTCAGCAAGATGTTCTCGACGTCTTCACCCACGTAACCGGCTTCAGTGAGGGCGGTCGCGTCGGCGATGGCGAACGGTACGTTCAACATGCGCGCCAACGTCTGAGCGAGGTGGGTCTTTCCACAGCCGGTGGGGCCGAGCAGCAAGATGTTGCTCTTGGCCAACTCGACCTCGTCGCGCTTCGAGAGCGAGTGATCCTTCTGGTACTGGATGCGTCGGTAGTGGTTGTAGACCGCCACTGACAGAACCTTCTTGGCCTGGATCTGTCCGACCACGTACTCGTCGAGGAAGTCGAGGATCTCACGCGGGTTCGGAAGATCGTCCATCTTCAGATCGGACGCTTCGTTCACTTCCTCTTCGATGATCTCGTTGCAGAGGTCGATGCACTCGTCACAGATGTAGACACCTGGGCCGGCGATGAGCTTTTTCACCTGCTTCTGCGACTTGCCGCAGAACGAGCACTTCAGGATCTCACCCGTGTCTCCGAATTTCGCCACGTCCGACCTCCTCTCCGCTCGTGATCTCGACTGCGCTCTCGATGAGCGTGTCTCAGTCTGACTGATGACAACCGACGTTGTCGGCGATTTGTGTCAAGACCTTGAGAGGATCGATCAAAGACCCTGGTCAGCGAATGGGGCCGGTACGGTCGACCACGCCACGGGAGGAGATCACGTCATCGATGATCCCGTAGGCCAATGCCTCGTCGGCCTCCATGACGAAGTCACGGTCGGTGTCGGCGTGGATCCGGTCGATCGGCTGGCCGGTGTGGCTGGCCAGGATCTCCTCCAGGAGATCGCGCATGCGCATGATCTCCTTGGCGGCGATTTCGAGATCGGTGACCTGGCCGTAGCCGACCTGCCCATAGGGCTGATGGAGCAGGACTCGGCTGTGCGGCAGCGCCAGTCGCTTTCCCTTGGTGCCGGCGGCCAGAAGGACGGCCGCTGCACTCGCCGCCTGGCCGAGGCAGATGGTCGCGATGTCGTTCTTGATGAACTGCATCGTGTCGTAGATGGCGAACAACGCAGTGATGTCGCCTCCCGGACTGTTGATGTAGATGTTGATGTCCTTGTCGGGGTTCTCGCTCTCCAGGTGGATGAGCTGGGCACACACGAGGTTGGCGATCGTGTCGTCGATCGGCGTGCCGAGAAAGAGAATGTTCTCCTTCAGCAGTCGGCTGTAAAGGTCGTAGGCCCGTTCACCGCGGTTGGTCTGCTCGACGACCGTGGGGACGAAATAGTTGTAGGCCTCGAGGTTCATGCAGACTCTCCGTCGTGGTCGTGGTGATCATGGTCATGATGATCGGCTTCCGAGTGTCCCACGACCGTATCGGAGTCGAGAGCGTTGCCGCTCGCATCGACGTACTCCACGTGATGAACGAGCCAATCGAGAGCCTTCGACTTCCCGATCTCGGCCGCCAACTCCACCAATGCGTCATTGGCCACATAGGCGGCCCGTACCTGATCGACCGATACCAGTCGGGGCTTCTTCTTCGAACCCGACATCATCTGCTGACGGATGGCGTTTTCGTTGGTGCGTTGGGCGATCCCCACCAACTCTCGCTCGACGTCGTCCTCGGAAGCCGACAACTCCTCGGCCGCGACCACCGCTCGCAGGGCCAAGTCGACCTTGGCCGCCTTCACCGACTGCGGACGGAAGGACTCGACGAAGTCGGCCGCTTCCTGACCGGTGGCCTGGAGCCACTGCTCGAGGTTCATACCCTGCGCACTGAACTGCTGGACCACGTTCTGCACACGCCGCTGGAGATCAGCCGACACCATCGACTCGGGCGGATCCACCTCCACCAGTTCCGCGAGCTGATCGGTGACCTTTTCGACCAGGTTCTGACGCACCTGATCCCAGCGAGCCTGATTCATGCGGGCCCGCACCGCCTCGCGCCAGGCGTCGAGAGTGTCGAATCCGTCGACATTGGTGGCGACCCACGCGTCATCGGCTTCCGGCAGGGAGAGCTCTTGGACCGCAGTCACTGCCACCGAGAAATCGGCCGCCTCTTCGGTGCCGTTCGGAGTGTCGGTGAACGAGAGTTGCGCTCCGGCGACCGCTCCGATCAGCTGCTCGTCGAAGGTGGGGCACACCCAGTTCTTCCCGATCTCGTACGACCAGTCGTCGACCGCCAACCCCACGACTGGCTCGCCATCGCGGGTTCCGACCAGATCCACGGTCACGAAGTCACCCGTGGTCGCCGGGCGATCGACGTCGACCAGCGTCCCGAGCCGACGTCGTTCGGCCGTCACGACTTCGTCGATGTCGGTATCGGCGACCTCGACAACGTCGATCTCGACGCGAAGACCGGCATATCCGGGAACCGACACCGTCGGACGAACTTCACACGTCGCCGTGAACGACACCGAGCCCGTCTCCTGTCCGCCGGTGATCTCGATGTCAGGGGTGGCGATGATGTCGACGTCGTTCTCACGAACGGCTCGCGCCAGATAGGACGGGATGCTGTCGTTCAGTGCTTGGCTTCGAGCCGCTTCGAGACCGATCCGAGCCTCGAGCACGCGTCGGGGTGCCTTGCCCTGACGAAAGCCAGGGAGACGAACTTCTCGGGCGATCTTGGCGAATGCGGCATCGATGTCTCGGTCGAAGTCGGATTCGTCGATCTCGACCGACAGCCGGACCTTGTTGCCGTCGAGGGCTTCACATGTCGTTTTCACAGAGCATTGAGTGTACCGGCGGCGAAACGTGCGTCCCCGGGGCCCGGCGACCTAGTGTGATCCCATGCCGACGTGGAAGCCTCACGCCCTTGCGAAGCCTCATAGTGATCAACTCGACCTGCGAGTTCGAGACATGGTCGTCTCCACAGTCGATCTACCCGACGTGCCGAACGGCACCGAGGGCCGGGTGCTACTGGCCAATGGGTTCAACTGGCTTCGCTACCGCGTGCAATTCGCGAACGGCGTCGAGGTCGGGGATCTCGACGGCCGCCACATCGCGCCCATCGGCCGAGCCGCCAAACGGCTGGCCAAGGCCGCCCGTCGCGCCTGACCGGACCAGTCTCACGTCGATCCCCGGTCGATCGGACACGCCACGTAGAGTCGTGTCGTGGACGTCGTCACCGATTCCCGACCCGATGGCCGTCGGCTGCGCGGTGAACGCAACAAAGAGGCCGTCGTTCTCGCTCTCTTGTCTCTGTTCGATGCCGGCGAGATCGAACCCTCGGCCGCTCGCGTCGCCGAAGTGGCGGGGGTGTCGGAGCGCTCGGTCTTTCGCTACTTCCTCGACAAGGACAATCTCGATTCCACCGCCATGACGCTCCAGTGGGAACGCGTCAAACACCTCTACGACGGCTTGGACGACACGGGTTCCTTCGACGAGCGACTGACCGCCATCCTCGAACATCGTCTGCGCCTCTTCGATGCCGTGCGCGGCGTCATGACGGCGAGTTCGGTTCGCGAACATCGCTCCGAGGTCATTCGGACGGCCTCCGATCTGCGTCGGAAAATCCTGCGCAAGCAAGTCGCCCGCCAGTTCGCTCCCGAAATCGCCGACCGGCCCCACGTGGCTCGAGCGGCCGACATGGCCCTCAGTCTCGAGACTTTTCTATACCTCGCCGATCAGTACTCACGTGCAACTCTTCGTCACACCGTCGAGACGACGCTGCGCGGGATTCTCGGCGAGCACTAATCCTCGTCGACGAGTCCGAGGGCGACCGAACGATCGGCCCACTCGTCGAGAACCCCTTCCAAGTGGTCGGGCGAGACGGGACGACCGACGAGGTAGCCCTGAATTCCGTCGCACCCCAATCGTCGAAGGAGGGTGAACTGCTCCACGGTCTCGACTCCCTCGGCCACGACCGTCATGTCGAGTGAGTGGCCGACCTCGATTCCCGACGTGACCATCGGATCGGGCTCCACGGCTCCGGGATCGAGTCGGTCGACCATCGCCCGGTCGATCTTCAGTTCGGTGAAGGGAGCGACGAGGAGACGTTCATAATTACTCGTGCCGGTTCCGAAGTCGTCGACCGCCAGTTTGAATCCAGCGAGCCGCAAGCGGGTGAGAATGGCGACGGCGGGCGCGATGTCGGAAATCGGGGCGGTTTCAGTGATCTCGAACGTCCAACCCTCGGCTGGCGCACTGGCGGTCAGGATTCGCGATGCCCGACGCGGCAGTTCGTCGTCATCGAGATCGAGAACCGACACGTTGAGAGAAACGTTCGGCATCGACGCAAGGCCACGATGCCGAGAGCGATCGTGAGACGCCATCGACATCACGGCGTCGAGCAGATCGGCGGTCCGGCCGCGCTCCTCGACCAGAGCCACGTACATCGACGGCACCACCGGACCTCGCTCGGGATGTCGCCATCGAACGAGGGCCTCGACGCCCATGACATCTCCCGTGACTGCGGAAACCTTCGGCTGATAGGCCAGCTGCAAGAACTCGGGATCGAAGAGCTGTTCATCATCGATGAGCAGCCGCGGACCGGTCGGATCGACCATCTGCTGTGCGAGGCGACCCGCTTCCGAGAGCGCACTCCCCAGGGAGTCGATACCGAAGGGCTTCGCCAAAGTGGCGACCACCCGAAGCTTCTGCATCTCGGCAATCTTCTTCGCACTGGCGAGTAGCGCCGTGTCGGCACCGCTCACGAGCACGACGGGAAGCCCTTTTCGAACCGAGGCCAACCTCCCCATGATCTCGATGCCGTCGAGGTCTCCGAGCGACAGATCGAGAACCACCAGATCGAACCGACCTCCGAGTGCAACCTCGATCTCGTCGCGGTTGCGGGCGGAGAACGCTTCGAAACCGATCGATTCCGCGACCGACTCGATCAGCTCACACACCGACGGCTCGTCATCGATCACCAGGACTCGTGACATCAGCGTGTCTCGGGAGCTTCTCGGTCATCGGCGAGATACGGAGCAAGAGCCTGATAGAGGTCGTCGCGTGAGAACGGTTTGGCGAGAGTCCGTTCTCCCAACTCCATCAGTGTTCGCATACTTGCGCTGTAGCCGGTCATGAAGACGACGACGAGGTCGGGCTCGATCGCCGTGGCCAACTTCGCCAATTCGATTCCGTCGACTTCTTCGCCGAAGTTGGCATCGGACACGAGAACGTCAGGTCGGAATTCCTCGACGAGTTCGAGAGCCGTCTTCGGCGTGACCGCGAATCGGGCGTCGATTCCGGCGTCGATCAACCATGCGGCCACCATCTCGGCGAGTGACTGCTCGTCGTCAGCCACCACGACCCGTCGTCCGGCCCGTCGATGAGTCGTTGCCGTGACTTCGGGTGAGGACTGATCGTGCACCGGAAGAACGAGGGTCACCGTCGTTCCCTCACCGAGCCGGCTCTCGAGTCGGGCGGTTCCTCCCGACTGGCGAGCGAATGCGTAGACGGTCGCCAACCCGAGTCCGGTGCCCGAGCCGGCTCTCTTGGTGGTGAAGAACGGTTCGAACGCGCGCGCTGCCACGTCATCGGGCATCCCCGACCCATCGTCGGACACGCTCAAGGCCAAGAACTCCGGTGCCGGCCCGTCGTCGGCTGGCTCGATCCCGGCGCCTCGTGCCTCGGTCGAGTCGATGTGCCGTACCGAGATCCGAAGTGTTCCCGTGGGTCCCATTGCGTCACGGGAATTGAAGGCCAGATTGAGCAGACAACTCGACAGACGGCCGGCGTCCACCAAGAGATGAAGTTCGTCCGGGTTCACCTCGAACTCGACGGTTCGTCCGGCCCCGAGTGCCTGGCGAATGAGTGGCAGGACCCCTTTCACGAGATCGTTGACCGCCACGTCGGATTCCTCCAGAGGCTGCGATCGCGCCACGGCCAACAACGACTTGGTGATCTCGGCACCTCGTTCGACCGCCGACATGGACCGAGCGACGAACTTCGACAACTTCTCGTCGTTCGCCACAACGTCGTTCATGGCCATCAGCTGCAGATTCCCGAGGGTGACGAACAACAGGTTGTTGAAGTCGTGTGCCAGGCCACCCGCCAGAGCCCCCAACGCTTCCATACGTTCGGACTGAGCCGATCGCATGGCCAATCCGCGCCGTTCGGTTGCATCGACGAGTCGGAGATATCCCATGCCGTCACCGGATTCCGACGACACCGGTCTCGCTTCGACTTCGATGATCCGCATGGTTCCGTCGTCACCGTCGTCGGACAACTCGGCAGTGGCGATCTCCCCGGCGAGAGCACGAGTCATCACCTCGTCGAGTATCGGCCCGGAGACGGCACCGTCAGCCCGCCCGAGTACCTCGGTCACCAGGCGACCGGACCCATCGCGCCCTGTGGAACGTGTGAGCGCCTCGTTGCCGGCGATGACGCGCCGACGGGAATCGAAGAACAACGCCGTGTCGCTCGTCGTGGCGAGCACTGCCCGGAGTGACGAGGCGGACGCCCGACGCTGTCGGACGATACGACGACGAAGAATTGCGGCCAGGACGATCGTCGTTGCCACCCATCCGATGACGAGAAGAACGACGACGATCACGACTCCGATCGTAAAGCACCCCGCGGTAGCATCTTAGGGACCGGGGAGTGGCGCAGTGGTAGCGTTCCTGCTTTGGGAGCAGGCGGTCGGGGGTTCAAATCCCCCCTCCCCGACGGCGACCCTTGCGGTGTCGAGTCATCAGCGTTCTGGTGACACAATGACGGCATGAGCATTCTGGATCAGTCGATCAACACATTGGACGGTCAGTCGTCGTCCCTTTCCAGCATGGCGTCGGGCAAGGTCTGCCTCGTCGTCAACGTGGCGAGCAAGTGCGGGCTGACGCCCCAGTACACCGGCCTCGAGGCATTGCACGAGAAGTACGCCGATCGTGGATTCTCCGTCGTGGGCGTCCCGTGCAACCAGTTCGGCGCGCAAGAACCTGGTTCACCCGATGAGATCGCCACTTTTTGCTCCACGAATTACGGGGTGACCTTTCCCATGACCGAGAAAATCGACGTCAACGGCGATGGTCGCCATCCGATTTACGACGAACTCACTCGGACTGCCGACGCCGACGGTACGACAGGCGACATCCGGTGGAACTTCGAGAAGTTCCTGGTGGGTCGCGACGGATCAGTGATCGCCCGATTCAGCCCGATGGTGTCCCCTGAAGATCCCGCTCTCGTCGCGGCGATCGAATCCGCTCTCGCCTGACATGACGTCGACCACCCGGCGCGTCGCCCTCGTGACGGGTGGCGCCGATGGAATCGGAGCCGCCGTCGTGCGGCGTCTCGTCGAAGACGGACTTCTCGTGATGTCGGTCGACATCGACGCCGAGGCCGGCGCTCGGAGCGCGGAGGCTCACGGAGGACAGGCCACGTTCTGTCAAGCCGACGTCACTCTCGAGGACGACGTCCGTCGGATGGTCGAGACGACACGTTCCACCTACGGAGGTGTCGACGTGTTGGTCAACAACGCCTGGGGTGGCGGCGCCATGGGTCGTGTCGAGAACAAGTCGAACGAACTCCTTCGACACGGTCTCGACATGGCATTCTTCGCGGCCTTCTGGGCCATGCGCGAATGCTTTCCGCACATGTCCGGCAATGGTTGGGGACGTGTGATCAACATGTGCTCTCTGAACGGTGTGAATGCACACATGGGAACTCTCGAGTACAACGTCGGCAAGGAGTCAGTCCGTACCCTCACCCGCACGGCCGCCCGCGAGTGGGCCGACACCGGGATCGTGGTGAATGCCGTCTGTCCGGCCGCCAAGAGTGCGGCCTTTCGTCGGGTCATGGGTCAACATCCCGAGTTGGAGGCGGCAGCCGACATGGGCAACCCCATGGGTCGAATCGGTGACCCCTATCTCGACATCGCTCCTGTGGTCTCGTTTCTCGCCTCGGATGACTGCCGATATCTGACGGGGAACACGCTGTTCGTCGACGGCGGGAGCCATGTCAATGGTTCGGCGTGGGCCCCCGACCTCGGACCTCGTTCATGAGCATCCCGATCGTCGACATTTCGACTCCGGGTGCGGCCCACCTCGTGGCGCGCGCGTGTGAGGAATACGGGTTTCTGTCGATCGTCGGCCACGGCGTCGACCTCGACCTTCTCGAAGCCGCGTGGTCAGACGCCCGTCGCTTCTTCGACCAGCCCCTCGAAACCAAGATGCGAGTCGCCATGCCGACCCCGGGCTATCCATACGGTTATTCGCCCATCCGAGGCGAGACGCTGGCTCGGTCTCAGGGTCAGGCCGCTCGACCCGACCGCAAACAAAGTCTGGCGATCGGACCGGTCGATCCCCCGACCCATCGTTTCGCCGACGCCGACGAAGAATTCGCATGGTCACCGAATCTCTGGCCCGAGTCACCATCGTCGCTACGACAGACGTGGTCGGCTCGCTACCGTGCCATGAGCGACCTGGCCGCTCGACTTCTCGCCCTCATGGCCGACTCACTCGAACTCGACGAACGACACTTCGATGCCTTGATCGATCGACACACGAGCGCCATGAGAGCACTCGACTATCCAGGTCGCGACGAATTCACGAATCAGTCGGAAGAACTCGGAGCGAGCGCACACACCGACTACGGCACCCTGACCATCCTGGAAGTCGACCCGATCGAGCCAGGATTGGAAGTACAAGAACTGGACGGCTCGTGGATTCCCGTCATGGCGCCACCCGGTGCTCTCGTCGTGAACCTCGGCGATGCCATGGAGCGATGGACGAACGATCTCTGGCGGTCGACAATGCACCGAGTGCAGGTTCCAGCGCACCGTCGACAATCGATCGCTTTCTTCCACAACGCCAACTGGGACGCAGTGATCGAGTGTCTCGAACCGTGTCGCGGCAACGGCGCGAACTACGCGCCGATCGAAGCCGGTCCGCATCTCATGAACAAGTTCCGCTCGACCGTGAACACCTACTGACGCACCTCCACGTCTAGGCTCGGGCGAGTGATCGATTGGGCCGCGGACTTCATCGATGCGATCGGCCTTCTCGGAGTCGCTGCCCTCGTCGCTCTCGAGAACGTCTTCCCACCCATTCCCTCGGAGCTCGTACTTCTTCTGACGGGTTTCAACGTGAGCGAGACCCGATTCGGCTACGTGGGAGCGGTGGTCTTCGCAACCATCGGATCGGTCGTCGGCGCCTATTTCTTGTACGGCATCGGACGACTCCTGAGCGAGGAGAGACTCGAAGCATTCCTCGCTGGAGTCGGTCGGATCGTCGGGTTGAAGAAGTCCGACGTGCACAAGGGTTTCCAATGGTTCGAGCGACATGGCTCGGCCGTGGTTCTGTTCGGACGCTTGATTCCCGTCGTTCGGTCGGTGGTGTCGATCCCAGCCGGCGCCGAGAAGATGCCTCTCGTTCGTTTCTCCGTACTGACCGCTCTCGGCTCGTTGGTCTGGAACGCGATCTGGATCGCTGTCGGGTGGGGACTCGGCGACCAGTGGAAGAAGGCCGGAAGTTGGGGGGACTACATCCAGTACGGAGCCGTCGTCCTCATCGCCATCGCACTGATCGCCGTGATCGTGAGGGCTCGACGCACGTCGACCTCGTCGACGAACTCGGAGGTGAGGTGACAGTGGAAATCGAGATGATCGTGGAGATCCCTCAGGGATCCCGGAACAAGTACGAGATGGATCATGAGACGGGAGAGATCTGGCTCGACCGAACCTTGTTCACCGCGACCCAGTATCCCCTCGATTACGGATTCTTTCCGAACACGCTCGGCGAGGACGGCGACCCTCTCGACGCCCTGATCCTTCTCCCCCAGGCCACCTTCCCCGGTTGTCACGTGTGGGCCCGCCCGATCGGGGTGTTCTGGATGCGCGATGAAAAGGGTCCCGATGCCAAGGTTCTCTGCGTTCCGTCACGCGACGCTCGCTACGAGCACTACCGCGACCTCGGCGACGCCCCTGATTTCCTGCTCGCTGAGATCGCCAACTTCTTCGAGGTCTACAAGCTGATCGAACCGGGCAAGGAGTCGACCGTCGGCGCCTGGGCCGACGCTGCGGCTGCCGAGGCCGAGATCACGGCTGCCATCACTCGCCACCAGCACTGATCGAACCGTGCCGATCGCCCCGCTCGATCGCTAGCCTGAGGGTCCCTTGCGGGTGTAGCTCAATGGCTAGAGTTCCAGCCTTCCAAGCTGGCTATGCGGGTTCGATTCCCGTCACCCGCTCCAGCGCCGCAGGCGCTCCCTCGGTCGAGCGAATCGGGAGGAGCGCAGCGACGGCTCCCGTCACCCGCTCGCACCGAACGGCCGCCCGCGAGGGCGGTCGTTCATTTTCATCCCGTGCGCAGCGACGGCTCCCGTCAGTCTTCGACGAGCGAAATCGAACGCACCCGCAAGACGAACTCTCCGACTTGTTTGTCGAGCACGTAGATCGCGATCTGACCGATCGAACCCGGAGTCAGTGGCGTAATTGCCGGGATGGGATCGAGGCGCCAACTGGCGGCGGTGAAGTCGGAGAGGGGCAACGTCACCGGACCATCGCCCGGAACGTAACGCATGATGTACGCATCGGTCGGAGTGCGGAGTTGGATCAGGTAGACCCGACCGTCCCCCGTCGCATCGATCGACAGGGCATTTCCTCTCCGTTCGGAACGAAGGTCGATGATCGGTCCCCGCAGCGAGGCGAAACCACCGTTGTTGTCGAGGGACACATTGCCGGAGAACACCATGTCGGGCCCGTCGACTACCACCGAACTGCTCGACACCCCTCCCATCACCGTGTCGTTCTGCACGAACCAATCGACGATCCCATCCCGAGAAACTTCGAACAAGACGTCCACGGGTCGAATCGGGGGTTCGCTCGACGCAGTGAGTGTCGTGGTGGCGATCGCCGCCGACGACGTACTCGGAGTCGACTCGTTCGATGCGGACGACGGGGTGTCTTCTGGTGCCGACAGCTGCGTGACCGTTGTCGGCGCATCGACCACGGAGGAAGTCCCCCCAGCGCAGCCTCCGATCAACACGAAAGTTGGGATCGACAGGTACAGCCAACTAGCCGCGACGATCCGGCGGCCTCGACCGGACCGCCACGCGAAACGACCGCCCTCGAGGGCGGTCATTCCGCCGATCAATTTGTTGATCATGATGACTCGTTCATTACCGGGGAGAGGGGGACGAGACCAGGTTCCTGCACTCCGAGGCAACACGCCAAACCGTGCACTACATTTCACGATTCACTTCACATCTGTCAAGGTTTTCGTCGAGTGCTCCAGCTCTCGTCATGGTGGCATGACATTTCCGCCCAGTGTCCTGGCGCGATGAGTCCGAATTGGAAGAAGGCGCAAATATCGGCTGCTACTCCACTGTTTTCGGTGTATGAGCAGACGCGCCCCACTCGCCCTGATCCTCGCCCTCTCGACCGCCACGACTGCTGTGGCGTGCGGATCCTCGGACTCGACTCCCACCTCGACACCGTCGTCGACGGTCGCGACCGTCGACCTCCGCTCGGATTCGTTCACCCTCTCGGCCGATCGCCGAGAAGGGCTCACGGTTCTCTCCGAGGGGAGCTCCTCGATCTCGGTCGAGATCCCCGACAAGGCTCTCCCCTCCGGCGTCGACTCGGCCGACATCACAGCCACGGTGAACCGGCTCACGGCAACCGATGTCGGCACCGCCATCGAACTGTGTCTCGAGGTGTCCGAACGTTCCTACGGGGGAGTCAAGTCCGACAAGGGCGCTGAAGTCGTCGAGGACGGTTTCCGAAAGTGCACGACGGACAACTTCACTGATCTGACCATGCCGACCACTTGCGACGGGACCGGCCAAGGATTCATGCAGGGAATGTCGACCGCGTACTTCGGGCTGGCTGGCCTCAGCCCCTTCGCGTTGCTCATCGTCTTGGCCGGCGGGGATGTCCAGAGCCAAGCGACCGCGTTCAGCCAGTCGGACAGCTGGGCGAGCGCATCGAAGGCTCTCTTGTTCATCCGTCGCAAGTTCGATCAGAACATCCCCTGCGCGCCGCCAACCACCATGTCGACCGCCATGTCGACCACGACAATGACGGACTCCGACACGCCGCTCGCGCAGCCCACCACGACCGTTCGCTCCGGAACCTCGGGCTCACCGAGCAGAACCACCACACTTGCACCAACGACCACGACGGCGCCCAGCACGACGACCACAACGACGACGATCAAGGCGACGACGACAACGAGACCTCGAGCCGGTGCAACCACCACATTGCCGCGGCCCACTCCCGGAGGCACAACGACGTTGCCGTGAGCGATCGCTGAAACCTCTCGGCGTCAACCACGACACATGTCAACCGACCCCGAGATATCGCCCCACAGTGCCGCGACTCAGTCGGGAACAGCCAGACCCATGCTCACGAAGAAGTGTGACCAAAACCTGATCTGCATCTCGTCGGTCAACGACGGTCCGGCCGCGTCGTCGAGGACGTATCCGATGGTGGAACCCAACATTGCGGCACGAATCGACTCCACCGGCGCCGGTAGAGGCCCCCGACCGTTCTTGATTCGGATCTCCTCCAGAAGGTCCTCGAGTTCGTCGTTCGCCAACCGTTGCTCCACAGCGATTCGTTCCAACAACTCGGGAAACTCCTGAGCCGCGGCCAGTGTCTGGATGCGCAACCATCGGCGACGCCGGTACACAGGATCTTCGGGGCGAACCATAAGAGGCGCCATCAAGGACCCCGTCACGCCCCGAGGTGGCGCCTGATGCACCACTCGACGCGCCTCGTCCAGATTGGCTCGCGTGAATTCGAGCCAGAACTCGCACAGAGCTTCGATGATGACCCCTCGGCGATCTCCGAAATGGCGATAGATGATCACGTCGGCGATCTTCGTGTCGCGCACGATGTCGGAAATCTTGAGACTCACGGCGCCCTCGTTCTCGATACGACGACGTGCTGCATCGAGAACGATGCGCTTCGTCTCGGCGGCTGAGCGGCGCCGAGACACGGAGCCCTCGGCGACGGTCACCGAGCGAACTCCCGAATCACCCGACCCGGGCGACGTCCTGTGTTACGTCCCTGTTCGGTGACGACCTCACCGTTCACCAAGGTGACCGCGTAACCGGACGCTCCGACCCGAAGGCGACCCTTACCGTTCGGGAAATCGTTGACGTACTCGGGATATCCGAACTGCAGCCCCTGCGGGTCGAACACGTTGAGATCGGCGAAGGCGCCGACGGCCAAGGTTCCTCGATCCTTCAGTCCGAGAACGGCGGCCGGTTTCGACGACAGACGGCGGATGGCGTCGGGCAGATCGGTGATGCCACGGTCCCGACACCAGTACGAGAGATAGTGAGTGGGGGCATCGGCATCGCAGATCTGTCCGGCGTGGGCTCCGGCGTCACCGAGACCCGGGCACACGGCGTCGAGATTCAAGAACTTGCCGATGTTGGCTCGATTGCGGTTGAAGAACCACACGTTGAAGAATTCCCGACCTTCGGACTCGAGCAGTCGATCGACGATCCATTCCACCGGGTGTTGACCCGCACGCTCGGCGAGAACCGCCAGCGAGTCGTCGTCTTCGACGTGATACTCAGGAACGCTTCCACTGCCCAGCGGGTAGATCAAGGCCGGGTCGTACCACGTGCCGCGCTCTTTTCCTTCGTCGATCAATTCGCGTCGCGACGAGGCGTCGGACAGCACGGCCAGACGCTCGTCGAGGTTGGGTAGTGCCATCAATCGACGCCAAGCGGCGCTCGCCACCGGCGGAACCTGATGCAACCCCATCAGACTTCCACTCGGACGAGTCATGGCGATGGCCGACACGTTTCCGTCGTTGGCCCGCATGTCGGCGAACATCGATTCCCAGAATCCGGCGGCGTCGGACGTTCCGTTGCCCACACCGGCCGAGAACAACACGTCGCCGCCTCGTCGGGCCATGGCGCGCAGCAACTCGATTTCGTGCTGGAACTTGGTCTCGAAGTCGAGCACGGCTTGAAACAGTCCACCTCCACCGTCGTTCATTCCGTCGGCGATCGCTTCGTATTCTTCGATGGACGCGAAGGTGCCCGGCACCTTGCGGCCGTCGGGCACCGTGTGGAGAAGAATTCGCGACGTCGAGAATCCGACTGCGCCCCCGGCCACCGATTCAGCAACGATGTCGCGCATGCGCGCCAGTTCATCGGGCGTCGCCACGGCGTCTTCGGCCATCGACCGCTCACCCATCACGTGGTAGCGGACGGCGCAATGCCCCACCATTCCCACCACGTTCAGAGCTGGACCCAACTTCTGCACCGAATCGAGATACTGCGGAAACGTCTCCCAGTCCCACGGCAGGCCGCCGAGGATCGCTTCCCGCGGAATGTCTTCCACGCTCTCCATCAGCTCGGCCAGGTATCCGCGCGATTCGGGGGCGACTGGTGCGAACGTGACACCACAGTTACCCATGAGCACCGTGGTCACTCCGTGCCACGACGACGAGGTCATCATCGGATCCCACGCGATCTGTGCGTCGAGGTGGGTGTGCAGATCGACGAATCCGGGTGTGACGACGTGACCCGTGGCGTCGATCTCACGAGACGCCTCCACCCCGGACAAGTCGCCGATCGCCGTGATGCGATCCCCGTCCACGGCCACGTCAGCGCGCAGCGGCGCAGCACCAGTTCCGTCGATCACCGAGCCGTGACGAATGACGAGTTCATGAGCCATGTTTCCCCCTTGGCACTCGGCCCCAGAGTAACCCGACGGGACGTCTCCGAATCGCCTCGAGTCGGGTCGAATCTCAGCGGTTGCGGTAGCGGGCGATGTCGTCGGCGGTGAGTGTCGAACCGCACGCCACACTGGCGGCGATCACCTCGGGCGCCAGGATCGTGGCGGTGTCGAAGTAGTCGGCCGCGTGCACGGTCCATCCGTCTCGGTACCGACGGACACTCGTTCCTCGAGTCATCGGAACTCGTCCTCCATCAGGAGTCACCGCCATCTGAACCCATTCCTGCAGGTAGGTCGAACCATCGTTCAGTTCCGGGCCGACCGGCACGAATTCGATGTTCCCGACTTTCCCCATGACGTCGACCATCCAGGCGCGAATCTCTTCTCGACCACGGAACTCTCCGAAAATGGGATCGACGTACACCGAATCCGTCTCGTGGAACTGATCGGAGTCGGCATCGAAATCGACGTCCTTGGCCGCCACCACCGGAGCTGATGGGTCCATCGTCCATTCTCCAGGCGACGGAGGGGCCGGCAAGGGAGCAGTCTCGCCATCTGGACCGGGCGCTCTGAACAGCGATGTGTCGTACACATCGCAAGCCCACGTGATCCACCCGTCCCGGAATCGGCGCACCGAGACACCTTTCGACAACGGAATATCACCCATGAACATTTGCCATTCGTCGACCGTGGTCGTTCCGACCCCGTCGTCGAGGAACACGACGTCTCCCAACGGGCGAAAATCGATGAAATCGATCGACGACATCGTGGGGACGAGCCAGGCGCGAATGTCGGCCTGCCCGTAGAACGAACCGTAGATCGCATCGAAGTACCGCGAATCATCAGGATTCATGAAGTCAGCCATCAGCTGGATGCCATAGGCGCGATCGTCAGAGAAGCGAGCGTGAGTGAGAGCCTCGTGCATCTCGTGCGGCGACAGACCACACGACTGAGTCACTGAACGATGGATCGAATTCACGTCGTCCATCGATGACACGAACCGACTGACGAATTCGTCGACGCGATGAGTCATGTGTTTCTCCTCTCGGCGAGGTATCGCTTGGACACCTCACGGCTCTCGGGATCTCGAAGTGCATAGGCCAGCACATCGGCATCAGTCGTGCTGTGGGCCGTCGAAGCGATTTCGTCCATCACCGCCTCGACCTGGTTCTTGGTCGTACGCAATGCATACAGCGGTTTCGACGCGAGGGACTGAGCCACTGCCTCGACGTGGTTCGTCAAATCTTCCGCCTGGACGACACCGTTCAGGAATCCGATGGACATTGCTTCGAGCGCGTCGAACAGACGACAGGTCAGAACCAACTCCTTGGTGAGCGCCGGGCCGATCTCACGTACGAGTCGCGGAATTCCTCCCCAGGCGAGCGGAATGCCGAGATCGACTTCGGGTATTCGAAAGCGCGCCGTCTCGGACGCGTATCGAAGATCGCATGCACTGACCAAGACGAGTCCCCCACCGATGCAGTGCCCGTCGACAGCGGCGATCGTGATCTGTGGAACACGCGCTAATGCTTCGGTCGCCCGCCGCCCGAGGTCGGCTGACTCGCGCGGAGACGTCGACGGAGCGTCGGCGACGAAGTCGTCCAGATCGAATCCGGCCGAGAAGTTTCCATTCGATCCGCGAACGATCACCACCCGAAGGTCGTTGCGATCGTGAAGCCACGCAGCCACATCGACGATCTCGCCGAGAAGGTCGCGGGAAAGGGCGTTCAGGCGATGTGGACGATGCAACGAGATCGTGGCGATCGATCCGGACTCGTCGACTCGCAGGTTCTCAAAGCTCGGCACTCCGACAGCGTGTCACACTCCGTGAGGTCGTTCGACAAGCCCCCTCGAGGAGGATCAGCAGCGATCAGTCAGCGATGATTCGACGTACTTCTTGGATCCGAGAGTCGCTCGGCATCCGAGCGATCCGCACGTTGGCCCCGGTGTAGGGGGCCTCGATCCACTGACTATCGCTGATGGCGATGCCCACGTGGCTGATCTGGGTCCGATTCAGCGACGAGAAGGTGAAGACGAGGTCACCCGGCCGGATCGCCTCGCTACGCCAATCGACGGCGGCACCTCGGAACGACTGCCAATAGCTGCTGTGAGGCAACGAGATGCCGACCTGACGAAAGGCTGCCCGCACCAGACCGGAGCAGTCGTAAGAGTCGGGCCCAACGGCACCGAACTCGTAGGGCTTGCCCAGCTGCGCCTTGGCGAAATCGAGAACCTTGTTGACCTTGATCGCTGCGGCCGACAGGACGGGTGTCGTCGACACCGACGTTGCCGAGGCCGGCAACGTGATCGTCTGTCCCGGGTAGATGACCGTCGACATCGTGAAACCATTCACCGCCAAGAGATCCCGGACCGACACACCGTTTCGCGACGCGATACGAGAGAAGAAGTCACCCGACTTCACGGTGTACGAACCACCAGCCGCAACCGACCGCGACACCGACGACGACTGCGACGACGGCTGCGACACCGATGACGACGCAGCCGAGGCCGGCAACTTGATCGTCTGCCCCGGAAGAATCACCGTCGACGCCGAGAAACCGTTGACCGCCAACAGATCCCGAACCGACACACCGTTTCGCGACGCGATACGAGAGAAGAAGTCACCCGACTTCACCGTGTACGAACCACCAGCCGCAACCGACCGCGACACCGACGACGACTGCGACACCGATGACGAATTCGCTGACTGCGACGACGCAGCACCCGGCAACGTGATCGTCTGCCCCGGATGAATCACCGTCGACATCGTGAAACCATTCACCGCCAACAGATCTGCGTAGCGAACGCCGTTCTTCGCTGCAATACGCGACAGCCACTCACCGGGCTTCACGACGTAGGTTCCGGCGACCTGTTGCGACGATCGAGCACTGGCACCGGGCACTCCCACGACGCCGAGAACGGTGGCGGCACACAACGAGGCCAGGATCGTTCGCTTCAGATGATTGGTCAGCGTCTTCATGGGGATGGGTATCGATTGGAACCCCGCAACACTTGAGAAGATGCCGACAATTCGGCTCTGACCTGGTCAGATGTCGGTCTTGCGCGCCATCTGTTCGTGATAGTGAGCGATCTTGAACTCGCGCGACGACAGGATCTGCTGCGTGAATGCCCGCGAGTTCTTCGTGCGCTCCATCTGGTCGTAAATAGCGATGTCCTCACCCACCACGCGCTTCAGTTCGGTCCAGTGAGCCATGGTCTTGTCGAAGTAACGGCGGTATTCGGGGTCACCAAGATCACCGGGGTAGATGATTTCCCAGCACAGGAAACGAGTTCGATCGACACCGACGGGAATCGGCTGAAAAACCTGAATGTGCTCGGGATTGCAGTTGAACACCGTGTTCGGAAACACCACGTAATGACAGATCGCAAATCGGTGATGGTCGTAGTCCTCGCTCGCCAGCTTGTCGACGTGTTCGACACGGGGCACGAAGCACATGTAGTTGTCGCCGACGAGGTGGAACGTTGCCGAACGAGCGGCCTTGGTGAACTCGGGCGGAACATGGTGCAATTCGGTCACGTGGTAGATCTCGTTGAATCCGTCGACGATGGCCTTGTAGCTCACGGGCACGTCGTATTCCACGACTTCGTGAACGACCATGTCCTCCATCTTGAAAGCGCCGAGATCGGCGGTGATCTCAGGCCCGATCGCTTCGATCAACCCACCGGCGACATCCGGACCCGACATGTTGATCCAAATCCAGCCACCCCACACGTCGACAGCCACGGGGACGGCTCCGGTATCGAGATGGACCGGATCAAAATCCTCACGTTCGGGAACTCCGACGAGGCGCCCTTTCGTGTCGTACACCCACCCGTGATACGGGCACGTGAAGCGACGCGCACCACACCCGTTTCGATCTCCGACGAATGCCGGCCCGCGGTGACGGCAGACGTTGTGAAACGCGGCGAACGAGCCGTCGGTCTGCCGTACGACCACGACCGACTCCCCGTGCCCCTCGTAGGTCAGCCAATCTCCCGCACTCGGAACTTGCTCGACCCGGCCGGCGATCAGCCAGTGAGTCGCCAACACGTTCTCACGCTCCCGCTCGAATCGTGCGGGGTCCCGATACACACTCGCGTCCATCACCGACGGGCCGTAACCCGGTGTCGTCGGAATTCCAACTCCCGCCCGTTGAGGTAGATCTCCTCGGCGAGCCACATGAACCGTCGACTCGGTCATGCGGCGAACTCTAGACCACGTGTCAATGTCCGACGATCGCAATGTTCGAATGGATGAGCACCCGACTCGGTTCACTACCCTGTCGACGTGAAAGTCATCGCTGGCATGAGTGATCGTCTCCCTCTCGAAGAGACGGGCGCTTACGCACGACGGGTCGAGGCACTCGGCTTCGACGTCCTCCACGTGCCCGAAACCATCCACGACTCGTTCAGTGTCGCCTTGCTCGCGCTCGAGCACACGAGCGAGCTACGGGTTCAGACCAGCCTGACCCTTGCGTTTCCGCGCAGCCCGATGCTCGTGGCGTTGCAGGCCTGGGACCTGTCACGCATGTCGGGTGGACGCTTCCACCTCGGACTCGGCTCACAGATTCGACAGAACGTCGAAGGTCGTTTCGGAGTGCCGTGGCGTCGCCCCATCCCGTGGATGCGCGACTACGTCGCCGTCGTTCGGGCCGCATGGCATTCGTTCTCGACCGGCGAAGCCCTTCGTGTCGAGAACCCGAATTACTCGGTCACTCGACTGCAACCTTTCTTCAACCCCGGGCCCCTACCTCACTCCGGCCCTCGACTCTGGCTCGGGGGCATCAACGATCGAGCCATCGAACTCGCGGCCGATGTCGCCGACGGGCTGGTGACCCACCCCACCAACTCGCACCCCCGCTTCCTTCGGGAACGACTGCGCCCCGTCGTTGGCGCGGCCGGCCGAGACGTCGAGATCTCCACGGCGTCTCCATTCATCACCGGAGCCACAGCCGCAGACGTCGATGCCAGCCGAGGTGCCCAACGAGCGGTGCTCGCTTTCTTGTACTCGACTCCGGCCTATCGACGGACTCTCGAGTTGTTCGGCTGGGAAGACGTCGGTGCTCGATTGCAAGAACTCACACGCAAGGGTGAATGGGACCGACTGGCCGATGTCCTCACCGATGAACATCTCGATGCGCTCGTCCCGTCGGCCACGTGGGACGACTTACCCGCGGTCATCGACCAGTGGTTCTCTGGCCTCACCGATGGTGTGCTCGTCCAACCACCATCCGATCCGAGCGACGATGCGCGTTTCGCTTCGGTGATTCAGGCGATCTCGGCGATCAACACATCGAGCTGATCAGAGCCGAGAGAACCCGACACTCTCGTGCTGTCGCCGGATTCGTCGAGAAAGACCCACGCGGGCTGACCGGTGACTCCGAACGAGGCGAACACATCGCCGCCTGGATCCTCGACCGACGGAAACGTGAGTTCGTGCGTCGCGATGAAATCGATCATCGACTCGGTGGAACCCGCCCAGGCCACACCGACGAAGGACACTCGGCCCTCATATCTCGCTCGTGCCTCCTCGACCGAGGGGGCTTCCAGATTGCACGAACCTCAACCGGGCGCCCAGAACCACAGAACCGTGGGGCCCGATATCTCAGGGAGCTCCGACACCAACAGTGCGGATGCCCGTGCTCCGGCAGCCGATGAATCCGATGACGGATCAGTTCCGCACGACGAGACGATCAGAGCGCCCGTCAGGGCACATGTCAGAGCGAACAGGGTCCCGCGAATACGCACGACGTCACCTTAACGAGTTCCGACGTGGCAGTCAGGTCGGACACCGGTACCGTTCGTCATGTGACACGACTGTGCGTGCTCGGCGATTTCGCGTGGGACGTTCTCATCCGGACCAACAGCGAACTCCTGCGTGGCGGCGACACCTTCGGCGAAGTCATGCTGACTCCGGGAGGGAGCGCCGCCAACGTTGCGGTGTGGGCTCGTCGCTGCGGACTCGACACAAGTTTCGTCGGCAAGATCGGACGCGACCGATTCGGCCAGCTCGCCGATGAGGATCTTCGACGTGAAGGTGTCCACGCATACTTCGTCGAGACCGATGTTCACCCCACCGGCTCCGTTGCCGTGTTCGTCGATCACACCGGTCAACGTTCCATGGTCTCGGGACATGGCGCCGACTTCTATCTCATGCCATCCGAAGTGCCAGTAGGGGTGATCACCGGAAGCGATCATCTGCATCTGACCGCCTGGTCGTTCTTCACCGACCCACCGCGTTCGGCAGCCCGACGAGCGGCCCGGCTGGCCCAACAATCGGGATCGACAGTCTCGTTCGATCCCGGTTCGTTCCAGATGATCCAGGAAATGGGGGTCGATCATTTCCTCGCCACCTGTGCCGATCTCGACGTCGACATCGTCCTACCCAACAAAGAAGAAGGGCAGGTACTCACCGGCTGCGACGACCCCCACGACATCGCCCGGGACGTCGCCAAGATCTTTCCGAGCGCACTGGTGGTCCTGAAGCTCGATGCCGATGGGGCTCTCGTTCTCGACGGCGACTCCGTCACCCACATTCCTCCGGCCACCAACAAACTGGTCGACGCCACGGGGGCTGGCGACTCCTTCGCCGGAGCATTTCTCGCTCATCACCTCGTGCACCGATCGCCGGTCGCTGCCGCTCGCTTCGCCACCCGAGTGTCGGCGTGGGTCATCGAGCACATCGGAGCCCGACCTCTCCCCGACTCACGGTTGGCGTCGCTCACGTCCCCCACCAACTGAACCCACCCCTGACCCGAGGTCTACGCTCGTCACATGCCACGAGTCCGTCACGTCGTTCTGTTCCGCTGGAAATCCGACGTCACCCCACAGCACGTCGAAGCCGCCGAAGCAGCACTCGCCGAACTACCTGAGAAAGTCACTTGTATCCGGTCGTACCGTTTCGGACGCAACCTTGGCATCAACCCGGCCACCTTCGATTACGCGGTGATCGCCGAGTTCGACGACGTCGCCGGCTACCTCGAGTATCGCGATCATCCGGACCACAAGGAATTCATTGCGAACTACACCGCCGATTTCGTCGCCGAGCGCGCCGCGCTCCAGATGGAGTTCTGACATGGACCTCGGAATCAGCGGTCGCCGCGCGCTCGTGACGGGTGCCTCGAGAGGGCTCGGCCTGTCGACGGCACGTGCTCTGGCCGCCAACGGTGTCTCGGTCGTGATCTCGTCTCGTTCCCTCGATCGACTCGAAGCGGCTGCGGCAACGATTGCACCGGTAGATGGCGCGACAGTTCACGTGATACCGGCCGACGTGAGCGATGCCGATGCCGCAACTGAACTCGTCACGGAAGCCGGTCGCATTCTCGGCGGGGTCGACATCCTCATCGCCAACGCCGGAGGTCCGCCACCGGGAAACTTCGCCTCCACCGACTTCGCGGCCTACGACGCCGCCCTCCGACTCAATCTCCTCTCGACCGTTGCTCTGTGCAGAGCCGCGATTCCGGCCATGATCGAACGTCGGTGGGGTCGGGTGGTCGCGATCACGTCGTCATCGGTTCGCGAACCGATCGACCGACTGATTCTCTCCAACACTGCACGCGCCGGCGTGACCGGATTCCTGAAGACCGTCGCCCGTGAAGTCGCTCCCCACGGAGTCACCGTGAACTCGTTGCAACCCGGCCTACATGCAACCGACCGTTTGACATCCCTCTATCCGGATCTCGATGCGGTGGCCTCGGCCATACCGGCGCGAGCCCTCGGCGACCCCGACGATTTCGGTCAGGTGGCGGCCTTCATGTGTTCGGAACACACGAAGTTCGTCACCGGTGTGGCGCTGCCTCTCGACGGGGGCGCTCTCCACGGGCTGCAGTAGCGATCGTCTCGACCACCTCGTCGGCCGAGGCGCCAGGCCCGAGAACGGCAGCGATACCCGCCGCTTCGAGTTCGTCGACGTCCTGGGGTGGGACGATTCCACCCACGACGACCGGTGTGTCGCAACCTCGCGCCCGAAGTGCTTCGACGACGAGTGGAGCCAACGTCATGTGAGCTCCCGACAGCATCGAGAGACCGATCACGTCGACGTCCTCGTCGACGGCCGCCGCGGCCACGGTGTCGGGAGTCTGAAAAAGACCCGTGTAGATGACCTCGAAACCGGCATCACGAAGGAGCCGGGCCACGACCTTGACGCCCCGATCGTGACCGTCGAGGCCGACCTTGGCAACCAGCACGCGTGTTGCGGTCATGTGGTTCTCTCCCGTTCCTAGATCGTCGGAACTTCGACGTGGCGACCGAAGACTCCCGCCATGGTGTTCATCATCTCGCCGACGGTCGCGTAGGCATGTGACGCGTCGATCAGGGCCGGCATCAGATTGACCTCGGGTTCGATGGCCTCCTTGGCCAGTCGGTCGAGAGCATCGGCCACCGCAGTGTCGTCGCGATCCTGCTTCACGCGAGCCAGACGATCACGCTGCTTCTTCTCGTCTTCGTTGGTGATGCGCAAAATCTCGAGGTTGTCGTCGTCGTTGCCTTCGAGGAAGCGATTGACTCCGACCACCACGCGCTCTCCGGCGTTGAACGCGCGCTCGAGTTCGTAAGCCGAGTCGGCGATTCGACCCTGGAACCAGTTCTCCTCGATACCGGTGATGCAGCCTTCGAGCATCGAACCTCGTCCCATCTCGTCGATTCGGGCGAAGATCTCTTCGGCTCGGCGCTCCATCTCGTCGGTGAGTTCTTCGACGAAATACGAACCCCCGAGGGGATCGGCCACATGAGCCACGTTCGTCTCGTAGGCGAGCACCTGTTGTGTGCGGAGTGCGATTCGCGCCGCCTTTTCGGTGGGAAGGGCCAGAGCCTCGTCCATCGAATTGGTGTGAAGGGACTGAGTGCCTCCGAGCACCCCGGCCAGCGCTTCGATGGCCGTGCGAACGATGTTCACCTCGGGCTGCTGAGCCGTGAGTGACACGCCGGCCGTCTGCGTGTGGAAACGCAACTGCATCGACCGCTCGCTCTCGGCGCCGTAGCGCTCCTTCATCCAGCGGGCCCAAATGCGGCGAGCAGCACGATATTTCGCGATCTCCTCGAAGAAATCGATGTGGGCATTGAAGAAGAACGACAGCCGTGGCGCGAAGGCATCGACCGGCAGTCCCGCTTGGCGAGCCAGTTCGACGTAGGCGAATCCGTTGCCCAGTGTGAAAGCCAGCTCTTCGGCTGCTGTCGCACCGGCTTCGCGAATGTGGTAGCCCGAGATCGAAATCGAGTGCCAACGTGGCATCTCGGTGGCTGTGAAACCCATCGTGTCGCGCACGAGGCGCATCGACTGGCGCGGTGGGAAGACGAATTCCTTCTGAGCCTGATACTCCTTCAAGATGTCGTTCTGAAGAGTTCCACCCAAACGCGCGCGTGGAACGCCCGCCGACTCGGCCTGGGCGACGAACATCGCCAACACCACCGCCGCCGGAGAATTGATGGTCATCGACGTGGTGATGTCACCGAGATCGATGTCGGCGAACAGGTCGCGCATGTCGGCCAAGGTGTCGATGGCCACGCCACAGCGACCCACCTCACCGAGCGACATCGGATCGTCGGAGTCGAGTCCGAGCAGGGTCGGCATGTCGAACGCCGTCGACAGGCCGTCTCCACCCGCCTTGATGATCTCCTTGAAACGCTGGTTGGTGTCGATCGCCGTTCCGAAGCCGGCGAACATGCGCATCGTCCAGAGTTTCGATCGGTACATCGATGCATACGGTCCCCGCGTGTACGGGTACTGACCCGGATACTCGCCGTCCTCGGGGCCGTACACCGGTTCGAGAGGAATCCCCGACATCGTCTGGAAACGGTCCGCACGAATGCGCGACTCGTCGTAAGCGCTCTTCCATGCAGCTCGGGGGTTCGGGAAGGGGGAATTCATACCATTCATTGTGTCCGCTCCGACGCGGGAAGATTGCACTCAGCCGTCCCGCCGGGCATGCGATGCCGATTGCGCGCGATCCAGCGATACACCACTCCGGCCAGGGATCGAATTCCCGGCAGGAGAACGACCCGACCGAGGACCGCCCAGCCTCTGCCCCCATGAATCAGGGTTCGGGCCACAGCCACGTGCGCCGAAGCCCGTTGACCGTCGGCCCCCACCCACTGGACGGCCTCCTCGCATTCGGCCTGGGTGAGACCGAGGGCGTCGAGGTCGAGTGACTGCCAGGAGCGAACCTCGGGGTGGCGACGAATTCTCTTCTCGACGAATCGGACACTGCGCGTGCAAAAGGCGCAATCACCGTCGAAGACGAGAAGGGGGCCTTCCATGACCCCAGTGTGCCAGCGACGGATCACCACGGCCACCACGAACCGTGACGAACCAGCCCGAAGGCGTCACATCGGCGGGGAAACGCCGAGCATCGGCTGGGCGACCGTGAGGCGGTGATCGAATCCGTCTTCGTAGGGAAGCCACCCCATCCGATCGGGCCAGAGCAGCTGCACCACGTCGAACGAGCCCCGATGCCACGCCCAGCCGGTCGAGAAGTATCCCTGCCACGCCTCCACGTCGACCGTGGAGAAGACACATCGCAGGTCGTTGTCGAGAAGACCTTGCAGGGGGACGTCACACGGAATCTCCACCCCTCCCTCCAGCTGTTGGGCGACCAGGTCCACGAGACCGCTCGCCGCCACCGGCGTCAGTCCGAACACCACGATCTCGGGAAAACCGAAGCGCTCGGGAAGACCGATCGTGTAGGCGTAACCGGGACGGGGTGGATCGACGTCAGCGCGGGAACCAACCGGTTCGATGGCCCAGCCCTTGGTCTCGATCATCCACTCGATCTTCTCGGCGTGTGGAATGTGGAAGTCGGGCATCGGCGCGTCGGCCATGTCACAGCGTGGCACACGACCGACGATGATTTCTCCCCGGAACTCCTAGCGTGTTCACCGACGTGTACCGGTTTCTGCTGCGCCCCCGATGGATCGCATTCCATCTTCTGTGCCTCGTCGCCGTGCTGGGCATGATCTCGCTCTCGTTCTGGCAGTGGGACCGGCTCGCCGTGCGAAAGGACTTCAACAGCGACGTTCGAGCTCGCGCCCAAGCGCCACTGGTCGACCTCACGTCCCTTGACATGTCCGATGCGAGCGTCGGAGACGACACGAACGATCTGGAGTGGCGCGCCGTCGTCGCGACCGGCACCTATCTCGCCGACGAACAGGTTCTGGTGGTCAACCGCAGCCAGGATGGTCGCGCCGGAACGAACGTCGTGACACCACTTCGGCTGTCTGATGGGCGAATCATCGCCGTGACCCGCGGATTCATCGGACTCGATCAGACCGCACCGGAACCGCCGTCGGGAGACGTCACCGTGGCGGGGATCCTCCGCGCGAGCGAGAAACGGCGCGCTGGACAACCCACCGAGCCCGACGGCGTCGTCGACGAACTCTTCCGCCTCGATCTCGATCGACTGGCCCCACAGATCGAAGGTGAGTTGCTCCCGGTCTCACTCGCCATGAATTCGTCACGTCCTGCCGACGATCCGATACTGCGCCCGATCGCGCCACCGGCTCTCAGCGAAGGATCGCATCTCTCCTACGCGATCCAATGGCTGATCTTCGCGGCATGCGTGGTGATCGGCTGGGTGCTTGCCGTACGACGCTCGATCACTCGAGCGCGCTCAACCCCGCTCGATCACTGACATCCGTCGGAACTGTTCGACGACATCGGGAGACTCGTGTGCGCTGTCGAGGCTGCGATAGACGGTTTCGACGTTGACACTCACTCGCCCGAACTCTCCCCACTGCGAGAAATCGCCGAGCTGATGGGCGATGTCGCGAGCCGCGTCGAAGGCATCGACCCCCGCTGCGTGACGAGCCGTGGCTTCCCGGTCCACGAAGGACAGGTAATCGCGCACCTCGGCAACGCCCTTCTTGTCGGTCAAGGGACCGTGTCCCGGCACGATCGTGTCGACATCGAGTCCGAGGATGTAGTCGCAGGCCGCCACCCAGTTCGACAGCGGACCCGCCCACACGATCGGCGTTCCGCCGATGAACAAGATGTCGCCGGTGTAGACGGTCCGCGCCTCGGGAACCACGGCGATCACGTCACCGGCCGTGTGGGCCGGACCGACTTCGACCAGTTCGATCACTCGGCCCCCGACCTCGATGTCGAGTCGGCCATCGAAGGTTCGCGTCGGAAGTCGGAGCTCGATCCCGTCGAACTGGAAATCGCCGAAGAAGCTGCGGAACAGATCTCCGACCTCACCTGGTGCGGCATTGAGCGCCGCCAACATCGAGGGGGGAACCTCGGTCATTTCGTGCGCCGCCGCCGTGGACGAGATGATCTCGGCTCCGTCGACCAGTTGGTTGCCGTAGCAGTGGTCGCCGTTGGCATGAGTGTTGACGAGCGACGCGATCGGAGCCGTTCGGGTCGGGCTCGACATCGCGTCGAGCATCTCTCCGGTGAGTACGAGATCGAACAGTGTGTCGACCAAGAGCGATGCCCCGTCACCCACCACCAACCCGGCGTTGCTCCAGCCCCAACTTCCGTCGGGCTGGAGATAGGCGTGGCACCCGTCGCCGATCTCGACCAGGCCTCGTTCGAAGGGGTGATTCACCGTCATGGGCGAACCCTAGCGACCCCGGAGACTTGACAGGGAACACCTGTTCGGTGACACTCTTTGGATGACCATGAGCGAAGTTCGTCACGGCGCTCAGAAGTCGTTCGATGACGCCGGCACACCCCTGTCCGACGTGACGTTCTGCATCATCGACCTGGAAACCACCGGGGGTTCGGCGGCCGACGATCGCATCACCGAGATCGGCGCCGTGAAGTACCGCGGCGGCGAATGCCTCGGCACGTTCCAAACCCTCGTCAACCCCGAGCGTTCCCTTCCGCCGTACATCACCGTTCTGACCGGGATCACCGAATCGATGCTCGCCCCGGCTCCCCGTGTCGAGTCGGTACTTCCGTTGCTCCTCCACTTCATCGGCGACTCGGTTCTCGTGGCGCACAACGCTCGCTTCGACATCGGTTTCGTGAACGCCGCTCTCATTCGGGCCGATCGTGATCCCCTCACCAATCGCGTGCTCGACACCGTTCCACTCGCCCGCCGACTCGTTCGCGACGAGGTCCCCGACTGCAAGCTCGGCACCCTCGCATCACGTCTCCGACTCCCCCATCAACCGAGTCACCGCGCACTCGACGACGCATTGGCCACCGCCGATCTTCTCCATCTCCTGATCGAGCGAGCCACCGGATTCGGAGTGATGGGCCTCGACGATCTCATCGGATTACCGCGACTCGACACCCACCCGCTCGCCGCCAAACTCCGGTTGACCGAATCATTGCCTCGCTCACCTGGCGTCTACCTCTTCATGGATGCAACGGGTCGAGTTCTCTACGTCGGAAAAGCGACCAATCTTCGGCAACGCGTCCGCAGCTATTTCAGTACCGGCGAGACTCGTCGAAAGATCGGCGCCCTTCTGCGCCAGACCCACGACATCCATCACATCGAGACTCCCGATCCGTTCACGGCCGGGGTGCTCGAACTCCGACTCATCCGCCGTCTCGTGCCGCATTACAACCGGGCTGGCACCACGACCGACAAGTACTGCTACGTACGTCTCACCACCGAAGAAGAGTGGCCCCGACTCGTCATCTCGAAGAATCCAGCCGCCAAAGGCCTTCACATCGGTCCGCTCTCGAGCCGAAGTGCTGCTCGTCTCGTCGTGGAAGCCATCGAGTCGGTGGTTCCGCTTCGGCGTTGCACGGTTCGAATGGGGAGGAACTATCGGCCTCCGGATGATGCTCCCGTGTGCTCGGCCGCACAACTCGGCGTTGCGCAGTGCCCCTGTTCGGGCCACGCCGATCCCGACGACTACGCCGAGATCGTTCGCATGGTCGAACGCGTCCTCACCGGTGAACCCGAATTACTCGTGAGCCGACTTCGTGAGCGGATCGACGAGCTGTCACGAAGTCTTCGCTACGAAGAGGCAGCCGAGACCCGAGATCGAGTCAACGCCCTTCTCGCCGCTCTCGCTCGTCAGCGATCCATCGACGCACTGCGTCAGGCCGGACGGCTCACCGTTCGCCATGGCGACACCGAACACGAATTCACCAATGGCACCCTCACTGCCGTCTCTCGGAGCGGTCGACTCGTCACTCACCTGGCCGTACCTCTTGCCGCCGACGGTGCCCTCGACCCACCGGAGGTCGACCCTGACACCAGTCGACCCCTCGATCGCTTCGCCGCCGACGAGGTCGCCTACGTCGCCCGTCATCTCGAGACCATCGAAGGTGCAGCCATCGTGTCGTGCACCGACACCTGGTGCTGGCCGACGATCAATCTGCCCAGCGTGCGCCGACCCGATCGATCCGAAGAATCAAGGATCGTCCGTCGGGCAAGGATTCACTGATCCTCACTGCGTCACCGGCGTCGCACAGGCCGGCAACGGTCGGTCCCGATCCCGACAACCATGCCCCGTGGGCACCCGCCGCCGTCATGGCATCGAGTGCCTCACGACTGCGAGGTACCTTGGCCAATCGCGCTTCCTGATGAAGACGATCACGGGTCGCTTCGGTCAGAAGTGAGAGATCGCCCGACGACAACGCCGCGACCCACATCCCCGTTCGGGCCAGGTTGAAAACCGCATCGTCGCGTGACACCGTGTCACTCAAGGTTCCGCGACTCTCCGACGTCGACGTCTTGTAGGCGGGGATCCAGACCACCACGGTCGGGTCGACCGAGCTCGTCACGCGTACGACTCGTTTCCCGGCGACGATCACCACACCGCCGAACGCGCTCGCCGCCACGTTGTCCCCGTGTCCTTCGGCCTCGAGCGCTCTTTCGAAGACAGACTGTCGATCGCGTTCGAGAACGTCGTGATCGGACTGCTGCTGCAGAGCCAGCGCTGCCGCGCCCACTCGCACCGCCCCCGAGAACCCGAGTCCGCGTCCCGAGGGAATCGACGTGCGCACCCAGAGTTCGCCGAGTCCACCGCACGACGAAAACGCCGTCGCGGCCGGATGGCGACCGCGCGCGACCTCTCCTCCATCAGGTATTCCGTCCTCGACGAGTCCGAGCTCGGCGGTGAGATCGAGAGCAATTCCGAGAACGTCGAAACCCGGACCGAGATTGGCCGAAGACGCCGGAACCACGACTCGCATGTGCGTCTCTCAGCCGTTCGACACCGACACGAGGCCGTCGAGAACACGCATCGCAGCACCGGAGTCGATCGATTCACGCGCCACGTCGAGTGCGGTCGCCATGTCGGGGGCGGCGTCGGCCACCACGAGTCCGGCGGCAGCGTTGAGTACGACGATGTCACGGTGGGCTCCGGTCGTACCGTTCAGTACCTTGCGCACGACGTCGGCGTTCTCGGCTGGCTCACCACCCACCAGTTCTTCGGGAATCGCAGGTGCCAGGCCGAGCTCGACCGGATCGACCGCGAAGGTTCGAACCCGCCCGTCACGCAGTTCGAGAACGGTGGACGACCCCGTGGTCGTCAACTCGTCGAGACCTTGTCCGTGAACGACCCACGAGGTCACTGAACCGTGCAACCGCAAGGCAGCGAGCATGCGATCGGCGACGGCCGGATTCGCCACTCCGATCACCTGGCGACGCACCCGACCGGGGTTGGCCATCGGACCGAGCAGATTGAACACCGTGGGCACTCCCACTTCGCGCCGAGCCGGAGCGGCGAATCGGAAAGCGGCGTGATAGCGAGGCGCGAGGCAAAAGCCCATTCCTACCTCTTCGACACAACGCTTCACCCCGATCGGGTCGAGTTCGACGCGCACCCCGAGCTCTTCGAGCACGTCGGCGGTACCGCACTTCGAGGACGATGCTCGCGCACCGTGTTTGCACACCGGCACTCCAGCGCCGGCCACGACGAGAGCTGCCATCGTGCTCACGTTGATCGAATGACTCCGATCTCCGCCGGTCCCGACGATGTCGATGGCTCGGTCGCGCAGATCGTCACCGAGCGGCACGAGGTCGGCGGCAGCCAGAACGGCGTCGAGCAACCCCGAGATCTCTTCAGGTGTCTCACCCTTGGCTTTGAGGGCAATGATGAACCCGATCAACTGGGCCGGCGTCGCGTCTCCGGCCAGGATCGTGGCCATGGCCGTACGCGCATCATCGGCGGGGAGATCTTCTCGATCGAGCAAGCGCGAGATCAGACTCGGCCAGCCACCGATGGCGTCGAGGGCGTTGGACACCCTGTCAGGCTAGGGCGACCCGCAACCCCATGGACCCCTAATTCGGTGAGCGTTCAGGCCGTCCGTCGACGAAGGCGCACGATACGGCGCCGTTCACGCTCGGTCGTACCACCCCACACACCCACCTTTTCGCGACTTGCCAGCGCATGCTCAAGACAGGCAACCCGCACGTCGCACAATCCGCACACGTCCTTGGCCACCTCGGCATCCTCGTCGGTCTCCGGAAAGAACACCTCCGGATCGAGCCCACGGCATGCTCCCAGTTCTCGCCACACAACGTTCATGACGTACCCCCTACCCCACCGCGACCTTAGAACCGGCGGACCGGAGATGTAAAGGGGTTGGTCAGGAACGGAGGTCGGCGACTAGTTCGGCCACGTTCGAGGCCGACAAGTCGATTTCCTCCTGGTAATCGGGGTGATCGCACACCAGGACTCCCCCCGATGACGCCAAGGTCTCGATCTGGGCCTCGGTGACGTCGAAGTGCAGGTAATGCACAGCCGAGGTGGTGTCCTCACGAGTCAGCTGATTCTCGTGCTGCGATTCGGGGTACGAACGGATCTCGGATCCATCGCACAGACGAATGGCGATCGAACGCTCCATACCGACGAGGCGCGGCAACCATTCCCGCATCGAGTCATCGTTCGTCAGTTCGATGAAAAGCGTCGCGCACAGACGGCCGGGTTCGGGGATCATCGGGTTGTAGATGTCGAGCTCGATCTGGATCTCTTCGTCGGTCGAGAGTTTCTCGGCCCGGGCCATCTCCTGGATCTGTGAGCGAATGGTCTCACGGTTCTCGAACACGATCGACACGAACGTGCCGAGCATCAGACGACGACGGGCCTTCAGATCGATGATCTGTCGACGGAATTCGTCGCGAGTGCGCTCGTAAGCGCGCAGATCGAGGATGTCGTCGAGGGTCAGTTTGCGGGGGGACATGGTGGACGTCACTTCGTCTCCTGGTGATTCACTTCTTGGGTTCTTCGGGGATTCCGTAGGCACGAGCCACGAGCTGCAGCGGATGCAGCGGCTCACGGCCCGTCTGTTCGTTGATGGCGACGTTGGCGAGGTGACAGTCACCCGTCACCACGTCACTGGCCGCCTTGTTGATCTCGTCGGCGAGCTTGGCCGCGATCGGCAGTGACAGATCGGCGTTCTCGGCCCGCAGACCCCACATGCCGTCGATGCCCGAACACTGCTGCACCAACTTGATCTTCGCTCCGGTGAGCTTCATCAGATCACGACTCTTCAGACCGATGTTCTGAGCGCGCAGGTGACACGGCGTGTGGTAGGCGATGCTCTCGGGGATGTCACCGTTGAATTCGGTGTCGAGCGAGGTGTCGTCACCCTTGTGGAGTTTGATGAGGTATTCGCTCGAGTCGTAGGTGTTCTCAGCGACGAGCTTCGCATCGGCTCCACCGATGTAGTCGACGTAATCCTTCTTCAGGACGTAACCACAGGTCGGCTGCGGAACCACGATGTCGTTGCCCTGACGGACCGACTCGGCCAGAGCGGTCACGTTCTCGGCCGCAACCTTCTTGAACTGTTCGATGTCACCGCTGTGAAGGAACGGAGCGCCACAACACTTGGTGGTGTTCGCGAGTGAGCACTCGATGCCATTGCGTTCGTAGACCTTCACGAGATCGTGACCGATCTCTGGCGCCTGGTACTCGACCAGACACGTCGGGTAGATCGCCACGCGACCCTGACGCTTGCCCAGTCGAAGTTTGGGTCGACGCGAGAACCAGGTCGTGAACCTCTGGCGGGCGAACGGCGGGAGCAACCGCTTCGACGACACACCGGCCGCCTTCTCGACCACCTTGCGCACCGCCGATTCCTTCTTCGCTCCGAGAACCTTGTTGGCCACCGGCGTCGCCGTGGCCACTTTGCCGAGCAGGTCAGTTCGTCCCATCACCTTGGTGGTGAGGCGGTCCCGAAGACCGATCTGCTTGTTGACGGTCCGCATGGCGTCGGCTCGCAACATGAGTCGCGGGAAGTCGAGATCCCATTCGCTCTGACCAGGAATGTACGGACAGTTGATGTAACAGAGCTTGCACTGGAAACACTCGTCGATGACTTGGTCCTGCTGGGCAGGAGTGAGTCGGCCGGCGTCCTGATCCTCATGCTGATCGATGAAGTCGAACAACGTCGGGAACGCCGTACAGAACTTGAAACACAGGCGACACCCGTGGCACAGGTCGTACACCCGCGTCAGTTCGTCACGAACGTCCTTTTCGTCCAGGTACTTCGGATGGTTCGGGTCGTAGGTGATTGTCACGGATTCCTCGCTCGTGGATGGGGGTGCCGAAACGACGGTGTCGGTTCATCGAAAGGGTCGACGTGCCTCACGGCAACGTCGACCCCCTCGAAATGGTCTTATCAGACGACGTGGTGTCGATCAGAGAGCTGCGAGGCCCTGCTCGAAACGGCCGGCGTGGCTCTTCTCGGCGCGGGCGAGCGTCTCGAACCAATCGGCGATCTCGGCGAAGCCCTCGTCGCGTGCGGTCTTGGCGAAACCGGGGTACATCTGGGTGTACTCGTAGGTCTCTCCTTCGATCGAGGCCTTGAAGTTGGCTTCGGTCTCGCCGATCGGCAGATCGGTGGCCGGGTCGCCCACTTCGGCGATGAACTCGAGGTGACCGTGAGCATGTCCGGTCTCACCTTCGGCGACCGAACGGAACAGGGCGGCGGCATCGGGGTAGCCCTCGACGTCGGCTTTCTGAGCGAACCAGAGATAACGACGGTTGGCCTGGCTCTCGCCGGCGAACGCGTGCTTCAGGTTCTCGTGTGTCTTGGTGCCCTTCAGGCTCATGACAACTTCTCCTTTGCTGGGTTGATGGGGGTTGTTGACGTGGGACTTGCCATGTCATGACCCACGGCGCACCGAGGGCAGACACCTTTGAACAGAATCGAGGCTTCCCGAACCTCGAAACCGTCGAGTCCGTCCACGGGGAGGCCGTCGGCCCCCGACACGTAGACGTCACGAACTTCACCGCACAGATCACACACCACGTGGTGGTGATCGTCGATGTTGGGATCGAAACGGGTGGCACCCGTCCCGAGATCGAGAGAGCGCAATTCACCCATGGCCGCCAGATCGGTGAGGGTCTGATACACCGTCCGCAACGAGATGCCCGGCATCTGCGCCGAGGCTTCGGCGAACAGAGCATCGGCTGTTGGATGACAGTCGTTGTCGTGCATGAGCCGGAACAACAACTGTCGCTGAGGCGTCACCTTCAGACCCGAGGCCCGAAAGGCTTCGCTCAGTTCCGCCGGTGATCGCATGACGAGAGCGTACGTCTCACTCACTGCTCGTTCGCAATTCGTGCAGATTGACATTCTGTGAAAACTGTCTCAGAGAGCCCCGACTACTCTTTGCGCGTGCCCGTATCTCGTACCTTCGACCGTTCGACGATGGGCCGAGCGCTCGCCGACGAGGAATTTGACGTCCTGATCGTCGGTGGCGGAGTGACCGGCCTCGGAGTGGCCGTCGACGCCGCCTCGCGTGGCTTACGAGTCGCTCTCGTGGAGCGGGACGACTTCGCCAGTGGAACGTCGTCGAAAAGTTCCAAACTCGTCCACGGCGGACTTCGCTATCTCCAACAAGGTGACGTCCGTTTGGTGTACGAAGCCCTTCACGAGCGTCAGCGGCTCTATCGAAATGCCCCTCACCTGGTTCGGGTTCTGCCCTTCATGATCCCGATCCTCACCAAGGACGGGGTGGTGTCGAAAAAGATCGCCCGAGCTCTCGGGTCGGCGCTCTGGATGTACGACGTGACCGGCGGTTGGCGCATCGGGCGCCTCCATCGTCGAGCCCGCCGCAACAAGGCGCTGTCCTACATGCCGACCATGAACGCCGAGCGCCTGGCTTCGGCGTACGTCTACTACGACGCCGAAGCCGACGACGCCGGTCTCTGCCTGTCCCTGGCCCGCACGGCCGCCGAGTTGGGTGCGGTCGTGATCAACCGAGTTCGACACGTCGGTGATCGTCGAGTCGAACTCGACGGTCGCCCGATCGACGTTCGCGCTCGTGTCGTCGTGGATGCAACGGGCGTCTGGAACCCTCACGTGCCGACCCGTCCCGCCAAAGGTGTCCATCTCACCGTCCCGTGGGCGAAGGTTCGGAACTCGATCGCCGTCGTGATACCGGTCCCGAAGGATCGGCGCTCCCTCTTCGTCGTTCCGTGGGGACCACGACCCGATGGAACTTTCTCGCACACGTACGTCGGAACCACCGACACCGGATACGACGGTCCACTCGATGACCCTCAGTGCACGCGCGACGACATCGACTACGTGTTGCGCGCTCTCAACGCGAGCGTGACCACGGGTGTGACAGCAGCCGATGTCACCGGTACGTGGGCCGGACTTCGTCCCCTCGTCGTGAACGACGACGCGACGTCGGGCCGCACCGCCGACTTGTCGCGCCGTCATCTCGTCACCACGGGTGACGACGGAACCATCACGATCACCGGAGGAAAGCTGACCACCTACCGTCGTATGGCCGAGGACACCGTCGACGTCGTACTGGGACGACTCGGACGACGGGCCCGATGTCGAACCAAACGACTCCGACTCTTCGGTCACGACGGCCGTCGTGACCGCGAGATCGACGAATTGATCCGACGCGATCCGTCGCTCGGTGCGACCCTGATCGACGGCCTCCCGTATCGACGGGCCGATGTCGTTCACGCGGCACGTCATGAAATGTCGACTTCGGTCGAGGACGTTCTGTCACGTCGTACCCGCGCTCTTCTCGTCGACCGCGACGGAGCCGAGCGGGCGGCCCCCGAGGTCGCTCGTCTCATGGCTCCGATCCTCGGCTGGAACACCGAACGCGAAGCAACGGAAGTCGCTCACTTCGTCGAGATCTGCGAGCACGAACGAACCGCCGCCCAACTCCGAGAGGACGAACTGCATGCGTGAGATCACCGAACCGATCGAACTGGTCGTTGGTCCCGGCGAGTCTCCCTCCTCGCGGTGGACGTCGACAGCGGTCGCCGACCATGTGGTGAGCGAGCTGTCGGCCATCTGTGCGACGTCGACCGAAGTCGACGATCGCGTTCAGGCGAGCCGCGACTGGTGGCCTCTCACGATGCGATGGGCACTTCGCGGTGAAGTACCCGCCATCTGTACTGTCGTCTGCCGACCGAACTCGACGGATGACGTTGCTCGCATCGCGTCGATCTGCCACCGAGAGCGGGTCCCGCTCACTCCGGTTGGTGGTCGCAGCGGAGTGTGCGGGGCTGCGATCCCACGCCACGGTGGAGTGGTCCTCGACATGTCGGCGATGCAAGGCGTCAACGACGTCGACGACGTGTCGCTCGTGGTCGACGTTCGACCCGGAACGTTCGGACCCGACCTCGAGGAACACCTCTCTCACTACGGCATGACGATCGGCCACTATCCCCAGAGCTTCGACATCGCCACGGTGGGTGGTTGGGTCGCGTGCCGCGGCGCCGGCCAGTACTCGACGCGTTACGGCAAGGTCGAGGACATGGTCGTCGGCCTGGAGGTGGTTCTCGCCGACGGGCGCGTCGTGCGCACCGGAGGAGCACCCGCCGCTTCGGCCGGACCCGATCTCACGCAACTGTTCCTCGGCAGTGAGGGAACCCTCGGCATCGTGACACGCGTCTGGCTCCGCGCTCATCCGTCACCGGTCTCCGAACGTCGAGCGGCCTACGCCTTTCGTGATTTCGAGTCCGGGCTCGACTCCTGTCGACGCGTCATGCAACGAGGGGGAACCCCGGCCGTCCTTCGGCTCTACGACGCCGAGGAGAGTGCACGGGGTCGTGGTGGCGACGGAAGCGACTGTGTTCTCCTCGTTCTCGACGAGGGTGACGTGGCTTCGGTGGATGCGTCCATGTCGATCGTCGACGAGGAGGCACTGGCGACCGACGGCTGCCGACCACTCGATTCCTCACTGGTCGATGCATGGCTCGAGCACCGCAACGACACGAGCGGACTACAAGCTCTCACACGGAAGAACTACGTGATCGACACCATGGAGATCGCCGGTCCGTGGCTCCGTCTGGCTCATGTCTTCCACGAGGCGCGCCGGGCCCTCACCGAAGCCGGTGCTCGCACCGCCACCTGTCACCTCTCGCATAGTTACACCGACGGTGCGTGTCTGTACTTCACGTTCGCCGCCCGACCCACCGACGACGACGCCGACTTCGAGGGGCTCTACCGCCGACTCTGGGACGCCGGCACCCGCGCCGTGCTCTCCGCCGGCGGAAATCTCAGCCACCACCACGGCATCGGGCTCAATCGCGCGCCGTACGTCCGCGAGGCGCTCGGAACCGGACTCGACGTGCTCATCGCGATCAAGCGAGCACTCGATCCTCATGGCATCCTGAATCCGGGAAAGATGGGACTCGACGATGCCTTCGCAACCTGACGCTCACACACCCAGCCGCTGGGATCGGCGCGCGATCCGAGCCGGCGGTTCGGTCGCTCTCGTGTTCGCCGTGCCTTTTTCGGTCGCCGCCCGACTCGTGGCCGGTGACTCGACACCGGAGGGCGGACGAGCCGCCCTCGCCGCCCTCTTGTCGTTCGGAGCCGCCGTCGGCTTCTTGCTCGGCGCCGGTGTCGCCGCCTGGCATCAGACTCGCCGAACGCCGCTGTCGCACGGGATCGTCACAGCCGGGATCACCTACCTGGTTCCTCAAGCGATTCTCATCGTCGTGAAGATCGCTCGGGGCGGAGACGTCCGATGGAGCGGAGTTCTCTTCAACCTGACGGTCGCGCTGGCGATGGGTGTCTTCGGTGGATTCCTCGGTTCGTACTTGCAGGATCGCGGCGTCCGGCCGTCGGCGCTTCGTGAACCACCGACGGGAACCTGATGTCGATTCTCGTGATCGACGTGGGAACGAGCGGACTTCGTGCCGCGGTCGTCACTCCTGACGCGCGGGTCACCGCGCTTCACCATCGTTCATTCGCACCGTCGACTCCCGCCCCCGGACTCGTCGAGTTCGACGCCGACGAGATGGCTCGTCACGTTCTCGAGGTCGCGCACCTGGCCCTGCGCGAGGCCGGTCCGGTCGACGGGGTGGGAATCACCGCGCAGCGAGCGACCACGATCGCCTGGAGTCGCTCCACCGGTCGCGCTCTTGCGCCTGGGATCGGATGGCAGGACCTACGAACCGTCGGGGACTGCATCGGCCTTCGCCTCGAGCACGGCCTCGCGCTCGCCCCGAACCAAACGGCGACCAAGGCACGCTGGCTCCTGCAGAACCTGGGTGATCACGATCGCTCCGACGTCTGCATCGGCACGGTCGATTCGTGGATCGCCTGGAACCTGTCCGGCGCCGCACGATTGCACGTCACCGATCACTCCAACGCCGCTGTCACCGGCCTCGCCTCTTTCACCGAAGGTCCACCGCACTGGAACGAACGGGTGTCGTCTCTCATGGGAGTCGACGTGTCGATGCTGCCCGACATCGTCGATTCGTCGGGATCGATCGGAGAGGCGAGTGCACTTCCGGGATCACCCGTCATCGCAGCCCTCGTCGGCGACCAGCAAGCATCGCTCATGGGACAGTCGTGCGTGACCACTGGTCTCGCCAAGTGCACATTCGGCACCGGTGGAATGTTCGACATGGTCACCGGTGACTCTCCTCCACTGTCACCCGATCGGTCGAGCCATGGCACGTTCCCGATCGTCGCCTGGAGTCGGTCCGGACGACTCACGTGGGGTTCGGAAGCGATCATGCTGTCGGCCGGTAGTGCCGTCGAATGGCTCGTCGACGACATGGGCCTCGCTCCGTCGGCCGCCGCGACCCACGACATCGCATCGACGTGCCCGACGGCCGAAGGTGTCTTTTTCGTTCCGGCCCTGCTCGGTCTGGCGACCCCCCACTGGGACTACGGCGCACGCGGCGGAATCTTCGGACTCACGCGCGGCTCGACGAGAGCCCACATCGTGCGGGCGGTCCTGGAAGGAATCGCCCACCGTGGTGCCGATCTCATGGAGGCCGCCTTGGCCGATCATCCTCTGCTCCGCGTCGACGAAATTCGTATCGATGGCGGCATGAGCCAGAACCCCACCTTCGTGGCCGCCCTGGCCACGGCCACCGGGCGTCCGATCGGCGTCTCACCGGTCACCGAAGCCACGACCCTCGGGGCGGCGTTCCTCGCCGGCCTGTCGCTCGGAGTGTGGGGCGACCTCGCCGACATCGCCCACCTGTGGCGCCCGAGTTCGATCGTCGAGCCGGATCCGAGCATCGATCGAGCGTCGTGGCGAGGTGAATGGTCCGAGGCTGTGACCCGAGTCGAGGGATGGATACCGGACCTCTCGGCTCTCGACTTCTAGGCTGTACGAGTCCTAGTGACGTCCCGATTCATGCCCGAAAGGATCACACGGTGACAACTCCCCCGCGCCGACCCTCGGCCGCCGACTCTGCGCTCCTCGGTTTCGCCCAAGAGGCCGAGCTCGCCGCCCGCGATCTCTATCGAGCCGCGGCGACCGCTGGTTCAGGTGGCGATGAGACCGCCAGCATTGCGACTCTCGCCGCCCACCACGACGCCGCCAGCCAGGCCATCTCGTCTCTCATCGGACGCGATGCTCCTCAGTCCCGTCTCAACAGCATCTTCGACGCCTTCGAGAGTCGCTTCACCGGCGACACGAGTGATCTCGCCCTCGCCGCGCACGAACTCGAGAACACCATGGTTGCGACACATCTGTCGCTGCTCGAGACCCTCGACGGAACCGACGGCGTCGCCCTCGTGTCGTCGGTCGTCATCGCCGAGGCTCGGCATGTGGCGGCCATGGCCGCCCTCGCCGGTCTGTCGCCGGTCGCCGACATCGAGGCCTACCTCGACCTCCCATCGTCCATCACCCCGTTGAGCCCGGAGAACTGATCATGGACATGCAGAATCTCTCTCGTCGTCGTTTCCTTCTCGCCGGTGGAGCGAGCATCTCTCTCGGCGCGCTACTCGCCGCCTGCGGCGGTGGCGAATCATCCGGAGTCGCCCGTATCGGCCTCACTCCCGACCCGACCGAGCTTCCCGATGCTCCGATCACCGACATCACGTTGCTGCGCACCGCGACCTCGCTCGAGAACAACGCGATCTTCGTGTACGAAGCGGCCGCCGGTGCCGGATACCTCACCGGTGACGCCGCCAAGATCGCCGCCCGTTTCCTCGCCGACCACCGAGATCACGCGACGGCCACGGCTACTCTCACCGAAGCGGCCGGCGGTCGGGCATTCACCGATCCCAATCCGCGTCTGCAATCGATCTACGTCGAGCCGGCTCTCTCCCTCATCGCCGAGGCCGCCGATCCGGCCGCCGACGTACTCGCACTCGCGTACGCTCTCGAGACGCTGGCCGGAGCCACGTACCAGATGTACACCTCCCTGCTCACCGACAAGGATCTGCGTCGGGCCGCCATGGGAATCGGCGAACAAGAGGCCCGACACGCCGCCACTCTCGGCAGTGTGCTGAATCCGGCGCGACTCGTGTCGTCCCATGGTTCGTCGGTCGCGGCCGAATTCCGTGAAGACGGAGAACCCCTCCGGTTCTACGCCGTACCCTCGGCCTTCGGCACGCAAGCACCGGTGCCGGTGACTCTCGGACCGGTCGACGAGGCCGGTGGCCGCACGACGGTGAATCTCGAGACGCCCTACCTCAACTCGATGGCGTACGAATACCTCGACGAGGACTGAGTCGACCCGACGTACACTTCGGGTGACGGTGAGTCGATCGGGTGACCGCGGCGACGTGAGTCGTCGAGGAAAGTCGGGACTTCACAGAGCAGAGTGCTGGCGAGAGCCAGGTGGGGGCGACCTCACGGACAGTGCAACAGAGAGAGTCCGCCGATGGCCGGGGAACCGGTACAGGTCAGGGTGAAACGGTGCGGTAAGAGCGCACCAGCGGACGGGGCGACCCGTTCGGCTCGGCAAACCCCACTCGAAGCAAGGTCGAGCAGAGAAGACGAGTGGCTCGCTCGTTCCGGGCAACCGGAACACTTCTCGGGTGGACCGCACAGATGGATGGTCACCGACTCTTCGGAGTCACAGAATCCCGCTTACAGATCGACTCACCGTCACCCCTCGTCACATCACGGTTCCAACCAGTACGGTTCGACGGATGGAATTGACCCGCGTGCCACTCTCCGACATCGATCTGTCCGATCCCGAATTCTGGTTGAAGGACCGCTCGTTCCGTGAGGGAGCCTTCAAGACCCTCCGTGACGAGTCGCCGTTTCACTTCTTCACCGAACGAGTCATCGAGGACGCTCCGTTCCCTCCGGGCCCGGGCTACCGCGCCATCACGCGTCATGACGACATCTGGCACATCAGTCGCAATCCGCAACTCTTCTGCAGCGGAAACGGTTCCAACATCGGCGACCTTCCGGTCGAAATGAACGAGTTCTTCGGCTCCATGATCAACATGGACGATCCGAAGCACTTCCGCCTTCGCAACATCGTGTCACGAGGCTTCACCCCGAAAGAGATCACTCGAGTCGAGGAACAGGTGAAGGATCGTGCCGAGAAACTGGTGACCGATCTGCTCGAACGATTCCCCAACGGTGAATGCGACTTCGTCGAGGAAGTGGCCGCTCCACTCCCTCTCGCCATCATCTGCGACATGATGGGCATCCCCGAGGAGGACCACAAGCAGATCTTCCATTGGACAAATGTGATCCTCGGAGTGGGTGACCCCGAATTCGTCGGGTCGTACGAAGACCTCATGCGCGTGGCGCTCGACATGTTCACTTACGCCCAGAATCTCGGTCAATCGCGTATCGACTCACCTCAGGACGACGTCACATCGGCGATGATGAACGCCGTGGTCGACGGTGAGCGACTCACCGCACAGGAATTCGGCTCGTTCTTCATTCTTCTCGTCGTGGCCGGAAACGAGACCACCCGTAACGCCATCAGCCACGGAATGAGGCTGCTCACCGACCATCCCGACCAACGCAAGATCTGGTTCGACGATTTCGAGACACACACCAAGACGGCTGTGGAAGAGATCGTTCGCTACGCCACACCCGTGATCCATTTCCGACGTACCGTCACCGAGGACACGGAACTGTCGGGTCAGAAATTGAGCGCCGGCGACAAGGTGGTCATGTTCTACGCGTCCGGAAATCGCGACGAGCGAGTGTTCGACGACCCGTATCGGTTCGACGTCACTCGTACCATCACGCCGGCTCAAGTGGGTTTCGGGGCCGGCGGTCCGCACTTCTGTCTGGGAGCCAATCTGGCCCGACGCGAAATCGCCGTCATGTTCGACGAGATCCGTCGTCGTATGCCGAATCTGCGCATCACCGGCCAGCCGGCCTATCTGCAGAGTGCCTTCATCAACGGCATCAAGCGCATGCCGTGCGCCTGGAACTGAATCGTCACCCCGACTGGCCCATGTCGCCGGCGAGATAGTGCCGACGGCAGAGCAGCTCGTATCGAACGACGTCACCGAAGAGCGGCGAAGCCCGGTTCTCGCTCGTGTCACCCACGACGACGGTCTCACCCTCGTAGACGACCACACCGTTCACCACGCGAGCGTTGTGTGTGGCGCGTGAACCGCACCAGCAACGGGCTTCGACTTGCATCTCGACTCGCTCGTCGGCGACTTCGAGCATGCGACGTGTCCCGTCGAACAAGAGACCGCGAAAATCGGTGATCAGTCCGAAGGCGTAGACGTCGACGCCGAGCTCGTCGACCACTCGTGCCAACTGGTCGCACTGGTCGGTCGAGTAGAACTGCACCTCGTCGCAGACGAGGAAATCGAGGGGCTGCCGAGCTCCGACGAGTGCGAACACGTCGAGATCGGGTGACACCTCGACGGCGGGCGCCGACACACCGAGACGGCTCGTCACCTGCGAACCGTCGCGATCGAGTTTGGTGAGGATCAATCCACGCAGACCACGAACGGCGAGATTGTGGTGGATCTGCAAGGCCAGTGTGCTCTTTCCCGAGCCCATCGTGCCGTAGCTGAATCGAAGAGTCGCCATGACGCCTTCGAAACTAGACGTCTCCGGCCGGCGCCAGGAACTCGCCGAGAACGGCCGATGTGCGACGCCACGAGACCGCCATCTCACCCGTCAGCTCGTCACGTTGCGGGCCGAGGGCTCGAATGACGAAACCGTCGTCACGGTCGACCCATGTGGGATGAACGCGTGGCTCGGACACGTCGAACCCCTTGTCGGTTCGCGAGACCGTGAATTCGACGATCGCACCGTCCTGAGTGCCAGGGGCCCATCGATCTCCGGTCGGCATGTTCGACAAGAAGTTTCCGAGACTGTTGATTACCCAGAGGTCTCCGAACTTGTCGATGCTCTGCAGCAGATGCGGGTGTGATCCGATCACGAGATCGATCACTCCTGACGCCGCCATCCGTTCGGACCACTTCTTTTGATCGGGGTTGGGCCGGTTCGAACCCTCGTTGCCCCAATGCATGCTCACCATGACGAACTCGGCGCCGAGTGAGCGGGCTCTCGTCGCATCCTCGACGATGCGGTCGATGTCGATACGAGCCGACCGCCATGGTTCATCGGCCGGAAGTGACAAACCGTTGAAGTGGACGGTGTAGGAGAGATGCGACATCACGATGCCGTTGACCACGAACGTGCTCGGTTCGATCTCCTCGGGAGTGCGAGCGATCCCGTGCTGACCGAGTCCCAATTCGTCGAACACGTCGAGTGTGTGGTCGATACTCGCGGTCCCTCCGTCCATCACGTGGTTGCTCGCCGTCGAGCACCGGTCATAGCCGGCGGCGACCAGAGCCGACGCGACCTCCTCGGGAACCTGGTAGCGAGGCATCGTCGAATAGGCGACTCCGGGTGGCGCGAAGAGCGTCTCCAGATGACACACGGCCAAGTCGGCCGCCGAGATGATCGGAGCGACTTCGTCGAACATCGGACCGAAGTCGTAGCCATTGCCGCCTCCGTAGCGCCGAGCGGCGCTCCAGAGAGGACTGTGAACGAGGGTGTCCCCGGTGAACGCCAGCACCGCGACTCCATCGGGGCGGGGGGCTTCGGTCGTGGTCGACGTCGTGGATGTCTCAGGCGCAAGAACCACCCGCTCCGGTGGTTCGGGCGGGGCCAACTCCACCAAAACGGGAAGACTCGACGTGGTCGTGGTCTCCGAGGACGTCGACGACGAGCAGGCGACGACGGTCGATCCGAGGGTCAGAACGACGACGGCTCGTAGCGATCTCACCACGGCGTCAGCCTGACACATGGTCAGCAGGTCGTGAGAGATTCGACTGCACTCGCCAGTGCGGCTGGGCCACCGAACAACGTGACATCAGAAGGGTCGAGGCGATCGATGGTCCGGAACGTCGACATCGGAACACAGGTGCCCGGTACGAGCATGAGTGGCGTTCCATTCGCACGCGTTGCGTAGGGCACCGCGGTCAAGGCGTCGGGGAAATTGAGACTGGTCGCCAACATGACCCGCTGGCTCTGAGCGTGGGCCGTCCACACCGATGCCGATCGTTCCGACGCATCGACGGCTCCATACACGACCACGTTCATGGTTGAACGAAGCTCGGCCAGAACCTCGTCCGAAAAGGCGCCGGGTGCGGCGACCAGGTTCACCTGAGTCACGCCGAGGGTCCGCAACACGTCCAGAGCGCCTTCACTCACACCACGTCGACCGTCGACCATCACGAAGGGCTGGTCGTACACGGCAGCGGCCGCCGACGCAATGAGGGGATCCTGGAAGTCGCGTCCACTGGCCATCCAGGCCACCGAAGACTTCGATCCGTGCCACGCAATTCGCGTGAGGAGTTCGGCGGTTTCGTAACGAGTCGGACCGAACAGGCGGATGACGTTCGCGCCGGTGAGATTTTTCACCGTCGCCACGACCTCGTCACTGATCACGGCCGTCCCTCCGGCCACGTACACCGTGCGCGGTGCGAGTCGGATCAACTGGTCACGAGTCGACGCCGGCACCGAATCCGACCTCACGAGAAGAACCGGGGCATCCACGCGTGCCGCAGTCACTCCAGCCGCCAACGAATCGGGGAAGTTGGTTCCCGTGGCCAGATACACGGTCTCGGTCGTCGGCCAGAACGCTGCCGTGGCGGCAGCCGAAGCGAAACGGTCGGCTCCGTGGACTCGTTTCACCGTCTTGCCACTCATCGGCGAATCCGGTGAGGTGGGATCCTCGGCCGGAACTTCCACCCGAGGATCCTGCACGTCGACTCCGTTGAAACGTGCGATGGCGAGGGCATCGTCCACGGATCCACGGAACTCGAAGTGCATGGGGTCACGGATCACGTTCGACTTCGACGCCATCGGCGACGCACACCCGCCGCTCCATCCGTACCCACCCCACAACAAACCCCACTTCTGGGCCGTCTGCACGACCCACTGAGGGATGTTGGTCTTCATGGGCATCGCACACGCGGTGAGAATGCCTTGTGTCGAATCCGGGTAGTAGCGGATCTCGGGGTTGCTGACGACGTTGATGTCGACGGCCAATCCGTAGGAGTGATACGAGAGCGAGCGCGCATCGAGATTCGAACAGTCCTTACGGGAGTTCGACGTGCAACGGAAGTTGTAGGCCATGGCGTCACCGATGCGATAACCGGCCTCTTGAATCTCGGTGAGAAAGCCCATGAAGAGAACGTGAGCCGCGTACGGAGCCTTGATCTGCTTGGCGTTCAGCCGGCCGACCTTTTCCGGATTGGCCGACATGTTGCCTTCCCATTCGGCCAGAGCCGGCGAACCGTTGTACGACCAACCGAGCCACTTCCATCCCGGAGACAGTTCTCCCCCGACCGACGCGAACGGAAAGGGAGGTGTCCCCCAACCCTTCTCGGCGATGTTTCCCCAACTGCTGATGAGGCAGGTGGCGACGTCACCCGACGAGATCTGGTCGGTCGAGCACTTCGGTGGCATCGACGGGAGCGTCCACGGCGTGTTGTCGGTCGTGTCTCCGATGGCGGCGGCACGAGCGACCGACGAACCCGTCACCATGGCGACCACCACGGCCGCATACGCCACGAGGGCGATCACGAGAACGAGTGGAGCCACACGCGTCGGACGTCGGGATCGATCGAACACGAGGTCAGGTATCGGACGGCCTCGGCCCGACTTGAGAAGAAATCCCGAGGAATGCCGAAGAGCAGGGCCGAAGTACAGTCGGCAGGGTTCGACAAGGGGGTTCGATGAGGTTCGAGCAGGGGTTCCAGGGGCGGGTGGCCGTGGTCACCGGTGGGGGCACCGGTATGGGTCGTGAGCTGGTTCGACAGTTGACGGCCGACGGTTGTGACGTGGCGACCTGCGACGTCATCAGCGACAACCTCGACGAGACCCGTGCTCTGTGCAGTAGTCATTCCGGTGAGGTGTTCACCTGGACGGCCGACGTCTCCGACGAATCACAGGTGTTGGCGTTCCGAGATGCGGTGTCCGCCTGGCGACCGAGCGTGCACCTCTTGTTCAACAACGCCGGCATCGGTGGTGGTGGCAGTGTGATCGACGTCGATCGCGCCGAATGGGAGAAGACCTTCGCCGTGTGTTGGTACGGGGTCTACTACAACACACTCGCTTTCTTGCCCCTCCTCATGTCAGCTGATGTCGGTCACGTGGTCAACACCAGTTCCGTGAACGGCTTCTGGGCCACTATCGGACCCGGAGTTCCCCACACTGCGTACAGCGCAGCCAAGTTCGCCGTGAAGGGATTCACCGAGGCTCTCATCACCGACTTCCGTATCAATGCTCCGCATCTGCGCGCCTCGGTGGTCATGCCCGGCCACATCGGGACGTCGATCGCCATCAACTCGCGCAAATTGCTCGGTCAGGATCCCAAAGAGATGACGAGCGATCAGGTGCAAAAGGTTCGGGATCGTTTGGCCAAGAGCGGTCTCGATCTGTCGGGCGCAAGTGACGAAGACATCCGCGTGGGCATCCAAGCCCAAGGTGAAGCCTTCCGCGATCAGGCGCCCATGTCGGCCGAAGTGGCGGCGGGCATCATTCTCGACGCCGTTCGCACCGAGACGTGGCGAGTGCTCGTCGGCGACGATGCCGTCCTACTCGACCAGATGGTGCGAGCCGAACCGACCGAGGCCTACGAACCCGACTTCTTGGCCCGCCTCCACGCCAAAGGCGCCATGAAACTCACCGATCCCGACTAGACCGGGACCATCGCCGAACCATCGGGTTGTCGAAAGGCGGCGCGACCCGACGACGTGTCAACACAGAATCCGGTCTCCTTGAAACGGTTGTGCCACCGGCAGAGAGCGACACCGTTGGAGGGTACGGTCGAGCCACCCCGTCGCCAGGCTTCGATGTGATCGACCTCGCAATTCAATGTTGGACATCCGGGCCACGCGCATCGGGCCCCTTGTATCCAGACCGCTTCTCGACTCGGTCCGCCGAACAGTCGAACCCGTCGTCCGAGGTCGATCACTTCACTGCGAGCGGCTCGCACGACTCGGCGGACGTCACCGACGAGGGCCGCCCGGACGGCATCGGCGGGAGTGAGAGCTCCGCCTCCCAAGGTTTCACAACGGAATTCCGCAAGCCGCTCGGGTGACACCTCTCCTGACCGTTCACCCCCCAGGGCGACCGACATCGCCTCCTCGAACGTGCGCTCGTCGATCAAGATGTTGACGAGCGGGCGTGGGCGTGCAGCCGAGGGTCCCGCCGTCGATGCGGCGAGAAACACCGCCAACAGAGCGTCGGCCCGCCGTTGGGTCGCCGTCCGTGGCACGGAGCTCGGCAGCAACGACCCTCCCTCGGCTCGTACGGCATCGAGGTCGAGCCGGAATTCCCGATCCTCGAACTCGCGGAGCACCGAGGCGATGACCTGACCCTGCGCCAAGCCCAAGGTTGCGTCGAGCACCACGGTGTCACCGACTTCGGACACCTGCACTCGTCGCGCGTCGTGCACTTCGTCCTGTCGGCGTTCGACTCCGTCGGCATCCGCGAGGTACGACCAGTGGCGAACGACCGTTGCGAAGTCGTCGACGGGCAAGGCACACATCGAGTCCCGTAGCGACTCACGAACGGCGAACAGTGCGTGTTCGGTACGTGGATTGATGGTTCGGGCCAGACGGCGTATCGATGCCACCGGCGCGTCACCGTCGAGTAAGGCTCGTTCGAAAAGAGGCTCGCGGTCACAGAGACGAGCCGAGGCGACCCGTGCCGAACACTCCGAGCGAGTGGAGCGCGTCAGTGCAGCCAACCAAGGAGCGACAGTGAGATGACCGTCGTCGAGATACGCCCCGTGACGATCGGCCCAACCGACCACCGCCACCATGACTCCCTCGAGTTGGCGCTGGAGGCGTTCGACTCGCTGAATGGTGGACCCGACATCGGAACCTGCGATGACGTCCTCGATCGATGATCCGAGGACACCGATCGCGCCCTCGACAGACGTGAGAACATCACCCCGACACGCTGGGATGACGTCGTCCTGATCGAACATATGTTCGATTGTACAGTGACACTCCTCTCCCGTCAACCCGATTCTCGACATGGTTGACTCGAGGTATGCCTTCTTCACTGATCGTCGGAGTCCTGCGCGAGGTCAAGGCTCACGAGCGGCGTGTGGCCCTCACCCCCTCCGGAGTGAAAGCGCTCGTCGAACGTGGCTCACAGGTTCTCGTCGAGACCTCCGCTGGCGACGGGTCTGGTTTCCGCGACGACGAGTATCGAGCCGCCGGCGCTGAGATCGCACCCGATGCAGCGTCGGTCTTCGACATCGCATCGCTCCTGCTGCATGTGAAAGAACCGCAACCGAGCGAATTCTCACTGTTCCGTCCTCATCACACCCTTTTCACGTATCTGCATCTCGCCGCCGCACCCGATGTGGCCGATGCCTTGTGTGCATCGGGTTGCCGTGCCATCGCGTACGAATCGGTCGAAGTCGACCGACACTTCCCTTTGCTCGTGCCGATGAGCATCGTGGCCGGACGACTCGCCACTCAGTTCGCAGCGTCGTTCCTCGAAGCTCGCCACGGAGGCCTCGGCATGCTGATGGGTGGTTTGCCCGGGGTCGAACCCACCACCGTGGTGGTCGTCGGCGCCGGTACGTCCGGACGTCACGCCGCGTTGGTGGCCGCGGCCATGGGGGCCGAAGTGATCGTGGTCGATCTCGATCTCGCCCGAGCCGCTGACGTCGCCGCCGCATGTGGCCCATTGGCGCGCGCCGTGCAGTCGGCACCCGGAGTCATCGACGGTCTGGCACCCACGGCCGAGGTGATGATCGGCGCAGTCCTGGTGCCAGGGAAACAAGCGCCAATCGTGATCACCCACCGCACTCTCGACCTCATGCCCGAGGGATCGGTGGTGGTCGACATCGCCATCGACCAAGGCGGCTGCGTCGAGGGAGTCGAGGCCACCAGCCACGCCGAACCCCTGCGCTCGATGGGCCACGTTCGAGTGTCGGCAACACCCAACATGCCCGCTGCCGTTCCGCGCTCGTCGACCGCCGCCCTGACCGCGGCCACACTCCCCTACGTGATAGCGTTGGCGGACGGTTTCGACACCGCGATCACCCGATACCCCGAGCTGGCGGCCGCTGTGAACGTGGCCGATGGTCAGGTGGTACATCTAGACGTGGCAGCCGCCCTGTCATGCTGAGCCGTCCACTTTCGATCGCGAAGTCGTCGCATGGGAGACTTCTTCCATGAGCACCGACACCGCCCGCAACAAAGTCGAGGCCGCCCTCGACGACCTTCTCGCATCCCACGACCCCACATCGATGGACAACGTGACGTTCCGCGGCCATCGCTTCGATGCCGGCTTGGCATGGGTGCACTTCCCCGAAGGCCACGGTGGACTCGGCCTCCGCCCAGAACTGAACAAGATCGTGGAGGAAAGACTCCGCAAGGCAGGGGCCAAACCACAGGATCCGTCCACCTTCTTCATCGCTCTGGCCGGACCCACCATCGTGACCCACGGCTCCGACGATGTGAAGAAGCGCTTCCTTCGTCCGATGTTCACCGGCGAGGAACGTTGGTGCCAGCTCTTCAGCGAACCCGGAGCCGGCTCCGACTTCGCAGGACTCGGAACCCGCGCCGTTCGCGACGGTGACGAATGGGTGGTGAACGGTCAGAAGGTCTGGAACACTCTCGCCCACCTCGGTGACTGGGGCATGCTCGTCGCCCGCACCGATCCGGATCAGCCCAAGCACAAAGGCATGACCTACTTCGCACTCGACATGCGCGCTCCAGGAGTCGAAGTGCGGCCGCTTCGTCAGATCACGGGCGAGGCCGAGTTCAACGAGGTCTACATGACCGACGCACGCGTCCCTGATGCGATGCGGATCGGAGAGGTCGGCGAAGGTTGGCGCGTCGCTCTCACCACGCTCATGAACGAGCGCACGGCGATCGGTGGTGGCGGTGGCGGACACGCCCGCCGTCGCGGCCCGATCGACGAGGCGGTCCGAATCTTCCGCGAGAAGGGTCACGGTGCGGCACAGCGCGACCGGCTCATGTCGCTCTGGTGCAAGAGTGAAGCACTGCGCCTCACCAACATGCGGGCGTCACAGGCCGCCAAGGCCGGCAACCCCGGGCCAGAAGGCTCGATCGCCAAGTTGATGATGGCCGAGTTCAACAAGTCGGTCACCGAGTTCTCGGTCGAACTCCTCGGTGCCGAGGGAATGGTCGATTTCGATTTCACCTTCCGGCGCCCGGAAGATCTCTCGGTCGACGGTTCCGAGGGCGGGGTGCGGCACTCGTTCCTGCGTGCTCGCGCCAACTCGATCGAAGGTGGCACCAGCGAAATCATGCGGAACATCCTGGGCGAACAGGTCCTCGGCCTGCCGGGTGAACCGCGCGTCGACAAAGACCTTCCCTGGACCAAGGTGCCGCGCAACTGATCGACTCGGACCTTCGCGCTAGTCGTCGGTGACGCGCCGCCGTTCCGACTTGCGCTGCGATGCTTTCTTCTTCGACGTGAGGCGTCGTTCGACCGCACCCTTCGACGGCTTGGTGGCCCGTCGCTCCCGCGGCGGTGGCGCGGCGGCCCGGTCGAGGATCTCGATCAGCCGTTCCTGACACAGTTGGCGATTGCGCCACTGGCTGCGGGCCACCTGACTCGACACGGTGATGGTGTCGGGTAACGATGCGGCCAAGCGCTCGAGCAAGACCGGTCGCCCAGTGATCGCATCGAGGCGAACGCGCAACGTGGCTCGGGTGGCGACTTTGTTGACATTCTGACCACCCGCTCCCCCGGATCGGGTGAAGGACCAGTGCAGTGCGGCAGCGGGAACCACGAGACCACGTGCCGTGACGAGATCGACCTCGGGAGTCACGACGACATCATCACACGCGGTCGGCCTCACGTACCGCCGGAGAGAAGTTCTTTCACTCTGTCCTTGGGGCGACCGATGATCGCCCGTTCGTCGGTCACGACGACCGGGCGTTGGAGAAGTTGCTTGTGTTTGACGAGTACCGCAACCACTTGATCGGCCGTACGAACGTCGTCGTCGGTGAGACCCAGCTTCTTCCAGAGACTGTCGCGACGAACCAGATCGGTGACCGGGTCCTCGAGCTTGGCGATGATGCCTCGCAACGTGGCTTCATCGGGCGGGGTCTTGATGTACAACACGATCTCGGCGTCGACTCCGAGCTCCTCGGCAATGCTCACGGCATTGCTACTGCTGTTTCAATGCGGATTGTGATAGATGGTGACGCTCACACGCCACCATCCGTCACGATCATCGGGATCTGATCCACGCCGCTCGACGAGACGATCAGCTGCAGCCGCTCGTGGTCCCGCACGACGGGCACGCATGGCACGAACCAGCGCGAACCATGCTCACACCGCACTGCATACACATCGGTGAATCGGAGTGCTTGCTTCCGGGTCGGCTGAGCTCAGCCGAGATGTCACTGACGGGAGCCGGTGGGGCGATCCCCATCTCCATCTGGGTGACGAGTTCGTCGACCGACGGAATGCTCTTCGGATCGGCGACGACTTCGCTACCGGTGAACGACTCGACGGCCGATTCCTCGACTCCGGGAAGAGTGGGCTGCAGACGCTCGTCGACCGAGAAGATGCCGAGCTCCTGACGCTCGTCGTAGCTCATGTACTCGAGAGCGAGACGACGGAACAAGTAGTCCATGATCGACGACGCAAAACGGATGTCGGGGTCATCGGTCATTCCGGCCGGCTCGAAGCGCATGTTGACGAAGGCCTCGACGAAGGCTCGCAACGGCACGCCGTACTGGAGGCCGTAGCTGATGCTCTTGGCGAAGGCATCCATGATGCCCGACAGGGTCGAGCCCTGCTTCGAGACGGTGAGGAACACTTCGCCGGGACGACCGTCTTCGTACTCGCCGATCGTGGCGAATCCCTTGCAGTCGGCCACCCGGAACTCGAAGGTGCGGCCCTTGCGGCTGCGGGGCAACTTCTGGCGGACCGGCTTCTGCACGACCTTCTCGACGATCTTTTCGATCACCTGAGTGGCCGAGTCGGCAGCCGGAGTGGAGTCGGACGATGCACCGTCCTTCTTGGCGGTCGAGAGAGGCTGGGCGACCTTGCAGTTGTCGCGGTAGATCGCCACGGCCTTCAGGCCGAGTTCCCATGACAAGAGATGCAAGGCTTCCACGTCTTCGACCGATGCCTCTTCGGGCATGTTGACGGTCTTGGAGATCGCACCCGACAGGAACGGCTGCACGGCACCCATCATGCGGACATGACCCTCGTAGTGGATCGTGTTGTCACCCATCGAGCAGGCGAACACGGCGACGTGCTCGGCGGCGAGATGCGGGGCGCCGAGGATCGACTTCTCGGAATCGATGTACGCGATGATCTCGTCGATCTGAGTGGACGTGTAACCGAGTTTTCGCAAGGCCCACGGGATGGTCTGATTGACGATGACCATCGTGCCACCACCGACCAACTTCTTCATCTTCACGAGACCGAGGTCGGGCTCGATACCGGTGGTGTCGCAGTCCATCATGAGTCCGATGGTGCCGGTGGGAGCGAGCACCGTGGCCTGGCTGTTGCGCACGCCGTATTCCTCACCATCACGGACGGCCGACTCCCAGGACTCCTGACCGGCGCGCAAGAGATCGGCCGGCACCACATCGGAGTGCTCGATCTGATAGCTGGCGTCGCGGTGCATGCGGAGCACGTTGAGCATGTAGCGCTCGTTCTCGGCGAAACCGGCGAAGGGTCCCATCCGGCTGGCCGTGCGAGCACTGGTGGCGTAGGCGTGGCCGGTCATGAGACTCGTGAGAGCGGCCGCCCAGGCTCGGCCAGCCGGCGAGTCGTACGGGAATCCGAGGGCCATCAGCAACGCTCCGAGGTTGGCGTAACCCAGACCCAACTGGCGGAACTTGCGGCTGTTGTCACCGATCTTCTCGGTCGGGTAGTCGGCCCGACCGACCAGGATCTCCTGGGCCGTGAAGACCGTTTCGACCGTGTGTCGGTAGGCCTCGACGTCGAAGTTGCCCGACTCGTCGAGGTACTTCAGCAAGTTGATCGACGCAAGGTTGCACGCCGAATTGTCGATGTGCATGTACTCACTGCACGGGTTGGATCCGTTGATGCGGCCCTCGGCATGCGCGGTGTGCCACTTGTTGATCGTCGTGTCGAACTGCAGACCGGGATCGGCGCACTCCCAGGACGCCTGGGCGATCTGACGCCACACGTCGCGGGCGCGAACGGTGCGCACGGGCGAACCATCGGTGACGGCGCGGTATGCCCAGTCGGCGTCGTCGACGACCGCCTGCATGAACTCATCGGTGACGCGCACCGAGTTGTTGGCGTTCTGATACTGAATGCTGAACGAGTCGGATCCGTCGAGGTCCATGTCGAAGCCGGCGTCGCGCAACACACGTGCCTTCTTCTCTTCCTTCGACTTGCACCAGATGAACTCTTCGACGTCGGGGTGATCGACGTTCAAGATGACCATCTTGGCGGCGCGGCGGGTCTTGCCCCCCGACTTGATCGTGCCGGCCGACGCATCGGCCCCTCGCATGAACGACACCGGGCCCGAGGCCGTGCCGCCTCCGTTCAACAATTCGACACTGGAACGGATCTTCGACAGGTTGATACCCGAACCCGAACCGCCCTTGAAGATCACACCTTCTTCGCGGTACCAGTTGAGGATGCCGTCCATGGTGTCGTCGACGGCGAGGATGAAACAGGCACTCGCCTGCTGGGGCACACCCTTCACGCCGATGTTGAACCAGACCGGGCTGTTGAAGGCCGCTCGCTGGGTCACGAGAATGAACTTCAATTCGTCGCTGAATGCTGCCGCCTCGGACTCGTCGACGAAGTAGCCACCTTCTCGTCCCCACTGAGTGATGGTGTCGACGACCCGGTCGATCACCTGGCGCAACGACGACTCGCGCTCGGGAGTCCCCGGGGTGCCACGGAAGTACTTCTGGGCCACGATGTTGGTGGCGTTCAGCGACCAGAAGGTCGGGAATTCGACCCCGAGCTGTTCGAAAGCGACCGAGCCGTCCTTCCAGTTGGAGATACGAGCGTCTCGCTTCTCCCACTGGACCTGGTCGTAGGGATGCACCCCAGCCGTCGTGAAGTGGCGGTTGATACCGATGGCGAGGCGGTCGGGTGCGAGAGACATGTCAGGTCCTTTTCTGGTGCGGAGATGAGCGGTGAGACGTGGGGTCGGTCGGTTGAAGGTGGTTTCTGGAGAGCACAAGATGTGGTGTTTGCGGACCCCCGGCGCGCGTCCCACCACAAGTGGTTGTGAGATTACAGCAGTGTAACTACAACCATGTCAACGATTGTCCGCGAAGTCCCTGCATACATGCCTTCTCCCGGGGGCACCGTCGTACGAATCGTCGAGACCTCGTTCCACAGGGGTGGCTCCGTCCCGTAGGTTCAGACCGGACGTCCGCCCGATCCAGCTGCCCATTCGACGCTTCAAGTGGTCGACGGAACGACCCGACGACCCCCCAGACAGCGCCTCGCAAGTCTCCTCGCCACGGTTCGGCAACCACCCCTGTGTCACCCCGACACCGTACGGGGGACCCCCTGTGGGAAGGAAGTGGACAACCGTGTGAATTAGTGGATTTTTGTGGGGAAAAGCCTGTGGAGGGCCTTGTGGACGAGCACCCCTCAGATGGGGACAACCGTGACCGGGATGCCGTTCAGAACCGACGTCCCCGACAGTGGGTCGATCGCGCGATCGTCGGTGAGCACGTTCGAGTTGACGCCGGCACGCTCGGCGGCCACGTTCAGCCGGGTTCCCGGCATTCCATGACCCCACCCGTGAGGCAGGCTCACGACACCGGGGCGGATGTCCTCGGTGACTTCGACGACCGCATCGACCTCACCCACGCGCGACGCAACTCGTGCTCGATGTCCGTCGCGTACACCGAGCCGCGCCGCGTCATCGGGGTGCACCTGAAGGGTGCAGCGCGGTTTTCCCTTCACCAACACTTCGATGTTGTGCATCCATGAGTTGTTGGAACGAAGATGTCGTCGACCCACGAGAACGAGATCGCGCGTCACGAACTCGTCGATCGACGACTGAAGACGCGCGACATCGGCGAGCAATTCGTCGGGTGCCAGTTCGACACGTCCCGAACGAGTTCGCAGCGCGTCGGGCAATCGGGGTTGCAACGCCCCGAAGTCGACACCATGTGGGTTGTCGAGAAGGAGATCGAGGCTCGCACCGTTCTCGACAGTGCCGAAGGCCGCGCCGTACGGCCCGGTCTGCAGCATGAAGTCGAGTAGACGTGCCGGCCCCCGACGCCCCTGCGCATCGAGCATCGAACGAATCTCGTCGGCATCGCGACCGTGGATCGGCGACGAGGGATCGGACACCGAGTGTCGAACGAGTCCATCGACGTTCGCGTCATCGGCCGCGAACACATCCGCGTCAGGACCGAAACCTTGCGCTATCAATGCCAGCTTCAGCAGGATCTCCCATTCGTCGGGCTGGTCGTCATCGAGAGGAAGTACGGCTTCGCTGTAGTTGGCCACGTTGCGTATGGCGAATCCGTACAACGCCACGTCGTAGTGATCACGCTGCAGTTGCGACGGCGGCGGAAGAATCACGTCGGCGTGTCGCGTCGTCTCGTTCAGATAGATGTCGACGCTCACCATGAAGTCGAGTGCATCGAGAGCTCGAGCGAGACGCTCGGAATGCGGTGTCGAGAGCACGGGGTTACCGGCCACCGTCACCAGAGCACGAATTCTCTCGTCGCCGGCCTCGTCGATCTCTTCGGCCAGAGCAGCGACCGGGTACTCCCCCATCACTTCGGGGTAGCCGCTCACAACGGTTCGGCCGCCACCGCGGCCGATACGGAAACCGGCTCCCGAACCTCCCTTTCCACGCGTGGTGGGATTGCCGATCACCGGCGCCGTGAACATTGCGCCGCCGCGCCGGTCGAGATTGCCGGTGAGAGTGTTCACGACATCGACGAGCCACGACGCACTGGTTCCGAACTCGGTGGTCGTCGTTCCGATACGGCCGTAGACGACCGCCGTCGGTGCCGTTGCGAGTTCGTGAGCGATTCGTCGAATCGTCGACGCCGACACGCCGGTCACCGCTGCGATCCGCTCGGGGGCGAAACCCGAACTCGCCGCCCGGACTTCGTCGAGGCCGGCCAGGTAAGGCGTCAGACGATCGTCGATCGTCACCAGTTCGTCGGCGAAGAGCACGTTGACGATCGCCATGAGCAAATGCGCATCGGTACCGGGACGAATGGCGACCCATTCGTCGGCTTCTTCGACCGTTCGACTCCGTCGAGGATCCACGACGACCAGACGACCACCACGAGCTCGCAACGCTTCCAAACGGCCCGGGAAGTCGGGAGCAGTGCACAGACTTCCGTTCGACGCATAGGGGTTGGCCCCGAGCATCAACACGTAATCGGTGTGGTCGAGATCCGGCACCGGAACACTCACGGGAGTGCCGAACATGTATCCGGCCGCCACCTGCTTCGGCATCTGGTCGACCGTCGACGCACTGAAGCGGCGCTTGGTCCCGAGAGCTTGCAGCAGCGCGCGGTTGTACATCATGGGGGCCATGTTGTGAGCGCCCGGATTGCCCAAGTAGGTCGCGATCGACTCTCGTCCGTGCTGCTCGATGATCTCGGTCAGGCGGCCGGCGATTTCGTCCCAGGCCTCCGCCCATTCGACTTCGACGTGCTCCCCGTTGCGCTTCACGAGCGGACGGCGCAGACGATCGGGGTCTTCGTGCAACTGCCGGAGCGTCGAGCCCTTCGGACAGATGTAACCGTGCGAGAAAACATCGTCACGATCACCGCGAATACGTGTGACACGAGGTCCGGTCGGAGAGATCTCGACCGAGACCTCGAGACCACAGGTTGCTTCGCACAAGGGACACGTGCGGTACTTGGTGATCGTCTCGCCCACGAGGCGACTCTAGATCGGATCAGACGACAGGAGTTTTGTCGAGGAGCGCGACCTCGCGTTGGAAGTCTTCGGCCGCATCGAAGTTCTTGTAGACACTCGCGAAACGTAGGTAGGTCACGTCGTCGAGTTCACGAAGGCGTTCGAGAACCGCCAACCCCACGCGCGCACTGGTGACCTCGGCCGATCCACTCAGTCGCAATTCTTCTTCCACCGACTCGGCGAGCATGGATGCGGCCTCGGCATCGATCGGCCGTCCTTTGGCCGCCGCCAAGACCCCGGATGTGATCTTCACGGGGTCGAAAGGTTCACGACCACCCTTGGTCTTGACGACCATGAGAGCGACCTCATCGACCCTCTCGTAGGTGGTGAAGCGATGGCCGCAGGCCGGACATTCCCGGCGCCGACGAATGGCCCCGCCGTCTTCGGCTGTGCGTGAGTCGACGACCTTGGTGTCGTCATGTCGGCAGATCACGCACCTCATGGCCCGACAGGGTAGCCCTGTCGCCCCGAGGGCATGAGTCACGGTCAGGGCAGAACGAGGATCTGACCGACGTCGATCGACGCCCCACCGTTCAACGACACCAGATCAGCGACGTATCCACGGATGCTTCCCGACGTGAGCGACGAGGCGATCGACCACAGGGTGTCACCGGGCTGAACCACGTAGACCCCATCGCTGATCACGAAGGCTCCCGACACGTCGACACCCGACATGGCCGACGGAGACGAGACACCGGGCGTCACCGCGGAGACGGGGGCAGCACCGTCTCCGCGGCTCGCCAGTGAACGGATGCCGGCGGAGGCGGCAACCGTCAGGAACACGGCCACACAGGCGACCACCAGGCGCCGACGGCGGTAGACGACCGCCATGTCGGGACGGGGGCGGGCCACCGTGCGAACTTCGATGACGTAACGGGGGTCGAGTGCCAAAGTCATGGTGATCGTCCTTTCGAGCGTGCTGATCGTGGGTGGATCGGGTCGTCGTCACCGTGCCACAGGGGTGTGACACGACACTCGGACGACCGGTGGACCGAACGGGTGTTCGACAGGATATGAGAACACCTGTTCGCTGTCAACCTCCCCCGAACATCTGTTGCCCGAACACATGTTTGACCTGAGGCCCGAACATCCGTACGATGGACCCATGAGCGACACGACCCTCACCTCCCGTCAGCGCGGCATCCTCGAGTTCATCGAGGCCACCATGGCCGATCGGGGCTACCCGCCCTCGGTTCGGGAAATCGGCGGGGCGGTCGGGCTCACTTCCCCGTCGACGGTGCACAATCACCTGTCCACTCTCCAGCGCCTCGGATACCTCGAGCGTGACCCCAACCTGCCGCGGGCCATCAAGGTCAACTGGGACCGCAACTCCGGGGCCATCATCGCCCGCAGTCGGGTGCACCACGTTCCTCTCGTCGGTGACGTGGCCGCCGGCACCGACGTGCTCGCCCAGCAGAACGTCGAGGAACTTCTCCCCCTCCCGGCCGACTTCACCGGTGACGGTGAGCTCTTCATGCTGCGAGTCCGAGGAGATTCCATGATCGAGGCCGGCATTCTCGACGGCGACTACGTCGTGGCTCGCCAACAGGCGACGGCCGTCGACGGCGAGATCGTGGTCGCCGGCATCCCCGGTGACGAAGCAACTGTCAAGACGTTCACTCGTCAGGGTTCACGTGTCGTGTTGAAGCCGGCCAACAGTCGTTTGGCTCCCCTCGACTTCGATGCCGATGACGTACGCGTCTTCGGCAAGGTCGTCACGGTTCTCCGACGCCTGTAGATCCGGCGCGGTCGGCCAATGTGGGCGGCGCCCACGGGCCTCTGCGTCGTCGGCGCCGTCCGATCGTCGTCGACACCGCCCCCACGATCCCCACAGTGACGCCGATCATGACCATGACGGCTCCCGTGATCGCCAGGGCTGACTCCACCGGTACGACACGTCGCCCGAACGCGACCACATCGGCCAGATCATCGGACTCCACACTGATGGCGTACTGCCTCCCCGCTTCCATCGTGAACGAGCTCACGGCCCGACCGGAGTAGTCGGGCAGGTCGTAGGACACTCCCGAGCCGGCGGGCATCACCCACGGAGCGGCGAAGTCGACATCGTCATCGGCCGAACGAACCGTGAATGATGGCGTCGGGCGACCGTCGATGTCGTACGACCGATCGTCGTTCGAGCAATCGCCGATGTCACCGATACGACCGCGAGTCTCGACGTAGGCGTACACCGTGGTGTCGACATCGACCGTCATGATTCCTTCGCAACCGACCGGCACCCGCACGAAATCACTCACGATGGACTGATCGCGAAAGATACTGGCGATCACCGTTGCGAAACCGGCGACAGTGACGATCGCGGCCACCACCAAGACCCACGTCGAGCGCCGCCAGCGACGCATCACGATCCGCCGAGTCGGCGCGCCACGAGATCGATGCGGTCGTTCGGTTGCACGACGGCAACCCGCACGAAGTCCGCACTCTGCGATCCGTAGAACTCACCCGGACTCACCAGGGCTCCACCGACTGCAGCCAACCGCTCGGCATAGGCCCACGCGTCGCCCACTCGGTACCACAGGTAGAAACCACCCTCGGGTCGCGCAATGTCGACGTCCGACCAGTCCGACAACACCCGGGCCATGGTGTCGAGTCGCTCAGCGTAGAGCCGACGTTGCTCGACGACGTGCGCGTCGTCGTCGAGTGCGACGACGGCAGCTGCTTGCGCCGGTCCGGGAACCATCATCCCGACGTGTTTGCGAACTTCGGAGAGATACGACACCAAATCGGTGTCGCCTGCGTACGCCCCGACTCGCAAGCCGGCCAGATTGGACCGCTTCGACAGCGAATGCACGGCGAGAACTCCGTCGGTTCCGTGCTGCAGGATCGATCGCGGTTCACCGGACCAGGTGAATTCGGCATAGCACTCGTCGCTCACCACCGGAACACCTCTCGACCGACCCCACGATGCCGCTGCGCCCAGATCGTCGAGAGCTCCCGACGGATTCGACGGACTGTTGACCCACAACAAAAGAGCCCGCTCGGCATCGGATTCGCTCACCGCGTCGAGAATCACGCGTCCGGCTTCATCACACGGAACGGCCACGGCCCGACATCCAGCCAGGATCGCACCCATCTCGTAACTCGGGTACGAGATCGCCGGGTACAACACGGTGTCGCGTGTTGGTGTTCGCAGATGCATCCACTGAGGAAGCGTGACGACGAATTCCTTGCTGCCGACACAGGCGGCGATCTGCTCGGGACCGAGATCGACTCCGAAACGCCGGGCCGTCCAACGAGCGAACGCCTCGCGCAACGGCAACGAACCGATTGAGGGCGGATAACTGCGCTCGGCACCACTCGAACCCAGAGTTTCGATCACCGAGCGCGGCGGAGGATCACAAGGTGTTCCGATCGACAAGTCGACGAGCCCACCTTCCAGCCGCGCTCCGGCGGCCTTGAAGGCATCCAGCCGATCGTAGGGATACGGCGGTGGGACGAAGCCGTCAGTCATGCTCATCGACCTCCATGTTGGTCGCCGTGGCCCGCTCGACCGCGAATCGACCGAGACGTCCGGCCGATGCGTCCGACAATCGGGCCCGTACTCGGGACCCGGTCTCTTCGGGAGTGATCGAGACCACTTCGCCTTCTCGGTGGATCGCGGCCAGGACGTCTCCCCTGTCGTAGGGAACGAGCAGCTCGACGACCGTGGATATCACTCGCAGGCGATCGGCCAAGGTGCGCAGGAACGTCTCGATACCCTCACCGGTTCGAGCACTCACTCCGACCGAGCCGGGATGTCGCGCCACGAGCTCGGTCACCGCGTCGGCGTCGAGGTCGGACTTGTTGAACACGAGGAGTTCGGGCACCGCGCCAGCGTCGATCTCGTCGAGAACGGTCCGCACGGCATCGATCTCGCCCTCGGGATCGCAGGACGAACCGTCCACCACATGAACCAGGTAGTCGGAACGACCCACGGCTTCGAGCGTGCTCTTGAAGGCCTCGACCAGGCCGTGCGGGAGTCGCCGCACGAAACCGACCGTGTCGGTGAGGAGGACCGGTTCGCCTCCCGGTAACGACAAACGGCGCGTCGTGGGATCGAGGGTCGCAAAGAGACGGTCTTCGGCCAACACGCCAGCCGCCGTCAGGCGGTTGAGGAGGGTCGATTTTCCGGCGTTGGTGTACCCGACGATGCTCACCGATGCGAGACCACTCCGGGCCCGACCCTTGCTCTGCAGCGATCGGGTGCGACCGAGATGTGCGAGTTCGTGTTCGAGTCGAGAGATGCGCTTCTGGATACGACGACGGTCGACTTCCAACTTGGTCTCACCACTACCGAATCGAGCGCCGACGCCACCGCGCTGCTGTGACAGCTTCGCCGAGGCTCCGCGCCGTAGTCGAGGTAGGCGGTAGCGAAGGAGCGCCAATTCGACCTGCGCCTTGCCCTCGAGCGTGCTCGCGTTCTGAGCGAAGATGTCGAGGATCACCGCCGTTCGGTCGATCGCCGTGCGACCGAGCAATTTCTCGAGGTTGTACTGCTGGGCCGGCGCGAGTTCGTTGTCGAAAACCACCGTGTCGGCATCGACGGCCAGGCACAGTTCACGAAGTTCCTCGGCCTTGCCCTTGCCCACGAACCACGTGTGATCGGGCGTGTCACGCCGTTGGGTGAGTCGGGCCACCACGTCGGCTCCCGCCGTGTCGACCAACAACGCCAGTTCGTCGAGTCCGGCATCGGTCTCGTCGTCGGTGACACCATCGAGAGTCACGCCGACGATCACGATCTTCTCACGGAAACTTCGCTCGATGAGCGTTCGGCCAAGAGCCTCGTTGTACGGCGTGTCGGTCACAGATGCACCGTGATGGATGCGACGAACGCCGCCGGACCGACGAGAGTCGCCACCCGTGTGTCACGGTCGAATCTGACCCGGGCGTCGCCGCCGGGCATGTGCACGAGAACCTCGGACGTCGTCGCCGGAACCAGACCCCATGACAGCGCAGCAGCAGCCGAGGCACAGGCACCGGTTCCACAGGCCAGGGTGATCCCTGCTCCGCGCTCGTGCACTCTCATGGTGATGGCATGGGACTCGGGTCCGGGTTCGACGATCTCGAGATTCACGTGCGGAACCAACGTTCCGAGGGCGACCAGATCGACGGCCTCGACGTCGTCGACTCCGACCACTGCATGCGGATTACCGAGCGACACGTGACTCACCGGTCGATCCGGGTGGCATTCGAGGGAGGCCCAGCCGGACGGCTCGTCGATTTCGTCGACCACACCCATGTCGACGACCACCTGGACGGTGTCGTCGTCGGACCATCCTTCGACGACGACCACTTTGTCTCCCGCGTCGGTGTGCACGAGGTACTCGGCTCCATCGGCACCACCACCGGCCCAGTGCGCGGCCTGCACGAGACAACGAATCCCGTTTCCGCTCATCTCGGCACGCCCTCCATCGGAGTTGTGGAGGATCATGTGGAGTCGACCCACCTCGGTCGAGCGCAACAGCAGCAAGCCGTCGGCACCCACCCCGAAACGGCGGTCGCAGAGCCGGATCGCCACCTCGGACCAGTCGTCGCGCGCGGCCAACGTCGGATCCTGGTCGAGATCGAGAACGAGGAAGTCGTTCCCGAGCGCTTGATGTTTCGACAGGACCACGTGCATGCAAAGGCCAGACTACGTCAGTCGACGCCCACCCATAGCCCGCGTATTCGTGCGATGACGTCGCTCATCTCGCCGTCGTCGCGGTCGAGATCGAACCACACGATGCGGGGGTCCCGCCGGAACCATCGCTCCTGGCGCACTGCGAACTGTCGAGTCCGCAGGACGATCGTCTCGACGGCCTCCGACAACGAGAGCCGACCGGCGAGATGTTCGAACAATTCGTGATAGCCGAGGGCGCGCGACGCCGTTCGGGACAAGGGTCCGTCGGTCAGACGACGGGCCTCGTCGAGCCATCCCGATTCCAACATCACCTGCACCCGATCCTCGATCCGACGCGCCAACGCATCACGGCTCCAGCGCAGGGCGACCTGAATCACATCGGTCGGAGGGTACGTGTCGACTCCCGGTCCGTACGAGGAGAACGCTCGGCCACTTCCCTCGAGGACTTCGAGGGCACGAACCACCCGACGGGCATTGTGGGGATCGATCTTCGACGCCGCACGCGGATCGCTGTCGGCCAGTCGGGAGTACAGACTCTCGACTCCGAGATTCTCGACTTCAGCCTCGAGACGAGCGCGTATCTCGGGCCATTGACCAGGAATGTCGAGATCGTCGATCACGGCCCGTAGGTAGAGACCAGTACCACCGACGAGGAGCGGAGTCACGCCCCGTCCCATCAGGTCGGTACGCACGTCTCGGTAGGCGGTCTGGAAACGAGCGACCGTGAAGTCCTCCGACGGATCGACGAGGTCGATCAGATGGTGCCGCACTCGTTCCTGTTCGTCCGCCGAGGGTTTGGCCGTGCCGACGTCCATCCGTCGATACACCTGCATGGCGTCGATCGACACGATCTCGGCGGGGGCGACGGTCGAGATCGACTCCACCAGAGCGAGTGCGACCGCCGATTTCCCACTCGCCGTGGGTCCGAGGATGGCGAGCGGTCGCACGAACGTCAGAGCGTGGCGACCGGAATGCGGACCCGGTGCGACGGTTCGGCGGTCGTCTCTCGGAATTCGCCGATGAGATGATGTGCCGCAGCATCGGTGATTTCGACCAAACCGTAACTGCCGACTCGCACGGGTGTCTTCGGACGGAAGTGAACGAGCTTGTTCTGACGCGTCCGACCCGAGACGACCTCGGGATCACGTTTCGACGGACCCTCGACGAGAATCTCTTCGATGCGGCCGATGCGGCCACGATGGCGGCGTACCGCCGAGCGCTCGACCACGAGACGCAGTCGGGCGAAGCGATCGGCGACCACGTCCTCGGGAACGAAGCGATCGACCATGGTCGCGGCTTCGGTCCCCTCCCGCGGCGAGAAGATGAAGGTGTAGGCGTAGTCGTATTCGGCTTCGGCTGCGACCTCGAGAGTGTGCTCGAAGTCGTCGTCGGTCTCACCGGGAAAACCCACGATGATGTCGGTGCTCACGGCAAGATCGTCGACGAGCCGTCGAGCCGTCGCCAGTCGCTCGAGATACCGCTCGGCCGTGTAGCCACGATGCATGAGAGCGAGAACCCGGTCACTACCCGATTGCATCGGGTAGTGCAGGTGTTCACAGACCGATGTCGTCGCGGCCATCGCTTCGAAGGTCTCGTCACGCATGTCCTTCGGGTGCGGACTCGTGAATCGAACCCGGCGAATCCCCGGCACCGAACCCACGTCGCGAAGCAGATCGGCGAAGAGCGGTCGTAACGAGGTGTCCGCACCTTCACGACGCCGAGCCAACTGGATGTCTCGCCCATAGCTGTTGACGTTCTGCCCGAGGAGGGTCACCTCGGTGACACCTTGACCGACGAGGTCTCGTACCTCGTTCACGACATCGTCGAACGGCCGACTGATCTCGGAGCCGCGCACCGAGGGGACGATGCAGAACGCGCACGAATTGTCGCACCCGATCTGAATGGTCACCCACGCGTCGTACGAGGTGGTCCGCTTGGCTGGCAACGCCGACGGGAAGAGAACATGATCGTCGACAACCGCCTCGTCGAAGATCTCGGTGACCGGACCACTGACGCGCGATTCAGCAACCAGGTCGGCTGCCCGATGAACGTTGTGCGTGCCGAGCACCACGTCGACCCATGGCGCACGGGACCGGACGACTTCGCGGTCCTTCTGGGCCAGACAGCCCGAAACCACGATCTGGCGTTCGGGTCGTTCGTTCTTCCACTTCCGCAACCAACCGAGATGCCCGTAGAGCTTGTTGTCGGCGTTCTCACGGATGCAACAGGTGTTGAGAACGATCACGTCGGCCGCCTCATCGTCCTCGACGGCCGTCATACCGTCGGCTTCGAAGAGCCCGGCGATCCGCTCGGAGTCGTGCTCGTTCATCTGACAGCCGAAGGTCCGAACGGCGAACGTACGAGGGGCGTCCATCACCGGGGAGGCTACCGGCGCGCTCGAACGGCTTCAGCCGTCGGCGTAGTCACGCAGGCTTCGCGCGGTCGAGGTGTGCCGAAGGCGAGAGAGAATCTTGACCTCGATCTGGCGAACCCGTTCGCGGGTGATTCCGAAATGGCGGCCGACCTCTTCGAGGGTCGCTCCCTCTCGGCCGTCCAGGCCGAATCGCATCCACATCACCGCCTGTTCACGCTCGGGTAGGTCGGATATCGCGTGACGGACGGCTTCGCGGAGATCTTCACGTTCGAGAGAGTCACTCGGATCATCGGAATTCTCGGATGCCAGATCGTCGGCGTAGGTGCGCTCGGAATCGGCGCGCAGAGGTGTGTCGAGGCTGGTCGTGTCGCGTGCGATGTGGATCAGCTCGGCAATTCGCTCGGCCGGCTCACCCAGCCGCGCCGCGATCTCGGCGATCGACGGCTCGTGCTGGAGTTCGGTCTGCAGTTCGCGTTCGGTTCGTCGAATACGACCGATGTGCTCGATGGTGTGGGCGGGTAACCGGATGTTCCGACCTTCATCGGCGACGGCCCGTGAGATCGCTTGACGGATCCACCACGTGGCATACGTGGAGAACTTGAACCCCCGCGTGTGATCGAACCGTTCGACCGCCTTCATGAGACCGATGTTCCCGCTCTGAATCGCGTCGGACAGCGGCATGGTCGGACGCGTGAACCGCTTGGCGATACTGACCACCAGTCGAAGGTTGGCGGTGATCAGGTCGTGCCGAGCGCGCTCACCGGCTTCGATCAGCCGCTTCAGTCGGCGCCGCTCGGCGAAGGTGAGTTCTCCCGATCGTTCGAGCCGTTCTTCGGCCTCCCGGCCGGCTTGCATCGCTCGGGCCAACCGACGTTCGCCCTCGCCGTCGAGAAGAGGGATCCGACTGATGTCGTGCAGATAGATCCGCAAGGAATCCCCGTCACTCGCCGACGGACGCATCGACACACGTCGTGACTCGTTCGTCCGAGTGGTCC
>JAQCIK010000017.1:0-45753 GCA_027592035.1 Actinomycetota bacterium | reverse complement strand
GGCGGACCAGGCCATCTTTGCCCGATGCGTCACGACCCTGCAGGACGACCAGCAGACTCTGGGTCGCTTCGGCCATGAGTCGACGCTGAATGAAGGCCATCTCGCCGATGACCTTGTTCAGTTCACCCTTAGCGGCGTCCTTGTTCCAACCGAATGTCTCGTCGGAGGGCCATTGGTCGAGATCGACCGGGCGCGAACTGCGGACCAGCAATTGGCGACGAAGACGTTCGGTCACAGAGTCAACTTAGTGGGAGCGCTTGACCGAGTTCTCGTACGGACAGTGCCGACATCCGCTCTCGCAGCAATAGTTGCGATCAGCGAGAAAACGGGCGGTGAACACCGAGAGCCCCGAGACCGGATCTCGATATGTCGCCGATCCGGCCAGCACTGCCTCGTCGTGCGCTCGCTCGACGTCCGCCCGATGTCGTTCCGACGGAGGGAGACGACCGGGGAGCGCTGTTGTGAGACCGTCAGGTCGCAGGCGCCAGGCTCCAGACACCTCTCCATAGTGGGGATCCGACGGACCGCTTGCCAATTCGGGCATCTGTCGAGTTCAGCGGGACACCTTGACCGGACGTCCCAGCGCACTAGTGTGGCGGCTGTCTACCGGCGATGGGGGTCGTTCGAAATTCACGGCCCCGACCGTCGTCGGACGTAGCGGTGTTCGAAATCCGGGCACCTTGTGAAATAGGGGGAAACAGTGACTTCTTCGATTCGCACCAGGCGTCGCCCTGGAGTTCTGATCGGCGCTGTCGCCATCGCCTTCGGCCTGTTGGCTGCGGCGTGTGGCGGCGACGACGGTGGCAGTTCCGAAAATTCAAACACCACCGTGGGCTCGTCCTCGTCCGGCTCAACAGACAGTTCGGACAACTCCGAGCCGACCGACACCGAGGCCCCGTCGTCAGAGCCGGTGTTTGGCGGCGTTTTACGTGTCGGCCTCGAAGCCGACACAGACGGCCTGAACCCTGCAGCGTCGGCGTTGGCAGTTTCCGGTCTGACAATGGCGCAGGCCGTGTTCGATCCATTGTTCACAGTGACCGCCGATGGAGAGGTTGTGCCGTACTTGGCGGAATCAATCTCGCCCAACGACGACTTCACTGAGTGGACGATGAAGCTTCGAGAGGGGGTCTCATTCCACGACGGGACCCCGATGACGGTGGACGCAGTGATCAAGCAGTTCGAGATCACTCGAAACGATCCGCTGGTTGGTTTGGCGGTGCGGCCTTACTATCCCGAGACCGGTGCCGTTTCGAAGATTGATGATCTGACCATGGTCTTCAAGCCGCTAGAACCCACCCAGTATTTCCCGTCGGCACTCACCGCACAGTTGGGCTACCTGGCCTCGCCTACCTGGCTGGACGCCTTGGCAGCTGACCCGACCCTAGAACAGGAGCCGATTGGCACTGGGCCCTTCAAGTTCGAAAGTCGGGTCGAAGATTCGGTGACGAAGTTCGTGCGAAATGATGACTGGTGGGGTGCTGCTGTCATTGGACCCGTTTACTTGGATGGCGTCGATTTCTACCCGATTACCGACCCCAGCACCCGAACTGAGTTGTTGCTCAACGGCGATATCGACCTCATGCACACGACTGACACGAACCAGTTCGAGATTTATCGCGAGGAAGATGTGACGCTTTCCATTGACGAGAGCGGCGAGGAATACTTCCTGATGATCAATACAACCAAGGCTCCTTTTGACGACGTTCGCGTTCGTAAGGCACTTGCGTTGGCCACCGACCGACAGGGTTACTACGACTTGTTCCAGGCGGGAGAGGGTCGACTCGCTGATCAAATGTTTCTTTCGGAAAGCCCCAACTACAACCCTGATGTCTCTCAGGAGGCCAACGACCCAGAGGGGGCTGCAGCTCTCGTAGCCGAGTACTGCGGTGAAAACCCAACTGCCGACGACGGAACGGCGTTGTGCAACAACGGAAAGATTGACATGGAGTACCAGTGGTCTGGACCCTCGGTTCTAGCCACCCGAATCGCCGACTTCTACGACAACAGTTGGAGCGATTTGTTCAATGTCAAGTTTGACGAGAAGTCTCAGGCAGACCATATTCAGGAGACTGCGCTCGGCCTCTACAACGTGGTGGGTTGGCGCCAGTTCGGTGCCGAAAATCCCGGTGATGACCGTGTTTGGCTGGAATGTCGCAATATCGGGGGGATCTCGTTGAACTGGCCTCGATACTGTTCAGAAGAGCGCGACGCTCTCATCCTGGAGATTGCCAATCCTTCGAACCCCGATGATCGGCCAGCTTTGTTCCAAAAACTGGTTCAGAACATCCACGACTCTTACGCATACATTTTTATGGTCCACTCATCTTGGGCCGTAGTCAACAACCCCAACGTTGAAGGAATGTGCGACAGAGTTGCTCCAGATGGCAAATTGTTGCCGTGCGCAAGCAATGGACGTATGTACTTCTCGTCGATCTGGCTCAGCTAAAACCTCCCAGGTGTAACAGAGCACTTCGATGAGGTTTTACGGACAAAGGGTCGCCCTAGCCATTCTTCTGCTCCTAGCGGTGAGCATGCTCACCTTCGGAGCGTTGAACGTCTTGGGCGACCCTTTGTTCAATGTTCTTGGGCCAGTTGCTGGAGACGTCAACAACCCCGACAGCATCAAGATGATCGAGGCAGCGAAACGTGAATTCAGCCTCGATCGGCCGCTTCCAGTCCGATATGCAATCTGGCTCTCCGACTTCGTTCGCGGTGACTTCGGAGTCACCTTCAGTTCCACTGGCCAGCCACCAGTTTCCGGAGTCATCAGCGAGCGTCTCCCACGCACATTCACTCTCGTGGCGATGGCGCAACTGATCGCTGTGTTCGTGTCAATCCCCTGGGCTCTCATAACTGCATCGAGGGCCGGCAAAATTTCAGACCGAATATCAACGCTCAACGCATTTTTCCTTTTGGCAATGCCTAATTTCGCCTTGGCGGTTATTCTGAAGTTCGTCTTTAGCATCAAACTTGGTTGGACTCCGCTGACCTACGTTGGGGACGACCCACTGGGCAGCCGTCTCTTTCAGATGCTTCTTCCGGCGCTAACAATTGGACTCCCCGTAGCAGCGGTATATCAACGCCTACTTCGGACTGACATAATCACTACCCTTCAACAAGACTTCATTCTGTTAGCTCGCACCAAGGGCCTATCGCGTTCCCGGATTCTGATAGCACATGCCCTACGCCCATCGCTCTTCTCTTTTGTGACGGTCGTCGGGCTCAACACTGGAGCGCTCATCGGCGGATCAATCGTTGCGGAAACGGTCTTCCGAATACCGGGAATAGGTTCTACCTTGGTCGAATCCGTTCTACGTAACGATTTCCCAGTTGTTCTGGCAATTGTGATGATCGTCGCCTCGTCCTTTGTGATCATCAACTTATTCGTCGATTTCGCTTACACATTGATCGACCCAAGGGTGCGTAAATGACAGCCGAGAAAATCACTTCTGGGTCCGACGACCAAGGCGCCAAGAAGAAACTGGGAATCGGATTTTGGCTTTGTGTCTTCTGGCTAACGATCATGGCGTGTGTTGCACTATTTATCCCGTTTCTGCCGCTGAAAAGTCCCACTTCCAACTTCGTTGATGCGACGCAAGGTCGACCTCCTTACGCACCTTCGTGGACTCATTGGTTCGGAACGGACAAGGATGCGCGTGACGTCTTTTCACGAACCTTGCACGGTGCGCGTATTTCGTTGACTGTCGGATTCACCGCGATCACAGCCGGGTTCGTAGTCGGAGGGACCATAGGAGTTATCTCTGGTTATTTCCGGGGCTGGCTAGATCGGATCAGCTCCTTCGTTTTCGTAGTATTGCTCTCATTCCCCTCGCTCGTTTTGGCGATTCTGCTCACCTCCCTCATTGAGCGCAGCCTGCTAACGGTGTCTTTGGTCCTCGGCCTTTTGAGCATTGCTCCAGTCGGTCGATTGGCCCGTGCCGCAACCATGCAATATGCAGACCGTGAATTCGTTTTGGCCGCAAGGCAAATTGGCTCCAAAGATCACCAGATCATCCTTAAGGAAATCCTTCCCAACGTGGCGATCCCCATGTCATCTTTAGCGCTACTTGGAATGGCTGTAGCCGTCGTCGCCGAAGGTGGTTTGGCATTTCTTGGCTTATCGGTAGAGAAGGGAATCACATGGGGGGGACTCATCCAATTGGGTTCCGATTCATCGAGAACTCTCGAAGACGCGCCATGGATCTCGTTCTTTCCGATTCTGATGCTTTTTTTGACCGTTTTGTCTTTGAACTTCGCTGGTGACCGTCTTCGTGCATTTTTCGACGTGAAGGAGGCGGCACTGTGAGCTCGCACGTAACCGATGAGAGCTCCACTGAACCTCTCATCGAAACGGTTGGACTTCGTACTCATTTCATCACGCCTCGCGGAATTGCCCGGGCGGTGGACGGAGTCACCGTTCAAATTCGGCGAGGCCAATCACTTGGAGTTGTCGGCGAGTCAGGCTCGGGTAAGACCGTACTGTCGCGATCAATGATGGGACTTCTTCCCCGTAACGGCGTTATCAGAGAGGGTTCCATTCGCTACGGGGGCATCGAAATACAACATCGTTCACCCAAGCAGATGCGAAGAGTTTGGGGACCGGAAATGGCGATGGTGTTTCAGGACCCCATGACATCGTTGAATCCGGTCATGAAGGTGGGCAAACAGGTCACGGAATCACTTCAACTGCACCTCGGCATGTCGTCTTCCGAGGCAATGGCCGTGGCTGAGAAGGTCTTTCGCGACGTGGGCATCCCAGAAGCAGCCCGACGCCTCAACCAGTTCCCCCACGAGCTGTCAGGCGGAATGCGCCAGCGGGTGATGATTGCGATAGCCCTAGCGTGCGGACCCAACATGCTCTTTGCAGACGAACCAACGACCGCTCTTGACGTGACCGTACAAGCACAGATCCTTGATCTTCTTAGTGCTCAGATTAAGGATCGCCACATGTCCATGTTGCTTGTCACCCACAATCTGGGAGTTGTCGCAGGTTATACGGACGAGATCGCTGTGATGTATGGGGGCAAGGTCGTGGAGCGTGCACCTACCAAGGCATTGTTCTCAAACGTCAAGATGCCTTACACCGAGGCGTTATTGCAGAGCATTCCGCGGCTGAGTCACGCAAGTCACTCTCGCTTGGCCGTGATCCCAGGGCGGCCCCCCGATCTCGTTGATCCGCCCGCCGGGTGTCGTTTTGCGCCCAGGTGTGCCTATGCGCGTGATCTGTGCAGGCGTGAAGAACCCGAGTTGATTCAGGCCGAAAGTCCTGATCACACATTTGCATGCCATTTTCCGGTTGGATCTCCCGAGTACCACGAAAGGCGCGAGGAATTGAGCCGAATGCCCGCTCCCCTGTTAGGACGTCCCTAATGGCCGGCAGTGGTAAGGCTCACCTCCGACCGGAGAGTGACGCTCTCCTCCGGATCGAAGATCTGGTAGTCGAATTTCGTATCGGACGAACGGGACTAAAAGTCAACGCCGTGTCCGGCATTTCATTCGATGTTCTGCGCGGTGAAACCCTCGGCATTGTCGGCGAGTCTGGCTGTGGCAAGAGCACCACGGGACGCGCAATCATGCAGCTTCCCCGCGCTACTTCAGGGAGCGTGGTCTTCGACGGACGCGAGCTGACGACTCTTGACAAGGAAGAGATGCGCAAGGTGCGCACCAAAGTTCAGATGATCTTCCAGGATCCCATCTCGTCGTTGAATCCCCGCCGCAAAGTCCGAGACATCGTGATGGAGCCACTGAAGGTCTGGAATCGAGGAAGCAAGGACGAGCAAGGGGACGCTGTCGACAGAATTCTTGAGGAGGTCGGAATCGACCCGAGTCGCGCGGCCGAAAGCCTCCCCCATCAGTTCTCCGGGGGCCAGTGCCAACGCATATCCATTGCTCGCTCGTTGGTGCTCGAACCCGAAGTAATCATCTGCGACGAGCCAGTGTCGGCGCTCGACGTCAGTGTTCAGGCACAAGTAATTAACCTTCTCGAAGACTTGAAGAGGGCTCACAGGCTCACCTTGATATTCATCGCCCACGACCTGGCCGTCGTCAAGAACATCAGCGACCGTGTAGCGGTCATGTATCTCGGCAAACTTTGCGAAATAGGTCCAAGCGACGACCTCTATGCAAAGCCAGCTCACCCGTACACCAGACTTCTCCTCGACTCCGTACCGGAACCCGACCCCGGTGTGGAACCGCGAAGGAGCACCATCGGAGGAGAGCCCCCTTCTCCTGTGAACCCACCATCTGGTTGCCGATTCAACCCTCGCTGCCCAAGTGCTTCGGATCGTTGCCGAACGGAGGAGCCGATGATGCGAGAAGTGGACTCCGGACATTTCGTCGCCTGCCATTTCCCACTGCACGGTGGCGAGGCGCCAGTCAGCGTTCGCGTCTGATCACCGACCTGTCATCAGCGGTTTTCGAAACGCGGCGGTCGCTTCTCAACGAAGGCCATCATTGCCTCGCGTGCGTCGTCGGTGTGGCTGGCCAGAATCTGCTGTCGATTCTCGAGATCGATGGCCGCCTGCATCCCCGGAATCTCGAGTGCTGTCCACATCGCCTCTTTCGTGAGCGACACACCGAAGGGCGAGTTCCGGGCGATCTCCTCGGCCTTCGACAGCGCGGTGTCGAGCAGCAATTCGTCGGGTACCACGTCGATCAGGAGTCCGATGCGGTAGGCCTCGGCAGCATCGAACACCCGACCGGTCAGCATCAGTTCCTGAGCGCGGGCGACGCCGACGATGCGCGGCAGCAGCCACGAGGTTCCGATGTCACAAGCCGAGAAGCCGATGCGCACGAATGCCACGTTGAACTTCGACGACTCGGAACCGAGTCGAACGTCGCTCGCCAGGACGAGCGCCAGACCCCCTCCGGCGGCCGCACCGTTCACGGCGGCGATGATCGGCTGCGGAATCGATCGCATGTGCGTGACGAGAGTCGCGATGTGCTTCTGCGTCGCGAAACCACGTTGAGTCGGACCGACGTTCTCACTGTGCGGCGCCATCCCGTAACCGCCGAGGTCGAGGCCGGCACAGAAACCTCGACCGGAGCCCGTCAGGACGATCACTCGACAGGTCTGATCGACCGAGAGTTCGTCGAGATGGTCGTGCAAGGACTGCACGAGTTCACTCGTCATGGCGTTCAATCGGTCGGGACGATCGAGCCGCAAGACGGCCACGTCGGGCCGAGGGCGTTCCAGGATCACGGGTGCGTCGGACATCGGACCAGTTTGCCCGTCGCCCAACGTCCGGAACGCACCGTGTAGCGTCGAGTCGACCCGTCCGGTCGTTTCGCGCCATGTCCACGACCACCTCCTCATCCGACTCCTCGCTGATCTGGCGGACGGCCGTGCGTCACGCAGCGCTGGCCTACGTGTTGTCACGTCTGTGCGTTCTCGTCGGCGCAGCGATCGTGGGGGCCGAGATGCGGGCCGACGACAACAAGTTGCGCGAACGCCTCATCTGGGGTTTCTTCGACAAACCCGATCCGCACGCTCGCGAGGCCATCCTCCCCCGATCGGCCTCGTCGATGATTCTCGATGTCCTCACCTCATGGGACGGCATCTGGTATCTGCGCATCGTTCGCCGGGGTTACCCCGACTACGTGCCGAGTGGAATCACCTACGACGACCCCGAAGCACGAGTCGCGTTCTTTCCCATGTATCCCTGGCTGGTGCGCACGGCCGATCGCGTCCTGCCCGGGGGCGACACCTTCGCGGCTCTCGTCGTCAACCTCGTCCTCGGAGCGATCTTCGTTCTACTCGTCGGCCTGCTCGCCCGACGATGGTTCGGCGATCGCGCGGCGCGACCGGCCATGGTCCTCACGGCGTTCTTCCCCGGCAGTTTCGTCCTGTCGTTCGCCTACAGCGAGGCGCTCCTTCTCGTCCTGGCCGCCGCGTGCCTTCTCGCCCTGTCGTCGGAACGGTGGTTGTTGGCCGGAGTTCTCGCCGCCGTGGCCACGGCCACTCGACCGAACGGGGTCGCTCTCGTTGCTGCAACTGCAATCGCCGCCGCGATCGCCATCCGCCGCTCGCGACACTGGTGGGCGTTGTCGGCACCTCTCGTGTCACCGATCGGATTTCTCGTCTATCAATGGTGGATCGACCGACACACCGGCGAGTCACGAGTGTGGTTTCGCGTTCAGGGAGAGGCCTGGAAAGAAGGGGCCAGCTTCGGACTCACGGCCATTCGCAACACGTTGGAGGCTTTCACGAAGCCACTCACGTCACCGACCGATCTCATCACTGCGGTCGCTTTCCTCGCCACGCTCGCCGTGGTGTGGGCGGCCTGGAAGCGACCCCTTCCTCTTCCAGCCGTCGCCTACAGCGCCGTCATCGTCGCCCTCATGCTTCTCCCCGCCACCGTGACGGCCCGACCCCGGTTCCTCTTCACGGCATTCCCTCTTCTCATCGCGGCGGCCGTGTGGCTCGATCATGAACGTCGTCGCCATTGGTGGCCGTATCTGCTCGCGACGTGCGGAACCGGGCTGACGGCACTGACTGCCTTGTACGGCGTCTACGGGGCGATTCCGTGATCGACGGGCTCGCCCGACGACGATTCAGTCGACACATCGGACTCGCGCTCCTCGCCTACCTACCAGCGTTCTTGAGCGCACCCGGTCGGGTTCCCGGCGACACGAAGTTGTCCCTCTACCTCGATCCCGGCCGTTTGATCGCCGACTCGATCTGGACCTGGGACAGTCGTCAGTTCGGCGGGTGGGTGCCTCACCAGGCCGTCGGTTACCTCTGGCCGAGTGGCCCGTTCTACGCACTGTTCGATGCCCTGGCGATTCCCGACTGGCTCGCCCATCGACTCTGGATCGGCACGCTCCTGTTCCTCGCCGGGGCCGGCGTCATCCGACTCGGTCGGGTCCTCGGACTGGGCACGACCACGGTGACGGTCGCGGCCGTCTGCTACCAGCTCTCCCCGTACGTTCTGCCGTACGTCTCGCGCACTTCGGCTCTGCTTCTCCCGTGGAGTCTTCTCGGCTGGATCGTGGCCACCGCGATTCTCGTGGCCCGTCGACGCCGGTGGCGCGACATCGCGATCTGGACTCTGCTCATCGCCTCGACCGGTGGACTCAACGCAACCGCTCTCGTCATGGTCGCTCCGGCACCTCTCGTCTTCGTGCTCGCCGAGAATCGTTGGCGACAGTGGCGACACAGCGCCACCACTCTCACCGTCCTCGGCGGCTCGGCCGCCGCGGCCAGCGCGTGGTGGGTGGCCGGCCTCGTCACCCAGGGTCGGTTCGGTGCTGCCGTCCTGTCCTACAGCGAGGCGCTGCCATCCACGGCGGCGACGTCGACGTCGCTCGAGGTTCTACGCGGTCTCGGCTACTGGCTCTTCTACGACCGCAACATCGCCGTACCGCTCACGTCTGCTGCCGGGCCCTACATGTCGAATTGGTTCGTCATCGTCGCCGGCCTCACGTTGACCGCGATCGGGATCTTCGGTATCCGAGCACTTCCCGATTCGGTTCGCCGTCCGACGGCGGCCCTTCTCGTGATCGGCACGATTCTCGCCGTCGGAGCCCACCCCTTCGCCGATCCGTCTCCGTTGTGGCGACTCGCGGTCGACAATCCGACCAGCGCCCTCAGCCTCGCCTTGCGTTCGTCCACACGAGCGGCGCCACTCGTCGTCCTGACGATCGCCTTGGGAGCCGGTGCACTGAGCGAACGCTTACGCCATCGTGTCGAGGCGCGCTCCACGAGCGATCGCCAAGGAGTGATGATTCCGATCGCCGTATGTGCCCTCGCAATCATCAACCTCCCGTCGTTGATGACGGGCCGCTTGGTCGATCCGGTCGTCGACCGTCCCGAGAACGTTCCGAGCGCGTGGTCGAATGCGGCGCGACTCCTCGATCAGCGACTCCGATTGGGTTTCGACGGCGCGGTACTCGTGCTACCAGGCGTCGAATCAGCGGCCTATCGCTGGGGCTACCCCGTCGATCCGATCCTGCCCTCGCTCACCGACAAGCGAGTCGTGAGTCGCGATTGGCTCCCTCTCGGGAGTGCTCCCTACATGGACACTCTCTATGCCCTCGATGATGCTGCGCAGGAATCCCGCCTCGATCCCGACGCCATCGCCCCGATGGCTCGCCTGCTCGGTGCCGACACCGTGATGATCGTGAACTCGGTGGAATACGAGAGATTCGGAACCGTTCGACCCGAGCGGTTCCTCCGCGAACTCGGCGAGTCCCCGAGCGGTCTCACTCGCCTCGCCGACTTCGGATCTCCGTCCACCAACGTCGCCGATCGCTTCTGGTCGATCGATCGCATCCTCGCCCCGACCCGCGCGTTACCCGAGATCACTCTCTGGTCGGTCGACGAGCCCTCCTCTCCCGCGCGATCGAGTGAGTCACCCACATGGATCCGAGGTGGAGGTACGGGACTGCTCGATGCCGCGTCGGTCGGCCTCGTCGACGGCCACGACGTCGTTCTCGACGTGGCGACGTTCGATCCTGAATCCGAGACCTCGCTCGTACCGACGAACGTGATCGTCACCGACGGCGCACGTCGACGGGCCCACCATTGGAGAAGCTCCCAGGAGGTCTGGGGTGCGACCGAACCGTCGACCGGCGTCATCACCACCGACGACGTCTTCGACCAACGTCTCGTCGACACGGTCGACACCCCGGGCGAGGTGACGATTCGACCCGAGAACGTGGAAGCCGTCAGCACTGCGTACGGCACCGACCTGTCCTACTGGCCCGAGTACCGCCCGTCCATGGCTCTCGACGGTGACCTCTCCACGGCTTGGCGCGTCGGAGACGGACGCGACCCCCGTGGTGAGATCCTCACCATCACGAGTGTCGACCCCCTGTCGTCGCTGCACCTCACGAGAACCGACGACTCCGAACGAGTCGTGTCGGCCGTCGATGTGCGGGTCGACGACGGCACATGGGTGCGCCACGAGATCGACGACGATGCCACGATCGTTCTCGCCGACGCGGGCCGCTCGGTCGACGTGCGCATTGCCGACGTGACCGCTCGCAGTGGGTCGTCCACGAACGAGGGGGCCCCGATCGGATTCTTCGAAGTGCTGCCCGAAGAACTCCGTCGACCCGAGGTCGTCGAGATCGCACCGCTCGACAGCGAGTCGGTCGATGCCTTCGTGTTCACCCGACTCACCGCCGACCCAATCGACCACTGGCGCGACGATCCGGAGCGCCGATTGGTTCGCAACTTCTCCACCACTGGCGAGTTCACGGCATCACTGTCGTTCGAGGCCCGTCTCTCGACACGCGCATCGACACAGCTGATCTCGGATCTGCTCGGAATCGATCGAATCCGGTCGGAACATCTCGCCGGCCACCGCGCCTGGTTCTCATGGAGTGCCGTCGACGGAGACACGGCGACATCGTGGTGGTCGCCCCTCGGCGACGACCGGCCGACACTGGTGGTCGAGGTCCCCGCCACGACCGACACGCTCTCCATCGTCCAACCTTCTAAATCACCGCGCATCTCGCGGGTCGAGATCTCGGCGGCTGACGGCCCTACCGAGAGTGTCGATGTCGACGGTGACGGCACGTTTCGGTTCGATCCCACCCGAGACCCTTCCGGTGCCAACAATCTCCTCACGATCTCCATCGTCGACTACGAACGGCTCGAGTCGATCGATCGACGAACCGGCCGAACGATCCGGCAACCGGTCGGCGTCTCCGAGATCGTCGGTGCGACACCACTGCGACTCGACGTCGTCTGGACGACTCCCTGCCGTGACGATCTCGTCCGACTCGACGGCCGTGCGGTGCCCGTTCGACTCGGCGGACGGGTCGATCGGTTGCTCGAGGGCGCCCCGCTCGACATCGAATCGTGTGGCGACGTGGTCGATCTCGCCGTCGGTTCCCATCGACTCGAGACGACGTCCGAACTCGACACCGGCCTCGCCATCGACCGGGTGGTTCTCCGTTCGACGACGCCTGCGAATTCGTCCGGTGCCGTGCCAGTCGACGTCGACGTTTCGCGCGCGTCACGAACCTTCGCCACTCCCACCTGTGGGTCGACGTGCGTCATCGAGGGATTCGACGGCTGGAACGTCGGCTGGTCGGGCGATCCACTCCCGTCGGCGTCCGGTCGCAACGTCTGGGTGCTCTCTCCTTCCGATTCGGTTTCCGGCTTCACGACGACGTGGACACCGCAGCGTCTCATGTGGTTCGGTCTCGTTCTCACCGGACTCACGGTTCTCTCTGCGTTGCTCGTGCTGGTTTTCACGCGACGAGACGCCGAGGTCGCTCGTCCCCCTTCGTTCGTCGAGCCGTACCGCAGTGACACCATGTTTCGACGGCAGCTTCTCGTCCTCGTCGGATCGGCTCTTGTGATCGCCGTGTCGGTGGCCCCCTTCTGGGGCGTCCTTCCACTCGCCATCGGAGCGGTCGCAGCCGTCGCCCCGACCACGCGCCCTCACGTCGATCGAGCCCTTCTCACAACCGGGTTCGCTCTTGTCGCACTCGGTCTGCTCTTCGTCCTCGCACAGCAGATACGAACGGGGGCCGAACCGAGTTTCGGTTGGCCGAGCGTTTTCGCCCGAGCCCATCGCCCCGCCCTCGCCGGTGTCGTCCTGTGGGGTCTCGGTCTTTCGCTGGCCCGCGATAGCCTTCGACGATCGTGAAACCACAGCCGTGCCTGTCGGTGGTCGTTCCGTGTTTCAACGAAGAGACCACGATCGCGACCTTGATCGATCAGGTGTTGTCGTCGCCATGGGTCGCCGAGGTCGTCGTCGTCGACGACGGCTCGTCCGACGGATCCCGTGATGTTCTCGCAGGGGTCTCCGATCCACGAGTGACCGTGGTTCTCCACGAGCGCAACCAAGGCAAGGGCGCGGCCCTTCGTACCGGATTCGCCCGAGCCACGGCCGACTTCGTGGTGGTCCAGGACGCCGACCTCGAGTACGACCCGTCCGAGTACGGAGTCCTCCTCGAACCACTGCTCGACGATCGTGCCGATGTGGTCTTCGGCTCCCGATTCCTCTCCGGACGGCCCCATCGCGTGTTGTACTTCTGGCACTCGATGGGCAACCGATTCCTCACTCTGCTCTCGAACATGTTCACCGATCTCAATCTCACCGACATGGAGACGTGCTACAAGTGCTTCCGTCGTCCCGTGATCCAGAGCATCGCGATCGAAGAAGATCGCTTCGGATTCGAACCCGAGATCACGGCCAAACTCGCACGCGGCAAGTTCCGGATCTACGAGGTCGGAATCTCCTACTCCGGGCGCACCTACGCCGAAGGCAAGAAGATCGGCTGGCGTGACGGCGTACGAGCCGTCTATTGCATCGTGCGCTACTCGGCGCTCGGTGACGCCGTCAGGACCCGACTCGCCCGGTGAGCCGGTGCCAGCGGTGGCCGAGCCCCCAACGCGTCACGAGCAACATCGACTCCACGATGATCCGCGTCGACATCTTCGACGTTCCGAAGCGTCGATCGACGAACACGATCGGCACTTCGACCACGTCAGCCCCTCGTCGCGACAGCCTCACCACCAGCTCGGTGAGGAAGGCGTAGCCGTCGGCGCGGGTCGTGTCGGGTTCGATCGCAGCCAGTGCCGACGTCCGATAGGCCCGGAAACCCGACGTGCAGTCCCGAACACCGATGTCGAGGATCCAGCCGGTGTAGACGTTTCCCCACCGAGACAGCAGACGCCGATGAAGTGGCCAGTCCTGCGTTCCTCCGCCGGGAACATAACGCGATCCGACCACCAGATCGGCCCCCCGTTCGATCGCGTCGAGCATCCGAGGGATCGTGGCCGGATCGTGAGAGAAGTCGGAGTCCATGGTGACGACGACATCGAAACCCTCTTCGATGACCCGACGAAACCCGAATCGGTACGCGTTGCCGAGTCCGTCCTTCTTCTCGCGATGCACCACGTCGATCGACCCGAGTTCGGCTGCGCAGTTCTCGGCGAGCCGTCCGGTTCCGTCGGGACTGGCGTCATCGACGACCATCAACCGAGCCTCGGGAAGCAACGAGCGCAACTCCCGGAGGAGCCGCTCGATGTTCTCGGCTTCGTTGTAGGTGGGAAGGACCACGGCCACGGGCACGAGGGGTCACCTTAGCGAGTCGGGGTCGAGACCTTCGGGAAGGATCAGAACGCTCACCGGCTGACCGAGTCGGTAGTACTCGGTCAACAGATCGACGATGTCGGGTTCGATGGGTGGGAACGCGAAGAGAACGGCAGCGCCGGCCGGATTCTTCTGCTCGGCCAACTCCTCGCGTCCCGATTCCACGAGACGTCGCTCGATCTCGGCGAGGAGCCGTTCGGCTTCCTCCTCGTCGGCCGACGAGCGTGGGTCGACATGGGCGATGCGTTCGACTCCAGGTCGGTCGAGAGCTGAATCGTCGATCGGTCCGACCACGAACCACCAGACCTGGTCGACCTCACCCGGAGTTGCCGTTCGGTGAGGAAGCGCGGCCGCCGCGTAGGACGGATCGACGCGTAACGAGTGTCCACGACGTTCGAGTTCGAGCACGGTTCCGAAACCAGTTGCATCGAGGGTGTACGGATCCCACAGGTGGACGAGCACCGTGTCGTCACCGATGAAGGGTTCGACCTGAGGTACGACGGCTTCGACCACCCGCGAATCGACGGCGCCGGGCATCCGGGCGTCGAGTCCGACCGACACACTCGCGAAGATCGCCACCGCCGTAACGAGGCCCGTCCACACGATCCCATTGGACAGACGACGCGACGTCCGCACCCTCGACGACCGAACGAGGCCGAGTATCGACACGATCACCATCAATCCGCTCAGGATCCACACCCACCGGATCGTGTAATCGAGATACGACCCGAAAATCCTCAGAATCGACAGTGCGGCGACGACGCTCGCACCGATCAGAGTCACGAGAAGGGCACCCACGTCGCGATCACCCGTCTTCACCGCTCTCCGTCGTGCCATCCCCACCAGGGTCACGAAGACGACGAATCCCGGCCAGCGAGCCCAGGTCTCGGCCGGAACCGAGACTCCAGAGCCGGTCAACCAGGGCCCGATCACGTTGAACTGGGTCGCCACGATGCGAATCGCATCTCCGAGAGCGATCGTCGGCTCATCGGGTGACCCGAAGTGCTGCAGGAGAATTTCGATGTTCCCGGGTTCACGACGGATCTGATCGACGAGAGGGAGCAACCACATGACTCCGAGACCAGCGAATCCCGCCCCGACACCTGCTGGATCCCGACGACGAATCAGTGCCACGAGTACGGCGACGAAGGCAAGACCGACGACGAGCGCGTACCCGGCATGACACTGCACGCAGTGACTGCCCACCACCACGGCCGCCACGACCCATCGCCATGAACCCTGGTGATGGATCACCTCGTTCACGACCAATACGAACACCAAAAAGGGCAGCAGAGCGAGCCAAGGATTCCACGGCTCGACGATCAGGTCGGGTCCCGACGAACGCACGAAGAACAGCACGACGAGAGCCACGACCGTCACACCCGACCAACCGAAACGACGTCGAGCCAACCACACGGCAGCCGCCGCCGACACGAGGTGAACCGACACGACGGCCGCCATCAATCCCGCACTCGTTCGACCACCGATCAGGTACACCGGCAACATGGCGAACCACAGGCTCGGACCCGGGTGCGAACCCTGGAAGCCGGTGTCGTCGATGATTCGACCGGCCGCACCGACCAAGGGGGGATTTCCAAAGAAACCGCGCATGTGGAGTTCGGCCTGGGCCATGTCACCGGCCGGATACCACCGACCCTTCGACCAGACGACCACCAGAGCGACGAGGAAAGGTGCCACCACCGACATCGCGACCAGGAGCCACCGAACGCGCGATGGCCACGTAGCCGTCGTCACGAGATCCTCGGTCCTGGCACTCACCGGCCACCTGCACGAGCCTGGAGGTACAAGGGGCGCAACACATCGGCCGCCAACACGTCCCACGACAACTGACGGGCACGTTGCACTCCGGTGTCGGCCAACGAGCGACGGAGTTCGTGATCGGTCAACAACCGCACGATCGAGTCCGACAACGTCTCGACCGGCGACAGAAGTCCTGTGCGTCCGTCGAGCACCGAACATCGGTGCCCGAAAATGTCGGTTGCGGCCGCCGGCGTTCCACAACCAGCGGCTTCGGTGAGGGCGAGGCCCCATCCCTCGGCCAAGGAGGCACTCGCCACGATCCACGATCGTCGATAGAGATCTCGAAGCTCGTCACGAGACACTCGACCCGCAAAGGTGACCCACCGTGACGCGTCGTGTTCGGTCACCCAGGAACGAAGCCGCTCGTGGAGAGGACCGTCACCCACCAACGTCAGAGTCGCGTCCGGAACGGATCGGCGCACGACGTGCATCTGATCGAGAAGGAGATCGAATCGCTTCACGGGAGCCTGTCGACCGACGGCGAGAACCGACGGCTGCGTCGTCTTTCTCACCGTCTCCGACGGCGAGAAGAAGTCGTCGACGCCGACGGGTCCGGTGTGAACGAGTTCGGGCCGCCAGCCGAGTTCGAGGAGCTCACGCCGAGTGTCCTCCGACGTCGTGATGGTCGGAGTGCGTCGATACAACGGTGGAGCCCACGATGCCTCCAAACGTCGACCGATCGCTGCGAGCGGACGTGGGAACATCTGGTCCCACATCGGCCCGTGCACGTGATGAAGGATCAGCACTCGTGGACGTCGACACCACAGTGGCGACAACCACGGCACACCGTTCCAGATCTCGACGACGGCGTCGTATCGGCCCATCGTGCGGAGCACTTCGGCCGCCATCGTGCGCGGGAAGACCGACATCCTCCCGCCCCGCCGAATCACCGAGTATCCATGACGTCGATCGACGGCCGGTCGTTCGACGGCCGCTGACGTGCGATGAACGACGTCGAGACCAGCGGCCGCCCATCGCGACATGAATTCATCGGCGTGGACCTCGGACCCTCCGGCGTCCTTGTCGTCGAGATCTCTCCACGCCAGCACGTGAACACGACGCACTCCGCGTTCGATCATGGCGGTGGCCATCGACCCGACATCGAGGTGCTCGTCGGCATTCCCTCGTGCGAGATTCATCGCGTCGCTCATGAGGACCCTCTGCCGCTCACGACGACGCCGTCACGATCATGCGCGCCACCCGTTCGCCTCCGACCGGACCGAGTCGTCCGTCGATCCAGGGGTCGATCGTCCCGTTCGCCGGACAGTCCTCCCACCAAACGCACTCCATCGTCTGCCCCGGTTCGCCGAGAAGGCGGCGGGTGTCGACCGTGACGACGTTCTGACCGGCCAGAGCCGATTCGAGAGCCGCGCTATCAGTGGGGAGCCGAACGACGATCAGCCGACGATCTCGAGCCCGGTCGACGACCTGCTCCACCACGGCGTCCAGATCGCACCGAGTGGTCACCTCGGCCCAGATGACGAGCTGCGTGCTCTCGGGCGAGAGGGAGTCGACGAGGTCGGGGACCGAACACCAGTCGAGTGGTCGGGGCGGGCGGGACACACGGAAACCCTCCTCTCGAAGTCGTCTCTCGATCGACTGATCGGCGACCGCGAGACCTTCGCCGATCACGAGTTCCACGTCGATGTCGTCGGGTCGACTGGCGACCGCGGGCCACCACCACACCGCACCGGTGATCGACACTCCGGCGATCCACCAGATTGCCGCCCTGCTCAGGCGATGACGCTTCGTCAGGTCGGCCAACCTCCGAAATGGTCCGGAGGCTCGGGTGGCCTTCGGTCCTCCGGTCGTCACCTGGGCGACGGTACCAAACCTCCGAGAGTCCCGACCGCCGGAGTGCTCGAATCTAGGATCGTTCGAGGCCGTCCAGCGCCTCCACCATGACCGACCGAGCCACCCCGCGCCTTTTCCGCAACCAGCATCCGATGTGGATCGCATCGGCCGTCGTGGCCCTCGCGCTCCCCTACGTACGTTTGCTCATTTTGCGCAACGACTGGCCCGATTGGGTGATCCACATCCGGCTCGTTCCCCTGTTGGTACTCGCTTGGTTCGCCACCGAACGCGTCCCGCGAACGATTCATCGACTCGCCCTCGCCTACGGACTCTGGCTGACCGTGGCTGCGGTGATCCTCGGCGCCCACCCGGAGGGCTCCACGGCACCGATGTCGCTCGCTGTGTTCGGTCTCGGAAGCGGCTGGCCCGGGGCATCGGTCGGCCCTCTCTACGCCATGGCAACAGTGGCAATCATCGGCGGCTCCCTCGTCGAACGACGCGGACGCCGACTCCCTCGTCTCGGGTCACCGACGCCGGCCGCTCTCACCCTCGCGATCGCCGGACCTCTCTTCGGCGACGCCGCCGTCGACGTCATCGGACGGCAACACGTCGAACGTGTCGTCGTCGATCGCGGCGAGATCCAGACGTACGTCGGGCCCATCCTTCCCACGGCGGTCTGGAGCGTCGTGCTCGCAACGACGATCGCTGTCCTCGTCCTCGCCGCCGGACGGCTGATCCTGAGACATCTGGTGCACTGCGCGGTGACACCCCTGAGCTTCGCCCGACGCGCCTCGGTGGTGGCCGCCGGCGCCTTCGTCGTGCGATTCACGACCCTGCTCACCGTTGCGCCCACGCGAACCGACGGCGGTGACCCTCTCTTCTATCACTCGACCGCCAACATCCTCGCGAGAGGTGGAGGTTTCCCTGAACCTCTGAACTTCATCGCGCACCAGGACTGGATCGCGAGTGCATTGCACGGACCCCTCTATCCGATCGTGTTGTCGTTCTCGTCACGATTCGGTGGGTCGACCTACGTCGATCACAAGATCCTGTCGTTGATCATCGGTACTGCGGTCGTGGTCGTCACCATGATGGTCGCTCGTCGTGTCGCCCCTCCCGAGAACGCCGACCGCGTCGCCCTGGTCGCCGGAACCCTGGCCGCGATCTATCCCAATCTCTGGCTCGTCGACGGTGTGCTCTTCCCCGAGGGTCTGATGGCCCTGTGCACCCTCCTCGTCGTCTATTTCGCCTACCGATGGCGAGAACGTCCCGTCGTCTCCTGGTCGATCGCCATGGGTGCCGCGACGGCCCTGGCCGCACTCACTCGCGGTGAAGGTCTCCTTCTGTCGGTCCTGGTGATCACCCCATGGATTCTCCTTCGACGGGACATCGCATGGCGACGACGACTCGTCCAACTCGGAGCGGCCGCCATCGCATGCATTCTCGTACTGGCTCCCTGGACGCTGCGCAACCTTCGATCCTTCGACGATTTCGTCCCGCTGTCGACCAATGGGAACGAACTCTTCGTGTACGCGAATTGCGACGACACCTACAGCGGCAGTTTTCTCGGCTTCTGGCAATGGGATTGTCAGCAACGTCTCCGTGATCAGGGAGTCGAACCCGGTGGCGACGAAGCCGCCAAGGCACTCTTTTGGCGCGAAGTGGGCCTCGACTACGCGCGCGAGAACGCGTCCCAACTTCCCAAGGTCGTCACGGCCCGGGTTCTCCGTCAATGGGAGTTGTTCCGCCCGTGGCAGAACGCCGACCTGGCACCCGTCGAAGGTCGCAATCGCAATGCCGCCCGCGCCGGACTCGTCATGTACTACGGCCTGGTCGTCGGATCGACGATCGGTGTCGTGTCATTGCGCCGCCGAGGACGACCACTTCTCCCCCTCGTCGCACAATTCGTGAGCGTCACCCTCACCGCCGCGTACGCCTACGGAACGACCCGATTCCGAGTACCGGCCGAGCCGGTGCTCTGCATCCTCGCCGCTGCTGGCCTCGTGACCATTGCCCCTCATGTTCGCCGTCGATGGCACCGTCGTCCTCGATCTCTCGATTCGCCCGATGAGACGAGTGACCCGTCCGTCGCTTTCGTCCACGGTGGTCGACCACGGTCGGTTTCGTGGCGTGGTCTCACTCCGTGGGTCGTCATCAGTGGCTGGATCGCTCTCGCCCTTCCAGCGCTGTATCGAGCCGTCGGCTCGACCATGGAAGAGGGATTCATGCTCGTCTTCCCCGAACGGGTGCTGAAAGGAGCCATCGCCAACGTCGATTTCTTGCATCTGTACGGTCCGGGGTCACTGCACGTTCTGTCGCTCTGGTACCGAATCTTCGACGTTTCACTCGTCTCGGAGCGAACCTTCGGGCTGATCCAACATCTGCTCGTCATCACCGGCCTCTTCGCTCTGACACGACCCTGGGGTCGGGTCGTCGCCACGTCCGTCGCGATCGTGTCGACCCTGTTCGTTCTCACTCCCATCGGACTGCAGGCCCTCGCCTGGTCGGGTGCGGTCGGCTTCGGTGTGTGGTCGATCGTGTTCGCTCGACGGGCGCACGAACTCGATCACGCACGTTGGTCGTTCGTGGCCTCGGGTGTGTTGACCGGCCTCGCACTGTCGTTTCGCCCCGACCTCGTCCTCGCCCTCGGGCTCGCCCACGGCTGGATGTGGTGGAGAGGTCGACGAGTTCGCCTTCGCCCGTGGTTGGCGGGGCTCGCGCTCGGTTGCGTGTCGTACGTCGTACATCTCGTTCAAGCCGGACCGGGCGCCATGTGGCGCGGCACCTTCGTCGAACCGGTCCTCGAGCTCCGGGGCGGGCGGGCCCTCCCTCGTCCGCCGAGTTGGGATCATCTCGACGGGGCTCTGCAAGTGATCGGTGAGAAGTTCGCGCCCTGGTGGGGTCTCCCGGCCCTCGGAACTCCGAAGCAACTCGTCGTGTGGTTCTTCCTCCTGCCAGTTGTCACGATCTTCGTCGTCGTCGTCGCCCGCTACGTCACCCCGCGAGCGAGTCGCTCGGCGGTGAACGGTGCCCGTCGCGCCGACACCCTCATGGCGGCCGGGCTCTTCGGTCTCGGCCTCTTGCCACAGGCGTTTCAGCGACCGGACTCCGCGCACTTCAACTGGGTTTCGTGCATCTCGTTTCCCCTCCTCGTCGTCGCCTTCGCCGATATCGCACGCCTTCGACTCCCTCGCTCGACCCGACGAACACGCTCGTCGGTCTCCGTCGCTCTGGTGGTCGCCGGAATCGTGGTATTGATCCCGGCCTTCACCGCTCGCACGTACCTCGGTCTCGTGACCGACTCGGTCAGGGGCGACCTCTCTCCTCTCACCGTCGAGCGCGACGGACGGCGCTTCCACCTCGGCGACTACCGACCGTGGCTCGCGAGCGTCGAGGTGACGGCCGACCTCGATCGCTGGTCCGTACCGGGTGAGCGGCTCCTGGTCGGACCGGTCGACCTTCGACAGACGGCCTACAGCGACGCGTTCTTCTACTACCTCTTCCCCGAGCTCGAACCGGCGACCTACTTCATCGAGATGGATCCCGGACTGGCCAATCGCGAGGGATCTCGACTGGCCGACGACGTGGCGAGCGCCGACTGGCTGGTGCTCACGCGATTCTGGAGTCAATGGATCGAACCGAACGACTCGATCGTCTTCGGATCCGACGTTCCGAATCAGATCGTCGAACGGGACTTCTGCCTGCGGGGCTCGTATCAGGTCGACCTGGCCCGCATTTACCAACGTTGCGACGAAGGTGACGGCATCGGCCCTTACGACCCGCCCTACGACGGAACCGTCGATTACGCCGTGGAAGTCCGCACTCCGGTTCCACCGCGACCCGACGGAACCTGTACGCCGACGTGCAACGGCGAACCGGCGCCAGCCGGAGAGGGTTTCAACCCAGCGGCAGTCGCCGCCATATCGGATGCGGCACGTGCCGTAGCACCATGAAGATCCACCGCAGGATTCCCGGCGCCCACACGATGCGACGACCGGTACGCAGACTCGACGCGACCGCATCGGCCACGACGTCTGGTGTCGTGGCGAAAGGAGCCGGCTTCAGACCGGCCGTCATCGCCGAATGCACGAATCCCGGACGGACCACGAGAACCCGGGCACCCGAACCCTCCAGCGAGTCGCCGAGGCCCTGAGCAAAAGCATCGAGGCCGGCCTTCGACGAGCCGTAGACGAAGTTCGCCTTGCGAACTCGCTCTCCGGCCACGCTCGAGAGCACGACGAGTGTGCCGTGACCCTGTTCGCGGAAACGACGCGCGACTTCGAGCGCGACAGCGACCGCCGAGCCGAAGTTGACGTCGACCAACGCGGCGGCCGACACCGGATCGTCGTCGAAACGTTCTTGATCGCCCAGTTGCCCGAACGCCAGCACGACCAGATCGAGATCACCATGATCGGCCACCACACGCTCGAAGAATTCCTTGTGTCCGTCGACGCGAGTGGCGTCGAATTCGAGGGCTTCGACCTGCGTCCCGGGTCGCGTCAACGACTCGACGGCCAGGGCTGCCTTCTCGGGTCGGCGACAGGCGAGTCCGACGTAGGTCGTGTTCTCCGACATCAGACGGCGTGCGATCGCCAACCCGATGTCACTGGTCCCACCGAGGACGAGAACGTGCTGAGGCTCGTGAACAGCGTTTTCCATGAGAGACTCCTCGCTCAGATCAGTTGCAGTCGACGAGCGAGATCGCTCACGAAGAGACGATCCGGATCCCATCGGTCCCGAATGCTCCGCCACTCGTCGAGACGTGGGTAACCGGCGCGCACGACGCTCGCGCTCGTGAGAGCGTCCTTGGCCAGATAGTGACGTCCTCCCGCTTCCAGAACCGCGTCATCGAGCGATCGAGCGAGATTCGACAACCCCTCGGCTCCGGCCGGCATGTCGACGGTGAGCGTCCAACCCGGCATCGGGAAACTGAGAGGTGCCTCATTGGCCGATCCGAAGCGCTTGAGGACGACCAACGGACTCGCCAGTCCCGACGCGACGATCCGTTCGACGATCGCTCGTAAACGGTCCTCGACTCCGAACGGAACCACGAACTGGTACTGAACGAATCCGGACCGCCCGTAGAGCCGATTCCAAGAGGAGATCGAATCGAGAGGGTGGAAGTAGGACGGAATCGACTTGACGGAACCCGCGCGTCGCATCGGTTCCTTGCGCAACCAGATCTCGTTGAACACGCGTGTCGTGGCCCGACCCACCAGTCCGACACCGGGCACCACGGGGGGAATCGAACCGAGACGTCTCGGCGCGTAGCTGAGTGGGTCACTTGCATCCTCGGCGTCGAGATCGGAGAGCTTCGCGTGATCACCGCGCCACAACACTCCCCGGCCGAAGTGTCGTCCGGTCGCCACGAGATCGACCCAAGCCACCGAGTACCGAACGTCGTCGTCTCCGACCGACATCTCGCCGATCAACTCGTCGAAGTCACGGCATCTCACGGTGTCGACGAGACAGCGACTCGTCTCGATCGCAATGAGAGCGAAGGTCGCCTCGACGACGAACCCGGTGAGCCCCATGCCTCCGATCGTGGTCCAGAAGAGATCGGAGTTCTCGGACGGCGAACACTCGATCAGGTCACCGCTGGCCACCACCACCCTCATACGTCGAACGTGGCTGCCGAAACTCCCTTCGACATGATGATTCTTGCCATGGATGTCGGACGCAATCGCTCCGCCCACCGTTACGAATCGGGTCCCAGGAGTGACCGGGACGAACCAGCCTCTCGGAACGAGAAACTTCATCAGTTCGTCGAGACTCACACCAGCACCGACCGTGACGGTTCCCGAATCGGAATCGATCACGATCTCGCTCGGCGAGCCCTTGATCCGCAGAACGACACCTCCGGCATTTTGCGCGGCATCACCATAGGAACGCCCGAGACCACGAGCGATGACCCCACGCCCGGTCGGTTCCTTCAGACGCTCGACCAATTCGGCCGGTGAGACGTCACCCACCAGGGCGGCCGAGGGAGAGGTGAGACCCCACCCCGTCAGGATCTGACGGCGATAGTCGGGGTCCATGAAACGTCGAGTGTACTGACCCGATCGCGTCAGATGGCTCAGCTCACGTAGACGCCGACGCCGAAGACGACCATCCAGGCCACACCCATGAACTGGATCGTCCGGTCGCGGAAGAAGATCTCTTCCGGAGCGCTGCCCTCTCCACGCTCGATCATCAGCGCATAGCGCATGAGGGCCGCGAACATCGGCACGATCGACAGCTCGTAGAAGGGCCAGGTGGTGTCGGAGAGCTCCTTGGTCTCGAAGGCCCAGATGCAATACGCAACAAGAGTCGCTCCGATCGCCACCGTCAGGATCGACCGAAGATATTCGACGGTGTACTGACCGAGAGTCGATCGCGTACTCGTCGCTTCGGCTCCCATCTCACGAAGTTCGGCATACCGCTTACCGGTGACGATGAAAAGCGAACCGAACGACGTGCAGAGAAGAAACCAGGTGCTCATGGGAACGTCGGCCGCCACCGCTCCGGCGACGGCACGAATGACGAAGCCGGACGCCACGGCCATCAGATCGACCACTGCGATTCTCTTCAGACCCGCGGAATACGACACCGTGACGACGAGATACACCGACACGGCGACCCCGGACCGCCAATCGGCCAGGAATCCGAGAACGAGTCCCGCGACCACGGCCAGACTGCCCACCACCTGTGCGAAGGGGATCGACAACTCCCCCGCGGCGATGGGACGTCGGGACTTCGTCGGGTGGAGTCGATCGGCTTCCACGTCGACGACGTCGTTCCAGAAATAGGTACCACTGGCCACCAAGGACAGGGCGACGAACACCACGAGAGTCGGCACGAGCGCGTCGACGTCGTCCAGTACGCCGGCCGCACCAGGAGCCGCGAAAACGAGAACGTTCTTCAACCATTGCTTCGGCCGAGCCTCGCGCCACAGTGCTGCGCTCATCGAACCACCTCGGGTGTCTCGTCGAGTCGTCGTGAACCCACGAGCACGGGATGATCGGAGAGTTCGAGCATCTGACGATCTCCCGACGAATCTCCGTAGGCGTAGATCTCCGGCGAGTCGATACGTCGCGACACCAACCAGTCGGAGAGTCGCGTCACCTTTTCGGCGGCGCGGCAGTTGGGTCCCGACAACTCACCGGTGCAGATCCCGTCGACGACCTCGAGTTCGGTCGACAGCACCGCTTCGACACCGAGTCGTTCGGCGAGGGGTTCGAGATAGTTGCGGTACGAGGCCGACACCAAGACGACTCGGTGGCCACTACGAACGTGCCACCGCAACCGGGCCACGGTGTCGGGTCGCATCCGACTCTCCCAGACGTGGTCGGCGAAGTCGCGGGCGATGCGATCGACGTCGACTGCGGAGCGACCCGTGACGGCCGCTCGAGTCATGAGAAGTTTGGCTCGATCCCGTCGCTGGCGAAGAGCGGCCGCGGCGAGAGAGGGGGTCCGCCGAAGCAGGCCGGCGGCGAAGCCCGCCCCACCGACTCGTCGAAGAAAAGGAAGGACGCAGTCGTGAGTCGTGAGCGTTTTGTCGACGTCGAAGGCAGCGACCACGCATCCCGTCGCCCGCGGGCTCGCTGATGAATCGAGAGAGCCCGGTTCCATGGGCGGAGAACCTTACCGACTCGCCGTCGAGAGCAGTGACGACCGAACGTTCCACCATGTCGGCCAACTCTTCGACACCACCTCGGGACGATCGACGCTCACCCCTTCGATACGGGCCGCCAGAAGAGACCACGCCATGGCCAAGCGATGGTCGTGATGGGTCGACAACTCCGCCCCATGATGCTCCGACACTCCTGTCGGCTCGATACGCAGTCCGTCGTCGAGTGGTTGAGCTGCGATTCCGAGCGCCTGCAGACCTCGCACGAGATCCCCGATCCGGTCGCTCTCCTTGTCGCGAATGAATCCGACTCCCGTGATGGTGGTGGGTGAGTCGGCGAAAGCGGCGACCGCCGCGACCGTCGGGACGAGATCCGAGACATCGGCCATGTCGATGTCGACACCTCGAAGCGAACCACTGCCCGACACCACGGCACCCCGATCGTCGAAGCCGACTTCACAACCCATTCGACCGAGGATGTCGACGATTGCGACGTCTCCTTGTGAGGACTCCCGTGAGAGATTCGGTACGCACACTTCACCCCCGCAGATCGCGGCCAATGCGAGCGGATACGACGCCGACGAGGCGTCGGGCTCGATCGTCGTGTCGGTGGGCCGATACCGACCGGGCTCGACGGTCACCAACGAATCGGAGACTCCGATTCCCTCCAGAGCGAATGTGGACATCACTCGGGCCGTCATCGCCACGTACGGCCGCGACACCAGCGGGCTGGTGAGGTGGATCGACAGGCCGTCTCGGAAATACGGGGCGACGAGCATCAAGGCGGTCACGAACTGGCTACTGACATCGCCGGACATGTCGACCGAGCCACCAACGAGAGAACCTCGACGCACTCGCACCGGCAGTCGCCCGGACCCCTCCAGTGGTGTCACTTCGGCACCGAGAGATCGCAACGCATCGTGGAGCACTCCCATCGGGCGGGTGCGTAGGGCGGCTTCACCGGTGATGGTGGTGGGACCGTCGCCGAGTGCGGCGAGAGCAGTCAGGAATCTCGAGGTCGTACCGGCGAGTCGGGCGTCGACGTCCACACCGCCGGCGACGAGACCCGTGCCGCTCACGCGAACGTCATCGCCATCGACCCGTTCGACTCCGATCCCGAACCGCTCGAGACCGACCAGCATCGCCTCGGTGTCGTCACCGTCGGGCAGATTGCTCAGTCGACTCGTACCATCGGCGAGCGCCGCGCACACGAGAGCGCGGTTGGCGATGCTCTTCGATCCCGGGACTTCCACGGTTCCGTGAACCGGACCCGTGGCCACCGGCAATCGCGTTCCCATCACGCCAACCGCTGCACCGACGGACGGTAGCCGCGTGCGATCAGACCGCCACGGAAGACGTCGACCATCGTCGCTTCGACCAACACGACGGCGATACCCCGATCCCCCTCCGCCGAGTGGACGACTTCGAAGTTGGGGATGTTGACGCCGAGTTCGGCGGCGAGTGTGAAGACCTCAGCCGCCGCACCGGGACGATCGGGAATCGGAATCCGGACCTCGGCGAGATCGGACGGGCGTTTGATGCGGGCCGGAAGATTCGCCCTCGCTCGGCGCGCCGAGTCGAGACGAGACAGCAGTCCGTCTCGATCGCCGGACGCGACGACCGAGCGCATGTCGGACAGACCATCGATCAACGACGACAGCGCGTCGACGATCGACTGTCGATTCTCCTCGCAGATGTCGAGCCAGATCGACGGGTGGCCCGACGCGATGCGGGTCATGTCACGGAACCCTCCGGCGGCCAGACGGAGTAGCGCCGCATGCTCCTCGGCCCGCACTCCCGCCAGCCGCATGAGCGTGGCTGCAGTGAGGTGTGGGACGTGGCTCACGACGGCAACCAGGTCGTCGTGACGACGGGGATCGAGTCCGACGACCTCGGCCCCGATCTCGCTGACCGCCGACGCCACCACGGCGAAGGCCTCGTCCTCGGTCGACGCCGTCGGAGTGAGAACCCATACCGCACCGGCGAACATCTGAGGATCTGCACCATCGAGACCCTCGAGTTCGCTGCCCGCCATCGGGTGACCACCGACGAAACGGCGATCGTCGATCTCGTCGCACACCGCGGTCTTCACACTGCCGACATCGGTCACCACACCTCGGGTGGAGGCCAGCGCGTCGATCACCGCCGCCGTCATGGCCTTGGGCGGAACGGCGACGAAGGTCACCTGGGCATCGGCATCGAGGCCCAGGTGATCGACGACTCCCCGTTCGATCGCCGTCTCTTGACGGGCGGAGTCGCTGTCGACTCCACACACCGTCCAACCCTGTTCTCCGAGAGCCAGCGCAATCGATCCTCCGATGAGGCCCAGTCCGACCACGTTGGCCGTGCGCTCATCGGACTTCGGAGGGACCATTGCTCCGAGCGTATCGGGGGTCAGTTCGGCCTCCGGGTCCGTTTTCCGAGCGCACGCACCTCATCGAGACGCAGGAGGCGCCACGAGCCTGGTGAGAGATCGCGGTCGACGATCGGTCCGATGCGTGTTCGTACCAGTCGAGTGACCGGATGACCGATCGCTTCGCACATCCGGCGCACTTGACGATTACGTCCTTCGTGAATCGTGAGTCGGAGCACTCCGTCCTCGGGCTGCGACACACGCGCCGGAGCGGTCACTCCGTCCTCGAGTTCCACACCGTCTCGGAGACGTCGCAGACCGGCCGCCGACACTCGGCCGTTACCGACGTGAGCGAGATACTCCTTGTCGACCCCGCGCGACGGGTGGGCGATCGACTGCGCGAAATCGCCATCGTTGGTCAGAACGATCAGACCCTCGGTCTCGACGTCGAGGCGACCGACCGGGAACACCCGTGGTTCGCTTGGAACCAGATCGACGATGGTCGGGCGACCTTGTGGATCGCTCGCCGTCGTCACGACACCGGTCGGTTTGTTCACGAGGTAATACACCAGATCGTCACGCACTCCGATCGGCTCTCCGTCGACGGTCACTTTGTCGACCGCCACGTCGACCCGCCGACCGAGGACCGCCACCTCACCATTCACACTCACCCGTCCGGCGGCGATGATCTCTTCACAGACTCGCCGGGACCCGAAACCTCGTGCCGCGAGGACCTTCTGCAATCTCTCGCCTTGAGGTAGCGCACGCGAGGCGGCGGCGAGCTGTTCCCAGAGCGGGGGTTCGGGCCGTCGAGGGTGATCGGGCATCAGTCGCCCGGCTCGGACGAGTGGGCTCCCCCGGCCCCATCGTTCACGACGTCGTCGACCTTCGGGATCCGCAAGCCGGCCTCCAAGGCTTCGACGACCTCGGCCCCGGGGACGAAATCGGCGATGGGCGGAAGATCGTTGACCGAATCGATCCCGAGCTTCTCGAGAAACGCTGGGGTCGTTCCCCACATCACCGCCTGACCCGGTCCGGGGTCACGTCCGACCTGATCGATGTAGCCGCGACTCTGCAGAGTCCGCAACACTCCATCGGGGTCGACACCACGGATCGAAGCGATCTGACTGCGAGAGATCGGCTGCTTGTAGGCGACGATCGCCAAGGTCTCGAGAGCGGCTCCCGACAAACGGGCTCGCTGGCCGTCGAGGATGTACCGCTCGACGTAGGGCGCGAATTCGGCCCGGGTCTGGTAGCGGAAACCTCCGGCCACTCGAACCAGCTCGAATCCGTGTCCGGCCTCGTCGTACGCCTCGGCCAACGAACGACAGAGCCCATCGACCACCTCACCGTCGAGACCCAGGATCTCGCTCAACAACGACACGGGAATCGGCTCGGTCGCAACCAGCAGGACGGCTTCCAGAGCGCGTACGACATCGGCATCGACGGCCGCGGTGGGTGATGGTGATGTTTCGTCGTTCATTCGTCAGCCTTCGTAGTCATCGATCGCGATCGCTCCCACCGACACCATTTCGTCGCCGATCCACACGATGTCGATGTCACCGAATTTCTCGGCTTGGTCGATCTCGACGTACCCCTGTTTGAAGAGTTCGAGCAACGCCAGGAAGCGGACGATGATCTCGATGCGATCGACGAGATCGGCGGTCAATCGCCGGAACGAGATTCGTCGTACTCGTGGGAGCTCGTCCACGAGTTCGGCGAATGCATCGGCCACGTTGGCCTTGATGACACCGACGTGGAAGAGGTCGACCTTGGGTTCGGGTTTCGGAGTGGTCGCCCGAACGTACGCGGCTTGAACGTGCTTCGGCTTCACTCCCTCCAACAGATCGGGCATCAGATCGGCGAACCGCTCGTCGGGACCGACCGAGCGAGCGAAGCAACGGTCGGCGTCCTCGGCCAAGGCTCCGAACACCCGACCGACGTCCTTGAACGTCTTGCACTCGAGCAATCGCGCGAGCAGAAGGTCGCGTTCCTCCCAGAGGGCCAACTCCTCGTCGAGATCGACGTCTTCACGACCGGGCAACAGCCGCCGTGCCTTCAGTTCCACCAAGGTGGCGGCGATCAGCAGGAACTCGGTCGCGACGTCGAGGTCGAGAAACTCCATCTTTTCGACCTCGACGAGATAGGCATCGACGATGAGGGCCAAGTTGACCTCGTGGATGTCGACCTGCTCTTTCAGGATGAGATGTAACAACAGGTCGAAGGGGCCCTCGAAAACGGGTGTGCTCACATCGACGGCCACGACGAGAGGCTAATCGCCACCGGCGTATTCACCGGGTCTTCCCCGATCGTCCCACTAGCCTCGGCGACGTGAATCGTGTCCTCTCGTGCATCCAACCCACCGGTCCGGTTCATCTCGGCAACTATCTCGGAGCCCTCCGGAACTGGGTGAGCGGTCAGCACGAGTGCGACGCGTTCCACGGAATCGTCGATCTGCATGCTCTGACCGTCACCGACCGTCCCGGAATCATCGGCGAGAACACCCTCGAGCTGGCCGCTGCCCTCTTCGCCGTGGGCCTCGACCCCGATGTGGCGACCGTGTTCGTCCAGAGTCACGTACCCGAGCACACTCAGCTCGGCTGGATCATGGAGTGCACAGTGTCGTACGGCGAACTCAGTCGTATGACGCAATTCAAGGACAAGGCATCGAAGCGCGAGGCGGATTTCGTGTCGGCGGGCCTGTTCACCTATCCAGCCCTCCAGGCGGCCGACATCTTGCTCTACGACGCCGACGACGTCCCGGTGGGTGAGGACCAAAGGCAGCACATCGAGATCACTCGTGACATCGCCGAGCGTTTCAATGGTCGCTTCGGCGACACTTTCGTGGTCCCGAAGATCGTCACCCCGAAAGCCGGTGCCAAAGTCACTGATCTCCAGGACCCCACGTCGAAGATGTCGAAGTCGTCGAGTGGCGACTCCGGAATCGTCTATTTGCTCGACGAGCCGGCAACCATCATGAAGAAGTTCAAGCGAGCGGTCACCGACTCCGATTCGGAGGTGCGTTTCGACCGAGCCGACAAACCCGGCGTGTCGAACCTGCTCGAAATCCTCGCCGCCTGTACCGGACGCTCCCCCGAAGAGGTCGCAACCGGTTACCAGCAGTACGGACCCCTGAAGAACGACACCGGCGAGGCGGTCGTCGAGGTCCTTCGGCCGATCCAGGATCGCTACCGAACACTACTCGACGATCGAGCCGAGCTGTCGCGACTCCTACGACGCGGCGCCGACAAGGCACGCTCGGTCGCTGCCGCCACACTCGCGCGCACTTACCGCAACATCGGACTTCTGCCCCTCGACGAGTAGGTCGATTCTCAGAACTGCACGGTGTCGATCAGACGCGCGAAGGCCACCACGCGGAACTTGATACTTCCCGGTGGATGACACGCAACGAGAGTCAAGGTCTGATCGTTCGACGTCGAGGCGTAGAGCCGAGGGTCTTGCGGACTCAACACCTCCACACTCGTCGTGGAATACACGTAGATGCGCCCCTCGACCGCGAGGTAGATCGGATCCCCCACTCGCAATCGATCGATGTTGCGGAACTCGCGTCCATGAGACGTTCGGTGGCCGAAGATTGCCGTGTTGCCGGGCTGATTGGGTGAGCGAGATTCGGGGAGATGCACCGGATCGATGTCGACCAGATCAGGGTCGTGGAGAACGTACGCCAAGGTGCGTGTGCGCGGAATCGCAAGGAGCCCTGGGAAGTCATGGGCCGACGGCATCACGTTGACGGGCCGTGATCCGTCACTCGACGCAAGCGATCCGGTGTACCAACCAGCGACGTCCAGTGTGAGATCGGTGCCGCCACTCGAGTGGGCCGTGATCCCTCGCGTGCCGGCCCGAACCGTCGCTCGACCGACCTCGACCACACCGGCCTTCGCGACGTGGATCTGCCCGTACGTGGGACGAGCTCGGCCCGACGCATGGAGCGACAACGAACCAGCCGCATGGGGTCCGCTGACTCCGATCCGGACGTCGACCGCACTCACGGCACCGAACACCGACACTGGCACTTCGACCGACCAACGCTCGTGCAACGCCACACCGGATCCGAGTGGATTGAGCCCCGTGGTCGTGTCGAGCACCCGAGTCGGTGAGCCCGACACGTACAGACCTTCCGAACTCGACGGCGCCGACGCGCCGGTGAACCACCCGACCAGATCGACCGCCAGTCGAGTCGTCGCACTCGACCGCAGGCGCAGGCGCCCGTCGACCACCGGAACGAGTGCCTCACCCGCTTCGATGCGTCCGGGTCCGACCGCGAGGGTCGGAACGTCATCGGTCGTGGTCCAGGTTCCGACTTCGGTGGCATTCCAACCGGTCAACGACACGAGTACTGCGTCGACATCCGGAGGCACCGACGACGGGAGTGGCACGTCGATCACTCGTCCGTCCACCTGGCCGAGTGACACCGGATCGATCGAGACGAGTCGTCCCGCCCTCGACGACGAGGACGGTCGGAACACACCCACCAAGTCGGCGGTCAGGACGGCTCGACCCGTGCTGCGGATCTCGACTTGGCCGTTCGACCCCACCGCCGTCGTGATCGATCGCACGACGGGACGGCCGGCGTCGGCCATCCGCATCGTCGAGACGAGCGGCACCGCTCCACCGGACGCGTGAACCGTGATCTCCACGGCCGGATCGACCGAGGCGACGGTGAGAACCAGACGAGCCGCCGACACGTCGTCGGGCTGACCGAACCGTCCGGCGATCGTCACGTACTGGATACCGCCGGCGATCAGGTTCACGGGCCGGTCGGCACCCAGCACTCGAACCGGTTCGACGGCGGTGAAAGCCGCGGTCGACGGAACCCCCGAGGCGCGAACCGCTTGCTCCGTCGACACCACCGAATCGGCGCCGGCCGAGTCGACACCGAGCCCGATTGACGAGCCGAGAACAGCCACGACAGCCACGAGGCGACGCGGGTCGAAGACGCGAGCACCGGGCATTCGACGAATTCTAGACGTTCGGTCCGATGTCGTCCCAGAGTCGGCGAGGACGATGACGAATCGACCGCTCAGAGGTCGTCGGCTCGGCGCAGAATCTCGGCCGCCGGGTCGTTCACATCCGACAAGAGGGCCAGAGTTCTCTCCCGGCTACCGGCCGAACGGCAGAGATCGAGACCGATCTCCTCGTGTCGGTAGTACGCCTCGAAACGGCGGGGACGAACGATGGGTGCAACGACGGTGGCGACGACCCGTCCCGATGTCGACAACGACGTCACCGACTTACCGACGTCGTGAAGCAGAGCCGCCGCAACCTCGGCCGAGTCGCAGTCGGGCGCCATTTCGACGAACCGACGGGCCACGACCACCGAGTGTCGCCGATCGGCGAGATCGAGACGCGACCACAGCTCCCATTCCGACTCGAGCAGGACGCCTCGAACGAACTCGACGTCGCCTGACGACAACGGTGACCGATCGAGACTCGTCCACCAGCGACGAGCGAGATGGGCGAAACGCCGAGCGAGTTTCACGAGCCTCGCTCCACGGTGGCCCGCGGATGAGCTTTCTCGTACTGCTCGACGAGACGCTCCTGCGACACTCTCGTATACACCTGGGTCGTCGAGATCGACGCGTGTCCGAGCATCTCCTGCACGATGCGCAGATCGGCTCCATGATCGAGCATGTGAGTCGCACACGAGTGTCGCAGAACGTGCGGCGACAGATGCCCCGACAGACCCGCTCGTTCACCATGACGAACGACGATGGCCCACGCGGCCTGACGACCGAGTCGCCCGCCACGACGGTCGAGGAACACCGCCTCGGCATCGCCACGTCGCTTCCAGCGAACGGGGGCCATCTCGGTTCGACCGTGTCGCAACCAGTCGTCGAGGGCACGCCGCGCACAGCTACCGACCGGAACCAACCGCTCCTTCTCTCCCTTGCCGTAGAGACGGGCGAGTCCCGCCTCCAGATCCAGATCGCCGAGGGACAGACCGCAGACCTCGGAGATCCGCGCACCGGTGGCGTACAGCAACTCGAGCAGGGCTCGGTCGCGCCGTCCGATCGGATCGTCTCCCACCACGACACCGATCAGACGCTCGACGTCGTCCTCCGACAAGGGTTTGGGCAGTCCGGCCGGAACCCGCACCCCGTCGAGATCGGCGGTCGGGTCATCGCGACGAGTTCCTTCGGCCACCAAGAAACGATGGAAGTTGCGAATCGACGTCATCTGTCGCGCGAGGGACGCCGGCGCCATGTGCGAACGACGATCGTTCACGAACCGATCGAGATCCGACGAGGCGACGGACTGCACGCTGATATCGCGCTCGCGCAACCAGGCGACGTACGCAACGAGATCGCGCCGGTAGGCGGCGACGGTGTTCGGCGAACGCCCACGTTCGGCCACGAGCCACGCAAGATACTCGTCCACTTCGAGAGGGACGTCAGACGGGACATCGGACGAACGGGGTCGATCAGCCATGGCAATCGACCCTCATGATCACACGTCTCCGAGAACGCGCGCGGCCATCAAGAGTCCAATTGTGGCCTTGGCGTCGAGGATCTGCCCGGTCTCCACCATCTCGATCGCCTCGGCGATCGGGATTCGCACCACTTCCATGTGTTCCTCTTCGGGACCGTGCGCCGAACGGCCGACCGGTCGCAGTTCGGTTGCCAAGTAGACGTGCAGAACGGCATCGGTCATCCCGACCGAGGGGAAGAATCGATGCAGCAACCGCCACGTCGACGCGTCGAAGCCGGTCTCTTCGATCAGTTCCCGTCGGGCCGTCGCCTCGGGATCTTCACCCGCGACGTCGCGCATACCGGCTGGAATCTCGAGGACGTGAGCGTCGAACGCGGCCCGGTATTGGCGTACCAACAAAGTGGTGTGATCGTCGAACAATGCCACCACGGCCACCGCACCGGGTGACCGAACGATGTCACGTGTGAACGCACGGCCGTCGGGGTCGACGAAGTCGCCGACCACCACGTTCCAGACGTAGCCGTCGTGGATCGGTCGATCTCCGACGTGCCGGAACGATCCGGAGGTCACGTCCGTGGCGAAACGGGCGTTTCGATCGGAGCCCGAACTTCGCGGTGCGCGAGTGACGCTCCGATCAGATCCCGGAACAAGGGATGGGGGCGGTCAGGACGGCTCTTGAACTCCGGGTGGGCCTGAGTGCCGATCCAGAAGGGGTGATCGGTGAGTTCGACGAATTCGACCAGACGTTTGTCGGGAGACGTTCCACTGCAGAGGAAGCCTTCCTCCTCGAAACGACTCCGGAACTGCGAGTTGAATTCGTAACGGTGACGATGGCGCTCGCTGACCACCGGCTCACCGTACGCCTCGGCGACCTTGCTTCCTGGCTGCAGTACGGCGTAGTAGGCCCCGAGTCGCATGGTTCCGCCCATGTCGGTCACGTCGCGCTGGTCGTTCATGAGATCGATCACCGGATGGGTCGTCGTGGGTTCGAACTCGGTCGAATGAGCGTCGGCCAGTCCGAGAACGTGGCGGGCGAACTCGATGGTCATCACCTGCATACCGAGACAGAGTCCGAGACACGGAACTCCATTTTCTCGCGCATGTTTGGCGGCGGCGATCTTCCCCTCGACGCCGCGGATTCCGAAACCGCCCGGAATCACCATGCCGTCGAGATCCGCGAGACGACCGGCGGCGAGCAACCCTTCCACTTCTTCGGCTTGGATCCAGTCGATTTCGACTTTGGCCCCGTGATGGAAGCCGGCGTGCTTGATGCTCTCCACCACCGAGAGGTAGGCATCCGGAAGTTCGACGTACTTACCGATGAGACCGATGCGTACTGGTCGAGTGGCGTTCTCGACGTTGTCGACGAGCTTCTCCCAGGACGAGAGGTCGACGGCGGTGTCGAGACGAAGAACGTCGCACACCACGGTGTCGAGTCCTTCATCGTGGAGGATCAGAGGAAGTTCGTAGATGTTCCGTGCATCGGCGGCATTGACGACGGCGCGCTCGTCGACATCACACAGATTCGAGATCTTTCGCTTCAGACTCGAGCTGAGCGGCTCCTCGCTCCGACACACGATCACGTCGGGCTGGATGCCGCGGCTTCGCAATTCGGTGACCGAGTGCTGGGTGGGCTTCGTCTTCTGCTCTCCCGAGGGCCCGATGAACGGCACGAGAGTCACGTGGACGTAGCAGACGTTGTCGCGACCGGCCTCCTTGCGGAACTGCCGGATTGCCTCGAGGAACGGGAGGATCTCGATGTCACCGACGGTTCCTCCGACTTCGGTGATCACCACGTCGACGTCGTCAGTGGCCAGACGTCGAATGCGACGGCGAATCTCGTCGGTGATGTGTGGGATCACCTGCACGGTCTTGCCGAGGTAGTCGCCACGTCGTTCGGCGGCGAGAACCGCCTGATAGATCGAGCCGGTGGTCGCGTTCGAATTCCGGGTCAGGTTCTCGTCGATGAAGCGTTCGTAGTGTCCGAGATCGAGATCGGTCTCGCCACCGTCGTCGGTCACGAACACTTCACCGTGTTCGAACGGGTTCATGGTCCCTGGATCGATGTTGATGTAGGGATCGAGTTTCTGCATGGTCACGCGCAAACCACGCATCTTCAGCAGACGACCGAGCGACGAAGCGGTCAGACCCTTGCCGAGTGAGCTGGCGACACCTCCGGTGACGAAGATGTGCTTGGGCATGTGGACCTCCCGTCCGGTTGCACCACCGATGACGGGAGACCACCATACCCGCCGTCAGCGCACGGGGACGACACTGTCCGACCCCTCGGATCAGGTCCGACGCGATTTTCCGGACAGAAGTTCCTGAGCATGACGACGGGCCGCCGCACTGTCGGTGTCTCCCGACAGCATCCGGGCGATCTCGTCGACGCGCTGCGACCCTCCGACCACCGAGGCCCGAGCCACTGTCGACTCGGCGCCCGCTCGGTCGACGATCTCTTTGTCGACCACGACGTGGTGATCCGCTCGGGCGGCGACCTGGGCCAGATGGGTGACGACCATGACCTGCCGATCATGGGCGAGCTCCGACAGGGCGTCGGCGACCTGAGTCGCCGCCTGTCCACCGATACCGGCGTCCACCTCGTCGAAGATCAAGATGGGAGGGCCTGACGACAGAACCAGCCGGGTGGCCAACATCGTCCGCGCGAGCTCACCGCCCGACGCCGCCTTGGCGAGAGGTACGGCCGGTAGGCCCGGATTGGCCGCCAGCAGGAACGAGACGTCATCGGCGGGGTCGTCACCGTCGACCGACACCGTGACCACGGCCCGAGCCATGGCCAAGGATCCGAGATGGCGGCTGATGGCTTCGCCGAGGCGGGAAGCCCCTTGACGCCGGACCTTGGCCACGACAGCGGCTGCCGCTCGTTCGACTCGGAGCACCTCGACGCGCTCGGCTTCGAGAGCCGCCACTCGTTCCTCGTGGGATTCGAGCTCGGACACTCTCGATCGGCATTCGTCCAGGTACTCGAGAACATCGGTGAGGGTCTCACCGTATTTGCGACGGAGATCACGGAGCTGCTGACGTCGGGCCCGCGCCTCGGCCAACTGAGCGGGATCGTCGTCGCACGACTCCCCGATCCGTCGGATCTCGTGCACCACGTCGTCGATCTCGGCCGACGCGGCCCGCACCCGGGCCACGACCTCGTCGAACGGACGACGGGAGCCGAGACGAGCGATCACCGACCCGAGACGATCGAGCACTCCCTCGTCATCCGCGAGGAACGTCGCCGACTCATCGGCCGCCTCCCGATGCGCCGTCGCGTCGGCGAGGGCGTCTTCTCGTCGTGCGACTTCGTCTTCCTCGTCGACCGAGACGATGTGCGTCGATTCGATTTCGTCGATCTGGAATCGCAACAGCTCGATGTCACGAACCCGAACTCGTTGGTCACCTCCGAGTGCAGCGAGGGATGCGTCGATCTCGGTGAGCCGAGCCCGAGCCGTCCGCAGGTCGGACAGGTCGACACCCGCGAATTCGTCGAGAGCCCCCCGCTGAACCGAGGCCGACAACAGGCTCTGATGGGCGTGCTGGCCGTGCAGATCGACGAGGCGCTCGCCGATTTCGACCAACTGCGCCACGGTCGCCAGACGTCCGTTGACATAGCCCCGACTTCGTCCGTCGACGGGAACGACTCGAGCGACCACCCACTCGTCGTCCCCGACGACGAATCGACCCTCGACTCGGGCTTCGGACGCTCCGGCACGAACTCGGGACGCATCCGCCCGGCCGCCGACCAGCAAATTGATCGCCTCGATCAACATGGTCTTGCCGGCTCCTGTCTCACCGGTCACTGCGACGAGGCCCGAACCCAGCACGAGGTCGAGCCGATCGATGACTCCGAGATCTTCGATGTGAAGTTCGACGAGCATTGCGCTCCTAACGGTCGGCCAGGCCGAACTTGGACTTCAGCACGTCGTGGAATCTCTCGCCGTGGACTTTCACGAAGACGGCCGGACGGGTGGCCTGGCTGCACTCGATCCGATCACCGGGTTGCAGGACACCCAAGTACTCGCCGTCGATGGCCAGTCCGACCGGGCGACCACCCGTGACCTCCATCTCCACCACTTCCGATGACGCGAGAACGAGAGATCGATCGAAGAGCATGTGGGGAGACAGCGGGGTCACGACGATCGCCTTCATGAGCGGTGACAGGATCGGGCCACGAGCCGACAGAGAATACGCAGTCGATCCAGTGGGCGTGGCCACGATCATTCCGTCGGCCTGATACGACGTGAAGGGCGCGCCGTCGATTCGCATCTGCAGTCGAACCGTGTGCCCCGCGGTGAGTTTTTCGAGCGACGCCTCGTTGAGGGCCCGATGGTGCGCGACGCCGCCCGCCGTGTGAACGGCCACGTCGAGCACGAATCGTGATTCACTGGCCAGGCGACCGGCGAAGAAGTCGGCGAGGGCATCGAGCATGGCGGGGGGTTCGACGGCGGTGAGATAACCGAGCAGACCCACGTTCACGCCCAGGATCGGCGTTTCGCTCTCACCGACGGCCTTCACGGCCCGCAGCACGGTTCCATCGCCCCCGATGCTCAGCACGAGCGACACCCGATCCTCGGGTGACCATGCTCTGGTCGCACTCAAACCGAGAGTCGAACGGTCGTCGGCCGCAGCCACCACCCCACAACCGTTCTCGAGCAGCCACTGTTCGGCACGACGAGCGAGAACAGCGGCATCGGGTCGATCGGCACGACCGACCAGGAGGACCGTGGGGGCCGACGTCATGTCGACAGTCTCCCACGCTTCCTGGCGTGCAGCAGGAACTCGACGTTGCCCTGGCCGCCCTTGATCGGCGACTCGATCACGCCGGCCACATCGGCCCCGGAAGCGGTCACGGCTTCGCTCACGACGTCGACGGCCTGACGATGCACGAGCGGATCGGTGACCACCCCCCGACCACGCGCCACCTCGCGTCGGCCCGCTTCGAACTGAGGTTTCACCAACAACACGAGATCCGCTCCGTCACGACACACTCCGATCAATGCGTCGATCACCAGAGTGAGCGAGATGAACGACAGATCGGCGACGACCATGTCGACCGACCCCCCGATGGCCGATTCGGTGACCTCGCGAACGTTGAAACGTTCGATCACCGTCACTCGATCGTCGTCACGAATCTTCGGATGCAATTGACCATGTCCGACATCGAGGGCCACCACGTGTCGCGCGCCAGCTTGCACGAGACAGTCCGTGAATCCTCCGGTGGACGCGCCGGCATCGAGAACTCGTCGCCCCGAGACGTCGATGTCGAAGCCCTCGAGAGCAGCGGCCAACTTCTCACCCCCACGTGAGACGAATCGAGCCGGTGGAGCATCGACGACGAGCGCGTCGGCGGGATCGACCAAGCGGGACGACTTCTCGGCCACCGCACCGTTCACGAGCACTCGACCGAGGTCGATCAAGTCCTGGGCTTCGTTGCGACTGGACGCGAGACCACGCCGGACGAGATCGGCATCGAGTCGACGGCGGCGTGACACGTGGTCACCGTACCGACCGGCATCGGACCTCGGACGTCACGATTCCAACAGAGTGCGAGCCACCGATCCCAGGTCGGCGGTGTCGATGTGGACATCGACGTCGAGATCGATCGCCTCACCGGGAGCGACCACGCCGGAACGAACCAACGCGTAGCGACAGCCGAGCGTGCGGGCGAAGAGTCCATCAGTACTCGGACGATCCCCGACCATGACCGCCTGCGTCGACACTCCTCCGGCGAGACGGCGCACGACCTCGGCCATCGGTACGTGCGGTTTGCCGGCGACGATCGGAGCGACTCCCGCCGCCGTCGCCACGGCGGCGAGGATGCTTCCCCCACCCGGGATCGGTCCGTCGGGAGTCGGATAGGTCGCATCGTCATTGGTGCCGATCAATCGCGCCCCCGCTCGTACTGCTGTCGCCGCTCGTCGCATGACTTCGAAGTCGAAATCCCGATGGAAACCCACCAGGACCGCGTCGATGAGCTCGGGATCGCGGTCTGCATCATCGTGCGACATCACCTTCGCTCCCCGCCGGCCGAGCTCTTCGCGAATCCCCGGACCTCCGCACACGAGTACCCGTTCGCGAGGTTCGACGAGCGATGCACCAGCCGCAGCCGACGTCACCACGTCCCCGGTGGCGGGGATCCCGATCTTCGCCAACGACTCCTCCACCGCGGCGACCGGTGACGAGGAATTGTTGGTCACGAACATCACGCGCCAACCAGCCGAGCGCAGATCGTGGACGGCTTCCACCGACCCGGGAATCGGGCGGTGGGCGAGCCAGATCACCCCGTCCAGATCGCAGAGGAGGAGTCGATCGCTCACACTCCCATCTTGCCAGTGCCTCGTGTTTTCCGGTCGGGCTGTCGAGATGCCAACCTGGTGACGTGCCTCGCTTCGAACCGTTCCGTGCCCTTCGCTACTCGGGGGTCGATCTCGATCTCGTCCTGGCTCCCCCGTACGACGTTCTCTCCGAGAACGATCGACGCGAGCTGGGAGCCCTCCACCCTGCGAACATCGTCCACGTCGACGTCCCGATCGAAAGCGACGGCCCGTCCCGCTACGAACAGGCCGGGCGACGACTTCGTTCGTGGGTCGACCAAGGCGTCCTCGTCGCCGACGTCGAACCGTCGTTCACCGTCTACCGCATGGAGTTCGTCGATGCCCAGGGTCGCTCCCGTCGTACGAGCGGTGTGATCGGCGCGCTCGAGGTCGTCGACGAAGGTGCCGGAGGAGTCCTCCCCCATGAGCGCACCACCCCGAAGGCCCGTACCGACCGACTCGATCTCACTCGCGCCACACTCTCCAATCTTTCGCCGGTCTGGGGTCTGTCACTGGCCGCTGGCCTCACCGATCTTCTCGCCGAACCGGGAGAACCTCTCGGCTCGGTCGACGTCGACGGAGTTCGCCACGTTGTCGAGCGGGTGAGCGACCCCGACCGTGTCGCCGCCATGTCGCAAGCAGTGTCCGGCCACGATGTCGTGATCGCCGACGGTCATCATCGATACGCCATCAGCCGTACTTTCCGCGATGAAGAGAGGATCAACGACACCGGGTCTCACGGACGCGCCGAGACCACCATGACCTACGTGGGCGAATTGATCGCCGACCAACTGAGCGTGGCTGCGATTCACCGTCTCTACTCGGGTGTCGACTTCACTGCGCTGCGGGACACCCTCGCCCAGTCCTTCGACCTCGAACCAGCCGGCGCCGTCACTGCCGACATCACGAACGACATGGATCGTCGAGGATCCCTCGTTCTGGTCGCACCCGACGGCCAAGGAACCTGGCTCACTCCACGCGCCGATGCCTTCACGGGAGTTCGCGATCTGGACGGCGCCCGCCTCGAACACGCTCTCGAATCACTGACTCACGACGTGACCTACCAACACGGCGTCGATCACGTGGTCGAGGCGATTCGAGCCGGCCGGGGCGGAACGACCGCCGGTGTCCTCATTCGCCCCGTGACCGTCGCCGAAATTCGGCGCACGGCCGACGAAGGACTTCTCATGCCGCCGAAATCGACGTTCTTCACACCGAAGCTTCGTACCGGACCCGTGATCCGGCCCCTCTTCGACCTCTGACCGAGTGACCGCCTCGACGACTCAGGTGTTCGAGGCCGCGTAGATACTGGCGATCGCGGCGTCGAGAGCGGCGTCGAAATCGGCGTCGGATTGCTTGGCCGACAGTCCTTCGGTCAGGGCACGTGAGAAGCTGGCGATCATGCCGTGATTGCGGGACAACTTGGCGTTCGCATCGTCACGTGAGTAACCCCCCGAGAGCGCCACGACGCGCAGCACACTCGGGTGAGCGACCAGATCGGCATAGAAGTCGTCAGTCGTTGGCAGTGTGAGCTTCAACATGACCGGCTGATCGGCCGGTTGCCCGGACAGCTCGTCGAGAATCTCGGCTTTCAGGATCTTCTCGGCCTCGTCTTTCGACGGACTGTTGATGTCGACCTCGGGCTCGATGATGGGAACCAAACCGGCCGAGAGAATCTGACGACCCACGGCGAACTGTTGCGCCACGACGTTCTTGATTCCGACCCGATCTGCAATCTTGATCACCGATCGCATCTTGGTTCCGAAGATTCCTTTGCCGACCGCTCGCCCGAGTAAAGCATCGAGTTGCGGCATGGGCTTCATCATCTGAACGCCGTCGCTCTCGTCCTCGAGGCCTTTGTCGACCTTCAGGAACGGTACGACCTTCTTCTTCGACCAGAGATAGTCGGCGCTTCCGATCCCTTCGATCTCACGATCCATGGTGCCTTCGAACAGGATCGCGCCGAGCACCCGGTCGCCGGTGAACGCCGAGCTCGTGATCATTCGGGAACGCATGCCGTGGATGAGGTCGAACATCTCTGCCTCCGAGGAGTACTCGGACTCCTCGATTCCGTAGAGACGCAGGGCTTTCGGGGTGCTGCCGCCGCTCTGATCGAGCGCGGCGATGAAGCCGTGGCCACTGCGAAGGCGCGTCAGTTGTTCCTGATTCATGCCCCGAAGAGTAGTTCTCGGTCGACGGCCGCACCCACTAGGTCGGCCGTCTTGCGCAGTGCGGATGTCACCCGAGCCCGTTGGCCGACCGGAATCACCTGCGACGCCCGGACTTCGGTGCGACTCCCCGTGGTGCCGCCGGCCCGAAAGAATCGTCGTCGAGTCTCTCCGATCACGAGAACGGCGTCTCCGGCAACCAGACGTTCGAGATCGCGAACTCGCCGAGGGTCGACCATCGAAACCGGAACCGTCGATCGAGATTCGAACGAACTCTCGGTGGTGACCTCGAGGGCGACGACCGTGCTTCCCGACGGCAAGGAACGCCAGACCGGATCGCTGCTCAATGTTCCTCCGAGAACCGTGATGTTCATGACGATTTCCTCCCTTTCGGATCGAACGCACGCGACGTGAGTGCGTCGTCGTTCCGAAGTGTGGAATCGAACGTCAGAGCGAGGCGATACGTTGCGTCACGTCGGCGTAACGGGCATCAACGGCGGCGATGCGCCGGAACGTCTCGCGGGCCCGACGCACGTCTCCGGCTCGATCGTAGAGATCGGCGAGGACGTACCACTGCTTCAGGTGGTGCGGCTTGATCCGTCGAGGCACCGAGGCCGTCCTCGCCATGAGCGCAATCGCGCCGCGCATGTCGCCCCGCTCGGCGAGCGATCCGGCGTACACGATGCGACCCTCGGCCATCACCTCATGAGACGGTGACGAATCCTTGATCTCGGCCCACACTTGATCGACCTCGGTCCAACGGCGCAGTGCGCGATAACAGTCGGCGAGCACCGGGAGATCCTCGGTCCGAGGACGCAGGTTGCGAGCGATCTCGAGCGAGGCGATGGCATCGCGCCACTTGCCGAGGCGATAACAAGACAGTCCGATCACTTCGTGTACCGCCGCGACCTGAGGCATCTCCTTGACGAGGGAACGAGCCATCCGCAACGAATCGGTGAAGCGTTCACCTTCGAGAGCCACTTGCGCTTGCAGGAGACGATCCTTCAGACGGGCCGCTCGACGCGGTTCGAGGACGTCGTCGACTCTGGCCGCCACATCCGGTGCGAGTTCACCAGGACGTTTCGACTCGCGTCGCTTCGGAGTCGCTGTCGTCTCCCGACCGCGCTCGGTCGCCGAGCGCGCCGCATCACGTACCGATCCTTCATCGATCCAGATCTCGGGCGAACGTTCGACACGTGTCTGTTCGATGCCCTTGCGAACTTGTCCGGCCCCGCGCGCTCGCACCGCCGCGCGACGTCGCTCGGCTTCGTTCTTCGGCTCTCGTTCCTCGGCGCGTGCCCGCCGAGGAGGGAGACGACGGGCGTCGTCGTCTCGCCGATCATCACGTCGGCCGAAACGCCGATCGTCACGTCGATCAACACGACGGTCATCACGTCGCTCATCACGACGGTCATCGCGTCGATCATTACGACGATCATCACGTCGATCTCTACGTCGGCCGTCAGGACGATCCTGGGCCTCCGCCCGAGAACGTCCGTCGGTATCGCGAGACCGCGGTGTTCGCGACTCACCCGACCACGATCCACCGGAGCGAGGACGACCTGATCCCGAACTGCCGGATCGAGGGCCGGTTCCCCGAGCACCACTCGGACGAGAACCACTCGGACGAGATCCGCTGGCCGAGGTACGTCCCGTGCGGGAACCCCCCGACGCTGCGCCACCCGAGCGGGAGCCACCGGAACGAGGACCACCCGAACGAGGCCCATCGGAGCGAGGGCCGCCGGAACGAGGGCCACCGGAACGAGGACCGCTCCCACGCGAGCCACCCGAACGTGCGCCACCCGAACTCCGGGGACGAGATGAGCCACCCGAGGACGGGGAACGACGAGGACGAGGGGAATCAGCCATGAAATGGGACAGGATACGTGCTCACGAACGTCACCGGTCGCGATCGATCTCCAACGGGGCAACGAGTGAGAGTGGCCGTAACGCGAAGAACCCCGACCGCAGATGCGATCGGGGTTCTTCATCGACTAATCCCGGCAGCGACCTACTCTCCCAGGGGGTCTACCCCCAAGTACCATCGGCGCTGGCGGGCTTAACTGCCGTGTTCGGAATGGGAACGGGTGTATCTCCGCCGCTATGGCCACCGGAAATCTTGTGTCGTCAGGATCCCTGACAACTCCAGAGCAAGCACGAGCTGAGTTTCAACCAAGCCCTCGGCCGATTAGTACCGGTCGGCTACACGTGTTACCACGCTTCCACCTCCGGCCTATCAACGTGATGGTCTCGTCACGGGCCTTACTGCGTTGACCGCATGGGAGTGCTCATCTTGGAAAAGGCTTCCCGCTTAGATGCTTTCAGCGGTTATCCCTTCCGTAGGTGGCTAATCTGCCGTGCCCTTGGCAGGACAACAGACACACCAGAGCTACGTCCGTCCCGGTCCTCTCGTACTAGGGACAGCATTCCTCAACACTCCTTCGGCTGCGGAGGATAGGGACCGAACTGTCTCACGACGTTCTGAACCCAGCTCACGTACCGCTTTAATGGGCGAACAGCCCAACCCTTGGGACCTGCTTCAGCCCCAGGATGCGATGAGCCGACATCGAGGTGCCAAACCTTTCCGTCGATATGGACTCTTGGGAAAGATTAGCCTGTTATCCCCAGGGTACCTTTTATCCGTTGAGCGACCACGCTTCCACAAGCCATGGCCGGGTCACTATGCCCCGCTTTCGCGCCTGCTTGACCTGTCAGTCTCGCAGTCAAGCTCCCTTGTGCCATTGCACTCGACGGCTGATTGCCAACCAGCCTGAGGGAACCTTTGGGCGCCTCCGTTACGTTTTAGGAGGCGACCGCCCCAGTCAAACTACCCGCCTGGCGCTGTTCCTGATCCGGATTACGGACCCAGGTTAGAGCCCCGTTGTACGCAGGGTGGTATTTCAACAATGACTCCACGATGGCTGGCGCCACCGCTTCCAAGTCTCCCACCTATCCTACACAACGCAAAACAAAGCTCAACACCAAGTTGTAGTAAAGGTCCATGGGGTCTTTCCGTCCTTCCGCAGCTAACGAGCATCTTTACTCGTACTTCAATTTCGCCGGGTCTGTAGTTGAGACAGTGGGGAAGTCGTTACGCCATTCGTGCAGGTCGGAACTTACCCGACAAGGAATTTCGCTACCTTAGGACCGTTATAGTTACGGCCGCCATTCACTGGGG
>JAQCIK010000045.1:0-9602 GCA_027592035.1 Actinomycetota bacterium | reverse complement strand
AAGACCGAGGACGCGCTCGCCGAGAATGTTCCGCATCACGTTCGAGGTTCCCCCCATGATCGTGTAGCCCGGAGCGTAGGCCAGCCCCTGAGTGATGTCGTTCCACAGCGTGGCCTCGGGCCCCAGGGTCCGCGCCACGAACTGGGCCACGTCCCACTCGTGCTCGGTGCAGAAACATTTGGTGGCGGCCGAGAAACCCGACGGTGCCTGGTGGAGCACCTCTCGAATCACGAGGATTCGCCCGATGCGGTACTTCGTCTCCAGACGTGCGATCTCGGCCCGGACCCGAGGGTCGGACGTGTCGGCTCGATCGCGAGCGATGCAATACAAGGCGTAGTTGGAGACGAGGCGATCGATACCACCGCGCTCGTGCTCGAGCTGGCGCATCGTCTGCTTGAACGCACCCCCTTCGGTCCCGACCAAGTTGGCGGCCGGAACACGAACGTCGGTGTAGAACACTTCACAGAAATGTCGATTGGTCGTCATGTCCTTGATCGGACGAACCTCGATACCCGGCGTGTCCATGGGGACGATGATCTCGGAGATTCCCGCGTGCGGAGGGCCGTCGGTGCTGGTGCGACAGATGAGGTAGCAGTAGTCGGCCACTTCGCCGAAACTCGTCCAGATCTTCTGACCGTTGATCACCCAGTCGTCACCATCACGGACCGCCATGGTCTTCAGTGACGCCAGATCCGATCCGGCATTCGGCTCGGACATTCCGATGCACCACACCGACCGACCGGCCAAGATGTCGGGAAGGAATTCGGCCTGCTGGTCGGGTCGTCCGTAGGTCATGAGAGTGGGGCCCATCTGGCGATCGGCGAACCACATCGCCCCGATGGGTGCTCCCGCACTGATCAGTTCCTCGCCGATGATGAGTCGGTCGATCGCCGGACGTCCTTGGCCCCCGAAGTCCCTCGGCCAGGTGAGACCGATCCAACCCCTCGCTCCCAGTTCTTCGGCGAACTCCCGTGACCAACCGTTGATCCACGAGTCGTTGGCGCGACCGTGTCGGCGAACGGCATCGGACGCGACCTCACGTGCCTCGGCCCGCAGGGCGATCTGTTCAGCTGTCCAGGCGAAATCCATCGGCGTCTCCGAACCCCATTGTGGCCCGAACGACACCGACTCGCCTGATCCGCCGACCCCTACCCACTTCGACATCGGCCACAATGGCGGAGTGAACGCCACGCCTCCCGCCTCCGGACGAGCAACGGCTTCGCAGCGCCCGTTCCATCTTCTGGCCAAACCCACCGGAGCCACCTGCAACCTCGATTGCACCTACTGCTTCTTTCTGTCGAAAGATGCGCTCTACCCGGGCGAATCCAGCCGCATGACGGCCGCCACCCTCGAGGCGTACGTCTCACAGCTGATCGACGCCCAACCCGACGGCGACGTGAACGTGGCTTGGCAAGGTGGCGAACCCACTCTCATGGGTGTGGAGTTCTTTCAGCACGCACTGTCACTGGCCGAGCGAGTCCGCCGTCCGACGCAGAATCTCGTGCACACCATCCAGACGAACGGAGTACTTCTCGACGTCGCCTGGTTCGACCTTTTTCGCCGCTATCGCGTCCTCGTCGGGCTCAGCATCGACGGTCCGGCCGAACTGCACGACGTGTATCGGCGATCGAAGAACGGCGCGCCGACTCATGCCGACGTCGAGAGATCCTGGTTCGCCCTTCGCTCCGCCGGCATCGATGCCAACGTTCTGTGTTGTCTGTCCGACGCCAATGTGGAGCATCCACTCACCGTGTACCGCTACTTCCGAGACCGACTCGGAGCCGAACACATTCAGTTCATCCCGGTCGTCGAGCGGGCGGACTCGCTCACCCTCGAGATCGCCGAGAAAGGTTGGAGCGACCAACCCGGTCGACGTCGGATCCTTTACCGTCAGAGTGGAGACCTGGTCACAAGTCGCTCGATCACCGGCCGACAGTACGGCGAATTCCTCGCCGCCGTGTTCGACGAATGGGTGGCACACGACGTCGGGCGCGTCTTCGTGCAACTCTTCGACGTGACTCTCGGATCGCACCTCGGCCTTCACACGTTGTGCGTACATTCGCCCACCTGCGGCGACGCACTCGCCCTCGAGCACAACGGTGACGTCTATTCGTGCGACCACTTCGTCGAACCCGATCACCTTCTCGGCAACATTCACGAGACTCCACTACGTGCACTGGTCGACGACCCTCGGCAGACCGCTTTCGGACGACACAAGCAGACGTCACTCCCCACGATGTGCCGCAACTGCGACGTGCTGTTCGCCTGCCACGGTGGCTGCCCGAAGGACCGCTTCGCCACCACGCCCGACGGCGAACCGGGCCTCAACCATCTCTGCGACGGGTACCTGGCTTTCTTTCGGCACAGTCGCTCGGCGATGCAGACGATGGCCGAGTTGGTGTCGTCGGGTCGTTATGCCGACGAGATTATGTCCACGGGTCGGTGAGCTCGTCGGCCCAGCCGAAAACCGCGGCCCGTCGATCTTCGGTGTCACTCTTTTTGGTCGATGGCAATCGATGTCGAGGGCGAACCTCTCGATCGCACCAGAATTCGCCCGACGGAAGATCTCGCTCGGTGGCGCTCAACCAGGCGATGGTGTCGGCCCCTTCGTCGGCCGAGCGAAGAATCGGGGCGGTCACCTTGGCGAATCCGGGCAGTGACGACCGCACGCCGGGCGTGTCGGCCCAGCCCGGATGCATCACGGCCACGAAACGATCAGGCTCGTGTTTCGCCCACTCTTGAACGAGTGCGACCTGAATTCTCTTGGCCGCGGCGTACTGACGGGTGCCGTCGTATTTTGAGGGCGCCATCGGATCACGACGACGCGGATCGACCAACGACGCGCCGTACATGCCGCCGGACGCGACCCAAATCGATCTTCGGGCCGAGACCAGGCGCGTCATGAGGTGAGGAGCCAAGACGTGAACGGCCATTGTCGTCTCGAAACCCTGGCTCGTTCGCACCGCATCATGAAGGAGAGCACCGGCGTTGTGCACGACGACGTCAGGGATGCCGCTGCTCGTGATCTCGGCGCAAGCCGCCGCTACGGATTCGAGATCGGACACGTCGCACACGACCACTTCGTGCTCGCCGCCGAGTTCGTCGGCGACGCGACCAGTTCGCTCGGTGTCACGACCTACGAGCACGACCGTGGCGCCAAGTGCTACGGCACGTTCGGCAGCCGCTCGTCCGATTCCCGAAGTCGGACCAGTCACGACGACCCGTTGGTCGGCGAGTGCATCTTGCGGGAGCGATTCCCAGGAGGATTGACGCGACCTCAGCGCGTATCCGAGACGCGAGAAACCGCCGATGATGCTGGCGTCGAGCAGGCGATCAGCGAATGAAGTCACGTCTCTATTCCACACCGACTTCGCCGCGAATGCCAGACTGTGCTCGTGAGCGTCTCACACCGACACGAAGATCACCCTCACGTCCACGGGCCCGACTGCGGTCATGTGGCCATCGAGCACGACGACCACATCGACTACGTCCACAATGGTCACCGCCACCATCAGCACGACGACCACTGGGACGAGTGCACGATCGATTTGTGTGTCGAACACGCTGAGCACGAGCACGAGCACGGCCCCGATTGCGGCCACACCCCGGTTCCACATGGTGATCACGTCGACTATCTGCACGACGGGCACTTGCACGCCCGACACGACGATCATTGGGACGAGCACTGAACTGAAAATCTGGTGAATGATCTTCACCCATACGGTGAAGAGTCCTCACCACAACACCAACTAGTGGTCGTGTTCGTGACCGTGGAGATGTTCAGTGACGACGAGTCGTCCGTCCACATGGGTGAGACCGACGCCGAACGTGGCCAACAAGTTCTCGGGTGTGAGAACGACACGTGGCGGCCCATCGGCGACCACGCGTCCGGCGAGGAGCACGACTCGCTCGCATTCGGATGCCTCCCCCACGTCGTGCGTGGCCGACACGATCACGGCACCGCGCTCGCGCTCGGCCGCCATCACCTCCAGATAGGCGGCTCGACCCGGCGCGTCGAGACCTGAGGTCGGTTCGTCGAGTAGCAGGAGCTTCGAGCGCCGAGCGAGCACCTGGGCCAGGTACACCCGCTGTTGCTGCCCGCCCGACAGATCTCTCATGGCTCGATCGGCCAGATGATCGATACCCATCCTCGTCATGGACGTGGCCACTGCCTCCTCGTCCTCGCGTCGACGACGCGCCAGCCGACCACGTTGGTCGAAACGGGCCATGCGCACGACGTCGATCGCTCGAATCGGAAGCGCCAGTCCGTCGCGGTGGTACTGACTCAGATAAGCGACGCCTGTCGTTTCGGCTCCCGGAGGCGCACCGAGTACTTCGAGCCCGCCGTCGAGTACCGGAAGGAGTCCGGCGAAGGTTTTCAGCAACGTCGACTTTCCCGAGCCGTTCGATCCGACAAGGGCCACCGAACCACCGGGTTCGAGGTAGGTATCGACGTCTTCCAACACGACCCGCGAGCCGTAACCGACCGACAACCGACGGGCAACGACGACCGGTTTCATGCCGGCTCCCGTCGTTCGGCCAGCGCTCGTCTGATTTCGACGACGATGAGCACGGCGAAGAAGAACGCAACGGCGACCACAACCACCGATGCTCCCGCCGCCCAGTCCCAGTGATACGACACCAGCAATCCGAAATACACCGACAATGCGCCGATACCAGCCGCCCAGGCCATCATGACGCCGATCCGGCGAGCGATCAGTGCTCCTGCTCCGGCCGGACCGAGGAGCATCCCGAAGACGAGGAGTGCGCCGACCGACTGGAACGACACCACGATCGTCGCCGCCACCATGACGAGCATCGTCCGGTGATGGATGTCGGCTCGGTAGCCCATCGCTCGAGCCAGATCGACGTCGAAACACAGCACGGCGAAGGGTCGGTACGACCACATGACGACAGCTCCAACGAGAACAACCGCCACTCCGAGGACTCGAATGTCCCACCAGTCGACTCCCAAGAACTCGCCGAACAAGATCGCGTCGATGTCACCGGTCAAGCGGTCGGAACTCGACACCATCACGACGCCGGCGGCGAGGAGTCCGACGAACAACAACCCGATGGCCGTATCGGACGAAAGCTTGGAGCGTTTGGTCACCAGGCTGACACCGCCGATCATCACCCCGGCCCCGATGGCGGCACCGAGCAGACTCGAGAATCCGAAAATCACCGATCCGGCCACCCCTGGCAGAACACCGTGGGCCAATGCGTCACCGATGAAGGCCATGCCCCTCAACACGACGTAGGTGCCGACGATCGCGCACAGGACAGCGACCAGCACACCGGCGAGCAACGCTCGCTGCATGAAGGAGTTGTCGAGAAACGGGTCGACGAGTGAGCCCACGGACCCCACGCTACGCAGTCAGAGCGTCGCGCACCTCTGATGCCAGGCGAAGGAGGAAGGAGCGGTACGTGTTGTCGTCGGGCACGAGACGGTACGACACGACGATCACGCGCACTCCGGTCTCGTCGGCGAGCGCCCGCACGACCTCGTCGGGCGCGCCGAGTTCGGCGAAGATGACCGAGACACCCTCGGCCGCGATCGCCTCTTTCAATTCGGCCAGGTTCGCGGCAGTGGCCTCGGCCGACGACGAGAAACTGGGCACGATCGAACCCAACAACTCGAAGTCGTAGTGGGCGGCGAAATAGGCCATCGACACGTGACCGGTGATCATCACGCGATCCTCGACCGGGATCGCCGACAACGACTCCCGGACCTCGGCGTCGAGAGCACTCAGATCGGCGATCAGAGCCTCGGCTCGTTCGGCGACGTCGAGACCCACTGTCGTCAACTCCTCAGTGAGATGTTCGACGACTTCGGCCACCGCCAACGGATCGGTCCAGAAGTGAGGATCACCCCCGTCATGCTCATCACCGTGCTCATCACCGTGCTCATCACCGTGCTCATCACCGTGCTCATCACCGTGCTCATCACCGTGCTCATCACCGTGCTCATCGTCATGATCGTCACCGTGCTCATCACCGTGCTCATCACCGTGCTCATCACCGTGCTCATCGTCATGATCGTCGTGAGCGTGGGAATTGTCACCCATCTCCAGAACCTCGATGTGATCGGTCGCATAGAACACCGGTGACTCGGCCGTATCGAGAATCGAATCCAGACCCTCTTCAAGATTCAGTCCATTGGCCACGACCAAAGACGCCCGATTGATTGCCTCCACATCCTTGGCCGACGGTTCCCACTCGTGAGGATCGATGCCATTGGGAATCAAGACGCGAACCTCGGCCAGATCGCCCACCAGATCGCTCACGATGGCCCCGAGAACCGAATGGGTCGCCACGACGGACAGGGATGCATCCGTGGACGAACCGGCCGAGTCGTCGGATCCACACGCGGTGACGAGGAGAACCGAGAGGGACACGGAAAGAGCAATGGAGCGACGATGCATGGAAATAATGATAATGGTTCTCATTCTGTCTCGCAACTCCTGGCGATCCCCACCCACCGCCTCTCGCTCTCCACTACCGACCGCGTCCCCACTACCGTCCGTGTCATGGTCTCGGCCTTCCTGCACCCCTTCGCCAAACCCACCCGATCCGACTTCCGTTCCATCGTGTCGGGTCGAGGAGCAACTGTCACCGACTCCGAGGGACGTGAGTACATCGATGCCATGGCCTCGCTGTGGTACTGCGCCGTCGGACACGGTCGCCAAGAGATCGCCGATGCCCTCTCGGCCCAGGCCGCCACCTTGGCCGGATACTCGACGTTCGACCCCTTCACGAACGACGTCGTGGAGGAATTGGCCGAACGCCTGATTCCCATCTCACCCATGCCCGACGCCCGTACCTTCTTCTGCTCCTCGGGGTCCGAGGCGGTCGACACCGCCATGAAGTTGGCCCGTCTGGCTCACGTGCAGGCCGGTCGTGCCGAACGGACGGTCATCATCTCGAGACAACGCGGCTACCACGGCACGGCCTACGGCGGGACGAGCGCCCAAGGAATACCGCCCAACCGCGAGGGGTACGGCCCGCTCGTCGGAGACGTGATTCAGGTGCCCGCCGACGACATCGAAGCGTTGGCCACGTCGATGTCACACCATGGGGACACGATCGCCGCCGTCCTCGTCGAGCCGGTGCAAGGAGCCGGTGGAGTGTTCCCGCCCGCCGACGGATACCTCGAGAGCGTGCGTCGGCTGTGCGACCAACACGGAGCCTTCCTCATCTATGACGAGGTGATCAGCGGATTCGGTCGACTCGGTCATTGGTTCGCCGCTCATCGGTTCGGGGTTCGACCCGATCTCGTCACCTTCGCCAAGGCCGTCACCTCGGGCTACGTCCCGCTCGGTGGAGTGTTCGTCGGGCCGGCGGTACGAGCCGCCCTCGAAGCCGATCCCGCGTTCTTCCTCCGCACCGGATTCACCTACTCAGGTCATCCATTGTCCTGTCGAGCCGCCCTCGTCAATATCGAGATCATCGAACGAGAAGGTCTCGTCGAACGGGCCCATCATGTCGGACGACGACTGTCGGCCGGGCTGCACTCACTGGCCGCCGACGATCTGGTCGCCGAAGTTCGCGGCGACGGTGCGGTCTGGGCCGTCGCGCAAAAGCCTGGTGTCGACCCACTGACGGTTCGCGACCGGATGCTCGACATGGGTGTCATCACGCGAGCTGTCGGAGTCGACACCAACACCTTCTGCCCTCCCCTCGTCATCTCCGATTCCGAGATCGACCGCGTGGTCGATGCTCTCACTCAGGCGGTCACCACCCCATGAGCAACTCGGCGGGCTCTCTCCCTCGGTTCGATCCCTCGGATCCTGCCTTTCGCGCCGATCCCTACCCGTTCTACGACGAATTGCGTCGCCACGATCCGGTCCATCGCACTCCCTTCGACACGATCGTCCTCACCCGATACGAAGACGTGGCGTGGACGTTGCGGAGCAACGATTTCAGCCGTGACGTCGAGGCCAACGGCAACGAACCGATCGACGAACTCGGGAAAGCCAAGCGGGCCCGGCGTCAGAACCGCAGTGGATCGAAGTCGATCCTGAACCTCGATCCTCCCGATCACACCCGCCTCCGACGGTTGGTCAGCAAAGCCTTCACACCGACCGCCATCGAACGACTTCGTCCACGAGTCCAACACCTGGTCGATGACGTTCTCGATCGTGCCGCATCACAAGGTGGCTTCGAACTCGTCGACGAACTGGCGTTTCCCATTCCGTTCCAAGTGATCTCCGATCTTCTCGACATGCCAACAGATCGTGCCGATGAGTTACGCGACTGGAGCCAGATCATCACCTTCGCTCTCGAACCAACCTCGACTCTCGAAGACCTCGATCGAGTCGATGCGGCTTTCGCCGAACTCATTCCGTATCTGATCGACGTGGTCGAGAGTCGCCGCCGCTCGCCGGGAGACGATCTTCTCTCGGCACTCCTGGCCGTCGAGGATCAGGGCGACACCCTCACCATGCCCGAGCTGATGAGCTTCGTCGTCCTCCTCTACATCGCTGGTCACGAGACCACGGTCAACCTCATCGGCAATTCGGTCAACGCCCTCTTGAAGAGTCCCGAACAATTGGCCGCCTGGCACGCCGACCCGTCGATCGGCCCGCGAGCGGTCGACGAGTGCCTACGTTTCGACGGCCCCGTCCAGCAAACGGTGCGCGTTCCCATGGTGCCCGTCACCTATCACGGCCTCGACGGCCCGATCGTCGTCGAACCGGGAACCATCGTCACCACCGTCCTCGGGGCCGCCGATCACGATCCGGCGATGTTCGACGACCCGCATTCCCTGCGCCTCGATCGGCCGAACGCCAATCGACATGTGGCCTTCGCGGCCGGTATTCACTACTGCCTCGGCGCGAGCCTGGCCCGGCTCGAAGCCGAGATCGCCGTCGGATCACTCGTGACGCGCTTCCCCACCATGCGTTCGGTCGGCGACATCACCTGGCGCGACCGACTCACCATCCGCGGTGTCGATCGACTCGCCCTCGAATTCTGAGCCGTCAGTTGGCCCGGGTGTGATACTTGGGAGCGAGACGTCCGTGCTCGTCGCGAACGTCGAACTCCTCCGACAGGTCCTCGACCCATTGAATCGAGCCGGACCGAGCCATCAGATCGGGCGCAATCGCCAACGCGGCAATAGCCCGGCCGACACCTAACGGCGTCTGCGCCTTGTCCAGATCGCTCTTACGCTCACCGGCCCACTCGAGAATGAACTCGGTGGCCACCGAGCCCGGGTAGATCGAGCAGCACGCGATCCCTTCGGGTTTCAACTCGAGAGCCATGTCGGCACTCAGTCGGTCGAGACCGGCCTTGCCTGCGCCATAGGACGAACTGAAGTGATACGACGAGCCACCTGGTGACGACACGTTGAAGATCGCGCCTCCTGGTCCGGCGGCGAAAAGAAGCGGAGCGGCATGCCACGACGCGATGTAGTGAGCCCGCAGACCGATACCGACTTGGTCGTCCCAAATGGACACCGGGTGCTGCCAGAAACCTCCGCCCCAAGCGGGCGGATCCGGAATCTTGTAGACGTTGTTGACCAAGACGTCGATACGTCCGACGTCGGCACGGACCCGATCGAACAAGCCGGCGATCTGAGCATCGTCACCGTGGTCGACCTG
>JAQCIK010000044.1:0-10095 GCA_027592035.1 Actinomycetota bacterium | reverse complement strand
GCCTACTTCGTGAAAGGTCTTCACATCGGCGATCAGGACACACTGGCCGATCTCGCTGCTCCGGTTCTCAGCGAGTCACGAGAGCGCATTCTCGAGTTCTTGGCCGGCGATTCGGGCGTCGGAGAGGTGAACGAAGAACTGGCGATGGCAGCGAGCCATGGCATCACCGGAGTTCCCACCTACGTGATCGAGGGACAATGGGCGATCCCCGGTGCGCAAGACAGCGACACGTTCGAACGCGTCCTTCGTCGGGCGGCATCCCGAGGCGACGAGTGAGCGACAGGCACAGGTGATGTCCTGGTCGGAACGTCGAGTCGACGAAGTGTCCCGCGTGGGAGTTCGCCAACGTTCGGGCCAATCGCCACCGGTCGTTCTGCTTCACGGCTTCACCCAGACCGGCCGATCCTGGGAGCCCGTGGTCGAACGTCTCGATTCACGAGTGGAAATCTTCACTCCCGATGCGCCCGGTCACGGGTCGTCGACCGAAAGTCGACTCGGGATCGCCGAATACGCCGACGTCTTGGCGACGTCATTACCCCCTGCGGTCTACGTCGGCTACTCGATGGGTGGACGGACCGCCCTGCACGTCGCGCTTCGACATCCTCGTGCCGTGCTCGCACTCGTCCTCATCGGCGCCACCGCTGGCCTCGACGACGAGACGGAACGGATGGAACGTCAACGACGAGACGATGAACTCGCGTCTCGAATCGAAACTTTCGACCTCGATCATTTTCTCACTGAGTGGCTGAGTCAGCCCCTCTTCGCGTCGCTTCCACGAGAGAAGTGGAATCTCGACGATCGCCGGCAGAACACGACGGCTGGCCTCGCCCATTCGCTGCGAACGGCCGGCACCGGCGTTCAACGATCTCTGTGGAGTCGTCTTCCCGAGATCGAATGCGCAACGACACTGGTCACCGGCGCCGAGGATCGAAAGTTCTCCCTTCTCGCCGAGCGAATGGCTTCTCTCCTCGGTGGATCAGTGAACCGCGTCGAGGTACCCGGGCGCGGTCATGCCGTTCACCTCGAAGATCCGGACGCGGTGGCGGCAATCATCGGTCGGGCTCGATCGACCGTCTGACTCCCGTCGTCGCTCAGGCGAGAATGATGAAGAGGTAGGCCGCCATGTCGATCACGCCGAGGACCATGCCGGCCGTGGCGAGACCGAGACCCTTCATGAGCGCCGGCTGTTCCATGATCTCTCGTCGGGAGCGACGACCGAGGATCACAGCGACCGCGCCGAGAACCAATCCGAGAATGAGCAACCCGAGAATTCCACAGACCAACGAGGCGATCGCTCGGGCGTCGGTTCGGGGTGCACCAGAAAATTCGCCGTTCGGCGGCGGAGGGGGAAGAGACGCCATCCGTCGAACCTAACCCAACACGGTCCCGGCCGCCACGACGAGCGCGCCAACGGCCAATTGAAGACGACCGGTGCCGGCAAGAACCGGGATCAGCCGCTGACCAGTTGCACCTGCCACGACAGCACGAATCGGAGACGCGCCGAGCGGAAGAGCGAACAAGCCGACGAGGAACTCCGGGCGCGCCAGGGACGCCACGATCAACGAACCGAACGATGCGGCGATCAAGAACACGAAGAACCGACGAGTTCTCTCGACTCCCAAGCGGACGGCAAGTGTGTTCTTGCCCACTTTTTTGTCGGTCGGAACATCACGAAGATTGTTGGTCACGAGAAGCGCACACGACAACGCTCCGGTCGACGTCCCCAGCCACCAGGTCTCGGACGGCAATCGCTCGAGAACGACGTAGGTCGTACCGACGGTCGCGACCAGACCGAAGAAAACGAAGACGAACAACTCACCGAAACCGGCGTACCCGTAGGGCTTCGGACCTCCGGTGTAAAACCAGCCGGCCAGAATGCTCGCCGCCCCCACCACGACGAGCCACCAGGTCGTCGAGGCGGCGAGGATCAGCCCGACCAGCGCCGCCACCGCGAAAGCCGCCAGAGCGGCCCGTTTGACGGCGGACGGAGTGGCGAGACCTGATGCCACGAGACGAAGTGGGCCCACACGATCGTCGTCGGTACCCCGAACACCGTCGCTGTAATCGTTGGCGTAGTTCACCCCGACTTGGAGTGCCAAGGCCACGACGGCCGCCATCGGCACGGACGCCCACGACGCCTGGTTCTCGCCCACGGCGACGACTGCTCCCAATCCGACCGGTACCGCCGCGGCGGGCAGAGTGCGCGGCCGCGCCCCGACGATCCAACGATTCACGTCGTGAGAGTACTCGTCATCGATCCTGTGACGAGAGGTCACGATCGAAGACCCTGGACGGATCGAAGCCCGTAGAGTCGACTCGTGCCTCACTTGGTGGCGATCGACATGCCGGCCGGACCGGAATTCGTGGACACCATAGGTCGCGTCCTCGATCGTGGCGACGCGTTCCTCCCACTTGATCAACGTCTCGATCCGGCGAGTCGTCGTCGTCTCACCGACGAACTCGGTGCATCGTTCGTCGACACCGGCGGCGACGTCGTCACGCTCGACGGCGGTCGGCCCACCGAGCCCGGCGACGCGGTCGTGATCGCCACGAGTGGAAGCACCGGGGATCCGAAGGGAGTGGTCCTCACTCACGACGCCATTCAGGCATCGGCCCGTCTCGGAAGTCGGCGGCTGGCGGCCGGAGTCGACACTCATTGGCTGGCCTGTCTACCCCTCTGCCACGTCGGCGGACTGTCGGTGGTCTTCAAGGCGCTCTTCGGCGGCCTCTCGCTCACCGTTCATTCCTCGTTCGACGCCGAACGCGTCATCGACGCCGCCCATCAGGGCTGCACCCATGTCTCTCTCGTTCCCACTGCCCTGCAACGTGTCGATCCGTCGCTCTTTCGGTGCATCCTGCTCGGAGGCTCGCGCCCGCCGAGCGAACGACCCTCTCACGTGATCGCCACGTACGGCCTGACCGAGACCGGCGGTGGGGTGGTCTACGACGGGCGTGCTCTCGACGACGTCACCATCTCCATCGCCAGTGACGGAGAGATCCTGATCAAGTCGCCCACGAACATGCGAACCTATCGCGACGGGACGACGGCGATCGATGGCGATGGTTGGTTGCACACCGGTGATGTGGGACTGCTCACCGACGACGTCTTGTCCGTTCACGGACGCCTCGACGATCTCATCAAGACCGGCGGCGAGAAGGTCTGGCCCGATGTGGTGGAGCGAGTGCTGGTGGAGTCTTTTCCGACGTCGACGATCTGCATCGTCGGTGTCGACGATCCGGAGTGGGGCCAAATGGTCGTCGCAGCATCCACCGATCGACGACTCGGTCTCGCCGACGTCCGAGACGTGGTGAAGTCCTCTCTCCCGGCCCATTGCGCTCCGAAGAAGCTCGTGCACGTGGACGAATTCCCCCGAACTTCGATCGGGAAGGTGCGACGGGCCGAACTCGCACGCCTCCTTCGTGACTCCTTCGAAGTGGACTGAACGCCCGCTACTGTCTCGCTGTGACCAAGACGAATCAGGATCGACTCACAGGCAAGGTCGCCGTCGTCACGGGCGCGGCATCGGGAATCGGTCTCGCCATCACCGAGAAGTATCTGTCCGAAGGCGCACGTGTCGTGGCCGGCGACATCGATACGAAGGCGCTGACTTCGATGTCGGAACTGGCTTCCGATCGTTTTCTCGTGACTGCCACATGCGACGTGACCGATGAGACCGATGTCGAGAACCTTTTCGCCGTGGCGTCGTCGCACTTCGGCGGAGTCGACATCGTGGTAGCGAACGCTGGAGCCGGAACGTACGGCCTTCTCGCCGACCACTCGCTCGACGAGTGGCGCCGAATCATCGACCTATGCCTCACCGGGGTATTCCTCACCGTCAAGCACGCGTCAGCCTCCATGCGCGACGGCGGATCGCTCATCACCATCGCATCGCTCAATGCCATCCAACCTTCGAAAGGGATGGCGGCGTACTGCGCGGCCAAAGCCGGGGTTTCGATGCTCACTCGCGTGGCGGCCATGGAACTCGGAGAGCGAAATATTCGAGCCAACACCATCGCGCCCGGCCTCGTGCGAACCAATGCGACGTCCGGACTGTTCGCGGTTCCTGGCGTGGTGGACGAGTTCGTCGAGAATGCACCCTTGAATCGTTTCGCAGAACCGACGGAAATCGCCGATCTGGCCTGCTTCCTCGCTGCCGACGAATCAACCTTCATGAGTGCGTCGTTCCTCTCGATCGACGGCGGAGGCAACACCGGTCGCTACCCCGATCTACCGCGGCTCTTCCAGAGTTTCGGCGAGTGACGAGAACTCGGACCTCGCTCCCAACCGCCTATTGGCGACAATGGTCGGCTTCGGCGATCAGCAACATCGGTGACGGCATGAACACCGCCGCCATGCCACTACTCGCCTATTCGCTCACCGACGACACCCGTCTGCTCGCCCTCGTTTCGTTCGCCGTGTTCGTTCCTTGGTTCCTTCTGGCTCTACCGGTCGGCGTCTACGTCGACCGCTTCGACCGACGACTCCTCATGGTCGGCGCCAACGCGTTGAGGGCCGCTCTTTTCGCAGTGATCGCGATCACCACTGCCACGGGAACACTCGGAATCGGATTGCTCCTCGTTCTCTTGCTGGTAGTCGGATGCTGTGAGGTGGTCTTCGACAGTTCGGCCCAAGCGTTCCTTCCGGCCATCGTCGAACCCGAACAACTCCCGCGTGCGAATGGCATCTTGTTCGCCACCGAGGTGATCGGCAACGGTTTCGTCGGTCTGCCCTTCGGGGCCTGGCTCTGGGAACGGCGGTCGGTGTTCCTTTCGGTGCCAACGCCGCTGCACTGGCGTTGGCGGCGATCCTCGTGTTCAGCATTCGCCCCACTCGGCGTCCGATCGACGACCAGACGTCGGACACCGAACCGGGCACTCGCGCCGTCGACGGTGTCGATTCCCGCTTCGTCGACCAGCTTCGCACCGGACTTCGCTGGCTCTTCTCCCATCGCCTACTTCGAACCTTGGCCATCCTCCTCGGGGTCACCAACATGGCCCATCAGATGGGGATGGCTCTCCTCGTGAAGTTCGCGGCCGAAAACCTCGACGTGGGACCGTCCGGATTCGGCATCCTGCTCGCACTGATGTCGATCGGATCGATCATCGGAGGATTCGCCGGCGACCGTATCGCCCGCCGTCTCGGTGAACGGCAGGCGCTCGTGTCCGCTTACCTCACCTTCGCCGTGTGCATGGTCGGATTCGGACTTGCGCCGCATGCCGCCGTCCTCGCAGTGTTCGCAGTGATCGAGGGAGTCGCAGGAACCGTCTGGAACGTCATCACGGTCTCGATGCGTCAGCGGGTCATACCGACGGCACTTTTCGGACGTGTGAACAGTGCCTACCGTTGGATCGGCACCGGCAGTATCGCCCTCGGTGCCGTGATCGGCGGACAAATCGCACACTCGGCCGGACTTCGAGCTCCGTTCCTCGTCGGCGCAGCCGCCACCGCTCTCGCCCTACTCGTGGCCGGCCGGCGGCTGTCGTTCGAGTTGCGTCAGGTGGAACGAGTGCCGGCTCCGCCGTCGATGACGTAGGTCTCGCCCGTGATCCAACTGGCAGCGTCCGACACCAAGAAAGTAGCGAGATTGGCGATGTCCTGAGGATCGCCCAGACGCTTCGTCGGCAGAGCTGCGGCCAAACGATCACCGAAGTTGTCGACGAGGAAGGCTGCGAAATCGGTGGCGACGAGTCCGGGAGCGATTCCGACCACCCGAGACGGACCGAGCTCTCCGGCCAGCTGCCGGGTGAGATGAATGAGCGCCGCCTTGGTGAGGTTGTAGACACCGAGACCCGATTCCGAGCGAATTCCTCCCACGGAGGCGACGTTCAAGATGACACCCGGGTTGTCCTTCATCCAGGAATCCCACACGGACGCCGTCCAGAAGACCGGACCCCGCAGATTGACCTGAAAGGTCTTGTCGTACCGCGCCTCGTCGACACCCAAGGTGTCACCGAAATATGGGTTCGTCGCCGCATTGTTGACAAGGACGTCGATTCGGCCGTACTTGTCGAGAGTCGATTCGACACATCGACGGCCTGCTTCGACGTCGCCGGTATTGGCGGCATGAATCGACACCTCTCCATCGATTCCTTCCGTCGACGACTCGTCGATGCGTCGCGACACCATCATCACGCTCGCTCCCGATTCGGCCATCGTCTTGGCCATGGCGAGGCCGATTCCCCGTGAGGCTCCGGTGACCAGAGCGACCTTCCCGTCGAGTCGAATGTCCATGAGTCGAAACTAGTGGGTGGAGGTCGCGTCGTCGTCGGCCGAAACCTCGGCCGGCACCTCGATGAGAATCACTCGTATCTTCTGGATGCGGCGACCCTTCAATTCGGCCACCCGGAACCGCCAGCCTTCGAAGTCGACGAATTCACCGACCGAAGGAACGTGCTCGAGCGTCCCGAACACGAAACCGCCGATCGAATCCCATTCCTCGTCGGGAATGTGGGTCGACAGCCGTTCGTTCACGTCCGACACGCTCGTCGAACCGAGAATGAGAAGATCTCCGTTGGGCAGTTGGCTGATCTCGGCCTCTTCACGGTCGTACTCGTCGACGATCTCACCGACCAGCTCCTCGAGGCAGTCCTCGAGAGTGATCATTCCGGTGATCGAGCCGTATTCGTCGGCGACGACGGCGAGATGGAACTTGTTGGTCTGCATCTCCCGCATCAACTTGGCGACCGGCTTGTTCTCGGGAACGACGACGACGTCACGCATGTGGGACGTGACGCTTTCAGCTCCACGGCCGAGGCGTTCGAGTCGAACGAGATCCTTCATGAATGCGACACCCACCACATCGTCGTCATCGTTGATCACCGGCATTCGTGAGAAACCATGCGCAATGCTCACCCCGATCACCTCGTCGACGGTCGCCGTGAGCGGAACGGTCACCATGTCGGGCTGAGGCACCATGATCTCCCGGGCGACGGTGTCACCGAATTCGATCACGGATTCGATGAGTTCTCGCTCGTGCTTCTCGATCACTTCTTCCTGCGCCGCCACTTCCACGACGCCGAGGAACTCCTGTTCCTTCACGAAGGGCCCGTCCTCGAGTCCCTTGCCTTTCACGATGACGTTGGTGAGCTTGATGAGAGCACGAGAAACGAGCCGGAGAGGCGGGAACGCGACCAGGCTTCTGATCCCACGAGCCGACAACAGCGCCGCCCTTTCCGAATGGATCACGGCGTAGGTCTTGGGCACCGCCTCGGCCATCACGAAGAAGACGAGAACGTTCAAGGTGACGCCGACCGCGATACCGACCGGCCCGAAAGCCCGAGCCGTCACCACGCCGGTGAGTGTTGCTTGAACCGTCTGACTGACGTTGACCGTCAAGAGAAGCGGATTGATCCACTTCTCGGGCTCTTCGATCAATTCGACGAGAGCTTGTCCTTGCTTCGGACGACGTTCGGCCAACGCCGACGCCTTCGGCTTCGTCATTCGCGACAGGCCCATCTCGGCAACGGCCAAGAAGATCAGGAAGAAGAGGAGAATGACGATGACGGCGAGCAGACCCCAGTCGAGGCCGGTGAACGCTCCGATCATGCTGGTGGCCTTCATCGACTCTCGTCCTTCATGTCGTCTGCAGTGTCGTCGTCGACATCGGCTCGAAACGTCTCCGGGCTCGGACCGTGCCAATGGTGCGCTTCGAGCAACTCCCTCTGGCGTGTCCACATCGATGCCTTGTCTTCGACGTTGGCGTGATCCCATCCCAGGATGTGAAGAACTCCGTGCACGACCAAGAGCGCCATCTCGTCGTCCAACGAACCGGCATGGGTGGCCGCCTGACGGTCGGCGACTTCGGGACAGATCACCACGTCACCGAGAAGGAGCGGCATGTCGGACGGATCGGGATCGGGACGATCGGGACCCCGTGTCCCTCCACCGGCATCGACATCGACGACGGCACCGCCGTCGATCGGGAACGACAGAACGTCGGTCGGGCCAGAACCTCCCATGTGCGTGACGTTGAGTTCCGCCATGTCGTCGACAGCCACGAAGAAAACGCTGAGCTCGCAAGCCCCTCGTACTCCTTCGGAGTCGAGGACTTTCCGAGCGAGGGTCTGCCAGCGCTCGACGTCGACGGCGACAACGCTTTGCTCGTCGGCACAGAAGACTTCGGGAACTCCGTCACCTCCCACTTTCGGACGACGACGAAGCCGTGGAGGACCAGCGGTCACGTCGTTCCCTTCTTCGCGGATTGTCGCTCGTAAGCCTCGACGATTTCGGCGACGATGCGGTGACGAACGACATCTCCTGACCCCAGATGCACGAACGACAAACCGTCGATCCCGGTGAGCATCTTCTCGAGATCGACCAGACCGCTTCGACCTCCCGGAACGTCGATCTGTGTCGTGTCACCCGTGACGACGACTCGAGATCCGAACCCGATACGGGTGAGGAACATCTTCATTTGCTCGGGAGTGGTGTTCTGAGCCTCGTCGAGAATGATGAAACTGTTGTTGAGCGTTCGTCCTCGCATGAAGGCGAGGGGTGCCACCTCAACCGTCTGCTTCTCGAGCAGTTTCTGCACCGCCTCGACGTCGAGCATGTCGTAGAGCGCGTCGTACAGGGGCCGAAGGTACGGATCGATCTTGGCCATGAGGTCACCCGGCAAGAAGCCCAACCGCTCGCCGGCCTCCACGGCTGGACGCGTGAGGATGATCCGTTGAACCGAGCGGCTCTGAAGCGCGTGAACGGCCATCGCCACGGCGAGCCAACTCTTGCCCGTCCCGGCCGGTCCGATACCGAACGTGATCACGTTGTCGCGGATGGCGTCGATGTATTTCTTCTGGCCGGCGGTCTTCGGCCGAATCGATCGCCCCTTGGCCCCTCGAAGAATGTCATCCGTCAGGACGGCACTCGGACGCTCGTCGGCATTGACCATCGAAATGCTGCGACCCACGACTGTGGTGTCGAGTGGTTCACCTCGCTGCAGGACGAGAACCAACTCCTCGAACAGCTTGGCGACCCGAGACGATTCGGGTCCACTGATACGAACCTCATTTCCACGCACCGAGATGTCGGTGTCGGGAAACGCCCCTTCGATGGCCCGAAGATGCGCGTCTCGGGACCCCAGGAGGGCTGGCATGAGATGCGGGCCCGGAACGACCACGGTGGAGGGACTACTTGGAGGCGTCATGCGTGCGTCGGGGGCGGCGGCCCATGTGGCGAGGTTAGCCGATCCCTTCCTCGGAAGGGAATGGGATCAAACTCCTGTCCTCACCACATATCGGCCGGTCACCCCTCCGGCCAGGATCGTGGTGAGGACTCCATCGAGATCCGACAACGTGATGTCATGGCCGATGGACTCGATCCCGCGGGGTTTCAGGTCGGTGGCCAAACGATTCCATGCTCGCACCCTCACGTCCATCGGTGTCTGAACCGAATCGATTCCGAGGAGAGCGACTCCACGCAGAATGAACGGCATCACGGTTGCCGGCAGATCGGCTCCTCCGGTGAGTCCGCTCGCGGCGACGGCCGATCCGTACTTCAGCCGCTTCACCACGTTGGCGAGTGTCGTGCCGCCGACACAGTCGACAGCACCTGCGTATTCCATGGCCTGGAGGGGTCGTCGATCCTCGTCCGACAGGATCGACCGCTCGATTATCTCGTGCGCACCCAGATCGCGGAGGAAGCTTTCCTGCTCCTTCTTCCCACTGCTCGCCACCACGCGATAGCCACGTCCGGCCAACATGGACACGGCCATACTTCCGACTCCACCGGTTGCGCCCGTCACGAGAACTGGTCCGTCCTCGGAGCTGAGACCCCAGTCCTCGAGAGCGATGACGCTGAGGGCCGCCGTGAATCCACCGGTGCCGATCACCATTGCTTCGCGGGCTGTGAGTCCCGCCGGAAGAGGCACGATCTCGTCGGATGGAACCCGACAGAAGCGAGCGTACGCGCCATGTCGGGCGGTGCCGATGTCGTATCCGTGCGCAATGACGAGGTCGCCGACCGAGAACGACGAGTCGGCCGCATCGACAACTCGCCCGGCCAGGTCGATACCAGCGATCAGCGGTGATATCCGCGCAACCTTGCCACTCTTCGTGGTGGCGAGACCGTCCTTGTAGTTGACGCTCGACCATTCGACT
>JAQCIK010000016.1:0-51553 GCA_027592035.1 Actinomycetota bacterium | reverse complement strand
GAACGACCACGGTGGAGGGACTACTTGGAGGCGTCATGCGTGCGTCGGGGGCGGCGGCCCATGTGGCGAGGTTAGCCGAGGGACGGGTCGACTCGTTCATGAGGATCCCGTGGCCTTGTTCGTACCAATTGAACGAACCATCTTGCGTCCCACCAGGAGGTGGTCTACTCTCATGTTTGTCCTGCTGACATTCGTACTCGGTGGTCAGTGACTGACGAGTACGGTCGGGAAGACGGCGGAGGGATAGGCGTGAGAACGGGGGCGGTACGTCGCGGATCGGCGACCGGGACTGGGATCGACGTCGGATTGCACCGTCACAGACGATGACCGACGTTCGTTGGCGCATGCGACGGACCGACGTCAAACACTCCATCCAACGAACACTCCACATATCAGCGTCAGAACTCAACTCACGACCTACTCAGAGCACGGGAAAGGAAACAGATGCCCTCGTACTTGACTCCAGGTGTCTACGTCGAAGAGGTGCCTTCGGGCCAGGCCACGCTGTCAGCGGGCCTCACCGCCGTTGCAGCCTTCGTCGGCTTCACCGCCGATTATCCGAAGGACGATCCGAGCGATCCGCAGGGCTTGAAGCCCCGCCTCGTCACCAGCTGGACGCAGTACGAATCGCTCTACGGCGGTTTCGTCCCGGGCGCGATGCTCCCGCATTCCGTCTACGGTTTCTTCAACAACGGTGGCGGCCTCGCCTACATCGTTCGAGTCGCCCACCAAGCACCATCGGATCAGCCCGGTCAGTTGGCTCTGCCGGCGGTCGACCGTGCGCTCGGTCAGCCTCTCGAAATTCAGTCGATCGGTGCGGCAGACGGCCTGTCGGTGAGCATCGAACCGGGCTCGCCCGTCGACGAAAAAGAAGCGCCCAAGTTCAATCTGGTCGTCACCGAGGGTGGTGAAGAAGTCGAGCGATTCGACGACGTCTCACTCGCCGATGTCGTGAAGGCCGTGAACGGCCAGTCGAAAAAGGTCAAGGTCGAGACCAAGATCGACCTGAAGGGCCTCACCGATCTTTCACTCGCAGGCCTGAAGACGGGTCTCTTCCCGATCACACCGGCCCCCGCCGTTCCGGTCGAAGTCAAGACCAAGCATTTCGCTGGTAGCGAAACCGATCGCACCGGAATCAACGGTCTCGTCATCGCCGACGAAGTCACCATGGTGATGGTCCCCGACCTCATCACAGCAGCCACCAAGGACGACGGTTCGATCGACCTTGGCATGTGGAAGGCAGTGCAGACCGCCCTCATCACCCATTGCGAAGGACAGGCCAACCGTATGGCGGTTCTCGACGCACCTCCGGGAATGTCGCCCCAGCAGGTCAAGGAATGGCGCTCCGATGTCGCGATGTACGACTCGGCGTTCGCCGCCTTCTATTACCCCTGGATTCGCGTCGACAATCCGGCCAGCACCAGCCCAGCTGACGAAACCATCCTCGTTCCGCCGTCAGGACATGTGGCGGGAATCTGGAGTCGAGTCGACGACACCCGTGGCGTCTGGAAGGCCCCGGCCAATGAAGTCGTTCGCGGAGTGCTCTCCACCGAACTCGACATCACCAAGGGTGAGCAGGCACTGCTCAATCCGATCGGTATCAACTGCATTCGGCCGTTCGGAACCCGAGGTATCCGCGTGTGGGGTGCTCGTACCTTGTCGTCGAACACCGACTGGACCTACATCAACGTTCGTCGTCTTTTCAACACGATCGAGACCGCCATCATGGAAGGCACTCAGTTCGCAGTGTTCGAGCCGAACGATCAGAAGCTCTGGGAAGGCTTGAAGCGCACGATCTCGGCTTTCCTGCGCGGACTGTGGCGAGACGGAGCACTCTTCGGTGCCACCGCCGAGCAGGCATTCTTCGTGAAGTGCGACGCCGAGACCAACCCACCGGATTCGATCGACCAGGGCAAGGTCATCGTCGAAGTCGGCATCGCCCCGGTGAAGCCGGCCGAATTCGTCATCTTCCGTATCAGCCAGCTCCGTCAGGCCTCCTGATCTCTCGAAAGGAACATGAATCATGGCCAATGATCACGATCTCGAGTTTCTCGGATCCCAATTCGCTCTGGAGCTGGAAGGCGTCGAACTCGCACGCTTCACCGGGTGCTCCGGACTCAGCTATTCCACCGAAGTCGTCGAATACCAGGACACCGTGGGTGGAAAGATCATCATCCGCAAGCGTCCCGGCCGCACCAAGTACGACGACATCGTGCTGAAGCGTGGCCTGTCGGCCGACACGGCGATCATCGACTGGCACAAGAACGTGCTCGAAGGAACGGTCGAGCGCACCAACGGTTCGATCGTCATCTACGACGCCGCCGGAACCGAAGTCGGCCGATGGAACTTCGAGAGCGGCTGGCCCTCCAAGTGGAGTGCATCCGACCTCGACGCCGGCACCGACGACGTCATGATCGAAGAACTGACCATCACCCACGAAGGACTCTTCAAGGCCTGATGGCTCTCAAGACGGAGTTCGCCTTCACTCTGCCACGCGGCTACCTCGGTCCCGATGGAACCGTCCATCGCCGCGGAGTGATGCGCCTCGCAACGGCTCGCGACGAAATCGAGCCGTTGCGGGATCCGCGTGTGCAGAGTGCAGACGACCCGTACTTGACGATCATCGTGCTCGCTCGAGTGGTGACCGATCTCGGAAGTCTTTCAGCCGTCACACCACGTGAGATCGAGAATCTTTTCGCTGCCGACCTCGCGTTCCTGCAGGACCTGTACGGCGTCATCAACTTCGGCAGTCCTTCTGACGTACAAGCCTTCCTCGACGAGGCGAATCAGGCCATTGCGGCCGGTGCATCAGTGGAACTCGACGAGGTCGAGGAAATCCTCGACGATGATTCGTACGACGATGACGAAGACGACGACGAAACCGACGATCCCGATGACGTACAGATCGCGACCGGGCGTCGTCGTGGCGGATCCGTGATCGAAGAGGTTCATCGAGACAACTGATGGAGCTGTATCCCGAGGACGCTTTGTGGGACGAGATCGCCTATCTCGCCTATCACATCCATTGGGATCTCGATCGACTTCTCGATCTTCAGCATGCTGATCGCGTCAATCTCGTCGAACGAGTCGCTGCGCTCAATCGGCGTGCCCTCGACGAAGCCAAGAAACTGCTGACCGCCTGATCCGTCATGGCGAAATTCGACGCGTTCAGAGACTTCAGTCCGACTTCGGCCACGTTCATGGTCGAGGTCGATGGTCGTCCTCTCGGTCAGTTCCGTGAGGCATCAGGACTCTCGGTCACCGTCGAAGTCGAAGAGGTGGTGGAAGGCGGGCAGAACTTCCACACTCACAAGCTTCCCGGCCGTTTCACCTTCGACAATGTTCGTCTCAAGAGAGGAATCACGGAGGACAACGGCTTCTTGATTTGGATCGACGGTTCATCGGCCGGAGCGTTCGAGAAGAACGGCAACAAATTGAAGCGAACGACGGTCGCCATCACCCTGGTGAGTGCCGATGGTCAGCGTCTACGAACCTGGACTCTCCAAGAAGCGTTTCCGGTGTCATGGAGCGGACCGGACTTTTCCATCGCCAATGACGACTTTCTGGTCGAAGAACTGGAGATCGCCCATCACGGTTTCACGGTGACCGATCACAAGGCCAAACCAGCGAAGAAGAGCAAGAAGTCATCGGCCAAGAAGAAGCCGGCTCCGAAGAAGGCGAAGAAGTGAGCCCATGGCTGACCTGAGCTTCCTTCCACTTCGACGTATCACGCGCTCTCAAGCCATCGTCACGTCGCGGTCGGTGGCCACTCGACCCCGAATCGGCCGCGTCGTGTCGGGTTCACAGATGCTGGCCAACGGACTCGGTCGACCAGCCACGGTTCGACGTCACGTGACGAGTTCGGCTGCTGCGGCTGATGTGAAGTTCCCACAGTGGCTACTCCCCGCCGCCGCCGGGCGAGCCGACGACCTCGATCCCTGGCGCGATCGAGACCTCATCGCCATCCGTCGGGCACGATCACGAAACCGGATCGTTCGCCAGGTCCCGCCACGCGGTCTTCCAATGGCTTCCCACGCCCGTGGACGAAGCCTTCTCGGCGACTCCACCGCTCCGTCATCCATCGCACGACGTCTGCAACCGTCGAGACGCCCTCCTCATCAAAATGACGCCCACCTCGCGACCGCACGTCTTGCTCCGGTGAGACCGGCCACACCACGTCAACCCCGGGCTCGACCTCTCGCCCTGCCGTCCGGGTCGTCCTCGGACCGCGACGGCCCTCCAGCCGAACTCGCCCCGTCGCACTCTGCGCCGACAAATACCGGGCGAACGAACACTGGGCGAAGCAACGCCACACCTCGGTCCTCGATAGTGGGGCCGACTGCACCGCGTTCGACGACACCGCCCAGTTCCTCGACCGCGTCGACCGACGTTCGCCGCCACACGACGGCGCACCCGACAACTCCGACGGAATCACCGACCTCGGAGTCCATCAGCCGGCGATCGGAAGCTTCCTTGCGTGACCTCCCACACGACTCCCGCACGTCGTCCCCCTCGGAACGGCAACGGTCGACGAATGGCCCGACTGCCGAATGGACCACGTTCGGAGCGTCGCCGTCGGGTGACCAGGTATCGCTCGACCCGCTGTCGACCTCATCACGCCCTCGGTCACTACCGTCCACATCTCCGAGTGCTGTCCGACGATCGGGTGATGATCGGACGACGATGTTGCAACGCTCGCCGTCGAGCGCGTCCCCGCCATCATTCGAAGGTTTGCATGACTCGACGACTTCCGTCGCGCCATCTTCCCTGCCCACCTGGACGACACCCAGCTGGCGACGAAGTCTCGGACTCACCGAACCCGATGACACCGACACGCCTGACGTCACCTTCTCGACCCCGGCGGAATCGACTCTGACCGAACGGGTGGCGCGACTGGCTGACGATTCGCCCTCCCCCGATCTTCGGCGTCGCTCCGTTCCCCGGGCCGGTGACCTCGTGCGTCGAAGCCCCGCGAGCAGTCTGGTTCTGTCCGCGCTGTCGACGACATCACCATGGTCATCCGACTCGACTGACGCTCGACCGGCGCGATCAGAACGAAATGTGCGATCGGAGAATTCGTCGACTGCGACCCGATCCCGTCGACCGACGACAGCGCCCCGATCGACCGCTGACCGTCGACTCCGATCACCAGGAGACTCCTCCTCCGTCCGCTCGACGACGAGTGGGGTGAGTCCGAGCGACGTTCGACGCTCCAGCGATCGCACGAACGCCTTCCCGTCCCCGGCGACGGCTCAAGCGGCAACGGCACACGCAGCAACGACTGATGCGGCAACGGTCACGCCGTCGCAGGCCCGACCTCGTTCTCGATCCATGGTCTTTGGTCCGGCCGCCGTCGCCCTTCGACGTCAACACACCTTCGATACCGTTCGTCGGTCGACCGGCAGTCGTTCGCCCTCGCCGTATCGACCCACGACCGAGACCGCTCTCCCCGGAGGAAGCGGCACGTCTCCTTTCATCGGACTGTTGGCACGATCGATCACTCGCCGACAGGGAGGTGGGTGGGGAACGCCGGCACCATCCGTTCGCCGTCACATTGAGACGTCGTCCGGCACCACCGGACCGCACAGGAGCCGCCCAGGCACGACCGGACCGCGCACGACCGGTGCCGGGCCGGAGGCGGCAGCCGAATTCACCCGCCGCCTCACGGCGCGTAAGGGTGAACCTCGGTCGACGGCCGAAGTCCGCGTACCTACTTCACCCATCGAGTCGACGGTTCGACGCTCGATCGATCAGGTAGCGAGGGCCTCGAATCTTTCCACTGCCTCGTCGACGTCGCAGCGAGCCGATACTCCACTCTCCGACTGGGCGAACTCGACTTCAACGACGCCTCGACCGAGCGACATAGCGGCGCGTGTCGCTCGCGCCATGGGGGATGCCTCCCGACCAGACCCGATCGTCACGTCACAACGGCTTACGTCTTCGGTACAGCAAGAGCCGGCACTCGGTGGTCGCAACTCGAACTCATCGGATGGTGGAAAGCGCGAATCGCCGACCGGCCACGAATCGCCCACGTTGCAGCATGCATCTCCTCGCGCTGTGACTCAGCCGATCGCAACCAGTCATTCAGCTGCTACCGATCCATCGTCTCACGACACGCCCCCACATCGATCCTCACCTCGCCGTTTCGACCCTGAGCGGGCCAGCGCCATCGCTCGACGCGGACAACTGCGTCGTTCCGTCAGTAGCCCGTCGCGAATCGCCCGACGAGCCACGATCGACGATGCCGTGCTACCCGTGGCTCCGGTCGTCGTCACCTCGGGGCCTTCCGAGCGAACCCCTTCTTCACCGACTCCGATAGCGCGTGACGAACAGTCTCCGGGAACCACCAAGACTTCCGAACTGCGGCGACGTTCACCCGTCGTGATCCGGCGTCGCTCGTCGTCGACGCCGACGATGCTCTCCGACGGCGCGATGAGCGCGGACGACATGGCGCGAATGCTGGAGAACGGGTTCGAACCAACACCGTCGATCCGACGTACGGTGTCACCGGTTCTCGCCCCGTCGCGCCAGCGAAATGGGCTGTCATCGTCGTCATCGACAGTCAGACGATCCACATCGGGACTTCCCGTTGCCCCCGGACCAGTGGAGATCGTCGGCCAAGTGTCGGGAGAGAGTCCAGCGGCCGGAGTGACGACGAGCCAACTCCTCGATCTCATGGACTGGATCAACCGCATCGTCGACGAGCGGTTACGCAACGAGCTCGAACGTCGCGGTATCGCAGGAGGAAGGTGGTAAGCGATGGCGATCCAGAAGGCCTATCTCATGACCGAGACGAAGAAGAAGATCGAGTTCATGTTCAATCCGAACGAACTCAAGTTCTCCAAGCGGAATTCCTGGAGCGCGAACGACACTCCGGGTTCCAATGCTCCGCAACTCCAGTTCAACAGCGGTGGTTCCATCGAGTTCTCTCTCACCGCCCTCTTTGATTCGTCGGCTAGTGGCAAACCGGTCACCAAGATCACCGACGAGCTCTTCAAGCTCACGATGACCGACAAGAAGATCAAGGGAACCAAGGAGGATCGCAACATGACGCGTCCACCTTGGGTGCAGTTCCACTGGGGAAAGATGCGTTCGTACAAGGCCGTGATCACGAGTTTCGATCTCAATTTCACGTACTTCTCGGCGGCCGGAGAACCTCTGCGCGCCGAAGTGTCGATGTCGTTTCAACAGTTCGAGGACGAAGGAAGCCTGCCCCCACAGAACCCGACGTCCGGCACGCCGAATCCGGGCCAGATCAGACGGCTCGAATCCGGCCAGTACCTCGACACGGTCGCCGACGACATCTACGGAGATGCCGGTCGTTGGCGTGCGATCGCCGATGCCAATGGAATCGACGACCCACTGGCCCTTCGGCCCGGCCAGATCATCATGATTCCAGAGGGAGACACCTGATGTCGACCATCGATCTGTCGATTCCGAAGGTGTCCATCAACGGATCACCAGTGACCGGCGCCAAGGCAGACGCTCTCGTCGACGCCCGCATCCTCCTCGAGACCGCCGCACCGGCTCAAGCGACGCTGCGGTACCACGACCCCTTCTTCGATCTTCTCGAAGGATCCTTCGCGAAGATCGGAGGAAAGGTCGAGATCGCGTTTCCGGACGACAAGGGATCCGACGTCGTGGTCTTCAAGGGGAAGGTGGCGGCAATCGGAGCCGAACAAGGTGCCGGTGACCGACACGAACTCGTGATCACGGCCTACGACGCATCGCAGAATCTCTCGCACGGACTCACTCCATTCACCTATCAGGAGATGACGGCCGGAGACATCGTCGGGAAGATCGCGAAACGAAACGGGCTCTCGGCCAAATGCTCCATCAGTGGTACGAAGATGGACTACTTCTTGCAGCTCGACTCCGATCATGCCGTCCTCGACGACCTCGCGATGCGAACCGGGGCCGAGTGGTGGGTCGATGACACAACCCTGCACTTCACCAAACGGACCCTCAAAGGGCCGATCAAACTGAAGTGGGGCTCGACACTCCAGCGGTTCTCGGCTCGCTTCAGTGGTGCCGGTCGCGTCGACGACGTCACGGTTCGCGGCTGGGACCCGGCGACCCAAAAAGCCGTGAAGGGTACGGCCAAACGATCCGACGTGTCGAGCAGCAAGGTCGGACTCAAGATCAAGTTGAACGACACCCGTGCCAATGAAGCCAAGGCACTCAAGGCATCCACCACCATCACCGACATTCCGGTCACCGCGGCTGACGAGGCCAAGGCCATCGCCGAAGCGATGCAGGCCGATCTGGCCGCTGGCGAACTCACGATCCGCGGTGAGGCCATCGGTCAACCGAAGATCATCGCTGGGTCGACCGTCGAGATCGAAGGCGCCGGGAAACAACTCGCCGGTACCTTCGTCGTGTCACGAGTCGAACACGTCTTCGGGGTCGGTCGCCCGCTGATCTCTCGCTTCGAGGGAGGTCGCCACGCGGGCGGGTCGCTCGCCGATCATTTGGTCTCGGCTCAAAGAGGTTCGATACGTAACCGGCGACAATTCGCCATCGGAACGGTCACCAACGTCAAGGACCCCGAAAAAGCGGGCCGCGTCAAGGTCAAGCTGCCGACGGTTTCGGATGCCGACGAATCAGCATGGGCGCGAGTGGTCTCTCCCGGAGCCGGAAACAAGCGAGGACTCCATTTGATGCCAGATGTCGGCGACGAGGTTCTGGTCGCCTTCATCGGAGGGGATTTCCGAAGCCCGGTCGTCCTCGGTGGCATATGGAGCAAGAAGAATGCTCCACCGACGCCGGAACCGGCCAAAGGCGACAAGGTGACCGAACGATCTCTCACGCTGGCGTCCGGAGCCAAGTTGGTCTTCACCGAAGACACCGACGCGTCGAAGGCAGTCGTCGCGCTCCAACACGCCGAAGCCGAAACCAATCTTCAGTTCGACAAGGACGGGGTGAAACTCAACGCCAAGAAGGGCACCAAGATCAAGATCGTGGTCGGCGACGCACAACTGGAGTTGGCCGGCGATGGGACCATCACCGTCAAGGGCGGCGCGATCACCATCAAGGCCGACAAGAACCTCACCCTACAGGGCCAGAAAGTCACGATCAAGGGAGCGACCGGCGCCGTGGTCGACGGCGGAGGCTCCAAAGTCGATCTGAGCCCCGCTGCGGCCAAGGTCTCATCCGGAGGAATCACCGAGATCAAGGGCTCGATGGTCAAGCTCAACTAGGAGCGATGCAATGACGACGTACACAAGACAACACAGAGAGGGGAACCGACATGTCCGATGATTTCGTGGGTCGCGGCTTTCCGTTCCCCCTTCGCATCGACGAGCGCGGGTCCATGACCTTGGTCGGAGGTGCCGAGGAACTCGAGCGATCCATGGCCGTGGTCATCTCGACGGCACCTGGCGAGAGGCCTTTCCGACCGCGCTTCGGCTGCCGCATCTGGGAGCTCATGTTCGAACCGATCAACGAGGCAACGATGGGGCTCATGGAGATGTACGTCGAGGAAGCCATTCGAATGTGGGAACCCCGTGTCGACGTCGACCAAATCCTCGTCGAACCCGACTCGATGGATGGCGCAGTGCGCATCTCGATCGACTACACCGTCCGTTCCACGAACGACCGTCGCAACCTGGTGTATCCCTTCTACACCATTCCACCGGAGGATGAATCGTGAGTTTCCCGCGTCCCGATCTCGACGATCGTCGCTTCCAGGACTTGGTCGACGAGGCAAAGCGAATGATTCCGCGCTTCTTGCCGGAATGGACCAACCACAACGTCTCCGATCCAGGCGTCGCTCTCATCGAGTTGTTCGCTTGGATGACCGAGCTCACTCTCTATCGACTGAACCGCGTTCCCGATCGCGTCTACACGAGTTTCCTCGACCTCGTCGGAGTGAGCCCCTACCCAGCCGTCGCTGCCCGCGCCGACGTCACCTTCGCATTCTCCACCGTTCCCGACGAGACGGTGCTCGTTCCGGCTGGAAGCGAAGTTTCCACCTCGGGAAACGACCCCATCGTCTTCTCGACGGTGGCCGACCTGCTGGTCACTCAACCCGACCGGATCTTCGCCTGGACGGCCCCGAGTGACGGCCGAGGCGACCCCGACGAAGGTCGGACGATCGACGTCCAGCAAGATCTGGTGCTGGCCAACGAGGTCGTTCGTGTGTTCCCCTCGGACCCGGTGTCGCCCGGGGACGCCTTGTATCTCGGTTTTCGGGAGTCACTTGGCGGTTACGTGATTCGCATCGATGTCACTGCCGACGTCGAAGGCATCGGTGTGAATCCCACACGACCTCCGCTCGTCTGGGAGGTCTGGACGGCCGATGGTTGGCTCGCCTGTCGATTGGAGTCCGACACGACGGGAGGCCTCAATCGCAACGGCAGCATCCAATTGGCCGTTCCCATGGGACATCTCCCCCTCACGGTGGGAAGTGAACGTGCTCATTGGCTCCGATTGCGCTTGTTGGCCCCGGGACCCGACGGAGCGGGCTATCGCACATCACCACTCATTCGAGACATCGACGTCCATGCCATCGGTGGCACGGCGCCGGCCGAACATGCCGAGCCGTACGGATCCGAGTACATCGGGATCTCGTCGGGCCAACCCAACCAGACCTTCGATGTCCAGACTGCTCCACTGCTTCCACGTCGTGATGACGAACGAGTCGAATTGCGAATCGGCGATCTCGTCGAGGCCTGGACCGAGGTCACCGACTTCTCGCGCTCGAACACCGATGATCGTCACTACACCTGGGACAGCGTCAGCGGTCACATCTCCTTCGGGCCTCGGATCAGACAACCTGATGGCTCCTGGATCCAACACGGCGCGACACCACCGGCCGGAGCTGCGATTTGGGTCTCGGGCTATCGACGAGGAGGTGGCGCTCGCGGAAACGTCGGCCCTGGGGCACTCAACGTGCTGAGATCAGCCGTTCCTTATGTCGACCGAGTGAGCAATCCCAACTCGGCGACCGGAGGGATCGACGCCGAGACTCTCGACAATGCGAAACTCCGAGCACCGCTGACGTTGGTGTCGGGAGGACGCGCCGTCACGGCCGGAGATCACGAGCGCTTGGCCAAAGAAGCGTCGCCACGGGTGAGTCGATCTCTCTGCGTTCCGCCGACGGAAGCCGGCGCTCCATCGCGGCTGTTGGTCGTCCCCGACCCTGGTCGACCGGCGGATGCCATCTCCATCGACGACCTCGCGCTCGACGACTCGCTTTTCACGACTCTTCGTGACCACCTCGAGCCCCGACGAGTGATCGGAACTTCTCTCGAGATCGGTACCCCGACCTACCTCGGCGTGTCGGTCGCAGCAATGGTGCGGGTGCAGCCAGGGCGAGCGCCAGCGGCCGTTCGTCAACGTTGTCTCGATGCCGTTGCGACCTATTTGTCACCGCACCTCGGTGGACCCCAGGGCGACGGATGGCCGTTCGGTCTCGACGTGACCTCAGGAGCGATCGCCAATCTGCTCGGCGACGTTCCAGGGGTCGAACAGGTCGAAGAGATCGTGCTCTTCGAGTCCGATCTCCGAAACGGAGAACGAATCGGCGGCGGAGTCGACACGGTTCGCCTTCCCGATCTGTCATTGCCCCTCGCGTTTCGCCCTCAGGTGGTCGTTCGATGAGCCGCGAGCCGGGCTGGCTGATTCGCCGTCTGCCGATCTCCATGCAGGACGATCGCGTGATGAGCGGTCTGCTCTGCATTCTCGAGGAGGTCGCCGAATCGGTCCAAGTGCACGCGGATCAGATCCCCTTCCTTGCCGATCCGATGGTCACTCCCGAACATCTCTTGTCGTGGCTCGGTCGATTCGTCGACGCTCCCGACACCGAGACCCTTCCCGTCGAACGCCGGCGAGATCTCCTCGCTCGCACTGGTGCGCTCATCCTTCGCAAAGGAACCCGCGAGCACTTGGAAACCCTCATCCAACCCTTCGTGGAGGGTGAAATCGACATTCAGGAGGACGGGGGAATCCACCGTCTCGGTGAGGCGCCGAACTGTGACGGACGTGTGACCGTTTCGGTTGGTGGTATCACCCACGGAACCCCGTCCGACCTGGTGAAATTGATGCGAGAGATCACACCGGCGCATTGCGTGGTCGAACTTCGCGTCGCCGGCACGACAGTGGAGGCGGAGAAGTGATGACTCGGATCACGTGTCCGAATTGCGGAACCGAGAACGACGATCCGCAGGGTGCACGCTCCTCACAAGCGTTCTGCGGCGCGTGTGATTACCCACTCTTTTTCTCTCGTGGAACCGCTCGTCTCGTCGACGAGGACTCCGACATGGCCCGCGAGCGGCATCCCGGTGTGGCCGGCCTGTCGCAACGATCGTGGCTCCCGTGTCCCGACTGCGGCGAATTGAATCCCCGTGATGGCGTCAACTGCCTACGCTGTGGCGCGATTCTCGTGGTTCCAGTCGTCGAGGAAGTCGACGACGAAATTGAGATCCGGTCCATCGTTCGAGAGGTTCTGGTACCGGCCGAGAAGATACGCCGTTGGCCGATCCTGCTTCTCGGTTCGATCGTCGGTTCGGGCCTGACGATCGGCATCTACTACCTCGCGACCTGGATCTGGTGACCGACGATGCTCCACGTACTCGACGACGTTCTCGAACAGCACCTCCGAAAGACGGTTCCTTTGGGCCGTGAAATCGCGGTGTCGTTCGCCATGCCCGATCGAGAATGGAGCACCGGAATCACTCGTCCCACCGTCAATGCATTCATGTGGGACATCCGACGAGAGGACAAGCGCGTCGGGAGCGGAGTTGAACTCGTCGGCGACGGCAGCAGCAAGACCCGGAGGTTGTCGCTGCCCCGGGTGCGAGTCAGTTATTTCATTTCCACCTGGACGGGTGACCAACGGGACGAGCACGTCCTCCTCGGCCGACTCTTGCAAGGCCTCCTACGCGTGAGGCGGCTCGACATGGACGAGATGCCACCCGAGTTCGCCAGTTTGGGCTCCCCCATCGAACTTCTCATCGGAGCCGGTGACACTCGTACTTCGAAGGATTTCTGGGGCGCGGTCGATGGAAAATTCAGACCCGGTCTCGACCTCCAGGTGATTCTTCCCGTCGATCCCGGTTTCGGTACCTTGGCTGGACCTCCGACCGAAGGCCTCGGTCTCAAGACGACCGACTCCCGCCAACCCTCTCGGCAGTCGGAGCGTGTTCGCTCGTACGTGGAAGAAGTGCCGTCCCAGGGAGACGACGGATGAGAGCGCGTCTCACCACGCAGCAGTACAACGCCTTCGTCGGCGTACCTTTCGAGATCGTCGTCCAGGTCCAGAACGACGAAGAGACCATCAAAGAGGTGCACGCTCGCCCTGGACTCATCCCGACCGAGAACTACTCGGCCCGACCCCTCGTCGTGTCGCTCTTTCCCGGCGAGACCGCAGACATCGAACTCGAGATCACCCTGCCTCGCGAAACGCCGGCCGGGCTCTATCAGCTGCCGATCGAGATCAACGACGAGAACGGTCAAGTCGGCACGCTGACCGCCAACGTTCAAGTCGCTCCGCACGACGAATTGTCCGTTTCCGTGGCGCCCAAAGTGGTTCTCGGTGGAAGCTCGACATACTTCATCGTGACGGCGACCAATCGAGGAAATCGTCCGACCGGAGTGAGCGTCACGACCGGCGACACCGACCGTGCCCTCAAGTACGTGATCGAGCCGCGCCGCGCGCAACTCGAAGGTGGTCAAGCCCTCGCATTCCGCGTCAATGCCAAAGGCAAACGACCGTTGTCCGGTAACGCGATTCCACGGGCGATTCAGATCGATGTTGCGAGCCGATCGGCGAGTCTGAGCGAAACTGTCACCTTCACTCAGAAGCCCCGACTCAGCCGAGGGTTGCTGACTGCAGTGGTTCTGCTTTCGATCATCGTTCTCTGGGCTCTGGTTTTCTCGGCTGGATTTCGCGCCGCCCTGGCCGGGCAACAGGCGAAGAAGGCCGTGGCCGAAGGGTGGCTCGAAGGCTCCAAACCCGACCCCTCGGTCTCGATCGGATCCATCACCGCCCGAATCGTCGCCGCGTCCGACGGGCGCGCCCTTCCCCGACTCATTCTGACGGCCACTCCGATCGACAGTGGTCGGCCTCCCATCGCCGGATCGAGTGATGCCGATGGCGTGGTGTTGCTCGCCGGACTTGCCCCCGGACGTTACGAACTCGAGGTGTCCGGGGCCGGCTACGAGAGCCAGAAGATTCCTTTCGAACAGCGAGTGGTCCCCTCGGACGAATCCATCGAGCTGCCCGATGTGGCAGTCGTCGGTGAACCGGCCACGATCAAGGGAGCCGTGTCCGGCGGTGAACCGGCACCGATCAGCAACATCGAAGCGCGTCTCATGATCGACGATTCACCGAGCGACACGATCGTTTCAGCGGTGTCGAATGCCGATGGAACCTTCGAGATTCCGGAGTTGCCGTCGCCCGGTCGCTTCCGGCTGTCATTCACCGCCCCTGGCTTCGAACCGATCCAGCTGTTCCAAGAAGTCTCGGCTGGCGAGACCCTCGCCATCCCTACTGTCAAACTTCAAGCGGGTCCAGGATCGATCACCGGTCTGGTTGTCGATCAGGCCGGCACTCCTCTCGGTGGAGCGGCCATCACCGCAACAGCCGGCGCTGACACGATCACGTCGACGACCCCGACCACCGGGGAGGACGTCGGGGTTTTCGTTCTCGGTGAATTGCGATCCCCCGCCACCTACCTCGTGCAGATCGCCCTCGAGGGTTACGGAACCCAAACTCTCACGGTCAAGGTCGGACCCGGCGAATCCATCGTTCTACCGAACAGCATTGTGATGAGTCGCGGGACCGGGATCGTTCGTGGTGCGGTCACCGATGGGTCGGGTGCGGCCCTTGGGGGTGTGTCCATCACGGCGAGCAACGGCGCGATCGTCGGGCAGACCATCTCGGTCGACGCCGGAGGCGAGTACTCGCTCGCCGGACTGCCGGCACCGGGCAACTACGTCCTCACTTTCAGCAAGGAGGGCTACCAGACCGAGACCGTCGCCGTTCGCTTGACCACCACCTCGGGAGCCTCCACGGTCAACATTTCCCTCGATCGATCACTGAGTGTCGTGACGGGTCTGGTGAAGAACGCCACGACGACCGCTCTCCCTGGCGTGACCATCGTGGCCACGAGTGGCGATCTCGCTCTCAGCACATTGTCGACCGACCCCAACGGAGCCTTCCGACTCGAGAACGTCACCTCGGGGTGGTGGACACTCACCTTCTCCCTCGATGGCTACGCCGACACGGTCGTACTCGTTCAGATCGCCAACGCCGATCAGGATCTCGGCACCGTCACCATGAGGGTTCCCACGTGAGCCTCCGGGCGAGCATCGAACCGACGCGTACTCCCGCCTACGCCGGCATCCCCGTCTCGGCGACCGTCTCCGTTTCGAACACCGCCCATCTCGTCGACGCGTTCGACATTCGTATTCTCGGCGTCGATCGTGACTGGATTCGAGTCACACCCGAACGACTCCAACTCTTTCCCAAGTCCACCGGAACCTTCGATCTGACCATCGACCTTCCCGACGATTTTCCATCCGGACTGAAGATTCTCACCGTCCAGATCCGTTCCGAACTCAAACCGGAGAATCCGACCCTTCTGACCTTCACTCTCGACGTCGATGCCCGACCGCACCTGAACGTCCAGGTTCAGCCGATCCAAGTCGTGGCTGGGAGCAAGGGAGAATTCGCCGTCACCGTCCAGAACCTCGGCAATACCGAATCGGTGGCGCGTCTCAACGTCTCCGATCCCGAGGCCCTGGTCCGAGGAATCTTCGACCGGCCCGAGATCGACATTCCGCCCGGCGAACAACGCTCGACCCCCCTTCGAGTGACGGCCAAGAGACCGTGGGCTGGTCCACCCATGGTCCGCAACCTGTCGATCGGCGTCGACGATGGAATCCCGGGATCCGAACAGATGGTCACGTTCGTCCAGACGCCGCGCATCAGTCGCTTGATGTTCTCCTTCGTCGGCTTGCTCATTGCCGCGTCGATTTTCGGAGTGGTGTTCTCCCGCAACCTCCAGAACGTCGTCGATGCAACGACGACCGACGACAAGCTTCTCGAGCAGGCTTTCGGAGCCGCCGACCCAAGCGCGGGGTTCTCTCCCGGAACGATCACCGGAACCGTCGTGGCTCGTTCGTCGAAGGATGGAATCGCGGGCGCAACTGTCGAGGTCTACCTCACGGCGGTGACCGAGCGTCCCATTCGATCGGTCGCCACCGCCGAGGACGGAACGTTCGTGGTCGACAATCTCGGACCCGGTCCCTTCCGATTTCGTGCCGTCGCCGCCGGATACGACTCTCGATGGTTCGGTGACGTGAGCGAGTTCGACAATTCGCCCGACGTGAAGCTCGAATCCGGCCAGTCTAGGGACGCTATCGACATGCTTCTCGGCGGGCAACCGGCGACCGTACGAGGTGTGGTCGTCGGTGGTGTGGTGGAGGGGACGAGCGTCGACCTCATCGTCCCGGCCTCGGTCACCGGTGGCATCAATGACGCGGTGATCGGCAATGTGATCGTCGACAACACTGGAACGTTCGAGTTCACAAACGTTCCTGCACCCGGTGCGTACACGCTGCGAATCAGGAAAGTCGGGTCGATCACGACCCAGCTCTCGATCCAGTTGGCGGGCGGAGAGACGCGATCGGGAATCACTGTTCAGCTGCGCGCCGGGGACGGTCGCATCGATGGCGTCGTGAACGGACCAGATGGCCCGCTCGGCGCCGCCACGATCACCGTCGAATCACCCGATCTCGACACCGCAACTCTGTCTCTGACCACCGGGAACGTCGGATCGTTCGTGCTTCCCGATCTGCTCACCCCAGCGAGTTATGCGTTGACGGTGTCGCTCGATGGATACGCCACGAAATCTCTGACCATCTCCCTTGCGAGCGGTCAGCAACTCACCGGTCTCAACGTTCTGCTCGATCCTTCGACCGGATCGATTTCAGGCTTGGTTCGCAACACGGCTGGCTCGGCAGTCGGTGGTGTCGCCGTGTCGGCGACAGACGGCGAGAACACCTTCACCACCACGACCGTCAGTGTCGACGACCCGTCGACCACGACTTTGAACGAGATCGGCACCTTCTCCCTCTCCGGTCTGCCAGCACCCGGCATCTACACCCTCTCAGTGGGAGGTGGTGACTTCTCGACTGTCGTTCGCAACGTGGTCCTCAGTTCCAGCTCCCTGAACGTTCAGTTGAATTTCGATCTGGTGGCGTCCACGGGCCTGGTCAGCGGTCGTGTCACCGACGCGAGCGGTCCAGTCGGTGGGGTGACGGTTCGCATCAGCAACGGCTTGGTCACCCGACTCACGACTACGGCGTCGTCCTGCCCGCCGGGTGTCACCGATTGCGTCGGAAGGTATCGACTGGAAGGAATCGCACCCGGCACGTACACGCTGTCGTTCACCCGGACGGGCTCCGAACCGGCCGCACGTCAAGTGGTGATCGTCCCCGGCGGTGACGTCACTGCCGACGTCGTCCTACGACCTCGGGCCGGAATCAAGGTGTTCGTTTGCACGAGTGTCACCGCCACGTCCCCAACGGCGTGCACCGGGGGCGCGAAGTCGGGCTATCAGGTCAGGGTCTGGAAGGAGTCGGCCTACCCGGGCGGCGCTCCCGTCGGTTCACTGCTGACCGCTGCCGATGGTTCGGTCACCTTCAACGGGCTCGACGCCCCGACTCGCTACGTGATCGAAGTAGCGGCAGTCGCCGGCGATCCCGCCATCACGTCCCGTCTCGTTGCATTGGGCGCGAGTGAGTCCTTGTCCATCGGGGTGACCGTGCCATGACTCCTCGTCGTGTCGTCGCCCTGACCCCTCCGGTACGAATCTTCGCCGAAATCGGTCGCGTCACCTCCGTGCGGATGCACCTCACCGAACTGGCCGGCTCACCACGTGATCTGATCGTTCGCGTTCTCGGAAATCTCACGGGGCCACTTCCGGCCCAACAGATCCGCGTGGAGGCCGATCAGACGATCGAGATCGACGTGTCGGTGTCGATTCCCCATGGAATGCCACCGGGACAGCACAACTTTCTCTTCGAAGTGGTCGACCGTGACACCGGCTCGGTCCTGGAGTCACTCGAGACATCGGTCGACGTTCAGCACACGAAAGCCCTCCGCATGCACATGTCACCGGCGTCGATACGTCGACGACGACGTGGCCGTGTGCGCCTCATCGTGCGCAATCACGACGAGGAGACACAGCACCTCCGACTGCGCGCCGAACCCGACGACGCCGAGACTCAGGTCAAACTCGAGCTCGAACAATTGTCGATTCGTCCCGGCGAGGTGGTCCGCGTCTCGGCCAAGGTGAAGTCGAAGGCCTTCTACTTCGGCAAGCAGAAGGAGCGGTGGTATTCGATCATCGGCGAGGGCGCGGGAGTCCCCGTCTACAGTCGAGGCAACGTTCGTCAGATGCCGATGATCGGCAAGAACGTGAAGGGCCTCTTCACACTCCTCACCATCCTGATCGTGTGGGCGGCCTCGACACTCGCCGTGATTCGTCTCGTGTCACCGGCCACGACGGAATCGACGGCCGGAGCCGAGGGAACGCCGGTCGTCGACGACACCGGCGAGCAGGACGGAGCGGGAGCGGCGGGAGCCGAACCCATTCTCGTCGACGTGAACGGAACCGTCACTGCGGTGCCTGACGGCTCAGGCGTGGTGGTCTCGTGGCGGACGGTGAGCCTCGGTGACGCAGCAACGGGTGGCAAAGTCGCCGCAGGGACAGCGACCGAGTCTCCCGACGTTGCGCTCCAACAGACCCAAACCGACGAGACGGGCGCTTTCGTCGTGGCTGGCCTCGATGCACTCGGCCTCTACGAGTTCTCGTTCTCGAAGGCGGGCCATCAGACGAAGACGCTCATCGTTCAGCCCAATGGTCAGCCTGTCACCCTCGAAGTGGTTCTCGAACCGGGAACCGGATTCATCGGTGGCCTGACGGTCGACGCGTCCGGGTCACCCCTCGGCGGAGTCGATGTGACACTCACCGATGGTGCGATCACCTACTCGCTCTCGACACCGACCTCGGGCGACGATCTTGGTCGCTTCGCCTTCCGAGACCTCTCGTCACCCGCCACGTACGTCCTCGATGCCCGGGTGGCCGGTCGCGGCCTGGCCAGCACGACTCTCGACCTCGCCACCGGACAAGCCATCGACGATCTCCGCCTCGTTCTCTCTCCGAACGTGGCCACCCTCGCCGGCAAGATCACCGCGGCCGCATTCGAGTCCGGATCGACAGCGGCCGCCGATTTCCGCGTCGCCCAAGACACCGTCGGAGACTTCGGCCCCAGTTTCACCATCACCGCGACCGACGGAACACTCACGCGTTCCACCACCACACTCACCGAAGGGTTGTTGGCCGGCACGTTCCGCCTCGAGCAACTTCCCGTGGGCCGCACTTACACCGTCACCTACGAAGCTCCGGGGTTCCAGACGCTCACCGAGCAGATCGAGTTGACGATCAGCACGCCTGAGCGAGAGATATCGATGGTGCGCTCGACCGGTCGCCTTCGTGGCAAGGTCACCATTTCCGGATCTTCCCTGTCTCCCACCGCCGTCGCGGTGACCGTGACCAACCCCGACAACACCTACAAGACAACCGACGCCATCTCGAGTGACGGCTCGCTGCTGGTCGATGGCATCGTCCCCGGTGCCTATGTCGTGGTCTTCGAAGCTCTCGGACTCGAGAAGCAGGTACGAGAGGTGGACATCGGTGCCGGAACTTCGACCGAGCTCAACGTGACACTCAGTCCCACTCGGGTGAGCGCCATCAAGAGTTCGTTGTCGTTCAAGGTGACGAAGGGTGGCAATGACACCACGACGACCGTCTCGGCGACCGTCAGATACCGAGCCGAGGACGATTGCGGCAAGGTCGGGGCCGACTCCGACTGCACCTATGAGGTGAACCTGTCCGATGGGAACCTCGTGATCTCCGGGCTGGAAGCCGGTGGATATGTCATCGACTTCACGGCCGAGGGTTTTGCGCCTCTGCGAATCACCGCTCAAGTCGCCGCCTCGACCGACGCCGCACAGCGAGAGATCGAACTCGTCCCACTCGGCAATCTTCAGGGTCAGGTCACCGACGACACGTCGACTCCGATTCAGGGCCTCACGCTTCGCCTGCTGAAAGAGGGCACAATCGTCGCCACCACGACCACGTCGGCCACCGGAGAGTTCTTGTTCGTGAAGAAGCTGACCGCCGATCCGTTCAGCGTCGAGGTCGTCAGCTCCAACTACGCGGCGACTCCCCGATCTCTCGTCGGCGCACTCGCCGCCACCTTGAACCTCGACGTCTCGGTTCGGGGCTTGTCCCTCATCACCGGTGAGGCCCAGACCCTCGACCTCTTGAGCGGTGAGTACAGGCCGTACAACGCCTCCGACTTCAACGTGTACATCCGTAACGGCACCTTGGGATCGACCTGGGTCGACGCGTCGACCCTCGGGTTGGCGAAATCGCTCGGCTCGTACCGCCTGGGTGTCGCTCCCAGCCTGAACGACGACGACTCGCGTGTCTCCGGATCGACCGTTGGCTACGACGTCTGTCTGGTGGCCATCGAGGTCGAGGACACCGCCTTCACATCAGCGGCTTGTGACGCCCCTGTCGTCGGCCTCGAAGCGCGAACGAGCAGTGGAATCGACCTTCGCCTGACCGAAGCGGCCACTCGGTCGTACTACATCACTCCCGACCCTGGTCGCATCGCTGGGTCGGTCACCGTCAATGGCTCGGCGGCTGGCGAGGGCTTAAGTGTCGAGGCCCGGCGAGTCGATTCCAGCGAACGCGTCATCGAAACCGTGTCGATCAAGACCAATGCGTCCGGCATCTACGAGTTCACGAATCTCACGCCCGTGCGTCCCGTCCCCTCGCCCGCCCCAGACCTGACCGCCGAGGCATCACTCAAGCCCTGCGACGTGTCAGCAGGCGCCTGCTGGATCGTTCGAGCATCAGCTGAGGGAACCGGATTTACGGACTCCGATCCCTTGATGGTCTTCCCGGGAACGAACGCCACGATCAGCGCTCTCGCCATCTCACAGCAGATCGACACCTCCCTCACCATCACCGTTCTCGACATTGCAGGAGATCCGATCGTCGGGGCCACGGTGAGTGCCGTCATTTCCAACAACGTGAGCCTCGGAAACTGTGGCCCGACCGATGCGAACGGACAATGCACGATCGCCGATCCGCCGAGCGGAACAGTCGCCCAGATCACCGCGCAAAAGGCCGGTTATCGAGATGCCCGCGGCTCGATCGGAATCACACCCGGACAATTGGCTCTCAGCCTCACCATGAGTCCAGCCCGAACGGTCGTGTTCACTGCGGTCAATGCGACGGGGACGTCTCTCGCAAATGTCACCGTGAGCGCCACCGACGCGCTGGGGGTCCTTCTCTCGTGCCTCACGGATGGATCCGGACAATGTCCCCTCTCGGGTTTGGCGCCTGGTCCCGCTCTCGTCACTGCCGAATTGACCGGCTACCAATTCTTTTCGTCAGTCATTGCCGTCGAAGCTGCGGCTGATGGCGCGGAGACCATCACCTTGTCCATCGCTAGTTCAGGACTGAGCGGATTGGTGACGACGAGCGCCAACACCCCTGTCGTCGGCGCCAACCTCACCGCCACCAAAGGCGCCATCATCGTGTCCGGTACGACCAACGGAAGCGGCCAATACTTCTTGCCAGGCCTCGACGAGGGGTCGTGGGACGTCGTCGTCACAGCACCAGGATTCGTATCGGCGTCCGCCACGGCCGTCATCGCGGCCGGTGCCAGTAGCACCCTCAACCTGACGCTCACCCCCCTCGACGGAATTCTCGAAATATCAGTTCGAACATCGGGCGGAAACCCGATCGATGGGGTGACCGTCAGTGCCTACACAACGAGCGCGAAGACGACTCTTGTTTCCACCACTTCCTCGTCGAACGGAATTGCCAACCTGACCGGATTGGCGGCCGGTCAGTACTGGATCCTCGTGGAAGACGGAACGGATCGGTTCGTGTCGCAGGAGTTCTTGGTGAACATCGATCGCGGTTACACCACTCGTCTGCCGGTGTACTTGGGTTCCACGAAGTCGGTCGTGGTCATCGGAGTGGCCGGAATTCCAGCCTCTGGCTTCGGCCCCCAAACTCCCCTCGCCGTGTCGGTCGGCCTCGATCCCGGCGGTGGAGGAACAGTGGTGACAGCATCAGCCGTCATCGGGTTCGCAGGCTCCGATCGAGCGATCGCGACCTTCACCGAAGTTCCCGATGATACGTATGCGATCAGGATCAACAGTGTGACGTCGGGATCGGTCACCATCGGTGGACTCACCTATGAGATGTCGGCGACGTCGATCACGACGAGTGGTCCGAGCACCCTCGACGCCGGCCTTCTGCTCCTCCCTCGATCGACGGTCGACGTACAGATCACTGTCGAGGCCGGCGCCGACGACTCCGGGGTCTCGGTCACACTGTCGGACGGTTATCTCCTCGGTCCGTCGACCTCGTCCACTGATGGTTCCGGCATCGTCACCTTCTCAAACGTCGCGCCCGGCTCCTACGGACTTCGGCTGAGCAAGACAGGAGTCGCCACGGTCGACACCACCATCATCGTTCCCGATCGAAGTACAGGCGCGACATACGCTCCGACCACCTTCACTCTCACCGACGTGGCTCCGGTGTCGATCACGATCACCGCCAAGACCAGCGATGCCCAGATCGTGCCCGGGGCTACGGTTCGTGTCACCGAGGACAACATCGGCTGCACAACGGGGTCGACCGGTACCTGCACGTTGCTCCTGACCCCTGGAACATGGACGTTGTCGGCCTCGCACCCGAATCATCCATCGGTGTCGAGTTCGATCACCGTGGTGGCTGGTACTCCGCAGTCAATCGACGTGAGCTTCGCGACGGCGAGCACCGGAGACATCGACTTCACGATCGAGGACACGACTGGCACAGCGATCTCCGGCGCCACGGTCACCTCGGTCGACGATGCGACGATCAATTGCACCACGAACGGATCCGGCGAATGCTCGATAACGAACCAGCCCTCCGAGGTGCAGACCTACCGAATATCGGCCACGGATCACTCGACCGGGTTCGTCTCGGTTCTTCCGCTCCCGAGTTCGACGGTGTCGGCCACCGTGCAGCTTCCGGGGGTGACACCTGCGCCGACCACGTCAGCCATCACCTTCCGTACCATCGACGGATCGACTGGCAACGCACTCGGGTCGGTGTTGGTTCAGGACGTCGACGACCCGACGAGTCCGACCGCCATCTGCACCACCGATGCGTCGACTGGCATCTGCACACCCTCGACCCAGAGCGTCGGACTCTTGAACGTGGGGGCCTCACTCGCCGGTTACGTCACGACGTCGGCCACGATCACCGTCGGCACCAACAATCCGACGACTGTGGTTCTGGCCCTGCAACCCTCCCCGTCGACAACGGCCTCTCTCGCCGTCACCGTGGTCGACGAAACGACGGCAAGCGTGTCGAGCGTGACCATCGCGACGTCCGACGGCAGCATGTGCACCGCTTCGAACTCGTGCACGATCAGCGGTCTCACGACCGGAGCAACGACGGTCACGATCACCCCATCCACCAATCACGAGGTCAAGACCGTGGTCGCTGGCCTCACCTTCGGACAGACCACGAACATGACCGTCACCGTGCGTCGCACCGGTTCACTGCGCATCGAAGTTGCCACATCTCCGACGGCATCAGCCACATTTGCCGCAATCGGCTTCGGCACACTCTGCACGATCGCCAACCCGAACACCTCGTGTGACGGTCCGTCGGCTTCACAAGGCCTACCCTTCGGAGATTGGTTGATCTCCGGCGACGGCTACGCCAATTCGTCCGTTTCCATTTCCGCATCCACCCTCTACACCGTCACGATGAGCCCGACACCATGAAACGTTTCCTGATTCCTGCCATCTCAATTTGTTCTCTGGTCGCCTGTGGCGGCGGAGGTCTCGAGCGAGACGAAACCGGCGCCGTGGTGAGCGGTGGCTCGGTGTCGGCCTTCGAGGTGCAGGTCGGAGACTGCACCAACGCCGAACTGAAGGACGAGACCACGTCGCTGTCGGTGGTGCCATGTATCGAACCCCACACGCACGAGGCTTACTTCACGGCCGATCATCCCGACGGCCCCTATCCGGGCGCGACCGCTCTCGAAGTGTTCGCCGAACAACAATGCGTCGGCGCCTTCGCCGACTACGTGGGGATCGAAGTCGCTGAATCACGCTTCTACTTCACGTACCTCTACCCGAGTGTGAGCACCTGGAACGACAAGGAAGACCGTCAGGTGGTCTGCTTCGTGGTTTCGCGTGACGAACTGGTCACCGGCACCCTGAAGGATGCTGGCGTCTGATCAGACCAGACGAGTGGTCGCCTCGTCGACCGATAGCTCACCGAGAGCGACCTGACGGACGAAAGGTGCGACCTCGATGATCATTCCGGTCAGGCCGATCACCAGAGCTTCGAGGACGGCAGGAACGTCGACGCCGTCGAGGATCGGCACACCCGACTTCACCAGAAGGTGCGCCCGTCCCACCTCGTCACTCGACAACGCGACCGAACCGATGACGAAGGATGCATTGAGGCGATTCACGAGATCGAGCACCTTCACGTCAGTACTCCACGACTTCTCGATCGGTGCGGCATGAACCACCGACGCCACCTGATTCCGCTCGTAGATCGAGATCATGACGTTCACCCCGAGGTGGTTGGTGGCACTGATCTCGTCCTCGGTCTCGCCATCCACGTCAAATCCGAGTTCGATCAAGGCTTCGATCGCCCGATACCAGGCCGGGGGTGACGCGAACACCGAGCCTTGCCACGAGGCGTCCACGAGTCTCATGGCCGACACCACGACGAATTCATCGGCATTCCATCCACGTGGGGACTCGGTCGCATGACGCGAACCTTCCACCGTGATTCGAACGTTCCCGTCACCGGGGAGCTGGTCGGGAAACCGTCGGCGAGTCCGGATACCGAAGACATCGTTGGCCTCGAGACGGGACCATTCGTCCCCCTCGAGATCGAAGCGAACCCGAACGTGCGAGTCGTCGACGTACTCGATTTCGGGATCGACGGCGATGACATCACCTACTCGCGACACGAAGGGAACCACCGCCACTCGGTCAGGGTACTCTTCGTGCATGGCCATTCAGGTGGTGAGCGGAGCCATGATGACCTGCACGTTCGGCATGGCACCGTCGACACTCAACATTCTCCCGAAGAGCCGCGTCATGGCGACTGCACCAGCCGGCAACGTGATGGACATGGTTCCGAACATGAACATTCCTCCCTTCGGCATGTGTCAGTCACTCGCCAATCCCCAGGTTGCAGCGGCGACTGCAGCAGCGCTCGGTGTTCTCACGCCCATGCCGTGCATCCCGGTTCCGGCCGGTCCCTGGAAACCCGGATCGCCCACTGTGATGATCGGTGGAATGCCGGCTCTGACGAACTCGTGCATGGCCAACTGCGCCTGGGGCGGCATGATCCAATTCGGCATGCCCGGTCAGACGAACGTCATGACCGCCTGAGAAATCTCAGGTCGACGGTCGCACCACGTACCGACCGGTCACCCCTCCGGCCAGGATCGTGGTGAGGACTCCGTCGAGATCCGACAACGAGATGTCATGGCCGATGGACTCGATCCCGCGGGGTTTCAAGTCGGTGGCCAGACGATTCCATGCTCGCACCCTCACGGCCATCGGTGTCTGAACCGAATCGATTCCGAGGAGAGCGACTCCACGCAGAATGAACGGCATCACGGTTGCCGGCAGGTCGGCTCCTCCGGTGAGTCCGCTCGCGGCGACGGCCGATCCGTACGTCAGTCGCTTCAAGACGTTGGCGAGGGTCGTGCCGCCGACACAGTCGACGGCACCTGCGTATTCCAAGGCCTGGAGAGGTCGTCGATCCTCGTCCGACAGGATCGACCGATCGATCACCTCGTGGGCGCCAAGATCGCGGAGGAACTCTTCCTGCTCCTTCTTCCCACTGCTCGCCACGACGCGATAGCCGCGGCCGGCCAACATGGAAACGGCCATACTTCCGACTCCACCGGTCGCACCGGTCACGAGAACTGGTCCGTCCTCGGGGCTGAGACCCCAGTCCTCGAGAGCGATGACGCTGAGGGCCGACGTGAACCCGCCGGTGCCGATCACCATTGCTTCGCGGGGTGTGAGTCCGTCCGGGAGAGGCACGATCTGGTCGGATGGAACCCGACAGAAACGCGCGTAGGCACCATGTCGGGCGGTGCCGATGTCGTAGCCGTGCGCGATCACGAGATCCCCGACCGAGAACGACGAGTCGGCCGCATCGACAACTCGCCCGGCGAGATCGATACCAGCGATCAGTGGTGATATCCGCGCAACCTTGCCACTCTTCGTGGTGGCGAGACCGTCCTTGTAGTTGACGCTCGACCATTCGACTTCGATCAGCACTCCATCAGGAGCGATGTCGGACAAACCGACTTCCCGAACACCTCGGCTCGAGCCGTCGTCGTCGTTGGTGAACACGAAGGCCGGAAATCGCACGTTCGGATCGAGAGTCATACGGTGACTGTAGTGAGACGAAGGCTCAGCGGTACGACGAGGCGATGTGGCCGATCACGTCGACGGTGTGTTGCCACGACGCCGACGCTTTCGTGAGTCCGACCCAGGTGGCTCCGGCTTCTTCGAGGCTCCCGAGAGCGTCCCGATGCTTCTCCACGGAGGCACCCGGCGTTGCCGCATCGTGATCGAGGTAGCTCACCAAGACTTCGACAGGTCTCCCCTCGGCCATGTCGCGCACCCGGCGAATCTTCACGGCCAGATCGTCGGCCGAACCGATATGAGCCGTGCGCGTCGTCGCCGACACGACATCGGATGTCATCATCGGCATCCACCCGTGACCACCCCGCGCCACTCTTTCCATAGAGAGCCGAGAATTGCCACCGATCCAGACCGGGATCGGCTGCTGGACAGGCACTGGTCTGCATATCGCATCACGGGCTTCGTACTCCTCGGTTCGATGTGCGACCGGCTCGCCACCCCAGAACCGCGGCAACACGTCGAGGGCATCGTCGAGTGCACCGTTTCGTGCATCGAAGTCGATCCCGAGGGCGAAGAATTCGGCCTTCTGATAGCCCGCACCGAGCCCGAGTTCGAGACGACCTTGCGACAGAACGTCGACCGATGCTGCCGTCTTGCCGAGCATGAAGGGATTTCGATAGGCGGCGACCGACAGGTAGGTGAACAGGCGAATGCGTTCGGTCACCGCTGACGCATTCGCGAGAGCGACGAATGGATCGAGCGTCTGATGACCTCCATTCGCCATCCATTTCGCACTCGGAGCCGGATGTTCGGTGAAGGCCAGGCCATCGAGGCCCGCCCTCTCGACTTCGTGTGCCACATCGGACACTCGACCCGCCCCCATCATGTCGGCTTCGGCGCCGACGGCATCGGGGTACTGGTACAGAATCCGCACGAGTCGAGAGTACCGTGAGGACGTCACGGCCGGAGAGACCGCACTGACGCCACGAAACCCATGAAGCTCGGTTACACGACAATGAACACCCCCGTCGACATCGGGCCGAGTCGCCTCGGTCCGATGCTCGAGAGCGCCGGTTTCGACTCCATCTGGATCGGCGAGCACAGTCACATTCCGGCCTCTCGCCTCACTCCGTACCCGACCGGCGGTGACATGCCATGGCAATACGTCACGATGATGGATCCCTTCATCACTCTCGCCCAGATGGCCGAACACACGACGTCACTACTGCTCGGGCTGGGCGTCGTTCTTCCTCTCGAACACGACGTGTTCGCATTGGCCAAGACCACCGCAACTCTCGACGTTCTCTCCGGCGGACGTGTCCACTTCGGCGTGGGAGCAGGCTGGAATCGCGAGGAGTTAGCCGATCACCGACCCGACATCGACTGGTCGATGAGGTACCAAGCTCTCGAAGAGTGTGCCGGTGCTCTACGAACTCTCTGGGTCGACGACGATTCGGAGTTCCACGGCCGCTGGTTCGACTTCGACCCCGTGTGGTCACGCCCCAAACCCGTACAGCGCCCTCATCCGCCCGTCTGGTTCGGCGCCGGCGGCAAGCTCGGCACCCGACACACCGTCGCCTGGGCCGATGGCTGGATGCCTCTCGACGTCACACTCGGCGACGTCCCGCGCCGAGTGGCCAAGTTCCGATCGATCGCCGCCGAGCAGGGACGCCCGGATATTCCGATCTCCATGGTCGCATTCGGAGATCCGACGCTCGACACCCTGTTGATGTACCAGGATCTCGGAATCGAACGGGTGATCGTCGGATCGGGGCGTGACGGCTGGGAAGACCCCGATGGCGTGCCCGCATTCATCGAGCACTACGCGTCCTTCGTCGACCGCCTCGCGTGATCGCGCTGGCTCAACTCCAGACGGCGACGACGTCATCGACGCGCACGACCGTCGCGAGCAACGACAATGTGTTGTCGATCACCGCGTCGGCGTACTCGGTCGGCACACCGCAGACTGCGTCGCGCACCAGTACCACTCGATAACCGAGATCGATGGCACTGACGACGGTGCCGAGAATCCCGAGATTCACCGAGACCCCGGTGACGACCAGGGTTCTGACTCCCATGTTTCGAAGGATCTGATCGAGTGACGTCGACGTGAAGGGTGTCATCCCGTGGATTCGCGACACGATCACGTCCGATGCCTCTGGTCCGAGTTCGGTGACGAGTCTTGCTCCGTCGCTTCCCTGATCGATGGGAGTGGATCCCGTCTCACGCCGAAGTCGCGCGTTCATGGCGAAGACCTTGCAGTTGTCGGTGGATCCAATTCCGTCGGGACGATTCTCGGCCGTGCAGTGCACGACGGGAACCCTGCGAGCCCGAGCCGTCGCGCAGAGTCGTCCGGCCGCCTCCTTCACGCCGACTCGCTCGACTTCGTCGACCAGAGCCTTCATCAGTGCCCCGTCTCCGACCACACCACGCTGCAACTCCATCGTGAGAACGGCCACGTCGCCCTCGAGAAGTTCGGCGAGCCGCGCTCGTTGCTTGTCGTCGAGTGAACTCATGCAGTCAGATTGCCACACGAACAGCGAGGATCTGGTAAGCCAGACGACATGACCGACGAGCGGCCCGTCGACATCCGCAACACCGATCCCGACGCTTATTGGGAAACGTTCGCCGAGAAGTGGACGTCTCTCCTCACCTACCGCTATCTCGGCCGTCAGTGGGATTCACTCGACTCCGGCGTCGAGGGCGCCTTCTTGACCGTACGTCACGACATGCGCAATGAGCTCGGTGGAATCATGGCGGCTCCACTCTGCGTTGCATCACCCGAATGTGGTGGTTTCAACGACGACGAAGTCGTTCCCAATCCCCTCATCGCGTCGATGCAGATCCTCGACCCGGCACCCGATGTGAAGAGGCTCATGATTCTGCCCGACAACCTTCACACCGGGCGGCGACTCGGTTTCAGCCGAGCCCTCGTCGTGGATGCCGCCCAGACCTCGCGGGTTGTCGCGATTTCGACCGGAGTCGGCCTGTCACTCGGTCCGGCTCCGGACGGTTACGAGAAGATCGACAATCCACCAATCGAGGTGGTCGACTCACCCGACCTACCTCCCCTGCATCACGTCTTCGGGGCCGAGCGTCGCAGCCGTGGAGTGTGGGAACTTCCGGCTCTCACGGCCGAACTGGCCTCACCGGATGCCGCCTTGCACATCGGCCCGCAACACATCGTTCTGGAAGCGGCCGCCACCGATCTTGCGCAAGACGATGCCGGCCGAGCCCTTCAGATCACTGATTGGTACGTGATGTTCGTCAATCGCGGCAAAGTCGGACCTTTCCGCACCCACGGCGAATGCTTCGCCGGCGCGAATGACACGTGGGGTGTGCGTGTGAACTTGGTCGACGACGGTGACGGGGGTCGCGTCGTCAGTACGTGTGCGGCGACGTTTCGCTGAACGCCGAGGTGCTGCCCGTCAGAGGGGCTGGCCCGACAACTTGCGCATGTTGTCCCGAAGCGACAGTTTGCGCTCCGCCGGAGTCAGACCCGAATAGTCGGCGACCCACTCATACGGGTTGGCCAGCCCTTCGGGATGCGGCCAGTCGCTCCCGAGCAACATCTGCTCGGCACCGATGATGTCACGCACATTCGTGATGACGTCCTCGTAGAAGGGTGCCACCCACACGTGATCGCGGAACGTGTCCATCGGATCCCGCTTGTACAACTGCGGCGTCTTTCCGTAGGAGCGCTTCAGTCGACGGGCGAGATCGCCGACCCACCCGGCACCGAGCTCGACGGTGGCGACCTTCAAGGTCGGAACTCGGTCGAAGAGGCCGTGACAGATCAACGATGCGATCAGGTCGTAGACGGGACGCTCGACGTGAACGCCCATGACCTCGCTGAGGGCCGACATCTTCATGCCGGTGTAGGCCTGACTCTCACCCCAACGCTCGAGGTAGATGCCGTAACCCGAGTCGGCGCCGTGGAACGCGATGGTGACTCCGGCATCGGCAGCGATGTGCCAGAAGCGGTCGTAGATCGGATCGGCGAGCGAACGGAACCGATCGGGAGCGTTCACGGGCGCCGGTCGGAACGTGACGATACGAGCGCCCTTGGCGATGACGTGCTGCAGTTCGGCGATGGCTCGATCGACGTCGATGAGCGACATGAGCGGACCGGTGATGATGCGACCGTCGCGGTTGTAACCCCAGTCCTCGTCGAGCCACTCGTTGTAGCTGTGGAACGACGCGTACAACATGTCCGGGTTGTCGACCATCATCTCTTCGAGACCGAGCCCGAGGCTCGGCATCAACCAAGCGAGGTCAACTTTTTGATCGTCGAGCAACTTCACACGAGCATCGCGATCACGCGCGGCCGGCGGAATCGGACCCATCTCGATGATGTCGCGAATCTCTTTGCCCTCGTGGTTCTGAGCTCGGAAGTACCTCTCGAGCGAACCGGGCTGACCGACCGGATCGTACGTGGGGTTCGGAATGAGCGTGAGCAACTTGTTGTTCACGAGCAACGTCTTGCGACCGTCGATCTCGATCCAGTGGATCGCATGACGATGCTGACGGGGAAGGTGCCGCGTGACCGCATCGGTGTGCTCGTAGTAGTGCTGGTCGGCATCCGACAAGCCGTACGTGACGTCGGCGGGAATGTTGCGCTCGGCGGTCATCGTCATGAGATCTCTCCTCGGGTTGCTGGTCGGATTTCGATCGCCGAAATCTGACGCCACGTCAGATTGTACGTCACCCTGGCCCGAGGTGGTAGACCCAGACCCGTGGAGCCGTCCCGATGAGTCAAGAGTCCGACCTCGGGCCCGCCGGGCTCTCCGAGGCCCGCGAGCAGATTCGCGACCTGGTGGCGCGCTACAACGCCAACGGAGATTCCGGTCGTTTCCCCCAGGTCAGGGCCTTGTTCGTGGACGAAGCCGTGATGCGGATCGAGCCCGACCAGGAGTATTCCGGGATCGAGGCGATCATGACGATCTTCACGGGAACGTCCGAGAACACCGCTTCATCGGGTCTCACCCACGTCCGTCACTTCACCAGCACTCACCAGATCGACTTCGAGGACGATTCTCACGCCTCAGGCCGCCTGTACTTCGCCGTTCTGACCGACGTCGGTCTCGATCACTGGGGTCGTTACGTCGACCGCTACGTGCGCACCGACAACGGCTGGCGGTTCGCCCGGCGCTCGGTCTCGGTGGACGGCTGGTCGGAGCGCTCCTTCTTCCCGCGGCCCTGATCGACCTCGAACTCTGTTGTCACAGTCCGGTCGGATCGGTGCGGAAGGCATCGCGAGGCCGTTGCACGAACTCGAACGGCACCCCGTCGGGGTCGTCGAGGAAACAGATCCACATGTCGGGAACAGCAGTGCCCTCGAGCTCGACCTGACGAGGCTCGCGTGCGAACGTCCATCCTGCGTCGAGGAATTCGCGATGTGACGCGCGCGTGTCATCGACACCCACGGCGGTGCGATAGAGCCCGGCCGTGTTGGCCGGTATCGGATGGCGTCCGTGGGACAACGGTGACTTCCACTGCATGAGCACGACCTCGAAGGCCTCGTCGGGGAGGCGCATACGGACAACGTCGACATTCGCGTCCGCAACACCCAACACTTCGTCACCTTCGAGCGAGTACCGATCGACTTCGGTGAATCCCATCCCTTCGTACCACGGGCGTGAGGTCTCCAGATCGGTCACGGTGATCCGAAGATGACGCATCCGAGCCGAGGAATCATTGGCGCCCTGATCGACCACGATGTCGATGCGCGTTCCGAAGGGATCGCTGAGCGTCGCCCATTCGGTCCCCCAGGGTGACCGTCCAGTCCACACCACCTCTGCTCCGGCAGCCCGAGCACGATCGACCGCCGACGCCAGGTCGGTCACTGCGAATCCGAGAGCCTGCATCCCGACTCGGGTCGGATCGGACAACGGCTCATCGATCATCTTCGGAGACACCCACTCCTGAACCTCGACCGACGGACTCACTCGTGGGCCGCGCCAGTCGTAGGCAAAAGCCGCACCACTCACGATTTCACCGTCGATACCCAGAAGCGAGCCGTCGGACGGGTGAAGCGGATTACGCATGATCTCTTTCAGGCCGAATGCTCGTTCGAAGAAGTCGATCACTGCGTCGGTGTCGTCACAGCAGTAACAGATGTGCAAGAAACGACGTGCGGGAGGCGTGGGAGTCGAAGCCATGTCGGCCGACAGTACCCGACCACTCCCCTCCTTCTGCCAGAATCGGACGAGCAGTCGACGAAGAGGAAACATGCAAAAAGAATTCGACGGACATCGTCTCGACGGAAAAGTCGCCCTGGTGACCGGAGCCAGTCGTGGCATCGGAACGGCCATCGCTCGACGGCTCGCGGCCGAGGGCGCGGCCGTTGCGTGCACCGCTCGGACTCTCGAACCCGACCCGAAGTACCAAGGCTCGTTGCGCGACACGATCGCCATGATCGAAAGCGACGGTGGTCGCGCCCAAGCATTTCGTTGCGACCTCTCGGTGGCTGACGACCGCGCCAAGCTCGTCGACGACGTTCACAGTTCGCTCGGCGAGGTCGACATCCTGGTGAACAATGCAGCAGTCACCTTCTTCCTTCCGGTCGAGTCGTTCCCCGAGAAACGTTTCCGATTGATGATCGAGACCCAGGTCTGGAGCGCCATCGACCTCGCCCAACGGGTCATTCCCGACATGCGGTCGCACGGCGGCGGATCAATTCTGAACATTTCCTCGCGTGCGGCCGTGAAACCGGTGGGCCCTCCCTTCGAAGCGTGGTACTCGGAAGGGAACTCGTCGGTGTACGGACTGTGCAAGGCCGCCCTCGAACGACTGTCACTCGGGATGGCTGCCGAACTGTACGCAGATGGAATTTCCGTCAACACACTGGCGCCTTGGGACAACGTTGCAACTCCCGGGGCCGGGGCCCACGATCTCGTGAGCGAATACGCTCTCGAACCCGAGGAGATCATCGCCCAAGCCGCTCTCGAATTGGTCGCCGGTGATCCGCAGACGTTGACCGGCCGGATCGCCTACTCACAACCTCTCCTCGCCGAACTCGGCGTTCGACCACGAACGTTGACCGGCGGCACTTTCGCGACGTGAGGTGATCGTGGGTCAGCGGCGTGGCAATACGTGGAGCAACTGGGCCGGCAATCAGACCGCTCGTCCCTACGTGTTCGATCGCCCCTCCTGCGACGACGACGTCGTCGAGATCGTTCGCCGAGCGATCGAGACCGGACGAACGGTGAAGGCGGTCGGCACCGGCCACAGTTTCACGTCGACCGCACTCACGAGCGGGCACCTCGTGATCATGGATTCTCTGCGTCGGATCATCGACGTCGACCGATCCGCCGGAACGGTGACGGTCAGTGCCGGTATCACGATCGGGGATCTCAACCTGGCTCTTCACGGTCTCGGACTCGCCATGCCGAACCTCGGCGACATCGCCTACCAGACGATCAGTGGGGCGATCGCCACGTCGACCCATGGAACAGGCGCGAAACTCACCGGCTTGGCCGGACAGGTTCGGGCCCTACGTCTCGTGTCCGGTACCGGTGAGTTGATCGACCTCACCCCGAGCGATGGCGCTTTGTTCGATGCCGCATGCGTGAACGTCGGGGCTCTCGGCATCGTCACTCAGTACACGTTGAACGTCGTGCCTGCTTTCCGACTGCAAGCAGCCGAGGGTGCTCAGAAACTCGATTCCTTGCTCGACGACCTCGACTCCCACGTCGACGGCAACGATCATTTCGAATTCTTCTGGATCCCTCACACCAAGTGGGCCCTCACCAAGCGGAACAACCGAACCGATGCCCCCGTCCCGCCCTCGTCATTGTCGTCGCGTTGGAAGCATTGGTACTCCAAGTCCCTCATGGAGAACTATGCATTCGGGGCCTTGTGCGAGGTCGGACGACGCCGACCCTCGTTGATTCCACGATTGGCGACGGCTCTACCGTCGAGCGGCCAAACGACGTACGTGAACGACAGTTTCCGTATCTACGCGAGCAAGCGTGTCGTGAAGTTCCTCGAGATGGAGTACTCCATTCCTCGTGAACGCTGCGCGGAGGCCCTGTCATCGGTACGCGAGATGATCGACCGTCGCGGGCACATGGTGAGTTTCCCGGTCGAGGTTCGATTCACGGCTGCCGACGACATACCCCTGTCGACCGCGCACGGTCGGCCATCGGCGTACGTCGCCGTTCACATGTACAAGGGCACGCCATGGCCGGACGTCGAGCGGTACTTCCGCGATGTCGAGGAGATCATGGTCGGATTCGAAGGTCGTCCCCATTGGGGGAAGATGCACTTCCGGACGGCAGCCGATCTGGCGCCGGCATATCCGAGGTGGGACGAGTTCCAGGCGGCGAGAGAACGATTCGACCCGGCCCGAGTGTTCGCCAACGACTACCTCCGCACCGTCCTCGACCCCTGACGACGTTTGCCATTTCCCTGGCGATGCCGGGGCCGGGTAGAACCGAAGGGTCGTGAAACGTCTACTCGCACCCTCGCTCCTCGTTCTCGTCGTGACGGCCGCCTGCTCATCGAGCACTCCGACTGCCACCGAATCGAGCGTGGACCAGTCGAACCTGCCATCGGACCTCATGCTGACCACGAGCACGACCCCACCGTCTTCCACGAGCTCGACGACGTCGGCGCCGATTCCAACGAGCACCTCACCTATGCCGGTAGTGATCGAATGCGACGTTGACGATCCGGAACCATCCGTACATCAGGCCCCGATCGGCTCGGAGATCGTCCTGATTGCCAGGAGCTCGACCGAACGGGAGTTCCACCTTCACGGGTACGACCTCGAACTGACCGGGCGAGAAGTCACGTTCCAATTCACGGCCAGCCTCCCCGGCGACCACGAGGTAACCGAACACCCCGATCACACGACCGTCTGCATCATCTCCTCCTGAGCATGAGGCATGAGTCCCCACCCTGAAGCAAAGCGCCTCTCTTTCACGTGCTAGCGCTTCAGGGTGCGCGATATGGTCACCCGAGGCTCGGTCGGAGTCGGTCTACGCTCGCCCCGTGAAACCCGCTCGACCCTCATCGTCGCCCCCCTCATTCTCGCCATCGCATGTAGTGGCACCGACGACGAGCCAGCCTCCCTCGCTTCGACGATCCCGCCACCGTCCACCGACGTGGTCGACACGCCCACCACGATCTCAGAAACTCCGCCCGCCGGCTCACCTCACGCAGAGGCAATGAAATGGAGGCGATGCTGGGAATCGAACCCAGGTAGAGGGCTTTGCAGGCCCTTGCCTCAGCCACTCGGCCACATCGCCATCTGCCCGAACTCGGTTTCCCTCGCCTGAGCAGGACCGCCACCCTACCGCGAGTGACCGCGATCTCCTTCCTCGACCCATGACAGAGCACCGGAGAAGTGCGAAACTGACGGAGCGTCATTTTCCGAGGGGGACGACATGACCGAAAGCGACTCCAGCACCAACGACACCATCGTGCTCAGCGGCGGCACCATCGTCGACGGGACCGGTCGTCCCGGATATCGAGCCGATCTCGCCATGCGTGGCGATCGAATCGTTGCCATCGGCGACAACCTCGAAGGAGACCTCACGATCGACGTGACCGGCTTCGTGGTGGCTCCCGGTTTCATCGACATCCACACTCACTACGACGCGCAGGTCTTCTGGGATCCGGCGATGACGCCATCGTGTTTCCATGGTGTCACCACTGTGGTGGCCGGAAACTGTGGTTTCTCCATCGCTCCGACCCGCGCTTCCGACCGCGACCTCATCGCACACACGATGGAAAAGGTCGAGGACATGGATCCCGAAACTCTGAAGACCGGTATCCCGTGGGAGTTCGAGACCTTTCCCGAATACCTCGACACGGTCCGCCGCCGTGGCACGGTCCTCAACTACGCGGCGTACATCGGCCACACGCCTCTTCGCCTCTTCGTCATGGGCAACGAAGCCGTTGGTCGCGAAGCGACCGACGACGAGATCGAAGAAATGGCCGAACTCGTTCGTGAGGCGATGGATGCCGGCGCCGCCGGATTCGCGTCGAGCTTCGCCGTGACTCACCGCGGGGCCGACGGGCAGCCGATTCCGAGTCGGTGGGCCGGCCGTAACGAGATCGAAGCCCTGTGCCAGGCCGTGGGCGACAGTGGCCGAGGTGTCATCGGAGTGAACGGAGGCGACAATCTCAGCCTCGCCGACTGCTACGAACTGCAGCCGCGGGTCGGTGCTCCCATCACCTTCACCGCTCTTCTCACCACGGCACAGGGTTTTCACCTGAAGGCCGTCGAGACCCACCGAGCTGGGTTGGCCACCGGCGCCGACGTCTGGCCGCAAGTTTCGTGTCGACCGCTTGCCTTCTCGCAGACGATGGTCGAGCCCTTCACTCTGAACACCAATCCGGTTTTCGCCGAACTGATGCCCAAGTCGCTCGACGAACGTCGAGAGGCCTACGCCGATCCCACATGGCGAGACCGTGTGCGAACGGCATGGGAGAACCGTCAGGGCCTCAGCCCACGCTGGGACAGTTGCGAAGTGATGGAGTCGAATGCGTCCCCCGACCTCATCGGCCAGCGGATCAGCGTCATCGCCGAACAACGAGGCACCGAACCCTTCGACACCTTGCTCGACCTCGCACTCCTCGAGCCCGATCTGCAACTTCGCTTCAAGGCCATGGTGGCCAACGACGACGAAGAGGGAGTGGAAAAACTCCTACAGGTCGAAGGCTGCACCCTCGGCCTCTCGGATGCGGGGGCCCATGTCGGCCAATTGTGCGATGCCGTCGCCGCCACCGATCTCCTCGGTAAATGGGTACGCGACAAGAAAGTGATGACTCTCGAGACAGCGGTTCACAAACTCACCAAAGTTCAGGCCGACTTGTTCTCCTTCACCGATCGTGGGGAACTTCGGGAAGGCGCTTATGCCGACGTGGTGGTATTCGATCCGGCGACAGTTGCCCCCGGACCGGTCCGTCGAGTCAGAGATTTCCCGGCCAACGGCGAGCGACTCACTGCCGACCAACCCACCGGAATGGCCCACACCTTCGTGAACGGTGTTCCGGTCGTACGCGACGGCCGACTGGTCGACGAGGTCATCGACTCTCGCCCGGGACGTCTCGTGTCACCGACCCCGCGCTGACGTCACCTCGCCGTCATCTCGTAGCGGATCGGCATCGTCTTCAATCCGCCCACGAAGATCGTCTTCATCCATTTCGGGTCACCGGCCAACTCGACCGACTTCAGTCGCGGCAGGAGTTGGCGGAACAATGCTTTCAACTCCATGCGAGCGAGCATCGCTCCGAGGCAGTAATGAACACCGAAACCGAACGCCAGGTGCTTGTTCGGCGAGCGACCCACGTCGAATCGGAAAGGATCCGGGTGCGCGTCCTCGTCACGATTACCGGACGGATACGACAGAAGAACCGACTCACCCGCCTTGATGGTCTTGCCGCGAAGCGCGTAGTCCTCGGTGGCGGTTCGCATGAAATGCTTGACCGGAGTCACCCAGCGAATCATCTCGTCAACTGCGGTATTCATGAGACTCATGTCGGATTGCAGGCGAGCCAGCTGATCAGGATGTTCGATCAGAGCGTGCAGACCGCCGGCCATCGCGGCCGAGGTCGTGTCGTGGCCCGCTGTCGCAGTGATGACGTAATACGAAATCGTCTGAATCAGTGACAGCGGTTCGCCATCGATCGTCGCATTGGCCACCACCGATGCCATGTCGCTCGTCGGCTCGGCCCGGCGATCTTCGGTGAGTTTCGAGAAGTACGTGAAGAAGTCCTGGACCACGGCGAGAAGATCGGCCGACGGGTCACCATCACCCCGCTGAAGATCCTCGTCAGCCGATCCGAACAGTTCCTGAGTGAGCTTCAACATCTTCGGATAGTCGCTCTCCGGAAGTCCGAGGATCGACAGGATCACGTTGAGCGGCATGTACATCGCGATGTCGCGCGCGAAGTCGCACTCACCCCCCATCTCGAACATCTTGTCGACATAGCGCTGCGCATAGTCGTCGAGTAAGCCTTCCAACTTCGACAAGTTCTTCGGGAGGAACCATTCGGCCGTGACGCCACGAAGGTTTCGATGCTCCGGATCGTCGACGTGAATGAGCGTGCGCAACATGTCGCCGTTCTGAGCTCGACGGGCATCGTCCTCGGCCGTTCCGAGTACCGGTCGTGGCTCGTTCAAGAAGATCTGATTCTTGGCTTCGATGTCGAAGATGTCCGCCGACTTGGTGATGGCGTGGAACGGATTGAAGCCCGGCCCCTCGACCAAGTGGACGGGATCCTCGGCCCGCAACAAGGCGCACGCTCGATGGAAATAGTCCTCGTCGGCGTAGGCCGCCGGATCGACGAACACGAACCCGGCTTCCTCCACACTGGCTGGTTGGCGATCGGTCATGATTCCCCCTCGGCCGACATTCTGTCGCCTACCCGAGCCGTGGGGTAGATTTCTGACGGATCGTCAGAAATGACTGGAGGGGCCATGACTACCACTGCACATCCCGACATCATCGCCACCCGAGACGCCGGAGTCCACGTCACGGCCGACCGAGTCGAACTCCACGGACAGCAGGTCGGCCCCATCACCCACCTCGCCGAGGAGCGGGCCCGACTCGCGGCCATGACATGGAACGAATTCGACGTGAAGCGCGTGGGGTCGACGATCGGTGCCGAGATCCACGGCATCGACATCACGACCGGCCTTTCCCAAGCCGTCATCGACGACCTCCGCCGAGCCCTGCTCGCCTTCAAGGTCATCTTCTTCCGTGACCAGCCCCTCACCCCGGAGAGTCACGTGGCGTTCGCCAAACGCTTCGGAGAGCTCGAGATCCATCCCTTCCTCCCCTCCAACACCGGCGTTCCCGAACTGGTCCGCTTCGAGAAGTCGTTCGACGTCAAGGGTTACGAGAACACCTGGCACTTCGACGTGACCTGGCGCGAGGTCCCCTCGATGGGAGCCATCCTGCACGCCATCAAGGTGCCCGAATGTGGTGGAGACACGTTGTTCGCCGACATGTACGCCGCCTACGAAGGCCTGCCGGAGGCAGTGCGCAACCGCATCGACGATCTCGATGCCGAACACGACTTCGTGAAAGGTTTCGGACGCCAGGTTCCCGAAGATCGCAAGCGAGAGATGCGTGAGAAGTACCCGCTGGTGGTGCACCCCCTCGTGGCCCGTCACCCCGAGACCGGGCGGAAGCACCTTTTCAACAACCCGATCTTCACCAACAGAATCCTCGGGGTCTCCGAGGCCGAGAGCCACGAACTGATGGCGTCACTCTGGCGAGAGAGCCACAACGTCGAGTATCAGTGTCGCTTCAAGTGGGAGGACGACTCGGTCGCATTCTGGGACAACCGTTCCTGTCAGCACTACGCGAGCAGCGATTACTGGCCCGACATTCGGGTCATGGAGCGAGCCAGCATCGTCGGTACTCGTCCGAACCGCTGATCACTCGCCTCTGTCGGCCGCTCGCTATCGTTCGGCCATGAACGGAACACCGACCGAAGAGCCTGATTTCCGCGTCGACCTGAATCGTCGTGGTCGTGGCGAAGCCGGTCATCCGACTCGCCCCGACATACGACTCCTCGATCCGGCGTTCTACGGCGATTTCGACGAACTGACCACATGGATGCGCGCCGAGGCGCCCCTCTACTGGGACGACGAAACAGGCATCTGGGGCGCAGCCTCGCATGAGCTCGTCTCGATGATGAGCCGGGAATGGCGCACCTTCTGTTCGGGCCAGGGATCCCGACCCGAGAGCTCGGTTCCGTCGATGATCAATTTCGACGCCCCCGAGCACACCAAACGACGCCGCCTGGTGGGTCATGGCTTCACCCCGCGACGGGTCGCCGACCACGAGCCCTATCTCCGCAAGAAGGTCACCGAACTGATCGACGCAGTGATCGATCGCGGATCGTGCGACATCGTGGCCGACATCGCCACTCCACTGCCCATGTACATGATCGGTGAGCTCATGGATCTGCCCGAGTCCGATCACGACACGCTCCTTCACTGGTCCGACCTCTTCGCGACCGGTGGCGACCAGATCCAGGCCGAGGTGATCGAGGCCGTCGTTCAATGGAACGAATACATCATGGGCAAGGTCACCGAACGCCGGAACTCCGACCGTGAAGACCTCGTGAGCCTCATCGTCAACGCCGAGTGGGAGGGTGAACGACTCTCCGACGTGGACGTGATGTTCGAAACGATGCTCGTGCTCGTGGGAGGTGACGAGACGACACGTCACGTGATCTCCGGTGGCGTGGCAGCACTTCTGCGGAACCCCGATCAACTCGCCAAACTTCGTGACGATCCGTCGCTTCTACCGAGTGCGATCGAGGAAATGTTGCGTTGGGCGACTCCCGTGCGCAACATGAACCGCACCGCGACGCGCGACATCGAGGTGAACGGCCTGACGATCCGCGAGAACGACAGGGTGCTCCTGCTGTATCCATCGGCCAATCGCGACGAGAAGGTCTTTCACGACCCGTTCCGTTTCGACATCACACGCGACCCGAACGACCATGTCGCATTCGGCGCTTACGGACGCCACCACTGCCTCGGCGCTCCCTTGGCCCGGCTCGAGCTCCGAATCCTCTTCGAGGAACTGCTGTCACGTCTCGACCGCCTGCAACTGGCAACCGATTACATCGAGTGGCGCGAGGGAAATTTCGTGCTCGGACCCAACTCGGTTCCGATCACGTTCACGGCTCGCTGAGCAACTGCCCCATTCGGTCGATCTCGGCCCGGGCCACCACGACGATCTCGGATCCTCCACGGTCGTAGGTCGGAACCTCGGGGATCTCGTCGCTCCAACTCATCGTGAGATCGACCCAGGTTCGACCGTCGCCAACGATGGTTCCCTCGACGCCGAGGCGCGCCACCGACTCCGACCCCGAACCGCCGAGTTCGTCCGACGTGATGCGAAACGTCACGAATCCTCCGCTTCGAAGCGGCGAATGCGAACCACGTGGCAACGTGCCCATCACGATCGTGTAGTCCATTCCGGCTTCTTTGTGCACGTACTTCTTCTTGAAGTCCGGGCGATTCTGCATATCGATGAAGGATCGACGAGTCGGGTACTTCACGATGCCCATCCGATCCCACTCGCCCACCGAACTCTGGGCGACCACGGCGCCATGGAAGGCGACCTGCGCTCCGATGCGCTCGAGGACTTCGACCGGTGAGTACTTGTCGTCGGCTTCCAGGCCCGAGAGACCGTCCTCGGCGTCGGCTGGGTCTCGGTACTCGGCGACTTCCTTGTATTTCATGAAATTCACCATGTAGATCGGGCCATCGCTCTCAGCCGAACGTGTGGCCAGGTCGACGGCGTAGGTCGTGTCGATCGTTCCGAAGCGCATGCGCGGACCGTAGCAGTTCGTGACCAACTAGTGACACCATTCCTGCCAGAAGCTGTCCCCGACCTAAGGTCGGGTCATGTCGACCGATCCGACCATCGATTCCCTCCGGCGCCGCATGGCCGCCATGCACTCGCTCTACGACGACGCCCTCGCGACCATGGACGAGTCCCACGTCAATCATCAGGAGAAAGAAGGCGTCCTACCCATCGCTTTCTCGCTCTTCCACTACGCCAACATGCACGACGCGTCTTTCATGCTGCTCACCGGCCAGCCTCCCATCTGGAACGACGACTGGAACACCCGCGTGAATCCGTCGATCAACGATCACGGAAAGCACCGCACGGTCGACGAAATGACTGCCCAGAGAATCGGTGACCTCGACGCCTTTCGGGACTACATCCGCGCCGTCTTCGACCGCACCGAGGCCTGGCTCGAGACCCTGTCTCCCGACGAACTCGAACGAGTTGTCGTCCCACGACCGTTTCCACCCCAGATCGCCTCGACCTTCAGTGCTCGTGTCGCTGGTGAAGCCGGAGTCACCGTGCTCGACGGCATCGAGTGCTGGCTCTATCAACACGGACTCCGTCACATGGGTGAGATCGAACTCGCTCGAAGCTTCGTCGGACTTCAAGGAATGACGAGCTGAGTCGGCCGGCTACGGGAAAAGCACACCCGGGTTCATCACCGCGTTCGGATCGAGTGCCTGCTTGATCGACCGCATGGCGTCGATCTCGGCCGTCGAGCGCGACAAGTGAAGCCAAGCACGCTTCGCCGTACCGATTCCGTGCTCGGCCGAGATACTTCCCTCGCACGCCACGACCTCACCGAGCACTCGCGCGGTCAGGACCTCTTCGTCGCCCGTTCCCCCGACCACGTTCACGTGCATGTTGCCATCGGCCACGTGGCCGAAAACGAACGTTCGTGCTCCTGGCCTGACGTCACCCACCGCCGCCGGAATCCGATCGACGAAGGAAGCCAATCGAGCGAGTGGAACTGTCACGTCGAACTTGAACGGAACCCCGAGTCGGTTGATGGACGGAGTCTGTTCCTCACGAATCCTCCAGAGCCGCTCACGATGAGATGCCGTCACGGCGACCGACACCTCGATACCCACGAATGCGCCGAGCACCTCCGACAGGACGTCGACCTGCTCGATCGAGCTCGAACACTCCACGAGCACGTGAACTCGACGATCAGGAACCGAAGGGTCCGATCCACTCGTCTCGCGAACCAGAGCGACCCCGTCGGCGGTCACGAGTTCAGCGGCATCGACGGTGTCGAGTTGTGAGCACACCGACGCCACGACGTCGACCGCCGTGTCGACGTCATCGCACGAGATCAGCGCCGTGACCACGTGCGAGGAACGCGGCACCAATTGGAGCGTCACCGCCGTGACGACGCCGAGGGTGCCCTCACTTCCGCACAGGAGTCCGACCAAGTCGTACCCGGTGTTGTCCTTGATGAGACCTCCGAGATGCGACACCGTCTCGCCGGAACCGAGCACGGCCTCGATACCCACGACCTGCCGACGAGTCATGCCGTGGCGGACCACGTTGACACCACCTGCGTTGGTCGCCACTGTTCCACCGATCGTGGCCGTTCCCCTGGCCCCGAAATCGACGGGATAGCGCAAGCCGTGTGCTCGGGCGTGTTCTTGGATCTCCTGAAGGGTCACACCCGCACCCACTGTCACCTGTCGGGTCAATGGATCGACCGGACCCAGATCCCTCAGACGGCTCGTCGAGACGAGTATCGCCCGGCCTCTCGCGATCGAACCTCCGACCAGTCCGGTGTTGCCTCCTCGCGGAACGAGAGCCACGTTCTCCCGACGAGCCCAGCTCACCAACTGAGCCGTCTCGGCTGTCGAGGCCGGACGAACGACGACCGTCGGCTCGCCGACGAAACGTCCCGTCCAGTCGACGTCGTCGGACGGCATGGAGTCGATCACTCCATCGACACCCACCACACCTTCGAGAGAACGACGCATCTCTTCGGGAACGTGCACGCCGAAAGAGTAGCCATCGATGATCTAAGGTGATCGCCAACAGCCGCACACGTCGCAGAGGGGGCGCACGATGCAGGCACCGACCACCACGTCAGAGATCACCGCTGATTGGCTGTCAGCCGTCCTCGAGAGCTCGATCACGTCGTTCGAGATGACCATCATCGGAACCGGTGAGGGATTCATGGGTCAACTCGCGCGAGTCTCACTGGCCGGCAACCGACTCGCGTCAGGAGTTCCTGAGCGAGTGATCGTGAAGATGCCGACCGTCGATCCCGGTGGACGAATGATCGGCGAGATGATGCGCGTCTGGGAACGCGAGCATCGTTTCTACACCGATGTCGCTCCGTCGATGCACGGAGTACGGCTCGCTCGCTGTCTTCATTCGGCCGACGATCCCTACGTCTTGATCCTGGAGGATCTACACCCCCTCGTCGCGGGTGACCAGGTGGCCGGGCCCACGCTGACCCAGGCCCAGGCTGTGATCGACACCGCCGCCACGCTCCACAGTTCGTGGTTCGACCACCCCGACCTCGCCGAACTCACGTGGATGCCCGACATCTCCGATCCCATGAGCGCATCGGTCGGAACGATGTTCGACATGGGATGGCCGACGTTTCTCGCTCGTTACGGTGATTCACTTCCCGAACGCGTCCTCCGCTGGTGCGAGACCTTCGCCCCGATGGTCGAGACCTGGATCCAGAAATACGTCGACTGGCCACTGACTCTCACCCATGGTGATTTCCGCCTCGACAACATGTTCTTCGCTCCCGACGGTTCGATGACCCTCGTCGACTGGCAACTGTCGATGCGAGCCCCGAGCACGACCGATCTCGTGTACTTCCTCGGCACGAATCTGCCCACTGAGATGCGTCAGGCCCACCAGACCGAACTCATCGATCGCTACGCCTCGGCAATGAGAGCGGGTGGTGTACCCGCCGAATGGGCCGACCCCGAGCGGATCACTCAGGGGTACGCCGAGGGCTGCCTCTTCTTCTGCACGTCGTTCGCGGCCAGCATCCTCACCCTCGACCCGGCCAACGAGCGAGGAGCGGCGCTGATGGATGCTCTCGTCCGTCGTGCGTTCTCGGCGGCCGATGATCTCGACGCCGGTACTCGGCTCGGCATCTAATCGACGTTCACACCGTTTCGCACCGCACTCAGATCGATCGACGAACGACCGGCCTCGCGGCCCGCCCGCTCGAAGGCCGTCTCGATTCGCCAGACGGGCCGATCGACACCGGGAGATTCGAACAGGCCTGAGTCTCGAAGATTCCTCTCGATCGACACTGCGTACGAATCGACGTCGGTGGCGATTCTCAGAACTCCACCTTCCCGAAGCACACGAGCCAATTTGGTGATGCGTTCGGGTGTGAGAAGTCGCCGGTGAGCCTGCGCGTTCTTGGGCCATGGGTCGGGAAAGAAGATCCAGATCTCGTCGAGCGACGATGCCACGACACGCTCGACGAAGACGAGTGCGTCCCCCTCGACGACTCGAAGATTGGAGAGCCCGTAGGTGTCGACATCGTCGAGAAGACGCGCGATTCCCGGACGATGCACATCCACTGAGACGATGCTCATGTCGGGGAGGTGTCGCGCCACGTGAGAGGCCACGTCGCCGTTTCCCGAACCCACTTCGAGGCACACGGTTGCTCCCGGCTCGAACAGCGAACGCAGATCGATGGGTGAGCCCGTTTCGGCGAGCCCGAAACGCGGAAGCAGTTCGGCATGCAACGTGGCTCGTCGTCGTCCGAGGCGCCGTCGGCGGGGCTTGAACGTACGAGACGATCGGGTCGTGTCCGCCTCGTGATCCACGCTGTTACGGTACCGGCGAGCCCGAAGGGAGTCGCCGTGTCGATTCAACTGCAAGTGGTCCTCGCCGACTATGCCGTCACCCATGACGGAAAGGTCATGATGGCCGGGGCCGGCTGGACACAGGTCGGACCCGGGCCCTTCTCGAGCTCACTGGCCTTCATGGCCAAGGTGCCGTGGGACATGGCCGACCAACGGATCTCGATCCGGGCCGAACTCGTCGACGAGGACGGTCGGGCCGTTCTCATCAACGGCTCACCACTCGCTCTCGAGATCGCATTCGAGGTGCGACGCCCCGACGGCGTGAAGCCTGGCTCCGACATCGACCAGAACATGGCCGTCCAGATTCCTCCCATCAACCTCGAGCCCGGACACACCTACGAATGGAGGGTTTCGGTCGATGGTCAATCAAGCCGTGATTGGAACCGAGTGTTCCACGTCCGCAATCGAGCGTGATCAGTTCAGGTTCTCGACGCCGAACACCCGACAGAGTTCGTCCATCTCTTGAAAGTGCATGTCGAGCAGATCCCAGAGATCCGGAACCAGTTCGCGACACGCAATGAGACCGAAATCGAGTCGATCGAGATAGCTGTGCACCGTGATGTTGAGGCCCATCCCGTCGGTCACGATCGAGATCGGGATGTAATTCTCCATGCGGGCTCCGCTCAGCCACATGGGTGATCGCGGGCCCGGCACGTTCGAGATCACCACGTTGTTGGGTAACAGATTGGCCCGATCGGCCCACCGCAGCCGTGAGGCCAGGCGAGTGGCCGCCGTGGCGAGCAACGGTGACGTCGCTTGAGCCCCTTCGGCGATGGTGTCGGCGGGGATCAGATCGAACTGACGCTTGGCTTCTTCCATCGCCCGATGACATTCGGCGACTCTCGCCACTGGGTCTTCCGAGGTGGTCGGGAGTTCGGCCACGATTCCCGACACCATGTTCGTCCAAGGCACGTCTTCCTCCCCCGTTCGGAACGAGACCGGGACCAGAGCTCGAAGTGGTCGGTCGGGAAGGGCGTCGTGGTAGATCAGATAACGGCGGAGCGCCCCGGTGCAGATGGCCATCACCACGTCGTTGACCGTGCCACCGGACGCCGTTTTCAGACCCTTCAACGTCTCCAGTGATGCCGAGCGCATTGCGAACCGTCGGTGCGATGTGATGGTCCTGTTCCAAGGTGTGGGAGGAGCCGGAGTCAGAGGAAGTCTGACCCGCTCCGCCGGAGTCGGATTGTCGGAGTCCGGGCGGCGAGTGATCGCCCGAACGGTTCGCCGAACCTGACGGGTCACGCGACTTCCGACGGGCGATCCAGCGGCGTCGACCAACCCTTGGGTGACTCGTAACTGCAACCTCAGAGCCCGAACCGGATCGGACACGAGTTTCGACACCGCTCGCCGAACGAGTTCGTTCGGATTGGGCATCGGTTCGGGAACGATGGCGACCGGCTCGAGGTCGGGTTCGGAGTCAGCCTCGGTGTCGGTGAGCATGTTCAACAGAACGACGCCCGCTCCACCGTCGATCGCCGAATGGTGGAACTTGGTCATGAGAGCCCAGCGACCGTCCGCCAACCCCTCGATCACGTAGACCTCCCACAGCGGACGAGTTCGATCGAGGGCTCGCCCGAAAATTCGCGCCACCTGATCGGCCAATTGGCGATCACTCCCCGGCGGAGCCAGTCCCAGATGTCGCACGTGGAATTCGAGATCGAAATCGTCGTCGACGACCCAATACGGATGATCGAGTCCGAACGGAACTTCGAGGAGGCGATGATGCAGTGGTTCGGCCCGCCCGGCCAATGCTTCGAATCGACGATGGACGACCTCGTAGGGGTCGAAATCAGGTGTCGGACGACTGTACAGAGCGAGTCCCGACACGTGGCCAAAAGTCGTCGACGACTCCATGTGGAGGAAGGTGGCATCGAGCCCCGACAACTGTCTCATGGGCGAACGCTAGTCCTCGTTTCGACCACCTCTGTCACGATGCTCGTTCTCGCGCCCCCCGAACTCTCACCACCCCCTACGTTGCCGATCCCCAACGAGAAGAGAGGCAACATGCACACGATCGAACGTCCATCGCCGGGCTCTCCGACAGCACGACCCCGCCGTCTGACCAAAGGACTCGGAATCGCAGCTTTGATCGGTCTGGCGATTCCGGTGACCGCTCTGGCCCTCGACAGTCTGAGTGTCGACCTACCCCTGCTTCCGGCCGTCGGAGAATCGGCGGCCGAAGCCTGTGATTCGGACGGGGTCACGACCTCGTTCGCCTACGGCAACACGTCGTCGAACGGCATCAAGGTCACTGCTGTGGCCGTCGACGGCATCGCCGGCGACTGCACCGACTTGACCGTCGACTTCATGAACGGTGAAACCGCTGTCGCTTCGTACAACGGTGCCGTCGTCGGAGCGACGACGACCCTCACGACATCGGTCTGGACCGACACCTTCACGAGTGTTCGAGTTCTGCTCGGACCCTGATCCGGTTCCACCGACCAACCGACCCGATCCCAACGAAAGGAAGAAGCAATGTCACTACTCAGAAAGTCGTACATCGACCTCGACTGGCCCGCCTGGATGTCGAGCCGATTTCCGTTCGACCGATTCGACGGCTGGACCGACGTCTCGACCGAGATCGGAATTCGTGTCGAGGAATTCGAGAAGGACGGCCAATTCGTCATTCGGGCCGAAGTTCCCGGCATCGATCCCGACAAAGACGTCGAACTCGCCCTTTCGGAGGGCGTACTCCGGTTGATGGTTCATCGCCAGAAGGAGAACAAGACCTCGGACGCGCGCCATTACCGGAGCGAATTCCACTATGGATCTGTCACCCGACTGGTCGCCCTCCCCGCCGGAGCTTCCGACACGGACGTGAAGGCCACGTACGAGAACGGGATCCTCGAGGTTCGGGTTCCCCTCGACGGACACCACACACAAGAGAAGCGCATCGCGATCGAGAAGCGCTCATGAGTACCTCGACCTACTCCCCCTCGTCGTTCTCGACGACCGACGAACACAGTTGGTGGAAGCGAGTGCTCGTCCCACTCGGCGTCGGACTCGCCGTCATCACACCTTTGGCCATGTGGTGGCGACGTCGCCGCAAGAACGGTGACTGAACACACTCACAGCTCACGAGGAAAAGGTGCCGACAAAACGAATCTCCCCGAGGCCGAGGCCTCGGGGAGATTCACATGGAGCGGACGACGAGATTCGAACTCGCGACCCTCACCTTGGCAAGGTGATGCTCTACCAGCTGAGCCACGTCCGCAGCACGAGGGAATCTACCGGGGGCTCCCGACCCGGACAACACCCCTACACAGGCTCGGGAACCCGCGGCGTCCGGGCCACCACCACCGTTCCGGCCAGTCCGGCCAGGACGATCACGGCACCGACGAGCTGACCGAGCACCAAGCTCTGCTCGTAGACGATCCAAGCTCCGATCACCGAGATCGGTGGACTGAGAAGAGTGAGCAACGACGTCGTGGTGACTTCGAGATGTTTGGTGGCCCACACGATGAGGCCGTGCCCGAGAACTCCGGGCCCGAAGATCATGGCCACGACTCGCACGTAGTCGAGACTCTGCATCTGCCAGATGTCGTCGGCGACGACAAGACAGTAAGGAGTGAGGGCAATCGCCCCCACCACGAACACACCGGCCAAGAAGGCCCAACTCCCCACTCCCGCGTTACGCGTTCTCTTCATGAGAAGGAAGTACCCCGTGAAACACAGAACGTTGCAGAACGCGAGCACATCTCCACCGAATGCCGAGTTGCTGGTGTCGGCTCCTAGGCCGATCATCACAGCCAGACCGACGAACGACACGAAGGCCGCTGCCGCCGCCCGTGGGGTGGACCGCTCACCCACGAAGCGACCGGCGCCCAGCACCATGAAGGCCGGACACAACTGACCGATGAGAGTCGCATTCGCAATGGAGGTGCTCCGCATGGCCTGGAAGCCGAACATCATGGCGAAGGCGAACAGAACTCCCGGAAGGGCACAGTTACGCAGAATTCGTCGATCGAGAGGCTCCCCGAACATTCGCGCCAACATGACCATGACCGGAACGGCGAGCCACATTCGATAGAAGCTCACCGACACTCCCGAGACGCTCATCCCTCGAACCAGAAGTGGGCCGATTCCCCAACCGACCACTCCGAGGAGAACGGCCCCGACGGCGACCTCGCGGATCTCGCGAGGTCGAGCGTTCACGACTGTTTCGATTCCGGGCGCAAATCGACCCGAAGCACGAGGACCCCGTCCTCGATGGACGCCGCGGCATCCCCGATGATGGCGAAATCTTGGAAGTCGGTCTGCGCTTGTTCGATGAAGTGTTTTCGTTCGTCACCGGCTACGGGCGGGAGGGGTCGCTTCTTGACTGCCGCGGCACGCTCACGGAACCGCTGCAGCATCGCATCGAGGTCGAGTTCGGCCATGTGTTCAGCCTAGAACCGACGAGTTCAGAGGAGCGGATCGATCGGGCGCCGGGTCGAGAGCTCGTCGTCGACTCCGGACCAGTCGTCGAATTCGTCGTCCTCGACATCCGGAACGTCGTCCAGATCCGGTGCGGGATCGGGCTCGAGAGAGAGATCGGGCTCACCTTCGAGGAACTCGCTGTCGACCACCACGTCGGTGTCGGAGTCGACAGCGACGTCGGGTTCGCTTACGGATCCGTCGTCGACGACGACCGGGCCGTCATCGTCGGCCACCGGTGCGACCTGGTTCGGCACCTGAACCGGGCGGGCGCCGTCGAGGACACGTCGCCTCTCGATGGGCCCGAGGGTTGCGAAACCTCGATCACTCATGGCAACGAGCGGTCCGAGTGCCTCGGGATCAGGGCGGGTCGCCCTCCAGAACCAGACCGTGACGCCGAGGAGTCCGATCCCGAGAACGATCAGAGCGAGTGTGACCACGAGAACCACGTTCGAACTCCCGGCATCGGACACCGACTCCGTGTCGATCGTCGTCAACCAGGCCACGACCCAAGTCTCGCGCACGACCTCCTCAGTTCTGGTGACGCGGACACCAGAACGTCGTTCGGCCTCCGACAGTCGCCCGGGCGAGTTCGACGCCGTCCTTCGGACAACATCGTCCGGGTCGACGATGTTCGACCGACAGGTCGCCCATGTGGCTCCCCCCTCGCCGGTCGAGTTGGTCGAGAACTCTCCTCATCACCCGATGGATCTCACCCACCTCGGTTGACGACAGCGAAGGAACGGTCCGCCGAGGGTCAATGCCGACCCTCCACAGCACCTCATCTACGAGCATGTTGCCGAGACCAGCCACCACCGACTGATCGAGAAGTACGGCCTTCACCGGACCCCGCCGTCCAGTCAGCCGTTCGCGAAACGATCGCCGATCCACCGACCACACGTCGGGGCCGAGTCCGAGAGCCTCACGACTCGGGCTCACCCGGGCGAAACGGCGTGGATCGGAGATGACGAGTCCGCCACGTCCGAAGTCGAGGCCGAACCGAAGCCACCGTTCGTCGTCGGACGCCGCATACACCAACTCGTCGATCGGAGACCGTCCGTCGACCACGATCCGACCGGCCATTCCGAAATGCAGGTCGACCGCACACTCCACCCGGGAAGCTCGTCCGAAATCGAGAGTGAGAACCTTGCCGTGACGACGCGCGGCGAGAACCCGCCGACCGACGACCAAATCGCGCACGGAAGCCTCGACCACCAAGGGATCGGCATGGCTCATGGCCTCGACCCGGCGACCCACGACAACTTCGGCTGCCCGGCGGAACGACTCGACTTCGAGGACCTCGGGCACCGTTCCATTCTCTCGCCATCGACATGAGAAACTTTCATCGTGGCCGACATCGCACTTGCCCTTCTGGTCGGCGCAGCGTGTGTGGCCATGCTCGTGACGGCAAGTCGGATGGAACCGCACTGGGCGAGCAAGGACGGGCGGCGCTT
>JAQCIK010000043.1:0-10600 GCA_027592035.1 Actinomycetota bacterium | reverse complement strand
CGAGTGAACGCAGACCGTGCGGATCGTCGAAGAAGCAGCCGTACACGTGCTTCTTGAACAGCTGCGACGGCGGTTCGAGCACCTTGTCGGCGATGCCTCCCCAGCCGCGGTTGTCCTCCCACACGCGATCGGCGCGCTCGAGGATGTAGGGGATCCAACCGATCTGACCTTCGCTGTAGGCGATCTTCAGATCGGGGAACTGCGTGAAGTGTCCGCTCATCAGCCAGTCGACCATGCTGAAACAGCAGTTGGCGAACGTGAGGGTGGAACCCACGGCGGCCGGCGCGTCGGGTGACGTGCTCGGCATCTTGGAGCCCGAACCGATGTGCATGCAGATGACGGTGCCGGTCTCGTTGCAGGCTTCGAAGAACGGCAACCAGTAGCCGTTCTCGTCGTGGATGCTCGGAAGGTTGAGGTTCGACGGGATCTCGCTGAACGCCACGGCGCGGAAGCCGCGTGCGGCGTTGCGACGGATCTCGGCGGCGGCGGCCACCGGATCCCACAGCGGGATCAGACCGAGCGGCAACATGCGGCCACCGGATTCACCGCACCATTCCTCGTACATCCAGTCGTTGTACGCGTACACGCCGAGCATGGCGAGTTCCTTGTCCTGCGCTTCGTAGAACGTCTGACCGCAAAAGCGCGGGAAGGTCGGGAAACAGAGCGACGCTTCGATACCAGCGACGTCCATGTCGTCGAGACGGTCCTTCAACTTGTACGAGCCCTGGCGCATCTCGTCGTAGGTGATACCGGTGACGGTGACCTCATCGCGTTCGAAGCCGACCGCGGTGTCGAGGCGCGTGAGTGGACGGCGCAGGTCTTCGTAGAACCACCAATCGGCGAGCGGACCCGCTTCACCCTTCTCTCCGGGGATGGCGGTGAACTTGCCACCGATGAAGGTCATTTCCTTCACGGGAAGACGCTCGATACGGGGGCCGACGTCGTGGTACTTCTTGGGCAGACGGTCGGACCAGACGGTGGCCGGTTCGGTCACGTGATCGTCGACCGAGATGATCTTGGGCAATTCGCGCATGCCCGCAGGGTAGCACTCGTTTCTGACGGTGTGTCAGATTCTGCGTCGGCCCTGCTCAGGGGGTGAACGGGGACTTGGTGGAGCCGGGTGGTCTGGGGGAGAGTGGGCGGGTGAACACAACGGAGCGAATGACGACGCGCCGAGGGCGCATGACGGTGGGAGTGGCTCTTCCGCAGATGGCCACCGGTCTCGACCGCGACCGGCTCGTGGCCTGGTGCCGGGGCATCGACGAGGGACCGTTCTCGAGTATCTCGGCCGGGGAGCGCATCACCTTCCACAACCTCGACGGATTCACCCTGTGTTCGGCGGCTGCCGCCCTTACGTCGCGGGCGCGGATCCTGGTCAACGTGGTGGTGCTGCCCTGGCATGCCCCGGCCATGGTGGCCAAGGAGTTGGCATCCCTCGACGTGGTCTCGGGTGGTCGAGTGGAGATCGCCGTCGGTGTGGGCGGACGGCAACAGGACTACGCGGCGCTCGGTTCGCCGTTCGCTGGTCGCCACGGTCGTCTCGACGACGCGGTCCACGAACTGCGACGGTTATGGACCGGTGGCGCGGCCGCCGATGGCGAGTCGGTGGGTCCGTCGCCGGTGCAAGTGGGTGGTCCGCCGGTTCTCGCATCGGCGATGGGACCCAAGTCGCTCGCGCGAGCAGCGCGTTGGGCCGATGGTGTGAGTGGCTTCACCTTGCTTGGAGATGCTGCAGAAGCGGCTCGACTGTTCCGCGCCACCGAAGCTGCGTGGGGCGAGGCCGGACGTTCCGATGCGCCGCGCCACGTGACCGGCTCGTTCGTCGCGCTCGGCGACGGAGCGAAGGAGACCTTGCAGGGTTTCGCCGAGGCCTACTTGCGCGTGTTCTCTCCCGAGCTGGCGGCGTCGCTCGCATCGGCCATGCCGTTGCACGATCCGAAGGCATTGATCGATCTGCTCGATGCCGTGGAAGCCGAAGGCGCCGACGAGTTCATCGTGGTGCCGGCCACGAGTGATCCGCGCATGCTCGACGACCTTGCGTCAGTGGTCGCGTCGCGCGCTTAGGTGTGGGCGGAATTGCGGGAACTTTCGGTCACTCGTGAACGACTGATTCCGCATGACTGCAGAGGATGTCGAACAGTCGGAGCGTCAGCAGGCCGAGGCCAGTAAGCGCTGGCGGAATCTCTGGAGAGTGCACTTCTATTCGGGAGTCATCGTCGCACCGTTCCTGGTGATGTTCGCCATCACAGGATTGGTGATCCTGTACACCCAGCCGATCCAGGACGGCCTTCAATCCGATGTGCGTCGAGTGGATCGGGGATCGACGATGGTGTCGTTCGACGAGCAGGCGTCAACGGTCGAAGGCAACGTGCCCGATGACCCGATCGTGTCGATGACGCCGCCCCGCGATTCCGCTGCGTCGACGGTTTTCGGTCTGGACAGTGGTCGATCGGCCTACGTCGACCCCTACACCGGTGATTTTCTCGGCGCCGACGAGTCCCAGACCACTCTTGTGCGCTGGTCGAATGCCCTTCACGGTCATCTGAACAACGACAGCGTGACCATTCCACTCCCTGCCATTTCTGCGCTGTGGGACGGAGACAAGGTGATGCGCGACTACGTCGTGGGTGACCTGATTCTGGAACTGGCCGGTACGTGGTTGGTCATCCTTGCTCTCACTGGGCTGTATCTGTTCTGGCCTCGCAAGTCCCGCGAAGCCAAATCCGAGGCCAACGGCAAGCGCATGTGGTCGTTCCGACTCACCAAGAAGGGTCGGGCCAGATGGCGCGATCTTCATGCTCTCCCGGGAGCGGTTCTGTTCATCATGTTGTTGTTCGTGGCGGTATCCGGTCTGCCGTGGTCGACGTACTGGGGGCCGAACTTCACCGCTCTCGCCAATGAGATCAGTCCGAACACGTGGACCGATGCGCCGGCCAGTGCTGTCGGTCAGAAGAGTGATCTCGATCGTCTGGGCAACAAGATCAATTGGAACACGGGAGACGTTCCGATTCCCGCTTCGTACCGTCCGGATTCGGGTGCCGAGACGCCGACGCCGCTCTCACTCGATTCGGTGGTGCAGATCGCGAGCGAAGAGGGCATGAAACCGAACTACACGATCTACTTCCCATCGAACGGAGTGGACGATGTCGGGAATCCTTTGTACGGAAGTTTCACTCTGTCGAACTCGTGGCCCCGCAAGACCGGCGAGGCCAAGGACGTCTTCATCGATCAGTTCAACGGAGCGACGTTGGGTCAACAAGACGTGTACGGATACGGCTCCGTATCGCGGGCGGTCGACACCACGGTGAGCGTCCACATGGGAACTCAGTGGGGCATCGTGTCGCGAATCCTGATGACGCTCACCTGTGTCCTCACGCTGTGGTCGGTCGCCTCGGCCGTGGTGATGTACTCGAAACGTCGCCGTCGGGGGACGCTCGGCTTGCCACGACGGCCAGCCGAAGTTCACCTCGGACGCGGACTGGTCGTCATTGCGCTCGCCGTAGGGGTCGTGTACCCCCAATGGGGTGTCAGTGCTCTGCTCATCCTGGCCTTCGACAAGTTCGTGATCCAGCGAAACCGCCGACTGAAGGTGGCCTTCGGGCAGCGGTCATGATGGGGTCATGAGCCACCGAACCGGAACGGTCGCGTTGGTCGCGGCACTTCTGGTCGCATGCGGAGGCACTCCTCGTGTCGGCGAATTGGAGATCTCGGATGCGTGGGCCCGGCCGACGCCCGCTCAGTCCTCGGTGGCTGCGGTGTACATGCGGATCACGTCGCCGGTGGCCGACGAGTTGATCGAGGTGTCGACGACTCGTTCGGAGACGGCGTCTCTGCACGCGTATGCGGGATCGGGATCGTCGACCGATGGTCACATGGGCCATCGGTCCGATGGCGGTCCGGGCTCCGAGGAGAAGATGATCGAGGCCGGTCTCGTTCTGGAGCCGAACTCGCCGGTCGAGTTCGCACCCGGTGGAATGCACATCATGCTCGAAGGCCTGAAGCGGCCCTTGATCGAGGGAGAACCATTCGAACTGGTTCTCATGTTCCGTGAAGCGGGAGAACGAAGGGTCATCGTGAACGTATCGACTAACGCCGAGTACCGCTAGCGCCGAGCATGGTGGACCGTCCGGAGGTCAGTGCGCATCAGTGAGGCCGCCAGGTGGGCCAGCAAGAAGATGGCCGTGCCGAGGACAGCAATGGTGGGGCCGGGGGCCATGTCGAGATGGTACGAGATCACGAAGCCGGTGAACACTTGGAACAACGCCAGCCCGGTTCCGGCCAGCACTTGTTGTGCGATCGTCGACGTGATCAGACGTGCGGAAAGTGCGGGCCCAATGAGCAACGAGACGGTCAACACGATTCCGACCGTGCTGATGCAGACCACGACGCTCATCGCAATGAGAACCAAGACCACATTGGTCTGGCGACCGACGGCTATGCCCACTTGTCGGGCGTGCAATGGATCGAGCGTGACGAAGGTCAGATCCCGAAAGTTGCTCGTGACGTATGCGAGCACGATGACAACGAGCACCAGAGTGATTCCCAGGTCGGTTGAGGTGACCGTGAGAAGTTGGCCGAACAGCAAGTGATTGAGAGAAATGTTGGTATCGACTCGGCCCAGCGCGATGATTCCGGACGCGAAGAAGCCCGAGGCGACAACTGCGATCACAGCGTCACGAGGCAACGTCGAATTTTGGGTGAAGTAGGCGATGATCAGAGTGACCGTCAGTCCGGCAGCGAGCGCACCGATCAGAATCGCTCCCCGTCCGAACCACGCGAAGGTGAGCGCAACTCCCACGAGAGTCGAATGTGACATCGCGTCGGCCATGTACGAGAGCTGACGGTGGATGATCCAGACCCCAATCGAGGGAGCCAAGAGCGCGACGAGGAGGCTGACCAGGGCAGCGCGTTGGGTGAAGCTGGAAGCGAACGGGTCGAGTAGCAGATCGATCATTTGCTCAACAGATTGGTGAGTGTGTCCGCATCCAGTACTTCACGGGGATTCCCATCGACGAGAAGAGTGGTGTTGATGCCGATACATCGGGCGAAGCGACGCTTGACGAACGCAAGGTTGTGGCTGGAGATCAACACTGACTTTCCACGGTCGGCCAGTATGTCGAACGTGTCGATGAGGGCATCGGCGCGCCGCTCATCGACGCCGGCTGCGGCCTCGTCGAGAAGCAAAATGCTGGCCTCCTGAGCCAGGGCTCGGGCCAACAGCACCCGTTGTTGCTGGCCTCCCGACAGCTTCGAGAGCGGTCGGTCGGCCAAGTCGGCTAGGCCGACCTGGCCGAGGCAGGATTCGACGGCCACAACATCGGTCGGGTCAGGGCGGAGCCCAACCCGACCGAAACGACGACGTCCCCCGAGGACGACGTCGCGTACTCGTATGGGAAACGAGTAGTTCACCGACGGGGCCTGAGGTATGTATCCGATGACTTGTCGATCGAGGTGGTGGCAATGACGGCCACCGATCACGACATCACCCGAGTGTCGAATCTGACCCACAAGAGCCTTCAAGAGGCTCGACTTGCCGGCGCCGTTGGCACCGACGAGTGCAACAACCTCACCCCCTCCGATGTCGAAGTTGATGTCGTGCAACGCTCGGATCGAGCCGTAGGAGACGCTGAGGTGAGCGACGGAAAGCACGGGTCCGGATGGGGAATCCGAGAACTTCTTCATTCAGGCGCACTTCAAACCTTGACGCAGTCGTTCCAGATTGGAACGCTGTGCCACGATGTACGTAGCCCCCTCGTCCAGGTCTTCTTGGCTGAAGCCTTCGATCGGGTCGAGGAGGTCGGTTGTGGCTCCGATCTCGTTCGCGATGATGTTGGCGAGATCGGGGGGCAAGAGGGTCTCGAAGAAGATCGTCGAAACGTTGTTCGCGATTGCGAATTCGGCGATCGCTTCGAGGGACTTGGCAGACGGCTCCTCATCAGGGTTGACACCGGCAATCGCTACCTGTTGAAGATTGGCGCGCTGGGCCAGGTACTCGAACGCACGGTGCGAGGTGACCAGAACCCGGCTCTGGCAGTTGGCGAGACCGGCGTCGAACTCGGCTCCGAGTATTTCCAGCTCGGCCAGGTAGACATCGGCCGCGGCGGCGACCGTGGCGGGGTCCAGCCCCTCGGCCGACGAGAGCACGGATGCGACCGTGCGCGTCATCGCCGCCATATTGGCCGGGTCAAGCCATACGTGGGGATCCTTTCCGGAAGCGAGAACCTCTCCGTCGGTCTCACCTTCAGTGCCCTCCAATTGCGGGATCACATCGACGACGGTGAGTTCCTGGAGGAGGTCCACCTTCTTGGTTGTTGACGGCAAGGAGGAGAGAACCTTCTCGACGCCCGGTTGGAAACCATCGCCGATGTAGAAGACGATGTCGGCCGTTTCCAGTCTGGTCACCTGGCTGGCGGTCAGCTCGAGGTCGTGGGCGCCTTGACCGGGTGGGGTGAGGCCGAACACGACGACCGAATCCCCGGCTACGGACCGGACAATTTCCTCGATCGGGTAGAAGGACGCAGCTATGGAGAGTTTCGGCCGCTCCACTGTTGCGACACCAGTCGAGGACGATGTCGTAGAACTCGCGCACGAGGACAGCAAGAGAGCGCCGACGAGCGAAAGTCCCGTCAGCAAGGGCTTGGTTGGGTGGGTCATGTCTGGTATATCATCAAGAATGAGAATCATTCTCAATTTGTGAGCGAACTTCATCCGGAGGATTTCATGTCGACGTCCGACAGCAAAGTGCCGGTCACGGTCGTGACCGGCTTTTTGGGCAGTGGAAAAACCACGCTCGTCAACTACATCCTGAGCGAGAACCACGGGAAACGAATCGCAGTCATCGAGAACGAGTTCGGCGAGGTGGGCGTCGACGACGCGCTGGTCATTGATGCCGAAGAGGAAATCTTCGAGATGAACAACGGTTGCATCTGCTGCACCGTTCGTGGCGACCTCATCCGGATTCTCGGCACGCTGATGAAGCGTCGCGACAGGTTCGACTACATCCTCGTAGAGACCACCGGACTCGCGGATCCAGCTCCCGTGGCCCAAACATTTTTTGTCGACGATGAGATCCGCTCTCAATTGCGTCTCGACGCGATCGTCACTGTTGTCGATGCAAAGCACCTATCTATGCATCTCTTCGAAGAAAAGGCGGAAGGGGTGGAAAACGAAGCACTCGAGCAGATCGCTTTCGCCGACCGAATTCTTCTGAACAAGACCGATCTGGCCTCGGAGGAGGAGCTTGTCGAGGTCGAGGGTCACTTGCGGTCGATCAACGCGTCGGCCTCGGTCGTTCGCACTCGCATGAGCAAGGTAGACCTTGATTGGGTACTGAACGTTGGAGCGTTTGATCTTCAACGTGTGCTCGAAGTGGAGCCGACATTCCTCGACGAGTCAGAACACCTCCATGATCAGTCGATCGTCTCGGTGGGTATCGAAGAGGTTGGACAAGTGGATGTGGTGAAGATCAACGACTGGCTCGGATGGCTCCTTGGTGAAAAGGGAGTCGACATCTTCCGAATGAAGGGAATCCTCAACGTATTTGGCTCCGACAACCGCTTCGTCTTCCAGGGTGTGCACATGTTGTTCGACGGTCAACCCGATCGAGCCTGGGGTGAGAACGAGGATCGAGTCAACAAGATGATCTTCATCGGTCGCAATCTCGATCGTGACGAGATCACCCAAAGGTTCCGTAAGTGTCTGGTGCGCTGATGACACCGATGTTGGTGACCGAGCGGGTTTTGGCGGTCCTTCCCGACTACGTCAATGGCGTCGACGTGTCGCCCGACGGCCGGCACACCGTTGCTGGGTCGGTGTCCGGTCACGTTTGTATCGCAGATGTTGACGGGGACGTTCGGATGTTTGAAGCGCACGACGGTGACGTCGTGCGCGCGAAGTGGAGCCACTCGGGGCGGTTCGTGGCGACCTGCGGAATCGACGGAGCTCTGAGAATATGGGATCTAGCCGGATCGTTGGTCGCCGAGGCCCAGCACAGAGGGTGGGCCACCGACCTGGCCTGGAGGACGGGTGGCGACGAGGTGGCTGCCGGTATCGGACGGCGCGTGGTTCGTCTTCTTGCCAATGGAATGAAGTCGGTTCAGCACGAGGAGTTCCCAGCGTCGGTTGAGTGCGTCACCTGGAGTGAGGACGGTCGCCGTCTCTTCGCTGGCCATTATGGAGGTGTGGCGGTCTTTCAGGGATCCGCGAAGCCGGTGAAAACCTTTCCTTGGAAGGGCGCACCGTTGGTGGTCGCGGCGTCGTCCGACGGGAAGTGGGTGGTGACAGGGAATCAGGATGCGTCTTTGCACGTCTGGAAGGTGGCTAACGGCTCCGAACTGCAGATGACTGGTTTTTCCACCAAGGTTCTGCAGATCGCGTGGAGTCGAAACTCTCTTCGTTTGGCCAACGCCGCGATGAACGAGATCTCCGAGTGGGATTTCTCGGGCAAGGGTCCCAAGGGAAGTAAGCCGATCGGCATGGTGGGTCACTCTGGACGAATCGTCGGACTCGAGTACTCGCCGATGGACCATTCGATTCTTGGATCGGCCGCCACCGACGGCTCGGTGTGTCTGTGGCACCCCGTGAAGTCGGGACGTTCGATGCTTCTCAGCCATCAGACTCACCGCAGTTTGAGCACGATGACGTGGTCGCCGACGTCACTTCGAATGGCCTGCGGGACGGCCAGTGGCGAAGTCGTCTCGTTGACCTTCGGGGAAGATGCCGAGGAACAGCCTTGACTCGTGACCATTGGCCCAGGAGATCGATCCGCTTGTCCGTGCTTTTGTGTCGTGACTGTTGTTGCGGCACGGACAGAAAACATCCGGACTTCGATCATCGGAGGCAGGAACTCGAACTGCAAGAGGCAGCGGCTGAGGCGGGAGGGAGTCTGCACCGAGTGAAGTGTCTCGATGCCTGCAGTCGATCGAACGTCGTCGTTCTTCGCACGCACGAGCGAGGCAGAGTGTGGTTGGGTGATTTGGCAGACGATGTGGCCCACGAGGCCCTTTGTGCTTATGTGCGAGCCGGCGCCCTAGGGGACCTTCCCCCGTCCCTGGATGCTCGGCGCTTCGTGCCGTCGACGGCATCCGAGGAGGCGGAGATGCACTGCAACCTACGTGCGATACCAGTACATGAATCTTGACGAGTATCTCTCGAAGTCGTCGATCATCGACTGTCACGGACAGATCGCCTTCGAACTGGTACTTCTCCTCGACGGTGAGGTCTTGGTCAAGAGCCGTCACGGAAGTTTTCGGGTGAATCCACGCACCCGAGTCGTTTCGCCTCCTGGACGAGTCGTGCCTCAGGACGTGGTCGAACAGGCCGTCGTGTTCGCACGTTCCTGCTTGTCCTGATTCAGGTCGGCGTGTCGCGGCGCAGGTCGCGGAACATCTTCGCGGCCACCAGCAGCACGAGCGTGGCGAACAGAGCGTTCGACAGATCCTCGTTCATCACGTCGGCGACGATGCCGCCCACGATCGCCGTCGGGATCCCGGCGAGTCCGACGATCACCGCCACTTTGGTGTCGATGTTCTTGGCCTTGCGGTTGCGCCACGTTCCGATGATCGCCGTCGGGATGATGACGGCGGCCGACGTGCCCTTCGCGATCACCGGGATCTCGCTGAACAGCACGATCATGATCGGCACCATGATCACACCGCCGCCGATCCCGAGCAGTCCGGCGAGCACGCCGGTCAGGAACCCGATGATCACGAGAGCGATCGCACCACCCACTTCGATCACTCCGCGCCCATCGGCGTTCGTGGGTACGTAGAGCCGAACGGCCGTGATCAACAACATGACGGTGAACAAGTAGCCGATGAATCGACGGGGGAGCCGATGGATCAACTTGGTTCCGTAGATCGCACCGCCCACCGCGCCGATCGAGAGCCACATGGCCATCACCCAGTCGACGTTGTCCTGACTCCAGTAGGTCGCGAGGCTGGCCACCGAGATCGGGAACACCGCACCGAGTGACGTTCCGCTGGCCAGCCGTTGATCGAGACCGAGGATCATCACGAGGGCCGGTACGACGAGGATGCCGCCACCGACTCCGAAGAGTCCCGACAGCACGCCGGCACCCACACCGACGAGTGCGATGGTCGTCGTCGACGGACGACCCGAGCCGTTCACGATGCGAGAACCGCCGCCGAGACTCGACGGCGATGCCATGAAGCGTCACCGTAGGCGCGTGACAGCGCCCAGGCCTTCTTCATGAAGAGCTGCAGATCGGCTTCCCAGGTGTAGCCGATACCACCGTGGGTCTGCATCGAACTGCGACTCGCGCGATACGCCGCTTCGCTGGCGAGCGCCTTGGCCATGCTCACGTCGCGCGACGCGGTCGGCTCACCGTTGGCCAAGCTCCACGCGGCGCGATACGTGGGCGCCTTGGCGAACTCGACCTTCAGCAATGCATCCGACATGAGGTGCTTGACGGCCTGGAACGATCCGATCGGCTTGCCGAACTGTTCGCGCTGACGGGCGTAGTCGGCGGCGATGTCGATCATTCGCTCACCGAGTCCGATCATGTACGCAGACGTGGCGACGGCCATGGTGTCGAACGCGAGATCGACCGCGACTTCGAGACGAGACACGTCACCACCTT
>JAQCIK010000042.1:0-10607 GCA_027592035.1 Actinomycetota bacterium | reverse complement strand
CCGAGACGCGACGACGCGCCGGCCGAGCCGGTGATCGAGTCGAAGGAGCGTACGGAGATGGACATAACGATCCCGAAGGAAACCACGCCGATGGACCGTCCGCAAACGAATTATGGGATTCGGCCCCTGAACAGGGCTTTCGTTCCCTGGGGTCAGCTCTCCTTCAGGGCTTCTTCGTATCGCTCCTGGCCGCCATCGACCAGGTAGCCCTGTTGCTCGAGCCGGATCCGGAGGCGGGCTTCGGCCATCAAAGCATCCTCTTGCAGGAAGAACGCCTGTGGGTCGGCGAGATCGAGGCGTGCACTCCGGAAGTGCTTGCGCACCTTGGAGCTACTTCGGAAACGCGCCCCGGTGCGGTGTTCGTCGATACGTTCGGCGATCGGCTTCGACGTCTGACCCACGTACAGCCAGCCGGCGTGACCGGGCTTGTCCGAATCATCGAGTTCGATCACATAGGTGCGGTACTCGGTCGAGACGCCGTTGACCGCGTGTCCGAGTCGAGACAGGCGTTCGATCATCGCCTTCTTCTCCGTCTCGGCGGATGGACGCGTGTCGAAAGACGACTCGTGCATCAAGTCGTAACGGAGCGGCCCCCATTGCCCGGGTCTCTTGGTCCTTCTCTTCTCCCACAATGCATCGAGACTCGGTCCGGGTTCGACGACGGTGATACCGACGCGGAGATGGGGGAGTGCTTCGACTCGACGTGGGCGATCGTCGAGATATTCGATCACGTCGATCCAGTGCATGGATGGCGCGGACGTCGTCTTCTTCGTTTTCTTCTCGTGTGTACGTGTACGCATACGCATATTTTCTCGTCCTCTCGTCCTCTCGTCAGCTCGCTGGATGAGCGCGACTCGGGACGATCAACGGATCTCAGGCGATGCGTTGTGCCAATTCGCTGAACACAGGGATTCCGATCACGAGATTGAAAGGAAAGGTGACGCCGATCGCTGCACCGAGACTCACACCGAGATCGGCTTCCGGAAGTGCGACTCGTACGGCCGCCGGAGCCGCGATGTAGCTCGCACTCGCCGCCATGATCGCCAGCACGGCCGCGCCACCAGCGGAAAGACCAGCGATGGTTCCGACGAAAGTGCCGAGTACTCCGAAGAGAATTGGCAGAGCCACGGCGAGGGCGACCAGACGAATGCCGGCTCGTCGGACGTAGGTGAATCGCTGACCAGCGAGAGTTCCGAGATCGAGAAGAAAGAGGCAGAGGAACCCTGGAAACAAGGTGATGAAGAACGGTTCGATGGCCGTGACCGCCTCGCGAGATCCGACTCCACCGATCAGAAGTCCGCCACCGAGAAGCAGAATGCTCTTGCCGGTCAACACTTCGTGAAGTGCTGTCTTGACAGTCGAACCCAGGTGGCGACTGGCAATGACCAGAGCGACGACGATTCCGGGAATCTCGAGAATGGCGACGAGAGCGGGCAGGAATCCCTCCTCGAGAATTCCCGAGTTCTTGTTGAATGCCTCGGCTGCCGTGAAGGTCACGGCCGACACCGATCCGTAGTGAGCAGCAAGGGATGCCGCGTTGGTGGTGTTGAGTCGTCCGAACCAACGAGCGGTGACGAACGCAACGATCGGTGTGATCACACCGAGAGCCAGGGTGGCCAGAACTGGGCCCCAGATGTCGGCGACGTCCGCCTCGCGAAGTCGCGTGCCCCCTTTGATGCCGATCGCCAAGAGCAGGTACACGGAGATGAGAGACGACACCTGATCGGGGAGGCGGAGATCACCGCGTATCGCGACGGCCAGAACACCGAGGACGAAGGCCAGGACGGCAGGAGAAGTGAGGTTGTCGACGACCAGTTCCGAAAGAGGCACCGGGTGAAACTAGCGTCCTCTAATACAGGAAATCAACTTCTAGTAATGATGACTGATGAGACATGACGTCATGTGTCAGAGAACACCCTTCAGCAGGTCACCAACCGTTTTGTGAGACTCGAGTGGATGGCGCAGACGCGCCCGGCGATCGATCTTGTAAGAGTTGCGGCGGCCCGACTTGAACACGGTCACGATCCCGGCCCCTTCGAGGTCGGCGAGGATTCCGTTGACCCGACGCTCGGTGATCCCGACCTCGGCGGCGATGTCTCGAAGACGCGAGTCGGGATCGGCGGCCAGACACACCAGGACATGGGCATGATTGCTCAAGAAGGTCCAGCTGCGAGGCGCTTCAGGCATGGCGGAACGATATCCGTCCGAGGTCGGTCACACCCGGATGTCTCGCCGTCGAAAGACGGCGTCGCTGACGACCAGACCCATGGTGGTCAGCGCAAACAGCAGAACAACGTAGCCGATCGAGACTCCGGAGGTGAGGGGCCGCGCACCGAGCATCCACTGCAAGGGGTTGTACGGGTTGATCGCCTCGAAGAAGCCGACCAGGGGCGCGAGGGAATAGAACACGAACGCAGCGATCAAAAAGACCATGGTCGCACCCAGGCCGACACCTCGCCGACCGGTCGACGTACCGACGGTTGCGGCAGCCGCGAAGCTGACGGATCCGGTGAGGAAGAGCATCAGCGAGGCGTTGGCGAAGTGCGCGACACCGATGTCCATGTCGAGAAGTTCGCCTCCGATCCAGAGAGAGATCGCGAACAGGACGGCGGTGAGAGTCAGGACGATCATGCCCGTGAGCCAGCGGCTGACGAGGAAGCCCCGGCGAGTGATGGGAAGCGAGAACACGATGTCGGCGGTGCCCCTCTCCTCGTCCTCCGAGGTGACTCTGGCACCCCAGCTCGCTCCGAGAGTCATGAAGATGAACGGCATGACGAACGACAGGAGCTCCGTGGAGAGATAACCAGCCGGTGAGGTGTAGTCCTCGAGACGCAGAATCTCTCGGAAAGCCTCGGGAAACGACTCCACCGCGCCTTCCCAGTCGGATGAGGTGTCTCGAACCGTCGGGTACACCGACATCTGAATGGTGACGAGTGCGACCAACCCGGTCTGCCATGCGACGAGGCTTCGCCATCGATCGCGAAGTGCCTTGATGATCAACGCATCAAGAATCATGATTCGACCTCGTCAGCGCGATGAAAACATCGGTGAGATTGGCCTCATGCGAGACGACTTTCGCGACTCCGTCGTGGACGGCCCGACGCAGAACCTCGAGATGTGGGGGCACGGCGCGGACGACCACGTCGTGTCCGGTGGCGAAGACCTCTCGAACTCCGGCGCAGCGACGATACGGCTCGATGTCGACGAGGTGATCGAAGGTCATCCGGATCTCGGTGTCGATGTGCGCCCGCAGATTGTCGATCGTGTCGACGGTCAACACTCGTCCGTGATCGAGAATCACGATTCGATCGGCGACGTCTTCGACTTCTTGGAGAACGTGTGACGACAGAATGATCGATGCGCCGTCGTCGCGACGATCACGAACGATTTCGGCGAAGTTGCTCTGGGCGATCGGGTCGAGCCCTGACGTCGGCTCGTCGAGAACCAGGATCGAAGGCCGATGCATGAGGGCCTGCACCACGCCGACCTTCTGTTTGTTGCCTTTCGACAGACCGGAAATTCGTGCCGATGTGTCGAGTTCGAAACGGCGGGCAAGGCGTCGGATCTCCTGCGAACAGTCACGGTTTCTTAGTCGGGCGACGAAGGTGAGGAACGACTCGACGGTCATGTTCTCGTAGATCTCGAGTTCCCCCGGCAGATAGCCGATGTGGGAACGCCACGTCCGTGGATCGACGGAGATGGAACGCCCCTCGATCCTCACGTCACCGCTCGTGGGACGAATGAGACCCATGACCACCCGAAGGACGGTCGTCTTGCCGGAACCGTTCGGACCGAGACAACCCAATACCTCGCCGGGTGAGACGTGAAACGTGACGTCCTCGACGCCCCGGTGTTGGCCGTAGTACTTGGTGAGTGACGAGACTTCGACCGGAAATGTCGAGGATTCGATCACTCGTTCAGACTAAGAGCGAGCTCCGCATCGATCGGATGACGTCGATCACGATTCGGTTCGAAGATGCGTGGTGACTTGAGGGAACGGGATTTCGATACCCGCCTCGTCGAACGCATACTTGATACGACGACGAAGCTCTCGTGACACTTCCCATTGGGCAGCTGGCTCGGTGACCACCCACATTCGGAGAACGACCGCGGAATCTCCGAGATCCTGCACACCGAGAATTTCGGGCTGCTCGAGAAATTTCGTTCCCCACGGCTCGTCGGCCGACATCTGGTTCGCCACACGATTCAGGATCGACAGAGCGGTGTCGACATCGGAGCCGTAGCCGATACCGACGTCGATCACCGAGCGAGACCAACCCTGGCTCATGTTGCCCACCCGTCGAATCTCGCCGTTCGGAACGTGCCAGACGGTTCCATCGACCGACCGAAGACGAGTCGTGCGAAGCGAGAGGGATTCGACGACGCCCGAAGCTTCACCGACGTCGATGACGTCACCCACTCCGAACTGATCCTCGACCAGCATGAGGATGCCACTGAGGAAGTCCTTGACGATGCTCTGGGCTCCGAAGCCGAGTGCGATACCGGCGATTCCAGCACCGGCGACGAGTGGTCCGAGGTTGATTCCGAGGGTGCCGAGGATCATGAAGATCGCCACCAACCAGATCACGACCTTGATCAAGTTGTTCGTGATGTCGGAGAGGGCGTCGACTCGTTTGTGATTGCGATTGGTGGTGAGTTCGCGAGGAGGTTCGCCGGCTTCGGACAACCCCAGTTTCTCGAGAACTTGTCGCGATCCGATCAGTGGCGAGTCGCCGCGTTCGATCAGTTTCTGGAAAGCGGCCCGAGTGGTGCGCCTCAGAACGAGAACGGCCACCTCGGCCAGGATCACGACGACCAGGATCCGGAGTGCCGGAACGGCGATGTCACCGAGCCAGGAGACGACTTCGTCACGGGTGAGAGCGAACATGACACGACGTTAGAAGCGCTCGGGGGTCGAGAGTCGGAATTGAGTCATCTGTCGCGAAACGGTTGCGAAAGCACCTGCTGAGTACGCTCGTCGCATGGGAACGGAGGTCGATCTCGTCGTGGTCGGAACGGCGTATCACGCACCTCGTTCCGACCGGCTCGACGTTCTCATCGACGTGGCGATCGGTGTTGATGCCTCGGGTGTGATCTCCGACGTCGTTCCCGTTGCCGATGCTCGAGGCCAAGAGTTGTTGCGTTCGGCGACGCGAGTGAAGCGACTTCGCCCGTCGGAGCGGTTGTTGCCGGGACTCATCGACACTCACATTCACGCGCCCCAGTGGCCGCAACTCGGTACCGGACTCGATCTTCCGCTCGAGGAATGGTTGTTCGCCTACACGTTCCCGCTCGAAGCCCGTTACGCCGATGAGGTGTTCGCCGATCGTGTGTGGCGACACATGGTGCCGAGTCTGCTCGCTCACGGCACCACCACCGCGGTGTACTTCTCCAGCATCCATGAGGGAGCGACACGGCGCCTGGCCGAGGTGTGCGGTGAAGCCGGGCAACGTGCCTTCGTCGGTCGAGTGGCGATGGATCATCCCGAGGGAACTCCGGACTGGTATCGGGACGCATCCGTATCGGAAGGTGTCGACGCCTCGGCGCGTTCGATCGACGACGTGCTCGAAGCCGGAGGTGGCCCGTCTCGGGTTCGACCGATCGTGACGCCACGGTTCGTTCCGGCGTGCACCGATGATCTGCTGCGTGGCCTCGGTGAACTGGCGGCGAGCACCGGTCAGATCGTGCAGACGCATTGCTCGGAGTCGGACTGGGCACACGGCTACGTGATCGAGCGTTTCGGACACACTGATTCGGAAGTGCTCGATGGGTTCGGACTCTTGCGGGAGTCGACGGTTCTGGCCCATGCCGATCATCTGACCGATGGCGACATGGATCGAGTTCGTGCACGACAGGCGGGCGTCGCCCACTGCCCCTTGTCGAATTCGTATTTCGCCAACGCGGTCTTTCCGTTGCGGCGCGCGCTCGACCGGGGTCTGCGAGTCGGCCTCGGTTCCGACGTGGCCGGTGGACCGACGGTCGGGCTGTTGCCCCAGTGTTCTCACGCCGTCACTGTGTCGCGGATGTTGGAGGACGGGGTCGACCCGGGTCGATCGAGTAGCGACCGGGGTGTGGCCGAGTCGCGCATCGACACGGTGACCGCATTCCACGTGGCCACTGCTGGCGGGGCCGAACTGCTCGGCATTCCCGTGGGCTCGTTCGAAGTCGGTCGAAAGTTCGACGCATTTTCCGTGGATGTCGAGACTCCGGGTTCGGCTCTTCGTCGATGGGACGAGGTCGATACGGAAAAGCGGTTGTTCGAGAAAATCGTGCGTGTCGCCGGCTCGAACGACATCACCAACGTGTGGGTCGACGGTCGCCGAGTGGCCGGCCGGGTCGACGACGCCTGATCCATCGGCGCCCCGAGGCAGCCCACTAAGTTGGCGACACCGTGGACAGCAACGCCCGCCTTCTTCGCATCCGACTGGTCGTTCTGTGCTTCTTGATGCTCTTCGTCGAGCTGGCCCTCATCCGATGGTTGGGCGGCAACGTCCTGTACCTGGCCTATTTCTCCAACATCGTCCTGCTCGGGAGCTTTCTGGGTATCGGGCTCGGCTTTCTTCTCGCCAAGCGCACCGATGTTCAGATCTATCGGTTCGCCCCTCTTGCTCTGGCTGTTCTCGTGCTGTTCGTGCACAACGTGCCGGTCACCGTGGAGTCGACCGGTGGAGATCTGATCTTTTTCGGGGCCGAGCTCAAGCCGTCAGGTCCACCTCGCGAACTCGCACTACCGGCGGTCTTCTTGGCCGTTGCTTTCGTGCTCGCTTGTATCGGCAACGGAATCGCCCACACGTTCCGCCAATTGAGGAACCTCGAGGCCTACCAGTTCGATCTCATCGGCTCCCTCATCGGCATCGTCGGATTCGCCCTTTTGTCGTTCGTCGGCGCGCCTCCGATCGTGTGGGGAGTCATCTCGACGGCAGTGTTCGTCTGGACCTTGTGGCCGCGGCAGTTCTTCGACGGCGTGCTGCTCGTGATCCCGGTGCTGATCCTGCTCGCGACGTGGGGAGTCGAATCCCGCGAGGAAAACGTCCTCTGGACTCCGTACTACAAGGCCAATTATCTGCTGGGTGACGAGGGCGCTGGTGTTCTCGTGAACGGAGTTCCGCACTGGTTCCAGACATCCGACCGGGACTGGCCGGTGTACCAGACCCTGTACGAACATCGTGCTTCCGATGACCCGATCGACGATCTTCTCGTGATCGGTTCGGGGAGCGGAAACGACGTCGCTGTGGCGCTGGCCAATGGCGCGAAGCACGTCGATGCGGTGGAGATCGATCATCGACTTCTCGATCTGGCCAAGAAGTATCACCCCAACGATCCGTACGGTGATCCGCGCGTGGATACACATGTCGATGATGGTCGTGCGTATCTCGAACGAGCGAGCAAGACGTGGGACCAGATCGTGCTTGCGCTGCCCGACTCCTTGACGTTGGTGCAAGGTGCATCGTCGATCCGCCTCGAGAGTTATCTGTTCACCGTCGAGGCCGCCGAGGCCTACCGTGACCACCTCACCGATGACGGGGTCTTCGCCATGTACAACTTGTACCGCGAGACATGGCTGGTCGATCGTTACGCCCAGACACTCACCGACGCCTTCGGTCACGAACCGTGTATCACCAAACTCGATGGCACGGCGCTGGCCGTTCTGTCGGTGGGTGTGCGCACCGAGTCCGTCGACTGCCCGTCGAGCGAGCGGTGGGTCGCCGGAGCCGATGTTCCCGAACCGGTGTCCGACAATCGCCCGTTCCCGTATCTGAAGACTCCGTCGATCCCGACCTTCTATCTGGTCGCACTCGGTTTGATCCTGGTCGCGTCAGTCGTGTTGGTACGTCTGGTGGGCGGACCGATGGGTGCGATGCGGAGCTACGCCGATTTGTTCTTCATGGGAGTGGCGTTCATGCTCCTCGAGACGAAGAACATCGTGCAGTTCGCCTTGTTGTTCGGCACCACCTGGTTCGTGAACGCGCTCGTCTTCTCGGGTGTCATCGCGTCGGTGTTGCTGGCGGTCGTTGTGTCGAAACGCGTTCGGGTGAAACGTCTCGACCTGATGTACGGCTTGTTGGCCGTGTCGATCGCCGTCGGATGGCTCATTCCGCAGAACGCCCTTTTGCCTTTGGGTTTCTGGCCACGTCTGATCGCGGCCTGCGCGATCGCCTTCGCTCCGATCTTCATCGCCAATGTGATCTTCTCGCAGCGATTCCGAGACGCCGGTGATTCGATGACCGGTTTCGCGGCCAATCTCATCGGCGCCATGGTGGGTGGCGTCCTTGAGTACACCGCACTGGTTCTCGGTTATCGCAATCTGTTGATCGTCGCACTCCTGTTGTACACGGCGGCGTTCGTGAGCGGTCGGCGCTCATTAGTATCGTCAACGTGAGGGCTACGAATCTTTGGTTGGTCTTCGGACTTGTATCGATCGCGGCGTGTGGCGGTACGACCGAATCCTCCGACTCCACGTCGGCCACGGCGGAAGTCACGACCACCGATGCGGTCTCCGCCACGGTCGAGTCGACCACGACTCTTGCTCCCGAACCCGTCTCGGCTCGTGACCTGATCCCCGATCCGGTTGTGTCGACCGTGGACGATCTACTCGCTCTCGGTCGTCCGATCGTTCTCGCTCACGCCAGTGGTGAAGAGGAGAGCCCGCACAGTTCGATGTTCGGGTTCATCAGTGCCGCCATCGCCGGTGTCGATGCGCTCGACCTCGACGTGCGGCTCACCGCGGATGGCGTGTTGGTCGTGCATCACGACGACGACACCGGTCGCACAGCGAACGCCGATCTCGTCGTTCACGAAGCGACCTTCGATGACGTCCGCGCTCTCGACAATGCCTACTTCTTCACCGACACGTGCACCTGTGCCGACCAGCCCGACGACGCTTACGTGTGGCGTGGTGTTCGCACAGGTGACACAGCGGCACCCGAAGGTTTCACCGCCGATGACTTCGCCATCGCGACCTTCGAAGAGGTTCTGCAGACGTTCCCCGGCTGGATCCTCAACATCGAGATCAAGCGACGGGCTCCGGAAGCCTTCGCAGCTGCGGACGAACTGGCGCGCCTTCTCACCGAGTACGACGCGCTCGATCGTTCGATCGTGACCTCGTTCGACGACACGGTGGTCGAGTACTTCCACGACATCGCACCGACAGTGGCGATGACGCCGGGTCTCGACATGTCGACGGCGTTCGCTCTCGGTGGTGTGGTGCCACCGGAGTGGGCACGCATCATGCAGGTGCCGCCCGTGTACGAAGGCATCGAGGTGTTCACCCCGGCCTACGTCGAGGCCGCGAAAGCGGCCGGACTCGTCACCTGGGTGTGGCCGAACGGCGGCGAGAGCTACGAGCTGTACGCCGAGCTGCTCGCTTTGGGCGCCGACGGCCTCAATGCGGCGAAGCCGACCGAGGCGATCAGAGCACTCGACGAGTCGCTCGCCAAGAGCTGAGGCGTTCGAAGAAAGTGGCGCGCCCGGAGGGACTCGAACCCCCAACCGTCTGATCCGAAGTCAGATGCTCTATCCATTGAGCTACGGACGCCGCACGGGGCAGGCTAGCGAGGCCGAGACCGACCTCGACGTCGTCCGACGAGAGCGAGCCCGACGATCGTCACTGCAGCCACGATTCCGAGGACGAGTCGACTGGATGTGCGCCGGCTCGGGTCCGGGTCGTCGACGCTGTTGGTTGTCATGGGCTCAGTTGACGAAGGTGAAGACGAAGCAGTCGTGCTGGGTGCCGTAGAAGTAGGCGTAGAAGTTGTGGTGGTAGTCGACGAAGTCGACAGTGGCGTGCTGGGGCTACTCGCATACCAATCCATCACCCCTGTGATTCCGAGTGAACGATCGGTAACGCCTTCGACCGGAGTTCCGAAGGTCTCGAGATCCCCGATCGAAACCGTGAAACGAGCGGGGCCGCTGCCCACCACCGTGACGGTGTAGACACCTTGGCGGGCGACGTCGACGACATCGAGAAGTTCGATGTAGTTGGTTCCCGAGAACGGTTCGGCGAATTCGACACGTCGATCAGGAAACAGTTCGAGAAGTTCTCCTCGGGGATCGACCAACTGCAATGAGGGCAACTCGTCCTCACGGAGGGTGTTCTCAGGCGCCAGATCAGGAATCAGGAGCGAGACGATCCTCGACGGCTCGGCTGGCCCGGTGTCGTTCACGGCGCGTGTCGACGGAAACGATCTCGTGCACAGTGGCGGATCGGTCGCGTTGCCCACTGAGACACATCGTCGACATGTCGAGGACGACCTCATGATCCAGACGATGAGCGTCGAAGGATTGGCGAAGGAAGACGGAACGTGGAGTGAGTTGATCTGGGAACGCTCCCGCTCACGTCCCTGACTCTCGCGCGCTCGAAGGGACTCGAACCCCTAACCTTTTGATCCGTAGAAGTCCGCGGAGAGATTCTGTGGGTAGCGCCGAGCCGCAGGGAGTCTGTCCTTGTTGAAATTTTGCGCTATCAGAGGTCGCATGAGGGTCTGGCAGGACCAGGCAGTTCACTGACTCCGGTACTGACCCGCAACTAACAGAGACAGCGAGCTGCGCACATCGCCAGGTCACTGGATTCTTTATGGTTTGTGACCCCGTTGTGACCCTGGCAGGGG